>SXUI01000035.1 GCA_005790605.1 Planctomycetia bacterium | reverse complement strand
TGCACCGGCCCAGAGAACGACGAGTGCGACGGCGCACTTCCAATTCTCGAAGGCGTGACTCCATTCGATACGAACGGCGCGTTCACGGGAACAACGATTCCTGCGACTTGCGACGAAGGCTTCGGCGTCGCGTTCGTGAAGACCCTCTGGTACACCTTCACCCCATCCACTTCCGGCATCTGGACATTCTCCACTTGCAACACCTGTGACTACGATTCGCGCCTCGCGATCTTCACCGATGACTGCCTCGCGATGGTACTCGTCGCATGCAACGATGACGGTGCAGGCTGCGGTCTCACCTCGAGCATGAATGCTCAGCTCGAGGCGGGCGTGCAGTATCGTCTCGCAATCGGTGGTTACGGCGGCGGTGGTACCGGCACGATCTCGATCGCTCCATTCGTGCCATGCGCGATGGATTGCTCGAGCTCAGCGACCGAGTTGGAAGCATGTGGTTCCGACACCAACGGTGGTTGCAACGATCCAACCGGCGCGAATGCGACGGAAGCGATCGCGGTGAACAGTTCAGTTTGCGGCACCTTCTGGGCCGACGGCGGAACGCGCGACACTGACTGGTACTCCTTCAACCTCGCTGCCGATGCGACCGTGAATCTCACCGTCAATGCGTCACTGACTGTCACGATCGGTCTGCTCGACGGCAACTGCCCACCAGCGATCTTCGCGATCGATGGCGCGCAGTCGTGCGGCGCCTTCATTGAGGGATGCCTCCCCGCGGGTAACTGCGTGGCGTTCGTCGCTCTCGGTAGTTTCGCGGGTACCCCATGCGGTTCCGGTGATCTCAACAACTACCAAGCCATTCTTTCGGAACTCGCTCCTTGCGATGCTCCGCAGTGTGGTGAAGGTACGCAGGATTGCTGCGTTGCTCAGGCGGCTCCGTACTGCTCGGATGCGGCGTGCTGCAGCGCAGTGTGCGCGGCTGACGCGTACTGCTGCGACACCATGTGGGATCAGATCTGCGCAGATGCGGCTCTCGCAACCTGCCAGGTTTGCGGTGCACCTCCTCCACCAGCCAACGATGAGTGCGTCGGCGCGATCGAGATCTTCGACGGCGATACCGCCTTCGATACCACGACCGCAACCGGCGTTGAACTCACCGCATGCGCTGAGTTCGGTGGCAACATCTACAACAACCTCTGGTACACCTATGTCGCAACGCAGACCGGAGACCTCACGGTTTCGACCTGCAACACCGCGACCTACGACACCAAGGTTGCCTTCTTCAGCGGTGATTGCGCGGCACTCACCTACCTCGCGTGCGATGACGATGGTCCAGGCTGCGCGAACCTCACCTCGCTCATGACTGTGAGCGTGACTGAAGGTTCGAGCTATATCTTCCTCCTTGGTGGATATGGCGCCGCGAGCCGCGGTACCGGTACCGTGAACCTGTCCTACGGCGGCGGTGGTGGCGGCGGTCCAGCAAACGATGAGTGCGTCAATGCTCAAGCACTCGCGGTTGGTCTGACCGACTTCTCCACGATCGGCGCGACCGGCACGACTGTGACGGCATGCACTGAGTTCGGTGGCAACATTTACAACGACATTTGGTACGCCTATTCACCAGAGCACGACGGCATTGCGACATTCTCGCTCTGCGCGGCGGATGGTGGTTCGACGGCCTATGACTCGAAGGTTGCCATCTTCTCCGGCGATTGCGCCGCGTTGGTCTACATCACTTGCGATGACGACACTTGCGCGCTGCAGTCGAAGGTCAGCTGGGATGTCGAGTGCGGCACGACCTACTACATCTCCCTCGGTGCCTACGGCGCTACCGGATTTGGCACAGGCACGATCGCTCTCCTGCAGGACGGCAATGCATGCTCGACCCCAGGCGACCCAGCAGATCTCAACGGCGACGGCGTCGTGGATGCTGCTGACCTTTCGATCCTCCTGAACTGCTGGGGCGCGGCATGTGCCGACCTCAACGGCGACGGAATCACGGATGCAGCGGATCTTTCGATCTTGCTGAACTCGTGGACCGTCTGACGCAAGTCAGTCGGCCTTGATCGAAACCTCGTTTGCTCAACTTGCCCCCCGACCGTCAGGTCGGGGGGCTTTCTTTTCTGGAATCAGTTGCAAGCGTTTGCCGGAACCTGAACTTCGTTTTTTGGCACACGACGTCGCAAGCGGACCTTCCGCGAGGAGTTTCTTTGAGCCGAACATCGCTTTCTGTTGCATTCCTGTCACTTTGTGGACAGGTTGATGAAGACGCTGCGTAGGTTACATGCGCAATCTGAGTGCCTCATCTTTCCCCGATTCCATGTTGCTCCTTCACCGTCTTCGCATTTTCTTCGTCCCCATCGTTTCGGCCATCGCCGCAAGCGCAGCAACCGGTCAGATCTGCAACTCGACGAGTTCGTGCCTCTCCGCCCATGCGTCGGGTGGCTGCAGCGACGCGGAGTGCTGCATCACCGTCTGCTCGCTCGACCCCGCGTGTTGCAGCGGCGACTGGGACGCAAGCTGCGTGTTCACTGCAGAAATCAACTGCCTTGGTCTTTGCGGCGCGACCGTGAATGGGAGCTGCTTCAAAGCGCACGCCAATCCGAGTTGCGATGACGAGGCGTGTTGCCTTGCGGTCTGCGTTTTTGACGATTTCTGTTGTACGGCAGTGTGGGACTTCACTTGCTCATTGCAAGCTGGGTTCGTTTGCGAGGGAACTCCGAGCGTCTGTCCGAGTGAAGGGAACTGCAATGCTCCTCACGCGACTGGCGGATGCAACGATGGCGCGTGCTGCGAGGCAGTCTGCTCTGTCGATCCGAGCTGCTGTTCAGGTCCGTGGGATGCAATCTGCGTTTCGCTCGCCGCGGAGATTTGCCAAGGCAATTGCCAGCCGAGTTGCCCGAGCGGCTCGAACCTCGAGCCAGAGGCTTGCGGGAGCCGCAGCAATGATGACTGCTACAGCGTCAACGGAGGCGCGCCCACAAACCTGCCGCCCGACCGCGCGCTCTGTGGCACGCTTGGATACATGGCTGGAACTGGGACGGGACCGGATGTGGATGCGTACACGCTCGCGCTCACCGATCCAGATGGGGATGGCTTGGTCTCCGTTCGGTTGCAACTGACGAGTGCTTCGAAAGCGTTCGTTGCGTTGTTGCCGATTGCTGGTTGCGCGCCCATCTCGAGCGCGAGTTTGAGCGTCAATTCGAACCTCTGCATTCTTCGCGAGAGCGATGCACTCTGCGTCGCGCCTGGAAACTATCGCGTGCTCGTCGGCGCCGGAGAGTTTCCGACGGTGAACGGCATCCCGCAGTGTGGTCCGGAGTCGATGTACACGCTGTTCATAGAAACAAATCAGAAGTGTGCGGTTCCCTGCGGAACCGGTACCGCTTCGTGCTATTTTCCTCGCGCGCTTCCCGGCTGTTCCGATGCGGCGTGCTGCTCGACGGTCTGCGCGGTTGACCCTGCCTGTTGCGAAGCTGCTTGGGATGGACTCTGTGTAGACGCGGCCGTCCTGGCGTGCGGGCTCGGACCCGCAGTGAACGATGAGTGCGCGGGAGCCCTGCTCGCGGTCGATGGTGAGAACCCGCTCTCGCTTGAGCGCGCGATCACGGATGGCACACTCTCCCAGTCGTGCACGACGAACGGAAGCACGACGAGCTATCACGATGTCTGGTTCCGCTATGTCGCGACTCGCTCAGGGATCACGACGGTCGAAACTTGTGGTGTCGGGAACTTCGATTCTCGAATCGCCGTGTACAGCGGGAACTGCGCGAAGCGCACGCTCATTGCCTGTAACGACAACGGCCCGTTCTGCATCCCGCTCGGAACGAGTCAACTCGAGTTCACGAGCGTCCTTGGCGCGCAGTACCTGATTCAGATTGGCACGAACCAAGGCTACGGTGGCGACGGCGCATTCCGAATCAACTGTAACGATGGACTTTGTTCCTCATGCGCGGCGGACTTGAACGGCGACGCGATTGTCGACGCCGCGGATCTCTCGATGCTGCTCAACGCGTGGGGCGCGAATGGAGGCGTGGCGGATATCGACGGCGACGGAATCGTCGATGCGCCCGATCTCACGATTCTGCTCGGCGCATTCGGCGATTGCGGTTGAGTGCACCTCAGGAACTTGCGGGGGCGTCGTTCTTGAGAAGTGGGATGAGTTTGCGCCTGAGGATCTTGCCCGTTGGATTTCTCGGAAGCGCATCGAGACAGCGGATTTCGCGAGGAACTTTGAATCCCGCGAGCTCGTCGCGGCACAGCGCCTTGATGGAGCGCTCGTCGAAGCTCTCCCCTTCTCTGAGCTCGACGAATGCAATCGGTACCTCGCCGCGCGAAGGATCACTGCTCCCGATGACCGCGGATTCCTTCACGCTCGGATGACGATTGATGACTTCTTCGATCTCGCGTGGAAAGACATTTTCGCCAGCGATGATGAGCATCTCTTTGAGTCGCCCTGTGATTGCGAGGCATCCGTCCTTGTCTTGTCGCCCCATGTCACCCGTGCGGAAGTACCCCTGTTCGTCAAACGCTGCAGCGCTCTCGTCGGGAAGGTGGAGGTAGCCCTGCATGATGTTGGGACCGCGGAGTCGAACCTCGCCATCTTGATCGCATCCGAGATCCGTGCCGTCTGCTCCAACGATCCGCACCTCGACGCCTGGAATGGCGCGGCCAACCCAGCCGCGCTTCTGTTCCTGCGGTCGACACCAATGGCTCACGGGCGCAGTCTCCGTGAGACCGTAGCCTTCGTTGATCTCCACGCCGAATCGCTCCTTGAATCCATCAAACACCGCTTGCGCAAGCGGTTCACCGCCGGAGACCGCGAAGCGCAGCGATGCGAACGACTTCGGATCGGTGTCGCGCATGAGTCGGAGCGCGTTGTACATCGAAGGAATCGCGATGAACGCCGTCGGTTGATGCTTGAGCGCAAGTTCAAGGAGTTTGCGCGGAACAAACTTGGCCGTGTACACGATCTTGCAACCCGCCATCAGCGGAAGAAGCGTCAGGACGGTCAATCCGAAACTGTGGAACTGTGGGAGCACGCCAAGCATCACGTCTCGTTCATCGAAGCGCACCCACTCTCGAATCTGCCGCACATTCGACTGCAGGTTCCCGACACTGAGCATGACACCCTTTGGCTTCCCGCTCGTCCCGGATGTGTAGAGCACGACCGCGAGGTCATCTGTCTTGAGCGGATTCGCAAAACTCACGGGTGGCATGCTTTTGAATCGCATCTGATCGACGCGAATCGCCTTCACGCCCTCCGGAAGTCCGCCCATGAAGTCAAGCATTGGTCCCACGGTGACACACGCATCAATCTCAGAGTCGCGCACGACGTGTTCAAGGTCGGCGCGGGACAGAAGATAGTTGATCGGTACGACCGTGCGGCCGAGGCTCCACGCTGCCATCGTTGCGATTGGGAAGAGCGCGCCCGTGGGAAGGAGGACGCCCACGCGCTTGGCGCTCGTGGTCGAAGCGATTGCTCGTTGCACATGCCAAGAGGCGACGAGCAAATCGATGCCTCTCCACGCACGAAGATCATCGACGACCGCGCAACGAAAGGGCGCGAGCAAGAGTCGTCGACGGATGGTGGAGAGAAGTTGCATGGCGTATTGCGTTCGACTGAAGCTCCGCGTGCTGGCGATTGCCCTCGGCGCTGCAGATACCATACCGAGGATGCGCCGAGCGCTCACGATCTTCATCACTCTTCTTGCCTGCATCGCGTGCGAGACCGCTCCGAAGGCGACTCTTGGAGGCGCACAAGCCGCGTATCGCGCGGGAAACTATGCGGAGAGCTTGCGTCTCGCGCGCATGGTCGCGGCGGCGACAGCGGGCGTGGAACACGATGATGCGTCCTATCTCATTGGTGTGTCCCTCTTGGCAGAGTCGGATCCGCTCGCGGCGGCGGCGCCATTGCGTGAGGCATCGAGATCCGCGGATCCGATCCTTCGCGCGCAAGCGCTCGTCTCGCTTGGAAGTGCGCTGATTGCACTTGGGGAGTATGCCGATGCCGGCCGCGTGTACGCAGAAGCGGCGGACTTGTTTGATGGCGCTCCATCGGAACGAGCGCACGTCACGGCGGCTCGCTGTTTCGCTCGTGCCGGCCTGGTTGTCGAAAGTAAGCGCGAGTCGGGGGACGCTGCGGAGCCTGATCGTGTGGCGATCGGCAACGGGTTTGGATCAGGTTCAGAGTTAGGTGCTGCGGTCAGCGAGCAGCCGGTGGTACCTGTCGCTGTTGCTGCAGCTCCTGAGCGGGAGGGGTTCACGATTCAATCTGGTGCATTCCGCGACCGCGCGAAAGCCGATGCGATCGCTCGTGGCCTCAGCCCGAGCGCGAAACGATGCGGCCTCACCGAGCCTATCGTGCTACCACGCGTCGCCAAGGACGGTCGCGCGCTCTACGCCGTGCAGGTTGGTTCGTTCGTGACGAGGGCTCAGGCGAGTACCGCGCTCGCTCAGCTCAAGGTGCCTGGCGCAACGGTCGTCGAGCGCTGAGTTCATTTTGCGCGGTTTTCATGGAATTCGGCTCTCTTTCCGGAGTGGATTGCGTACTTTGTGAGGTAGATCATCCGCTGAGGTCATCGATGAGCGCAACTCGCATGCAGCATTCCTCCATCCTCGCGTTCTGCACAACGGCCTTGCTCGCTCTCGCTCACGAAGGCAGCTCGCACGCGCAAGAGACTCCGACGGCTGTGCGAGGCGCTGAAGTGAAGTTGGTTCGAGAGTTGAAGAAGTCTGCGCTCTTGCGCGATGCGAGCGCGGACGATCGCGCTCGCGCACTCGAAGCGATTCGATCGCTGCGTGACGCGTCGAGTTACGCCAGACTCTGGAAAGAGATTCGCCCGCTCGGGCTCGATGTGAACGAAGCGTTCTTTGACGCGCTGCTGCAGGGCGGCAGCGTTGGGCTCGAGTTTCTCACCACGATCGCCATTGAAGATGACGATCCGTTGAAGCGACTTGAGTCGCGGACGCGACTTCCAAAGTCCGCGACGCCGGAGATGGCAGCACTCATCTCGAAACACCTGAACGCCGACAAGGAGTCGTGGGTCAATCGTGCAGCGATGGTCGCATCCGCGACGAACGCAGCGCAACTCATTCCGCAACTCATCGATGCGCAGAGTGCAGAGGGAACGACCACCGGCACTGGCGGGAATGGTTGTTGGATCGTCTTCGGTCGCCAGACTTCGTACATCGCGGGCCTCGTGCCTGTGGCCGGCGACAATTCCGGCGCGTTCCAGCCCATTCCGGGGATCATTTACGAAGGCAGCCTTCTCCAAATCACCGACTCCGTCGTGCTTATCTATCGAACCGAGGTCTACACCGCACTCGTGACGCTCGTGCAGGCCAATACGGGCGCATCCGTCGCATCCCTTGGAAACAACAAGGAACTCTGGCGAGATTGGTACCGCGACCAGTACCCTGCCCTCGCGGCGGCGTGGCAGTCCGAGCGCGCGAAGACCGATCACGCAGACGCCGTCAAAGAAGTCCCGGATGCGTGATTGTTGCGCGCTCCCTTAGCGCACGATTTGCAAGAATGCGGCGCGAGCTTCCTCGGTCGAGATGCTGTTCCCTTCGCCGTCGACGCGCTCAATCACGACGCTCGCCGTTCGCCCGAGCGCGAAAGTCGCCTCGAAGCCATCGTTGATGGGGTACTTCCCTTCAAGGACTTCCACGATCTTGCGCGCGAGCGCGCCTGAGCTCGTCCGGAGGAGCACGCAGGATCGTCCACCGATCGGTTGCGTTCGCGTGCTTGGCTTCTCGAGTCGAAGCAAACCGTGACGCATCACCAATCCAGATTCGCGAACATCTTGATACTCACCCATCGATGCGTTTTCGCAAGCAAATGTCACCTCATCAACGACATCGCTCACCGCGGGATCTGTCGAAGTCTGATCCCATGGGCTCACACCACATCCGCCCATGCAGAGCAGCATGAAGAGGAGCGTGCGCGAGACCAATGGTTCCAACGGCGCGGACCGCATAGCGGTATTCATCGGCCGATTGCGCGAACCGCGTCAGCGAGTCGGAGAATATCTTCTTGAGCAGTGTGGATATGTGCGCTGACGCGAACATGCCACTCCCCCTTCCAGTCGATCACGGGGATTTCCACGCGTTCGCGCTCGTACAGCACCCGAGCAAGGTCCTCGACTGAGGCGTGCTTCATCCGCGTTGCCTTGGGCACGCGCACCGCGCACATGCTGCCCATCGAACTGCCGCTGGCATCTGTGAGAGGTGCAACGCTCCAGGCTTCACAGAGCGCGTTGTGGGCCCAAACCGCGAGGGAGTGGTTGTGCTCGCGGACTCTGTTCCAACCAAACTGCGCGAAGAATTCGATTGCGGTTCCCGCATGCATCCATGCAGTGATATCGCGCGTTCCCTGCCAATCAAACTCTTTGGTGTATGCGAGCCCGAAGTGATGACTCGTCGCGAGCGGATGCGTCGCGTTTCGATGTTGAGGCGCGGTCACAAGCATGCCGCACCCCTTCGGCGCGCATGTCCACTTATGGAGATTGGCGGTATACCAATCCGCGTCGAGACCATTGATCGAGAGATCGAGCATGCCCGGCGCATGCGCCCCATCGACGAGGACAAGGATGCCACGGGCTTTGCACGCTTGGATCACACGCTGCACATCCACGACGATCGCCGTTGGTGAGGTGACATGATCGACGATGACGAGGCGCGTTTGCGATGCGATTGCATCGATCAGCAGGTTCGCGAGTTTTTCGCCACTCCAACCTTCGCTTGGCGTCACGACCTCTCGCAGCGTGATGCCGTGAGAGACGCCGAGTCGCTGCACAGACTTCCTCACCGCGTTGTAGAGCATGTCGAGGGCCAATACCTCGTCGCCCCGCTGCCACTCGATCGAGTGGAGCACGGCGTTGACGCCTTCCGTCGCATTCACCATGAATCCAAGACCCGCTGCATCGGCCTGCACAAACGCGGCAACCGCTTGCCGCGCTGGTTGGAGGAGTTCTTCGACCCTTCGGCCAAGCAGTTCGATCGGGCGTGCTTCAATCTCCCGTCGGCTCCGATCTTGAGCGGCGAGGACCTGAAGCGGGCAGGACCCGAAAGAACCATGGTTCAGGAAGGTGTAGGAGCGGTCGAGACCGAACAGATCCTTGGCACGGGGGCTGATGGGACTCGGCGCGGGCTGGGCTGGCATTCGCGCAAGGTACGGCGCGCCCATGAGTTCCGTCACGCACACGGGACCCGAACGGTGCGGCTTTCGTTCGGCTAACATAAACCGAACAAAATGTGGAGCGCTTCCGCGACTCCGACCGAAACCAGATCTATGCAGCGTTCGATGCTCCATCCTTCCAGCCTGCTCGCCACGCGAGTCCCCTGCTTTGGGGAGCGCAGTGCTCCCCCCGCGTGTGCACGGCTCAGTGAGGAAGTGCCAGCAACGGATCTCGCACTGTGGTTGTGTGGAACACACGACTTGGAAGGAACTTCGTTCGACGCGCTTCGTGGAGTGCCTAGCAGTCGGCAGTCGTTTGTGATTGGGAGAAATGAGATGTCCATGTACGCGCACTTCACGATGGAGCTGTCCTCGAAACCTGTTGAACCACGCGAACTTCCGCTGATTCAGATCGGACCTGGTGGCGATTATTCGCGGCGCTATATGGCGAACCACGGCCGCATCATCCTTGAGCAGTCTCAATGCGATGGTTCTTGGTCGCCCATCGACGACGAAGAAGACTCCGTCGCTGGCTCAAGCGTGTTCCGCCTCATGCGCAGCGTTTCGAACTTCATACTCGACATTTTCCTTCCACTCGACAGTGCACGAGCGGACCGCGAGGTCGCGCAACCCCCACTCCTCTTTGCATTTTCTCATCAGCCATCGGAGCTCTCGATGGCATCAACCTCGGACGAAATCTTCGATGAATTTTACGCCCAAGCAACTCAAGGTTCTCACGCTTGTCCGTCAGTGGAGGCGTCGCCACGGCTACTCGCCGACCATGCAGGAACTCGCGGACGAGCTCGGCGTCAGCAAGGTGACAGTGTTCGAGCATGTCGGCGCACTGATCGAGAAGGGAGCACTCGAACGGACCCAGAACAGGGCTCGCTCTTTGGCCCCGACACAGGCACTCGAGCAGCATGAGGATGCGCTCGAGGAAGATCGCCAGATCGATGAGGAGAGCAGCGTCGGGAGGCTGCAGTTTCCGCTTGTTGGTCGTGTCGCCGCTGGCTATCCGATAGAGCGGTTCGAGCAGCGCGACAAGCTGTCGCTTGAGGATCTCTTCGGCCCGCGCCGCGGGCAGCGTGGGAACACCTTCGCGCTTCAGGTAACAGGCGAGTCGATGCAGGACGAGGGCATTCTCGATGGCGATTTTGTGCTTGTCGAGCAGCGACAGACTGCGCGAGCCGGGGAGCGCGTCGTCGCTGTCCTTCCTTCCGGCGAGACGACGCTCAAGACGATCTACTTTGAACGCGATGGCAAGATCCGATTGCAGCCATCGAATCCGGACTTTCAACCAATCATTGTCGACGCCTGCGAAGTGCAAGGCGTCGTGATTGGCGTGCTGCGTTCTTATCGATAGGCAGTCGCGCGTGCGGTTCGCTCAGCCGTGCGCACGCCGCGTGCACGCCGCTCGTAGTGTGCGCACAAGTTCGCCCGCAGCGGCAGCAGGGTCTTGGCCAGCAGCGATCGCGTCGCGAATGACTCGCACGATCGCCGTACCAACGATGACTCCATCTGCACTCGCTCCAACGGTTTGAACTTGGTCCGCGCGCGCAACGCCAAATCCGACGGCAATGGGTTTGAGCGTCCGCTCGCGAACTTGAGCCACGCGATCGGCGACATCGAGAGAGCCAGAACTATCCCCTGTGATTCCGGCTCGAGCGAGGAGATAGACGAAACCACTCGTTTGCGCCAAGAGCTCATCGAGTCGAGCGCTGCTTGTCATTGGCGCGATCAGCATCGTGAGGCACGCCCCGCGTTTGGCAGCAGCGTGTGCGAAGGTTTCCATGGCATCAGAATCGCCATCTGGCGCGATGAATCCACTGATGCCAGCATTGGTGGCAAGGTCGACAAAGCGCTCGACACCGATGCGTTGGGCGATGGAGATCGACGACATCGACACGAAGGGTGCCGTTGATGTGCGTGCCACATTCGCGAGGGTTTCGAGTGCGTTCTGTGGCGTGCATCCCGCGAGTAATGCTTCATGCATCGATTGCGCGATGATGGGTCCGTCCGCGATGGGGTCACTGAAGGGAATTCCGATTTCCACGATATCTGCACCCGCATCGACAATCGCCTTCGCAATGCGCTGAGAGGTTTCGAGATCTGGGAAGCCTGCTGTCATGAATGCAACGAGTGCCGCGCGATGCTCAAGGCGTGCTTGCGCGAATGCGTGCAGGACGCGCTGCGTTCCGGTGGATGCGACTGTCGGCGTCTGGCTCATGTCGAAAGGTGCTCGTCGATGAAGCGTGCGTTCGCGGTTCCCTCACTCGCGCGTGGCGTGAGTGCAGGTTGGCGACTCAGTCTGGGTGATGGGCAGGCTCGAAGGGAATGCGTGGAAGCAGACGGATGAATTCTGTGGCGATGCGCTGCGCCATGTCTAATGCTTCCACTGGGTCAACCGCCTTCTCGCGTCCCGCGACGATGCCTCGGTAGAAGTCCGCGAGGGTCCATGATTGGGTCTGAGGTGCCGCTATGAATCGCGGAATGATATGGATGTGGAGGTGCGGCACCGCTTCGTTGAAGGTGATCGAATAGATGCGATCCGCTCCGCTGACGATTCGCGTCGCCTCTGCGAGTGCTCGAAGGACGCTTCCGATTTCGTCGGCCTCCTCTGGGCTCATGGCCTCAAGTCCGCTGCGATGGGCCCGTGCGGCGAGCATCATCCATCCTGCGATCGGAACCGGATCGGCGTGTCGGTAGAGTCGCCAATGCGTTGATTCGGCGAGCGGCTTGTGCACCGGGTGATCCGCGACGCAAAACGGACAAACGGTCGACGCGACGGCGCTCAAACTTTGAATCCCTCCGGCGGTCCGTCTTGCACATACTTCTTGTGCATCGCCTTGGTGAGATCCACTTCACAGATATTCGCGAGCGTGGACAGCCATGCAAGCACATCAGCGAATTCCTCTTCGAGGTTGTCTCTGTCGAGCCGGCCGCGTTCGCGATTCGCGATCGCGTGGGCCAGCTCGCCAACTTCTTCGACGAACCAGAGGTAGGTGCCAGGGGCGCCTCGCGCGTTGTCGGTCGCGAAATACTGATCGCGAATGATCTGCTGCAACTGCGCGAGTGTCATCACAGGGGCATGCGTCGGAGGAACACTTGCATTCATAAAAGCGTCCGCGGCGGGAATCGAACCTGCAACCTTCGCCTTCGGAGGGCGACGCTCTATCCAATTGAGCTACGCGGACTGTGGAGACTCAGTGTAGCAAACCTGCCGCATCGATCAGCGAGTTACCATCGCGGTCCTGATGGCTTCGTCGCACGGCCTCGCTTCTCCGCACGCGCCAGTGCGTTTCATCCCGATTGCCGCATTGACATTTTGCTGCTCGCTCGGGACTGGGATTCTGTGGAACTCGATTTACTTCGTCGCGGAAAGTGCCTACGGCTTTTCGAAGCAAGAGAGCATGTTGCTCGCGTTCATCAATGGCGTGCTCTACACCATCGTCGCACTGAACGCGGGTCGCGCGGTGCGCGCGATGGAGCGTCGCATGTCTCCTCGAGCGGCACTTGCGTGCATCCTCGCAGCGCAGGCGGCGCTCTCTCCATTCGTGCTGATCTTTTCGTCCGTCGCGACACTGTGGATCTGCGCCGTCACGATGAATGCGTTTGGGGCTCTGCAGTGGCCAATCGTGCAGCACTACCTCGTCTCGGGGCGACACGGCGCATCCATGCGCAACGCGATCGGGTGGTGGAACGCATCGTGGATGTTGGCAACTGCAATTGGTCTTGCGTTGACAGGTCCATTAGAGGGCGCGGGATTGTTGCTCTATGCGATTCCATCGATGCTTCCGATCATGCTCGTGGCTATGTGTTTTCTTCCGGCATTTCCAGCGCGGCCGGCGCATCACGATCCTGATGCGAGTGCGGCGCATGTGCCCGCTTCGTACGCTCCGCTGCTGCGAAGCGCGCGCGTGCTCCATCCGATGGGGTACCTCGTCATCGGCGCGCTTTCTCCTGTACTCCCCTATCTGTTTGCTGGTCTCAGCGTTTCGGACGCATGGCGCGCGCCGATTTCATCGACTTGGCACATCGCTCGGCTCGTGGCTGTGCTCTGTCTCTGGCAAACGACATTTTGGCATGGCCGTGGCGGGACATTGCTTGTCGCGGGCATCTTGCTGAGCGGTGGATTCGCTCTCGCGGCGTGGAGTTCCTCTGAGACCATGCTCGTGATCGGACTCGCTGCGCTTGGTCTAGGACAGGGCGCGATCTACTACAACGCGATCTATTACGCGATGGCGATTGGGAGCGCACAGGTGGATGCGGGAGGAACGCACGAGGCGCTGGTTGGCATTGGATACCTCACTGGACCGTTGCTCGGATTGCTCGCGGCTGGAGCGGGTGCGGGGACGCCAGTGTTCATCGCGCTCGTGCTCGGGGTGTTGTGCATCGCCGGGACTTACGCGGGCTGGAGAATGCGTCCGAGCGCGCCACGCAGCGTAGGTTGAGCAAAGACAAATCCATGCTCTGTAAGCACGCGCGGCGCGACAAACGATCCTTCGAGGAGCAGCGCTTGCCCCATCTCGCCAAAGATGATTCGCACGAGGAACGCTGGCATTCGCGCGATGGCGGGTCGATGGATTGCCTTTCCCAGCTCCTTCGCAAACGCTCTCTGCGAGACCTGCTCCGGAGCGACGACATTGACCGCGCCATCGATCGACTCACGGGCGAGGCAATACCGCAATGCGCCAATCGCGTCGTCGATCGCAACCCAAGGGAAGCCTTGTTCGCCGCTGCCGATCGGTCCTCCGAGTCCGTATCGAAACGGCCGAAGCATCGCGCCTAGCGCGCCACCACGCTTGCTGAGAATCACTCCGAAGCGAAGGTGCACGGTACGAATGCCGACATCGCGTGCGCTCCGACTCGCCTCTTCCCATTGCTGCACCACATCGGCGAGAAACCCAAGTCCAGCGCCGGACGACTCGTCAACAACGGACGATCCAGGTCCGTAGTAACCGACGCCGCTCGCACAGATCAGGGCGCGAGGTGGCCGCTCGCACGTGCGCTGTGCAGTCGCCATCGCTTCAGCGATCGCACGCGTGCTCTTCACGCGACTGTCGAGGATCTCCTGCTTGCGCGCGGCGCTCCAACGCTTGTCGGCGATACCCGCTCCTGCAAGGTGAACGACCGCGTCAATGCCTTCGAACTCCGTAGGAAGTGCGCGCTGCGCACCCGTCGGGTCGATGGTGAGCGCGATGCAGTCGCGCGTCGGCTGCTCTCCTGAATTCACTCGAACAATCCGTACTACGTGGTGGCCTGCCGCGCTCAAGACTGCGCAGAGCTCTCTTCCGACGAGCCCGTGCGAACCACTCACAGCGATCCGCATGGGTCGAGCGGCGTGATTTGGGTTATCCGTGCGCTGCATGCGCGCATTGTGCCTTGGTGTCGAGGGCAATGCAGCGGGCGGAAGTGAAGTTCGTACAATCCTCCAATGACTACTCCGCCGCTTTCACAGGCGAACTCTGCTGCAGCGACCACCCGGGAGATTGTCGGGCGGCGACTTACTCGAGCAGCTGAGGCAACTCGCTTGCTTGCGGCGCAGGCAAGTCTTGTGGAATCGGGGTGTGATCTTGCGCGCGCAACGCTTGCTCGGGGTGGACTCATCGCGACCGCAGGAAACGGCGGATCCGCCGCGGAGGCACTGCATCTCGCTGAAGAACTCGTCGGTCGCTACGAACGCAATCGCGCACCACTTCGAGCGGTTTGTCTGTGCGCTGATCCGACGGCGATGAGTTGCATCGCAAACGACTTCGGGTTTGAACAGGTCTTTGCGCGACCGGCCGCGGCGGTTCTGCGCAACGATGACCTGCTGGTGCTCTTCTCAACGAGCGGCAACTCAGAGAATCTCCTCGCCGCGGCTCGGGCCGCCCGCGCGCAGGGCGCGAAGGTCCTTGGCATTCTTGGCAAGGGAGGTGGAAAACTCCTCCCGCTCTGTGATTTGGCAGTGGTCGTCGGCGGCAGCGACAGCGCGATGATTCAAGAAGCGCATCAGATCATCATGCACGCGGTATGTGAAGCCTGCGACCAACTTGCGCCGACGACAATCTAGATTCTCTTCTTGAGCATTCCATGCACACCGAATCCAACGACTCCGTTTCGTCGACGCCTCTGACCCGAATCCAAGTCGTTGCGTTCTTCGCGCTTCGTCTCGTTGTTCCGCTTTGGATCGGCGCGGGCGCGATTGGGAAGCTCACCTCATTTGATCCCAAGACGCTCCCGCCGCCCGTTCTTGACGCTGTCCTCTCAATCGGTAGTGCGCTTGGCGTTGATCTCGGTGTGTTCGTCGGCGCCGCCTTTCGGTTTTTCATCGGTGCTGAGCTCTTTGTCGCCTTGACGATTTTGTTTGCGCCTCGGTTCGCGCGAATGCTCGCAACAACCGTGCTAGGACTCTTCTGTGCGATTCTCGCGATTCTCATTGCGCAACAGTTTGCCAAAGGCGGCTTCGCCGATGTCGCGAAGGGTGGATGCGGTTGCTTCGGGAAAACAAGTCTTCCCGCGTGGCTGATGTTCCTCATGGATGTCACGCTGCTTGGATTTGCCATCATCGCGCCGCCTCGGCGTGGATCCATTGGGCCTGGATTCGGCATGGTGGCGGTGATCGCCGTTGTTTCGTTCGGAATCGCATTCTTTCGGCCGTCGCCGATCATCGACACGGCAAGCAATCCTGATGGAGCACAGCCGGCCGTGCCCGCCGTCACCCAATCGACTTGGCCAGATGCTCCCGCGTCCTACCAGAGTCTGTTTTTCGTCAAGTGGAAAGACGCCATCGGGAAGCGAATGATCGACATCCCGGTCTTCCTCGCGATCGATCGTCCTGTCCCTGCGACGATGTTGCAGGGGCCGCAACTTGTCGTGTTCTACAGCGAAACTTGCGATCACTGTCAAGCGCTCTTCAAGAAACACTTTTCCAAGCCATCGAAGATCCCAGTCCTTCGGGTCGCTATCCCGCTTGGCGGAGTTCGCCCACTGCCCATGCATTGCGAGGGTTGCGCGTCCTCGAAGTTGTTCGCGCCGAAATCAGCTAAGCCGCCGGAGTACATGCTTGGAACACCGCCGATCATCATCCGCGCGCAGGACGGCGTGATCACGGATGTCTGTACCAATGTCGATGATGAAGTTGCGCTGCATCGCATTCTTGGCACTGCTGCGGCGAGCACGGAAGTGCCCGTGCAGCCTCCTCTCCCGCCCAATCCTCCGATCTCGCCCCCGACTCCGCAGGTCAAGTCGTGGCCGTCGCCTCCCGCACAACTCCAAGGGTTTTATGTCGCGGAGCTCGGTGGACTCGTCGGAAAAAGACTCGATGAAAATGACTTCGGCAAGCTCATCCAGCAGCCGCCTGCGGATCTCAATCAGGGACGCAAGATCGTCATCTACTACCGACAAGATTGTGACCACTGTCAAGAATTGATGATGACGCACTTCACAGGTCCATTGCTCATTCCCACGCTCGCGGTTGCCATCCCTGACGCTGATCCAAACGGGATCCTTGACATGGCGTGCGACACCTGCGCACTCGCGCAGCTTGTGAAGGGTCCTGACTATGTCATCGCGACGCCAATCGTGCTGTCGATGCAGGATGGCGTGGTGACATGCGTGGTGGAAGATGTCGACGACGCAGAGCGGCTTGAGGCGTGCATTCGAGGCGTGAAGTAGCACGACGGTCGAATCGACATGAAGCGAGTTTCTGTTCCGGCCATCGTTCCCCCACTCTTCGCGACGAGCGCATTCGCGCTCGCGGGCGTTTGGATCTTGTTCGAAGGCGCGCAATCGGCCCCAGCACCGCTGCGTGAATTCCTCATGCGAGGGTTTGATCTCGCCATTGAGCCCTCGGCGAAGGCGATCGTCGCAGGGTTCTTCGCACTCGCGCTGATCTGCCTGTTCATTCGCGAACGATGGGTTGCACTGTTCGCCGGCGCGTTCCTCTCGTTTCTCGCACTCATGAGCATTTCGCGGGCGTTCCGCGACGGCGAAGTATCCGGTTCGATGGTGTTCGGGTTTACGCTTGGGATAGCGACGGTCATCCTCGCGATGCGCTCGGCGCCTCCGGCGACTTCGTCGCGAGGGCGTCTCGGGCTTTCCTCTGCATGGCGTGTGCTTGCCGTCGTCCTCTCACTCGCGCTCGGAGCGTCGCTCGCTGCCCGGCTTGACTTCCACCGCGAAGATCGCTTCACGCCACCAGCGCAAGTCATTGACATGCAGTTGGAGAAGTCGGTCGGGCAACCGCTCAATTCCACGCTGATCGCAACATACCTCCCGACGGTGCAGGCGATGCTTGCTGCGGGTGGAAACACCGGGTGGGTCGTGTTTTTCAACCCGCATTGTTCTGCTTGCCACTCCTTCTTCGACGAGCATTTCCAAGGACCGCAAGCGGAACCCATCATCGCTGTTGAGATTCCTTTGGCCGACGGCGAAGTCGCGGCAGTGGGCGACGATCTTGGGCAAATCTCATGCACGAGCTGTGAGTTTGTTGAGCTACCCAAGGGGCCGTTGTGGCTCGTCGCCCCACCTGCGGCGCTTCGCGTCGAGAACGGCATCGTGACTTGCTACAGCGACAAGATCTCAGGGGATTGCTTCAGCGCAAAGTGAGACGCGCGTGAGTTTCACCGTTGCGCCCTGAAAGCGAAAAACGCGAGGGCGGACCTCGTCGTCCAAGATCGCGCGCAGCATCATGTCGAGCGTCTTGCGTTGCGGAGCGGTGCAGCCAGCGCGTCGCAACAGCTGGAGGACGGCGCGTCGTCGCTGTGCGACTGACATCGCCCCGAGCGACACACGGGATGCGATCCGCGTGTCGGGGCTCGTGGCGATTGCGGTCTGATCAGCCTCATGTGCGTACTCATTGCAGAGTCGAGCGAGACCATCCACACACGGATCGAGAGTCGCGCCGCTCGCTTGCAAGAGGCGACGCACTTGAGCACGAAACTGGTTTGGAGCGGCGTTCGTTGGATCTTCGCTCCAATCGATCTGGCACGACTCGAGAAGCGCAACGAGCTCGTGTTTTCGGATTCCGCGCAGCGGGCGAATCAGCGTGCAACCTCGCGGCGATCGAACTGGAATGGCCGCACGAGATGGAAGTGCAGCGAGTGCGTCCATCCCACGCTTGCGTGCAAGTTGAAAGAGGAAACTCTCGAACAGATCGTCGGCGTGATGGGCCGTCGCGACGTGCGCGATATCGAGCCGCCGCATCGCCGTGGCAATGGCCTTCCACCTCGCTGCGCGAGCCGCTGCTTCGAGATTTCCAACGCGCGAGACCTTCGCCGTTTGGACCACGACTCGTCGAACGCCGAGCGATTGTGCGAACTTTTCAACTTCGCGCGCTTCTTGAGCGCTCTCGTTGCGGAGTTGATGATCGACGCAGATCACCGCAAGCTGATCAAGCGCGCGTTTGCGTTTCCAAAGCGCCGCAGTGAGCAGGAGCAACGCGCGAGAGTCTGCACCGCCGCTGACGGCGAGGAGCAGTGGCGCACCAACGGTGCATTGACATTGCTCCTCAAGCGCGTGGGCGAATCGCAGCGCGAGCGGGCTTCGCCCAACGGACACGAGTGGGTCTGCACGATGCATCAAGCGCGTGAAATATAGTCGCAATTCAATGCAGGGAATTCGTTGTGAGCGCAGAGGGTGGATCGATGCGCAATTCTGCGGTCACTCTTCCATCCTGTGGCGTTGCATATCGGAAACGAACCATGCCCAACCCTTCAAGAAGCGAGGCGAGGGCGTCAATTCCAGGATTCCCCTGCTCCCCCTCATTCCTTGCGAGCGGTCTCCACTCCCTGAGAATCGCGCCCGCATGCGGTCCATCAATGAACCCAATGCCTGCATTCAGTTCCGTTGTTCCTTGTGGGCAGCCCGCGCTCTCAAGTTCTCCACACACGCTTTCAAGCCATGCAGAATCGCTTGCGTAAACCTGCCAACCGCCACACGGCGTTGGCACGGTTCGCCAGCAGAGTGCCATGGGTGCGAGCTTCAGAGCCGGACCAAACTGCTGCTCAAGGAATCGTCCGAGTAACGGGCGGTCGGCGCCTCCGCCGCCAGCAACGCCGTTCTCCACACCGGCGCCGCCGGAGAGTGAGCGAATGATCCCGCTCTCAATCCGCATCATGTAAGCGCGCTGATCTTGTGAGCCTTGTTCGTAATCGTCGACGCGCACGCAGCAGGCGAGGCTGGGGGAGCCTCTCTGGCACCCGCGTCCGACCACATAGAGTTTTTCGCCACTCAGATTTGCACGCATCGCTGGTGGTGGCAACACCTCCGGCAGAACTGCGACCCAAAAGGCCTGCTTCGCGGACGGCAGTCCGTCGCAGGGTTGCACGATCGCAGCGCAACCCGCGCGCTCAAACTTCGACACGACCGCCCTGCTGAGCGGAGCACTCGGTTGCAGTTCACCGATGGGAGACTGCTTGTATTGCCCTTCGATGGCGACGACGAGTTGTCGATCGGCGGTGGTCACGGAAATCGCGGTCGCGCCGCGATTTGGCGGGCCGTGTCGAAGACCGATTCGAAGCCCAACCTCTGGCGGAAGCGCGGCGTCTTGCATCGGAAGCATTGCGAACAATGCGGTCGCGACCTGTTCGCTCGCGATGTCGCGAGGCGAGATCACCAACCAACCGTTCCGCGTGCGAGCCTGAGCGCCCTGACTCTTGATTTCGTACACGCCGGGCGACGCAAGCTGGGCTCCGAGTGACTGCAGGAGCGCACGATTTCCCGCCGGACCGGCGTCCACGCCCAGCGCCCATCCATCTCCCGCGAGCATGATGATGCGCCCGTCGAGTGCAGCGCTTAGGGCGCCATGATCGTTTGAGGAATCGGAGAAGATGTCGTCCAATCCGTCGAATGCGCTCGATCCAAGGAGTCCGCGGACAACGGTCTTGATCGATTCACTCCCAAGTGCTTGCACGATGGAGTTGAGATGGGCACCTTCGACGACGACTCGAATATCTGCACCTTGCGAAGCGAGCGGAAGGCCTGGCGTCACGATGACCGTAACCCGGTGCTCACTCACGACCGGCTTCGAAGGAGGGCGTTGCTCCGGAGTCGCGCTTTGGGCGAGCGCGATCGAATGCGCTACGCAGAGAAGAACACATGCGCCGAGGCGGGGGTGAGAGAAAGGCAGCAACCTTCGGAACTTGATTCGCGTTGCGGCTCGCATGATGGATGGCATCTGTCTCAGCCCTTCACGAAGAACGCGCAGGCTGAGGTCGTCGGGGGGACCGACGCGCCCTCGTCAGGCGATTGTTCTGCGGATGCCTCGCGCATGCGGAGGCGGGCCGGACAGTCGACGCAACCCGCTGGAACATCGGGAAACATCGTGTTGATTGCTTCAAGCGCCTCGCCGTGACGATGCACACCGTTGCCGATGAGCGTGGCGACCGGCGCTCCCTCTGATGATCGAGAGTTCCGCACCACCACGGCGATACCCGCCAAAAGCAAACCGAGCAAAACGCCTGAACCAAAGATCGCGATGCGGCGGTGGATCGAAGTCGTGACTTGTGCAATCAGCACTTCTTCGTTGGATGCATGGCGCGCCGAGCATTCCTCCACGGAACTTCCGCGAGTCTCGCTGCGCAACGATCGAAGCACGGAGGAGAGAAAACGAAGCTCACGCAGTCTCATGCGATTCGCTCCGCAGTCGTGCTCTCATGTGTCCGGCGAGTCATCACGCGCGAGGCGTCTGCCGTCTCGCGCGTATGGCGCAGTTTCTGTGTTGCGTGTTCCTGCTCAATCTCAATGGCGGCGAGCATCTTGCGACGAGCACGGAAGAGGTGACTCTTGATCGTGCCCTCGGGCATCTTGAGTTGCGCCGCAATGCGGTGCACAGGCCAGCCCTGCTGGTGGAAGAGCAGGACAATCTCAAGCTGCGGCTCTTCAAGTGAACCTAGCGCCGTCGTCAGCATGCCTCGATCCAGCGCTGACTCTTCGAGTGCTTCGTTTTCGGTGGCTGGTGTCGTATAGGCAGCGGCTCGGAGCTCGACGAGTTCGCTGTCGCTCGCTGGCTTCATCTTCTGGAGGTTGTTGACGAGAAGCCGCTTCGCGATCGTGAAGAGCCAAGTGGAGAAGCGGAATCGCTCGTCGAATCGATCGAGTGACCGCATGACACGCATGAACGCTTCCTGCGCCAAGTCTTCCGCGAGGTCTGGACGCCCGCACAATCGAAGCAAAAACATCTCAACCGGGCGATGGTGAGCTCGAATGAGCTCCGCAATCGCCTCGCGGTCACCCGCCTTGGCTCGGCGGATCAGAAGTCTTTCTGCTGCAGCTTCCATAGAGTTCCAACTCGTCTGTTTGCATCCTACTACGGAGGGGGTGGAATCGTTCGCTCGCATTGGAGGGCGGGCAGAGAATTGAACGAGCGGAGTGGGTGATCCGTTGCGCTCTCAGGTCCGAAAGTCGCCGGAAAGGCGAACAAATTCCCAAAGCAAGGTTCTCGGCGGTCTCCCTGCTGCGACGGCGGTAAAGGCGAACCCCCGAGCACCTCGAACTGGCTCAACGATGAGCCCTCCGAAGTCCCCGGGGGTCGCAGGCATGTACGAATGGCTTGGATCGTGCTAGGCAGCGTTTCGGCGACGCTCGCGGCAGGCAGCGCGGGTGGCCTGAGTGGAGTCTCGGGTCGTCGTCGATCGAGAGCCAAGTGATCGGACGAGCTCGAATGGGTCGTCGGCCCAGAGGTCGGCGCCCATTTCCTCGGCAAGTCCCGGCGCGCGCGCAAAGACACCGCCCCCAAAGGCGATCATCAGCCCGGGGATCGCGCCGGTCGTCCTTAAGCGGTTGATCAGGGCTCGAAGTCTTGGTGCGTCACCCGCGCTTGAGGCGAATGCGACGAACGCATCCGGAGCGCGACGCGAGAGTGCCGAAAAGAGATCGTCGGCATCGCCACACGGACCAAGAAACACGACTTCCGCTCCGGCAGCTTCCGCGAGCCCGCTGAAGATCTCGCCAGCGAGCGTTTCCCCTGCTTCCGTTCCCGACACGACCACATAGACCTTCCCATGCTGCGGTGCTCGCGTGTATCCGCACTCGAGCCTCTGCACGAGTTGACTCAGCATCAAGACAGCGCCTTGATATGCGCTGCGTTCGATCTGATCCTTGCGCCAGAACGAATCGAGTGTGAGCGCGGCCGGCCAAACCAACCGCTCAGCGGTTGCTTCGGCGGAGTATCCGTTGTTGATGGCGTCGCGAAGACTGTCGCGCGCGTCGGCGCGATCTCCTGATATCAGTGCGGTCACAAGATGTTCTACTGCAAGGGCCTGAGGCATGGCCTAGCTCCAATCCGTGGAACTGTGCGCTGCGTGATCTCCGATGGCGCAGCGCGATGGTCGTGAAGTCGGCATCCGTTCCGACTCGAGTGCAGTCTGATCCGGCGGGTGCGTGATCAGCGCACAGAGACAAGCATCATGCGCAGAACTTTTTTCAGGAAATCTCGCTCAATGTTTGCGCGCCCGAGTGATCGCACAAGTGCCAAAAGTAAGCGATTTTTGCGCGATTTCATGGAAGCCCGCCTCGCGCGCGCCCTGCGCGAGCGCTGCTGGGTCGAGGTAGGTTTCGACTGATCGTGGGAGGTAGCGATACGCACCGCTCTTATCACCCGCAAGGAGTGTCGCCGTTCGAGGCATAACATGGTGCGTGTAAAAACGATTGGCCGCACGAATGACCGGGTTCGTCGGCTGCGCAAACTCGAGGATAAGCAGGCGGCCGCGCGGCCGGAGGATGCGATGAAACTCGCGCAGCGCTTGGGGTGTGTTCCCAACATTGCGTATTCCAAACGCAATGGAAACCACATCTGCGCATCCGTCGGGCAGGTGCAACGCTGTCGCGTCGCCTTCGCAATACCGCACGCGCGAGCCGCTGCCGCGCCGTTTCCGATCTGACTTCTCCTCTGCGACCGCAAGCATCTCGGGAGTGAAATCAACACCAAGCACGCTACGAGCCCCAGCCGCAAGAAAGGCCTCGGCGAGGTCGCCCGTGCCGCACGCGACATCAACGACATCGTCGTCTGGTGTGAGATCGGCGAACCGCACGGTCGCCCGTCGCCACGACTGGTCTAGACCGAATGAGTGCAGTCGATTGTTCAGGTCGTAGCTCTTGGCGATGGCGGCGAACATCGCCTTGACACGAGTCGGCTTGTCGCCAAGTTCGTGCGGATTCGAAGCGAGTTGTTGCTCTTGCCAGGCACCTTGCGACATCGCAAGAACTGTAGGGCATCGCTGCCAAGTTGGTGTGCGAAGCGCGTCAACCGTTCGTCCCGTTTGGCGTAACATTGCCCACTGCATGATCGTGGACCTTGACACTCGCCTTTGGACTCGACTCGAGGATCTCGGGAGTGAACTCGCCGCGAAGATTCGCCGAACAGCCGCCCAGCGTTGGGTGAAGCCCGATGCTTCGCCCGAGATGCACGCGTCCGCGCTGGGTGCGGTTGACGCGGCGGTTGTGGTTGGATTTCGAAGCGCACTGCTTCGCGCGGCGATCGCTGAAAGTTTGTTGAAGGACGCCGTCGGTGCGAGCGGTGGCAGGTTGTTTCTCGCGCGGGCGATTGACCCGACCCAACCGAGCGCGCTTGACGAAGTTGAAAGCGCTCGCAGCGAAGGCGCGCACCTCCTGTGGACCGATCCGATGCTCCAGGGTTACCACCCAGCGTCCACCGCTGCGATGCGCATCTTCGATCGCGCTGAAGCGTTGCAACTTCCGGTGATCACTGGGTGGAGCGGTGCGTTGCCCGCGAGCGGAAGACTGGAGTTTGGTCGGCCGCACCTGTTCGATGAGGTTGCGCGCTCCTTCCCGCGACTTGCGCTCGTGATCGGCGGGCTCGGGGCGCCGTTTGTTGAAGAAACACTCACGCTTCTTGCCAAGCATGATCGAGTGTTTACCCATGTTGCGGGGATCGCCTCGCGGCCATGGCAACTCCTGCATGCACTCGAAATCTGCCGAGATCTCGGTGTCGAAGGCAAGGTCTTGTTCGCCTCAGGATTTCCGTTTGACACGCCGGCTCGCGCGGTCGAAGCGGTGTACTCCGTGAATGGCTGGGTCCACGCGACTGCGCTTCCGCACATCGCACGAAGCGCGCTGAGGGACATCGTGGAGCGCGACTCGATTAGTTTGCTTGGCATCGGAGTGCCGCCCCCGCCGTCGCGCGATCGAGCGCGTCTGCCGGCCGTTGAATCACCCCGACTTCGAATCTCAGGAGAGACCGCTTGAAGAGTGCCGCGCTTCGTCTTGGTTTTGTGTTGGTATCCGCGTGCTTCCTCGCGAGTTGCGGCATGACCCGGATGCTCGGGCTCAAGTCTGAGGGCGGCGGAGGCGATCTGAGCGCCGTAGGCGCTTCGACGATGATGCTTCCACTCGCGTTTGATCATGTCGTGTACTCGCTCAATGACGCGAGCGAGTCGTACTGGATGTCCAGTGTCCCGCTCGAGGATCTCGCGTCCGGGAAGGTCCGAGACGGAGTCGTGGCGCATATCCAACTGCTTTGGCGTCCCTACCCGGGCAAGACTCCGACCGGAGCGAGCGCACTGAATCTCGCGGTTCGGGTGCTCGTCATTTCCAGCGGCCAGCTCGGGCTCTACAGCGGCGGTGGGTTCGGCGATCCGAGCGGCGACGCGGGTGAAGAACTCGTCGAACTAGTCGTCATGGGGAGTTCGGTCACACTCGTTGCGAAGACAGCCGGGTTCACCGACCTGCTCTCGCCCGGCGCCTTCAACGCGGATGTCGCGGCCAGGCTCGCCCCTGAGGACTCGGTCCGCTTCCGGCGAGCTGCCGCACAACTCATGACGGACACCTTGGAGGCGCCGCGCTGGGTCGGCGCACAACGACCGGAGGGGTTCGCTTCCGCAGCCGCTTGGTTCGAAGGGATGGTCAACTCGCCTGCGGCGGCTGGACCAACTTCCCCGCTCGTACAGGTTCGATAGAGAGTTCGCGGAGGCGATCGTGGATGTCGGGGTGCCATCCTCGCCGAAGCACATGCGGCGGTAGTAGGGTCGACCGCGCCAAATCTGCAGCAGCCATGGTCCCTCCTCCACGGATGAGGAGTGCATGCTCAAGCTCAAACTCGTCAGGGTTGGCGAGGGAGCCGTACAAGCGATCACCAACGAGCGGAAATCCAAAGTGGGCGAGCATCGCCCGGATCTGATGGAACCGCCCTGTCTTCAGCTCGATCAGTAGGTGTGCATCAGGACTTCCGTCCGTGGCGTTACGTAGGAGGAGCCCTGATTGAGCGCAGGCGTCGCCCCCGCTTCTCACCACGACCGCACGGGTTCCACTTCGACGCAGAAAGAGCTTTTGTTCGCCGAGTAAGCGGTCGCTCAACTCTCCGGCAGCAGCAGGGATTCGCGCGACGTAGTACTTCCTCCAGAATCGCTTGCGGATCTCTTCATTTGCTTTCGCGATCGACGCTCCCGTCTTGCAGACGACGACCAAACCGCGCGTCGCGCGATCGAGGCGGTGCGGAAACTTCAGCGTCGCGCACTGCAAAGCGTGTCGAGCCCATCGGTCGAGCGGTTCTGGCGTATTGCCGTCCGCATCTCCTTCGCAACTGCGACCGGCGGGCTTGTACAGCACCGCGTCTTCGCATTCGTCTTGCACGATTCGGGGCAATTCCATCGGATCGCCTAACGACGTAACACAGGAAGTCTTGCCCTCTCTCAGGCAGAGATCAGTCCTTCACGCACCGTATACAGAGCCAACTCCACGCGATCGTGAATCTCCAACTTCTCCATGACGCTCGTCACATGCTTGTCGACGGTCTTGACACTGATGCCGAGCATGTCCGCGATCTGCTTTTTCGCAAACCCGCGTCCAACATAGCGGAGCACCTCGACCTCGCGATCCGAGAGCGTGTCGCCCTTCGTTCCCGAAATCTTCTTGCGCCGAAATGCGCCAGGATCGCCGTTCACGCGCGCGAGCACGGTCGGCGAAAAATATTGTTCGCCGCGAGCGACCGCGCGGATCGCATCGGGTAAGAGATTCGTATTGTCATTTTTGAGGAAGAAGCCAAGTGCGCCAACTTTGAGGGCCTGCTCGATTGCGCGATCCTGTTGTGTCGCAGTTAGAAAGAGAATCGCGGTCGCTGGACGAAGTTGGAGAATGTGGCTCGCGGCGTGAAATGCGTCGACGCCTGGCATCTCGATATCGATAATCACGACGCGCGGTGAAAGCTTGTGTGCGAGATCGACTGCTTCCGCACCGTTGGAGGCCTCACCGATGACGCGAATATCCGAAGAGTCGTTCAGTACCGAGACCAACGCAGCGCGGATGAGCGCGTGATCGTCAACCACGAGGACTGTGAGCGACTTTGGAACCATGCGAAGATCCTACCGCAAGGCGGTAGAAACCCGATCGGCCGGACTTTCATTTCCACCGATGGCCCCGCGGCTTCCCAAGCGAGGTCTTGCAGAAGTTCCCGAATCGAGCCTTTTTATGTCTTAATTGTCCGACTCGGGGTAATCGCCTGAGAGACATCCCCAGGGAACTGCGTATGTTCATTGAAATCAGCTCGTGGACGTCTTTCCGGAGGTCCAAGAAACACGGGCTGCGCGGCGAATCTCGCGGTTTCATTGGGCACACTGAACCCGCAGCAGAAAAAGTGCTTGTCGGTCGCAGACCGAGGAGTCCAGGCACATGACATCCGAAGACAAGTCCCCCCAGCCCCGTCTCGTGACCGCATCCCTTGCGAGGAATAGCGAGCGCGCCACGCTCGTTCTAGACCTCTTTGACCGCTACTACGAGCGGGTGTACGCATTCCTGCGCAAGTCAACCTCAAGCGATATCGCGGAGGATCTCTCCCAAGAGGTCTTTGTGCGCCTTCTGCAGCACCCGGATCTCGAAGGTCTGACGATTTCCATCAGTTACCTCCTCAAGATTGCCCACAACCTGCTCCGTCGGCGTTACACCCGGGCAGCCCGTTTGCGCCAACTGCTGGCCGAGCGAGGGGAATGCGAGCTTCCGCCGGCGCCTGCTAGCGATGGGATCCTTGACCCTGGCGTGCTCGAGACAGCCCTAGGGCTTCTCTCGCGGGACGAGCGGGATGCCATTCACCTCATCGTTCTCGAAGGAAAGAGCTACCAGCATGCCGCTGACTCGCTCGGTGTGAGCGTGACAACAATCAATAACTGGAAGCACCGAGGCATCAGCAAGCTCCGGGAACTCCTCGAGAATGGTGACCATGGACATAGCGTCGATCGCGGTCGTGGCAGTTGGTCAGCCCAACTCGGTGATGTTGGTTGAGTCTCTCCGTGAGCCTCGGCTAGAGCCATCTTAGGGCCGGCAGCGTCAGCGCGAGAATCAGCAGAAGGACCACGATGAGGCTCACATAGCGCATCGCACGGGTACGCCGATTTCCTACGCGCAGCGACTCGCCGTCGACCCACATGCCGCACTTTGGGCAGATGTCCGCCATTGGATCGAGGGATGCGCCGCACTCGGGGCAGGCGGTCTCAAGGGCGCGGTTCTCGGCGGCCTCCGACTCCTCCGCCTCTTCGAACCCATCATCGTCCAAGTGCCTAGGCATGACTTGTAGAATACGGCGCTCCCTGATTCCTCTCCGCATCCGATGGAAGGAGATTTATGGCCGCCGTCCCGAGTTCGATGATTCCATTGGGCACGCCCTGCCCTCCATTCCACCTCCGGGATGGGCGCGGTTTTAGTATGGCGCGGGAAGACGCGGAAGGAATGAAAGGTCTTCTCGTGATCTTTCTCTGTAACCACTGCCCGTATGTTAAGCACATTCATACGGGCTTGCTCGCGGTGATTCAGATGGCACAGGAACAGGGATTCGCTGTCGCGGCGATCAACGCGAACGACGCAGTGGCGTATCCGCAAGATGGGCCCGCGGAAATGGTCCGTGAGTCGCACGCTCATCGCTACACCTTCCCTTATCTCTTCGACGCCTCCCAAGAGATTGCTCGTGCATTCGGCGCCCAGTGCACACCGGATTTCTTTCTCTACGACGCGCAACTGCGGCTTGCGTACCGTGGCCAGCTTGACGACAGCCGTCCCTCCAACGGACGACCCGTCACAGGCGCAGATTTGCGTGCAGCGATTCTTGCCCTCGGCGAGGGCTCGTCGCCAAAGGCTGAGCAGCGGCCCTCGATTGGCTGCAATATCAAGTGGCGCCCTTAAGCCGAGAAGTGGCGCGTTGTGGAAGCAGCGTGCGAGCGTAGAGCAGCATTGGTCGTGTGCCGCTAGCCAATCACAAGCGTGTCTGAAACGAAACGCGCCTGCCCGCAGAGTCTGCGAACAGGCGCGTTTTCAAAGCGAGGCGGACGGGAATCGAACCCGCAACCACCGGCGTGACAAGCCGGTACTCTAACCAATTGAGCTACCGCCCCAACTGATCCGTCCTCATTCGACGGGGTGCAAAGGTTAGCAGGAATCAGTCACGAGTCAAGGGGGAGAACCGAGCCCGCGCGCGACCTCGCAGCGGTTTCGTCGCTCGGTCACACGTCGGACCAGCGTTTTCCGTGACTCCAGCTGACTTCAAGCGGCACGCGAAGTTGCATTGCCTGTCGCATCTCACGCTCAAGAAGTGCTCCGGCGCCGAGTGCATCCGCTTCCTGCACCTCGACGAGCAGTTCATCGTGGATCTGCAGGAGCATGCGTCCGGAGGGGATCTCCTTGGGAAGTGCGCTCGCAACTGCGAGCATCGCTTGCTTGATGAGATCAGCGGCCGATCCCTGCACCACGCTGTTGACCGCGATGCGTTCACCAAAGGCGCGCTCCGATGGATTGCGCGAGTGAAGCTGCGGCGTAGGCCTGCGGCGACCAAGGATGGTCTGCACAAACCCGTTGTTCCGCGCGGATGTGACGCACTCCTCAAGGAACGCATCGATGCCACGGAAACGAGCGCGATATCCCTCCATGATCTCCTTCGCGCGCGAAATCGTGCAGCCAGAGCCGAGGCGCCTCGCGAGGCCTGAGGCGGTGATGCCATACACGATGCCGAAGTTCACCATCTTCGCAGCGGAGCGTTGGTTGTCGTCCACCTGATCTGGCGCAACGCCGAAGACCTCCGCTGCAACCGCGCGATGGATATCGAGACCGCTTTCGAACGCGCGCGTGAGACCAGGGTCGCCTGAGAGATGCGCGAGGATTCGGAGCTCGATCTGCGAGTAATCCGCTGCGACGAACGACATGCCTTCGGGCGCCACGAACGCGCGCCGGATCGCTCGCCCGATTTCACTTCGGATCGGAATATTTTGGAGGTTGGGCTCGCTCGAAGAGAGCCGCCCGGTGGCGGTTCCGGTTTGATTGAATCGTGCGTGAATTCGCCCATCGGTCGCCGAGATGTAGTCGCCAAGAGCGACGAGGTAAGTTCCGACGAGTTTCGACAACTGTCGGTACTCAAGAATTCGCTCGGGTAAGCGCGAGGTAACCGTTGGGTCATCCACCAACTTCTCAAGCACTTCAGAGTCCGTACTCGGCCCGCTCTTGAGTCGCTTCACGACCTTGAGACCCAATCCCGGCTTGGGATCAGTCGGCAATCCGAAGAGCACCTCCGCGAGTTGCTTGGGGCTATCTGGGTTGAAGGCCCATGGCGCATCAGATGCGATCGACGCGCGGACTTCCGCCACTCGGCTTTCGAGTTCCTTCCGTTGCCTCGAAAGTTCCGTCCGATCGACGCTGATACCCGCCCGTTCCATTGCTCCAAGCACGATGGCGAGTGGCACCTCGACTTGTGCGTACAGCGCGTGCAGGTTTGACGCCACAAGCCTCGGCTCGAGGCGCTCTGCGAGGGCAAAGGTCGCCTCAGCATCGAGCGCGGCATACTGCGCCGCGCGCTCGAGAGGGACATCCGCGAAAGAACGACTGAACAGCCCTTCGCTTCCGCCAACGACCGATTCGTACTCCTCCATTCGCGAGCCAAGCACGGTTTCACAGAGTGCCTTGAGACCATGCCCTGCACGCTCGGGCTCGAGCATCCAACTTGCGATCATCGTGTCGCCGTCACAGCCTTGAATCGCGACACCGTGAGCAGCGAGTACTGCGCTATCAAATTTCAAATTGTGCGCAACCTTGCTGATGCTCGCGTCTTCGAAGAGTGGGCGAAGAATCGCAAGCGCTTCTTCCGTGTTCAGATGCGTGTGGGGCTCTGGGCTTTGCACCGGAATGTAAAAGCCCTCGCCGACCGCGATGGAAACGCTGACGCCAATCAGTTTGACCGCTTCGAGCGCGAGGCTGTCCGTCTCTACATCGAATGCGAAGCGTTTCGCTAAGCGCAAACGAAGCACGAGGTCTTGCAACTGCGCCTTTGTCGACATCAGATTCGCTGTCGCTTCGCGCTTTGGAAGGGGCTCGGTTGGGGCGCTCCGAGTGACTCCGCTGGGATCTTGCGCCTTCGTCGCGGCCGTTCCAAAGAGGTTGATTTGTTGAGGTGTCTCCGTGACTGCTGGGGCGGTGTGCGGGGCGGTTCCGAACAACTCTTCTGCCGACTTCTGCAAACTCGTGATGCCGAGTAATCGCAGAAACTCGGTCAGGCGCGCCATGTCGGCGCGCGATTTGTCGAAGCGTGCCTGGTCGAGCGAGAACCCGAGTTCGCAATCATCTTTGAGTGTCACGAGCGTGCGTGAGAGCGCGATGAGATCTTTGGACGCCTCGAGTGACTCGCGACGCTTTCCTTTCACCTTGTCAATGTTGGCGTAGATGCCTTCGATCGAATCGAACTCCCCGAGCAACTGCGCCGCCGTCTTGGGGCCAACACCTGGGACGCCCGGCACATTGTCCGCGCTATCGCCCATGAGCGTGAGGAAGTCGATGACCTGCTCGGGTCGCACACCCTTGGACTCAAAGAGCTCTTCCAACCCGATCTCGCGGCCCGCTTGCGTGTCATAGAGCGTCGTATGCGCGTCGATGAGTTGTCCGAGATCCTTGTCCCGCGACAAAATGCGCACTCGATCACTTGGATGGATGCGGCGAATCCCGCGCGCGAGCGTCGCGATGACATCATCCGCTTCCACGCCTTCAACGCCGATGACAGGAATGCCAAGAATGTCGAGCGCTTCAAGGCATCGGCGAACTTGGCCGCCGAAGTCTTCAGGAGGAGGATCGCGATGTGCCTTGTACTCGGGATAGAGTTGGCTGCGAAATGTTTCCGTGTCGCCGCTCGCATCGATCACGACGATGAAGTTCTCCGGCGGTTCCTCGCGAAGAAACTTGAAGAGGCTCGCGAGAAAACCATAGACCATGCGGGTTGGTTCACCCGTCACCTTGGAGGAGAGCGGCGTCCGAATCGCGTAGTACGCGCGGAAGAAATGCGCGTGTCCATCCACGATGCCCCACACCGCGTTTGCGGATGCTGCGAATGGCGCGCTCATCGCGGCGCTGCCTCGGCGTGCAATGCGCGCAGGCGCGCCTCAAGTGCAGGCGACATTGCGTGATCACGGCGACTCATCATTGCGCGCGCGGTCTCGAGGAATTTCTCGATTTGAAAATGTCGCGCCGCTTCTGCGCTATCGGTGAGCCACGCAAATCGCTCGACAAGGGGTGAAGGCGGACGCGTCGAGGCAATCATCGCTCCAGTCCCGATGGTCGTCCCTGTCATCACGCGCGTGCAGATTGCGAGCTTCGCGTGATCGCCGATGATCGAGCCCCAGAATTGGCGGCCCGTACGGACCAATCCCCCGTCAGCTTCAAGTCGGACGATGACTTCGCCGTAGGTGTTCAGTAGATTCGAATTCGTCGTGCCCGCGCCAATGTTGACCCATTCTCCAACGAAACTGTCGCCGAGATGCCCGTCGTGTGACTTGTTGGAATGCGCTTGAAAGATGCATCGGCCTACTTCGCCACCAATCCGGCAGTGCGGACCGATGACGGTGCCTGCTTTCAGATGTGTATGTGCGGAAATCACGCTTCCCTCAAGAAGTGCGCATGGTCCAATGAGGACGGTAAGCGGTCCGACACTGACGCCCCTGTCGATGATCACCGGTCCCTGCGTGGAATCGATGACGCAAGACGGCCCGATACGGGCGCTTGGGTGCACGAGCGTCGGATGAGAGCCCACCGACACCCCTTCATTGGCTCGGAGCGAGCGTGCGACACATCCCTCAAGCGGCAAAGCCGATTTGAAGAGTTCGATGTCCTCCGCGAGCGTTGTGCTGGCGCGCGACTGGATGTCCCATGGGAAAGTCACGAGCGAAGGGTCAGGCTTGAGGGATGACTCGGTGCATCCAGATGCGATAAACGCGACTGCGGCAGAGCGATCGCAGTGCTTCACAGTGGGCTGACCGAGTGTTCGGCCATTGACGAAGTCGAAGGAGTCGCCTTCGGGTAGCGCGTTGATCCGCGCGGCGTGTCGGGTTGCGATGAGCCCCGCAATCGCTGGGTCGCAGTAGAGGGCGGCTGCTCGACGCCCGAGCATCTGTTCGATGCGCTGCAGCCCTGTCGTCAGGCCAACCCGCAACTCGAATGCCGCGCGCAAATCAGTCAGAGGACCAAAGGAACCTCGTGAGTCATCGAACACGATGAGTGCGCTCTCAGGCATGTACGCACTTTACGGTTGATCGGAGTTTCATGGGTGTCGCGGCGTGACTCCCGACCGCTGTCGCGGCTACCGCGCCGCGCCGCCCACGAGTCTCCCGGAGCCCTCGAACGCCCAGAGCGCACGCGACCGATCAAGAGTCGGAAGCAGAAATGCGGCGAGGATCGCGGTGAGGCCAGCGCGGGCGAAGCCGACGAGGAGATATCCGGTTGCAGTCGCATCCCCCCAAGGCGCGTCGCCAGTGAACATCGAGCGCAACAGGAAGACCGTCGTGGTTCCTAGGGCGACGAGCAGCGCAAAGATGACGCAGCCAAAGGCAAGGGCAAGTGGGCTCTTGCGGTAGAGCAGGTTACGGAAGGAGAGGAATGCTGCAGCGCCAAGGGCGAAGGCGAGCAGATGCGGTCCAACGATGACCACGGTCGATCCATCGGCATCCGTCAACAGTGGGCTGAGGAGATCAACGAAGAGGCCCGCGACCATTGCAGCGCGAAGCGCGGTTCGCTTGCTCGCATTCAGAAGCGCATACACCATGACGAACATCAACAGCGAAGGGCTGGCATCACCGACGCGAAGCACTTGCACGAGTGATCCATCGAGCGCGACGGCGATGAGGCTGGCAATGAGAAAGACTGGCCAGTTCACGGCTGCGACTCCGGAATGGCGATCGTGATACTTGAGATGGAATTCGCGGAGACGATCGGGCGAACTTCGATGCGCGAGGCGAGCGGTGCTTGCTCAATCGGTTCGATGGCGATCACTTCGCCGACGCGCGCACCAAGCGCGATGCGTGGCCAGCGCTCGTCGGCGAGGCGCGCGGTCATGCCAATGGTGAGCGCAGCGCCACTCGCAACCTCTGCGCTCCAAGTTCCACGACCCGTCGGGCGGAGCACCGCGCCGGGATACGAAGCGATGTCCGAACTCTTGGGGACGTCTGGAAACAATCGCACAGCGATGCCAGAGAGGCGCTCGACTGGCACAAGAAACGCGCTGAAACTGGAGATCTCACTCCCCACGACTCCTGCGATGGAGTCATTGTCGAGAAACGCCGTTGCGCCTGGAAGCAGTCCAAGCGAACTTCCCGCATTCAGTCTCAGGAGTTGCGCAGTTCCTCCGCTTGTGCCGGCACTGGTTCCAACGATGGAGCATTCCACGAGTCGGACTGGACCACCGCCGCGAGCGCTGATCGCACCGACCGATGCGAGCGAACGCTCAAGAAACTCACGGTCGAGATTCGCTTGTGCATAGAGCGTCTTATAGAGATCCACCTCGCTTCGAAGGGCGAGCGCTTCTGGGGAGTTGAGGTCCCACGGTTGGTTGTAAGGTCTGAGGATGTCTCGTGCCGCGCGACCGAAGTGCGTGATCGGTGCCGTTGGAATCGAAACGACGAGCGCGAGTGGATTGGTCCACACCGCAAGCCATCGAGATGGAAGCATTGCGCAGACTCCTGCTAGCACAAGCGCGAGGAGTTCAGGCCTCCATCGAGAGCTTCGCCACGCGAGGAGCGTCAACTGTCGTCGCCGTCACTCTCCATCGTTGCCTTCCACTCCTCGAGGTTTTCAAGGTAACGATTCGTCCCACGGGCGACGCATGTGAGAGGATCTACCGCGATCGTGGTTGTGAGACCTGTCGCTTCGGCGAGCACCGTGTCGATCCCGCGAAGCAGCGCGCCGCCGCCCGCGAGCGTCATCCCGCGTTCGACGAGATCGCTCGCAAGTTCGGGATCCGCGCGCTCAAGCGTCGCGAGTACTGCCTTGATGATCTTTGCGATAGGAGCTTGCAGGGCTTCTCGAATCTCGTCACTGGTCACCACGGTTCGGCGTGGAAGTCCGCCGACCATGTCGCGACCACGGACATCCATTTCAAGCGTTGGGATGGGCGCTGCGGAACCGATCTGAATCTTGATGCGCTCAGCGGTCTGCTCGCCGATCGTGAGTCCATAGGACTTTTTCATGTGTTCGATGATTGCTTCATCGAAGTCATCGCCAGCCACGCGGAGCGACTCACAGGTCACGATTCCGGCGAGACTAATGATGGCAACATCGGTTGTGCCGCCGCCGATATCGACGATCATGCTCGCGACGGGGTCAGCGATCGGGAGCCCTGCTCCCATTGCTGCGGCCATGGCTTCTTCGATCAAGTAGACCTTGCGCGCTCCGGCGCGTGTGGCGCTCTCGAAGACCGCGTTCTTCTCGACCGCGGTAATGCCCGAAGGAACGGCGATGACGACGCGGGGCCCAAAGATGCGACCATTGCCATTCACCTTTCGGATGAAGTAGGCCAACATCGCGTCCGTGATTTCGAGATCCGAAATCACGCCGTCCTTCATCGGACGAATCGCGCTGATCGTGCCTGGTGTCTTGCCGAGCATTTCCTTCGCCGCCGCACCGACCGCGTTGCCGTTGTTCAGCACCTTGTTGGTGCCTTTTCGGACTGCAACAACGGATGGCTCGTTGAGCACGATGCCTTCGCCCTTCACACACACGAGGGTGTTGCAGGTACCGAGGTCGATACCCATGTCGACACTGAAGAAACTGAGTACTCGTTCGAACATCAACTTTGCTGCTCCCTCGCACTTGTCTGGCGTCGGCGTGGCATGGTGCTAGTGCGTCAATCAAGAGCCTATCAGAAGAACACAGACGCCGCGCAATAGGCATCGCGCGGCGTCTGGGGGTTATCCATCAGGCGAAGGCGCCCAACCTCATGCGGCTAGGTCACTTCACGAGGTCGAAGGGGCCACCGGCCTGTGAGCCGTTGGCGAGGACCAACGCGATCACGCCGAACAGCAGCGCGATTGCCGCGGCTGCGAGGAGCGCGGTGAAGACATCAGGATCGGAAGTGCGGTTGGACTTGGTGATCATGGCAGTCAGTTCTGAAAGCGGTCAGGGGAAGACTTCAAGAAACAAATCGGTGTCGTCGCGGTCTCAAGCAACCGATCACTCGCCAGCGCGAGCGATGGCGCGCTGACCGACCTTTACTTCGCCGCGTGCCGCTGCATTCTCAAGTTCGACTACGCCAACGGCGCGATTGACATCAATATGGGTGATCTTGAGATTGCCGATGTACGTGGCGCCGTCGCCAACCATCATCGTCCAACCAACCTGCACGCCATCGCGGCTGCCTGCATTGATTTCCGCGAAGGTCGAGCCGTCTCGCTGACGGACATCGATGATGGTCGCGGAGACATTGCGATCGGCAACTGGTTGGGTCACCGCACCGGCGCGGCTTCCACCGATCTGGCCGTATGCGGCGATGTACTGCTCAATCGAGGTCTTCGCGGCGAGGTTCTCATCCTCAAGTCGCTTGCGCTCTTCTTCAAGCAGACGACGAGCCGCCTCGGCGACTTCGAGTTCGGCAGTCCGCTCCGCGAGTGCAGCGTCGAGCTCAGCCATGCGGCGCTGCGCTTCGATCGCCTTGCCGCGGACATCGCGAAGCTCGCTCGCGAGTGAATCAGTGATGAGTTGGTTCGCCTTGAAAGTCGCGTCGAGCGACTCAAGATGCGAAAGGATGCCCTGCTGCGTCGCTTGCATGCTTGCGAGTTCCGACTCTGCCTTGCGCAACGCGGCGCTCTTGGTGTCGACTTCCTTCTGCGATGACGCGAGTCGCTCAGCGGCGGACTTGGCGTCGTCCTCTGCCTTCTGCTGCATGACTGCCTTCGCGTTGCGCTCGCTAGAGAGTGCCGCATCGGAAGCGGCGCGTGCCGCATCGGCGTCGCGGTACTTCAACTCGAAGCGGGAATCGTTGTACGCGTTCACCGCTGCGAGCGGGACGATCGCGACGGCGAGGAGGGCGACGATGACGAGCAATGCCTTGGTCAGAATGTGCACGGTGGTGCTCCGGCAGACAACTGTGAGAACGGGTGAGAACGAATATCAGACGCGTACAGGCGAACCGAGCGTTCATCGTTCAACAATGAGCACGCGGTGCCCCAAGAGTTCCTACACAAATGGATCTCAAGAGGTGTGGTTTTGTATCGTCCACGCCTTGGACTGTCAATCTGCCACAAGGTGCACGACAACTCTTGAAACCAGCATTCACTCGCCGGTTTCAGCCGGAGACAGACTTGCCGCACTCGCGCAAAGGCGGACAGTTGGGTCGCTATCGACGCGGAGCGCGTTGAGGAATTCAGTGCTCGAGGCGCTCGCAAGTTTCCCGAGGAGGACCGCTGCTTGGGCGCGCACACGAGGATCGGCATCCCCGACATATTCTCGAGCGATGGTGAGAATCGGCTTGCTCGGCGCGCCGAGCGAGAGGAGTGCAGAAGCTGCTGCGAGTCGAACTTCGGGCGCGCGCGCTCTTCCTGCGTTTGGGGCAAGGATGTTTCGAAGCATCGGCGCGCTGACTTCGTCATGGAGTCGACCTAGCGACTCGCATGCGACGACGGCGAGTTCCTCCTGTTCAGGCGGCGAGAACACCGCCGCACGAATCGAGTCAATCTCACGCGTTTCGCCGAGACGGACGAGCGCTTCGGCACCCTGCAAATCAACGAGCCGAACTCGGATCGGGTTTGCGAGCGGCGTCGCGTTACCGAGGCTTGAACGAATGATGGGTACAGCGCTTCGATTGCCGAGCAGTCCGAGGACCAGGTACGCGTTCGCTCGCGCTTCAAGGTCATCTGATGCCGCCATCGCGCCGAGTGGAGTTGGGTCGACCGTAACGCCGAGACGAGTGAGTGTCAGAATCGCCGCTGCGCGAACCGAAGCACTGTCATCGGTGAGCAAGGGTTGGACGAGGTGCGTGAACTCGGAGAGTCGAGCCTCTCCCACCGCCATGCAAGCGACGAATCGCACGCCTCGATTCTGATCAACAAGCGCTTTAGGTGCGAGTTCTTGCAAGAGACTCGGTTGGCGGATCGAGCCCTCGATGGCGTGCGCGCGCGTCGACGGGTCTGGACTTGCTGCAGCTTCACGAATCACCGCATCGGCGCGCGAGGAAAGAGCGGCGTTCGCTGGCGATGTTTGATTCGGTCGCGGACTTCCCGCGGCGGGCGCAGACGGAGGTGGCGTGCGTGAGGTCGTCGACTGTGCTTTCGTGCTCCACGGCTCGCTGGCGGATCGAGGCGCGCAGCCACTCGCGCTTGCGAGGCAGATGGAGAGGACCAGCGGGCTCAAGGCATAACGGAGCGCGGTCCTCGGCGCGACTGCAGTGAAATGTGGAAGTGCCGTGTGCATCTCGAAATCCTGCGAACTTATAGAGCTGGCGTGTGTTTCGTACGCCGCCAGTATCGGAAAAGTAACCCCGCGCACAGCAGCAGGCTACCCCAGGATGGCAGATCCGCGACACGGGCAGCGAGAGGCACCTCGCTGAGCGGTTGCACCTTTGCGATCAGTGTGCCTTCGAGATCCACCTCGCCTCGGGGCGCAGCGCCGACCGTTGCCCGAACGCGTCCGGCTTCATCGGTCCACGCCGAAAAGCCGGTGTTCACACAACGCAAGACGGGCGTGCGGAATTCAATTGCGCGCAGTCTGGCGAAATCGAAATGATGCGCGCGAGAGGACGCGCTGTCGCCAAACCATCCGTCGTTGGATGGGGTAATCAGCAGATCCGCGTGACGCGATCGATCCCACGGGGTGGAGTCGTCATCGCCAAAGATCATGCGTCGGCAGACCCAGCCGACCGAATCCTCGAAACAGATCGGCGTCGCGATTCGCAACGGCGCCCCACCCTTGGTCTGCACGGCAAACCGCGTGTATGCAGTTCCGGCATCGAGATCGAAAGTCATTCCATCCGCACCAAGAGCGAGCAGCTTCGACTCGAGCCATGGCCATGAGCTAATGACTGGCATGCGCTCGCCAAAGGGAGTGAGGAAAATCTTGTCGTATCGCGCGAAGGGAGCGTTGCCTTCGACGAGGTAGACGCTGTTGAACTGTTCGTCCCAGGCAAAGCGTCGGTCGTTGCCTTCTCCTTCGATACGCAAGCCGAGGTATGCGGCACTTCCGAGCATCAGAGGTACTCCCGTCGCGCGAACGACATCGGTGGCCGCGTTACTAAATCTCGAACCTGGCCACGCACCACTCTCCGTGAGGCAACGAATCGCATCGGGTTCAAGCCCAAATCCAGGCAGCATGGTCTCGGGCCAAACAGCGAGAACTGGAGACTCCCCTGCTTGGCGCGCATCGCGAATCCCCGCAAGGGTCAGTTGCATGCTGCGCTGGGTGTCGTCGACTTGTGCCTGCGGCGTCCATGCAATCTTGTTGGAAGTAGGCACGCTCGTCTGCACAATCAGCACACTGCTTGCGTCTGAAGGGGTTGCGAGTGGGTACTGCCCGAGTCGCGCGAGCCCGTATCCGAATGTCAACAAGAAGGTCGCGATCGAAACGAAACCCGCGAGCAGGAGTCCTCGGATGTTCCCCGCTCGGCTTGCCGTCAGCGCATCGACCACGCTCCCAGCCATCACACCAACGAAGATCGTGAGCGTCGCTGCGCCAAAGAGGTCAGCACACTGCGAGAGCATCGTGCTCGCGATGAGCGGATGACCGGCGAAGAACCATGGATATCCACCACACACCAGATCTCCGCGGAGAAACTCGCTCGTGAGATATCCCAAGGGAAGCACGATGGTCGCGCGCAAGCAACAGGCGGGGACACTCCTATCAAGTGCGCGCAAGAGGAGCGCGAGAATGCTCCAGCACACGCTGAGATACACGATGAATGCCGGAAGTCCGAGCGCGCTGACATCGATGATCCACCACTGCAGCACTGCGAAGAGCGGCATGTGCGTGAGACCGACGATGAGCGCGCATGACCGCCACGATGGCGCGGCACGCACAGCAAGCAGCAGAAACATCGGAGCGAGGAACCCGCACCACCACAGGGCCAGCGGAGGAAACGCGAGGTAGAGAGAGAGTGCGGCCGCGCTTGAGAGAACGGCGCTCCGTCGCCAGGACGGAGTTGCGGCTTCAGCGGCCTGCATAGTCAATCACGCGACTGATCTCGCTTCGGAGATCCCGTCGATGCACGATGCGATCGACAAATCCACGCTCGAGGAGAAACTCGCTGCGCTGGAATCCTTCGGGGAGTTCTTGCCGAATCGTCTGTTGAATGACGCGCGGACCGGCGAAGCCAATGAGCGCGCGTGGTTCGGCGAGGATCACGTCACCGAGCATCGCGAAACTTGCGGTGACCCCGCCGGTGGTCGGATCTGCCAGTACCGAGATAAACAGTCCGCCCGCATCATCGAGTCGCGCGAGGACGGCGCTTGTTTTTGCCATCTGCATCAGCGAGAAACCCGACTCCTGCATGCGCGCGCCACCAGAACATGACACGACGATGACAGGAAGATCGTGCGCGGTCGCTCGCTCGATCGCTCGAGTGATGCGCTCTCCTACGACGGAGCCCATCGATCCGCCCTGAAACGAAAAGTCCATCACTGCAAGCGAAACGCGTCGTCCCTTGATGAACCCGAAGCCAGAAAGAATCGCGTCGTTGTTCCCCGTCTTTCGCTGGCTCTCCGCGAGTCGGTGCGGGTACGGTTTGTTGTCGACAAACTGAAGTTGATCGACTGGGCGAAGGTGATCGTCAAATGGCTCAAACGAGCCAGGGTCGAGCAGTTGTTCCACACGCTGCCGCGCACTCAGTCGCAGGTGATGCTGGCAACGCGGGCAGACCCACAGATTCGCTTCGACAGCCTTGCGGAAGAGCGTTTCCTCGCACTCGGGGCATTGCATCCAGATGCCCGCTGGGACACCTTTTTTTTCAGCGAGATTGGATGCGGCATCCCATTGAGCCGCGGGTGTGCGAGACATGCCATCTATCGTAGCGCATCATTCACGAGCCGCGCATCTGCGCGATCGGGATGGAATAATCCGGAGTGCTGAAGAGTGCGGAGGCGGAGACAAGCACATCGCCACCGGCTTCACGGCAACTCGCAGCCGTTGTCGGGGAGACTCCGCCGTCAAGCTGAATGCGCACGGTGTCGGGCACAAGCGAACGCAGACGCGCGACCTTCGGAAGCGCGCTTGGGAGGAACTTCTGACCGCTAAACCCAGGGTGGACGCTCATGACCAAGAGCAACTCGAAGTGGGACAAGATCGATTCGATCGCGCTCGTCGGCGTATCAGGCTTAATCGCAATACCCGCCGACATACCGAGTGCATGCACTCGCGCCGCGAGTTCGACAGCATTGGCGCAGGCATCTTGGGCGCCTGACGCGCACTCTATGTGGAAGGTGATGTGACTCGCCCCGGCGCGTGCGAATGGCTCAAAGTACTGCGACGGATCCGTGACCATCAAATGCACATCAAGCATCGCACTGGGCAGCGCTCGGTGGACGCACGCGCAGAGTGCAGGTCCCATTGACAAGTTCGGGACGAAGTGCCCGTCCATCACATCAACATGGAGGAGATCCGCTCCTGCAACGAGTGCGCAGGATGCGTCCTCCGCGAGCCGTGCAAAATCTGCCGAAAGAATGGATGCGGCGATCAGGGGTTTTCGCGCGGCGAAGGAACGAAAACTCGGGCGAGAGGTGGAAGTCGCGCAGGCGTCGCTCATGGAGCCGTGGAACCCGCCGCTGGTGCGTCGGTGGAAAGTTTGGCAGACGCTGGTTTCTTCGCAGCTTTGCGATAGGTATCGAGAACGCGGCGGTACTCCGCCTTCTGCGCTGGGCTGCTCGCCATCCAAGCTTCTTGCTGCAGTGCGACGGCGCGATCGAGTTCGCCTGCGTGGTAGTCAACCTCAGCGACGAGCGCGATAGAGGGGGCGTCGTTGGAAGAAAGCACTTGGAATCGAGATGCTGCCGCGAGCGCGAGCGCGTAGTCGCGGTCGTGGATCGCGCTATCCGAAAGAATGAGCCGCGCAAACTCTTCGAGTGTGACAGGATCTTCCTCATACTTCGTAAGAAGTTCTTCGCCCCATGTCTTCGCGCCTTGCGCGTCCTGCGCGTCGACGAGCATCGTTCGGTACTTCTTCACCGCGATGTCGCCGAAGATCTTCGGATCAGTGGCGATCAGCGAGTCGTAGTGCTTCCAGACATCGCTCCAGTTCTTCACCTTCGCGGCCGTGACTGCGGCGGCCTTGAGTGGTTCGGCGGCTCGGAGCAGTTCGGGGTTGTAGCGGCCGGTGACGCAACCAACCACAACTTCATCAAACTTGGGATCGAGAGGACTTCCGATCCACACGATCTTCGACTCCTTCACGACGAAGGCGCAAGGAATGCCTTCTTGTCCTGCAGCCTTCATCCACGCTTGACCTGTTGGCTTGTCTTTTTCGTCTACGGCGACTGGGTACGCCATTGTCGTTCCCTTGCGGCTCAGGAATGGTCGCACGGTTCCCATCGGTTCGTCGGAGATCCCGACGATGACGAGTCCCTTTGATTGGTACTTGTTCCACAACTCGTTGAGGTGTGGGATGGAACGCATGCATGGTCCGCACCACGTTGCCCAGAACTCGACGACGAAGGTTGCCTTCGTGTCGGAGAAATCGGGCTTATCGCCTTGCACCATTTCGACGCTGAGCGAGGGCGGCGCGGCGCCGACCTTCAACTCCTGCGCGAAGGTGAAACTGCAGACGGCGAGTGCGAGAGCGATGGCAGAGGTGATTCGCGTCATCATGGCTAGAGTCCAGTGTGTCCACTATACGGGAGCGGCGACCTTCATTGATAGTGGTTTCACCCCAAGGCGGTTGCCGCGCTGTCGATCGCATCAAGACAGACGAGGTGCTTGCCTTCAAGCACTTCGAGGCTCGCGCCGCCGCCCGTCGAGACATGGCTGAATTGGGTTGCGAGACCGAACTCCTCTACTGCGGCGGCGGTGTCCCCGCCGCCAACGATCGTCACCCCACCACGCTTGGTCGCCTCGATTGCCGCTTGTGCGACCGCTCGGGTGCCCGCATCAAACGGCGGCATTTCGAAAACACCCATCGGACCGTTCCAAACCACTGTGTGACTGGTGCGAATTGCTTCGCCGAATCGCGCGATGGTTGCAGGTCCGATGTCGAGCCCCATCCATCCTTCGTCGATGCTTTGTGTGCAGATCTTCCGCGCGCAGTCCGCGTTGAAGGCCGTCGCGCAATGATGATCCACCGGAAGCATGATCTCGCAGCCTCGTTGCGCCGCGAGCGCGAGAAGTTCCCGCGATTTCTCGACGAGCCCATCCTCGACTCTTGACGCGCCAACGGAAATGCCTTGCGCCTTGAGCAGCGTGTACGCCATCGCTCCGCCAACGATGATGCGATCGACTTTCTGCATCAGATTAAGAATGGTCGGCAACTTGTCGCTCACTTTGGCACCCCCGAGAATCGCGGTGAATGGCTTCTGCGCCTGCGCAATGCGCGCGATGAGGAACTCGAGTTCTGCGTCGAGGAGATACCCGGCGCAAGTCGACTTTCCTTCCGCGCGCATCGCGAGTGGAACGGCGTGCATGGACGCATCGCTTCGATGACTCGTACCAAACGCGTCGTTGACATAGAAGTCGCCAAGCTTCGCAAGCGCAGCCGCGAAGGTGGTGTCGCCTTTCTTCTCTCCCTTTTCGAAACGGAGATTTTCAAGAAGCAGCACGCCGCCTGGCGGCAGCGCCTCGACCGCTTTCAGCGCCTCTGGAGCAACGCAACTCTCACCCACGCAGGTCACGCCGCGAGGCGCAGCGTCGCTCAGCAATTCCGCGAGTCGCTTCGCGACAGGTTGCACGGAGTACTCAACTTCAAATCCCGTGCCCTCGGGGCGACCGAGGTGCGTCATAAGGACAACACTTCCGCCCCGCTCAAGCACGGATCGAATGCTTCGCAAGCTCGCGCGGATTCTTCGGTCATCCGAGATCACTCCGCCTTCCATGGGCACATTGAAATCGACGCGCATGAGCGCGCGCTTGCCAGAGACAGGAACCCGTTCAAGATGCAGTTTCTTCATACTGTCGGGCAGCATACGGTGCCGATACTGTCCCTCCCGATGCGCGAAACGACGGAATCCTCAACCTCGCAAGGAAGCAGCGCGCCGTCGCGCGGGATTCTCGTGCTTGCTGGTCCGACCGCTGGTGGCAAGAGTGCACTCGGGATGGAAATCGCGCGGCGTGTTGGAGGCGAAATCGTTTGCGCCGATTCGATGCAGATCTACCGAGGTCTCGACATCGGAACGGCGAAGCCCATCAGTGCCGAACGAGCCGAGATACGACATGCACTCCTTGATGTCGCAGATCCATACGGCGATGGATTCACCGTGGCCGATTGGTTGCGTTTAGCGAACGAAGCGGTGCTCGAGGCTCACACGCGCGGCAAGCTCCCGATTCTTGTCGGTGGTACGAATCTCTACCTGCGCGCGTTTTTTGAAGGACTCGACACGGCCCCAGCCGCTGACATGAAGTTTCGCGCCACGCTTGAGCGAGAGTCTGATGAAAGCCTTCGCGCACTCCTGCAAGCCGTCGATCCGATTCGAGCGAGCGAACTACACCTTCACGATCGTCGTCGCACGATACGCGCGCTTGAAGTGCATCATCTCACGGGCAAACCGATGAGTTCCATGGCGACGCAGTGGGATGTTGCGTCGCCGCGCATGATGCGCGATCGCACTCGACTCGTGATTCTCGACTGGCCGGTTGAACTGATCAATCGCCGAATCAATGCGCGAGTGAAGTCGATGCTTGAAGCGGGTTTCCTTCGCGAGGTCGAGTCACTTCATGCGCAGGGGCAACTTGGGCGACAGGCTGCCGAGGCGGTTGGATATCGAGAGCTGGGCGCAGTGCTCTCTGGGGAGTTGCGTCTCGACGCCGCATTCGAATCGATCAAGATTCGAACGCGCCAGTACGCGAAGCAGCAGCGAGTATGGCTCCGCCGGTTCGCGTCCATTGAGGGCGTGTTGAGGATTGACGCAAATGTCACGGACCCTTCCGCTTGGGCTGACCTCGTGCTCGCGCAGTGGCCAGATCTGACGACCACCGCGTGAGGGGCTTCCCAAGGACACGCTCGTCCTATAAGTAGCCGTACTCAGGGAGCGGCTTGACTTTCAGTACCGATTGCTCTTCTTCTTCCGCCGCCGCGCGAACCACCGATAGAGGTTGCGCCTCCTCCCAGACGCCACTTCTAAGGACAGCAGACCGTTCATGGCTAAGACCCCCGCAAAGAAGCCCTCCGCGAAGACCTCAAAGAAGAGCGCCACCGAGAAGGTGAAGGCGAAGTCCGCTCCGACTGACGCGGTGTCCCCCGCGGCAAGCGACGCGGGTAGCGCGCCTGCAGCGACGAAGCCTCGCGGTGCAAAGCGCTCTTCCATGAGTGGAACGGGGCCGACTTTGGTCATCGTCGAGAGCCCCGCGAAAGCAAAGACGATCGAGAAGTACTTAGGCACTGGCTTCGAAGTCATTGCGAGCAAGGGACACATTCGTGATCTCCCGGAACGCGCGTCAGCGAAGGCCAAGGCTGAGGCCGCGCTCGAAGAGGACGCAGATGGTTCGCCGATTGCCCCTGCCCCCAAGCCCAAAGCAAAGCGAGGCGCGAAGAAGGATCCGAAGTCGAAAACACCTCGCACGGATGATGTGCCTGGTGTTGACCTCGAGTCGTTCGAAGAAACCTACGACATCAGTACCGATCGAAAGACGCTTGTCAAAGAACTGCGAAGCAAAGCGCGCAACGCGAAGGAAGTTTGGTTCGCAACCGATCTTGATCGTGAAGGCGAAGCAATTTCGTGGCACCTCGCGGAGGTCCTCGAAATCGATCCGACGCAGGCCAAGCGCGTCGTGTTCAACGCGATCACGAAGGCTGAGATTCAGCGCGCGTTTGAGCATCCGCATCCGATCGATCTCAATAAGGTCAATGCGCAGCGTGCACGACGGATTCTCGATCGCATCGTTGGATACAAACTCTCACCGATTCTTTGGCGCATCGGCCAAGGCGCACGCAGCGCGGGACGAGTGCAGAGTGTTGCGGTTCGACTCGTCGTGGAGCGAGAGCGAGAGATCCGAAATCACCGACCGTCGGAAGAGTGGAACATTGTGCTCCGTCTGACGCCGGAACTTCAGAAGGTTGCGGAGCGCGCTGTCGGATTCGGCCAATTGCTGGCGCGCAAGAACGATCGCGCGAAGGGGCCAAGTCAACTCGAATTGGCCGCGTGGCTGCGCGAAAACACTGCATTTGAAGCCAAACTCATCGAGGTGGACGGAAAGGCGTTTGATGTCAAGGCGAGCGCCGACGAATCACGCGATCTGCTCCCGCTCGCGCAGAGTGCGGCGGAAGCCGCGGGCCTCGTGGATCTCAAGGTTGCGACGCAATCGATGGAACGCGGGGTCGGTCGTGCAGGCAAGTCTTCGACGATCACAGGCACACTTCCACTGGGCGTGCTCTACACCGTCGAGAGCACCGAAACTGCAGAGCGATCGCAGCGACCTCGCGGGCCGCTCATCACGAGTTCGCTCCAGATGGCGGCGTCGAGCGAACTTGGGTACGCGTCGGATCGCACGATGCGCATCGCGCAGCAGTTGTATGAAGGCGTCGACATTCCTGGTGAGGGACGAGTCGGTCTCATCACCTACATGCGAACCGACTCCACACATCTCTCCGGCGAGGCACTTGGATCGGTTCGTCGCTACATCGAGCAGCACTTCCCTGCTGCGTATCTGCCAGAGAAACCAAACTTCTTTGGGAGTTCCAACAAGCAGGCGCAAGAGGCACACGAAGCGATTCGTCCAACCGATCCATTCCGCGAGCCCAAGCGATTGCGAGACGCATTGTCGGCCGAACAGCAAGATCTGTACGCGCTCATTTGGCGTCGTTTCGTTGCGTGCCAAATGCAAGCTGCTCGCTATGACCAAACCACCGTTCGACTTCGTCGCAGCGATCTCAAGACTGGCGCAGTCGTACAAGCGTCCGGTCGGGTTGAGACCTTTGATGGATGGACTCGATTGGTCAAGGAGGACGACTCCGACGCAGAAGGTTCGCGACTCCCGAAACTTGAAAAGGGCTTGAAAACAGGCGCATTCTCGGCGTCGTGCGTGCAGAAGTTCTCGCCGCCACCGAACCGATACACCGAGGCGAGCCTTGTCAAAGAACTTGAGGCACGGGGCATCGGCCGTCCGTCGACCTACGCCTCGATCATGAAGACGATTGAGCAACGGGGATATGTGTCGATCCGAGGTCGTTCGCTCTCCGCAACGATGCTTGGTGAGTTCACCACCGATCTCTTGACTCGAATCCTCACGAAAGTGATCGAGGTTGACTACACCAAGGAGATGGAACTCGAACTCGACAAGATTGAAGAGGGACAACTCGGTCGTGTTCCTATGCTGAAAGCGTTCTGGGAAGAGTTTGCCTCGGAACTCCATGAAGGCTCGACGAAACCGCAGCCCGAGTGGCCTGCGTCAGACTTCGCGTGTCCCAAGTGTGGACGCCGACTTCGCAAAGTGTTCGGCGGAGGTCGTTACTTCCTCTCCTGCCCTGGGTATCACGACAAGGCGAAGCCGTGCGACGCGGCTATCCGGCTCGACGACGATTGGCAACCGGTTGCGCCAGAAGAAGTGAATCTGCTCTGTCCGGCAGACGGAAAGCCCATGGTGCTTCGCTCCGGCCGGTTCGGCAAGTTCATCGCCGCGTCCACCTACCCGGATGTGAAGTTCATTCTGAACCTCGACAAGAAGGGCGGAATCCGACTTCCATCCGCCCCACCGCTGCTCACGGATGTTGAATGCCCGAAGTGCAAGAAACCCTGCAATCTTCGCAGCGGCAAGCGAGGGCCGTGGCTTGGATGTTCTGGCTTTCCAAAGTGCCGTGGACGCGGAGACTTGAAGAAACTCGATCCTGCGCACCTCAAGCGACTCCTTGAGGCGCTCGAGAAACACGAGGCTGGTCAGACGAAGATTTCGCTTGTGCAGAAGGACGGGACTCCCGTGCCAGAGGGGACGCCGATCAGAGACCTTATGATTCCCGGCTCTGCACTGTCACTGACGGTGCATCCAGACTCGCTCGCGTAACGGAATCTGTACTGGCGCAACATGGACTCGACTCTGCACTCTCCCACGGACAATCGCAGCGAGACCCTCAAACGAGCTGGGAAAGGCGACGCCGTGGAAGGCATCGAAAATGCAGTCGCTGCGCTCGGTGTTGCATGTGTCACGCGTGCGCGCGACGCGGCAACATTCCTCGAACAATCCACGCGTGATGCGGAGACGGAGCGAGTTCGCCATCAGCGGGCGACGGCTGCTGCGGTGCAAGGTCGCACGGACGGGGCGAGTCAGGCGATGGCGAGTGCCGCGAGTGCTGCGGAGCGCGCTGAAGAACGGTACGCAGCGCGAAGCGGTCGCTTGAATGAGGAGTATCCGAAGGCGAAGAACGCGATTCACGAGGAAGCGGAGACACTCACCGCGAGTACCAAGGATCATCTCGACGGGGCTCTGCTGTTGGCTGAGCAGGTCTACGAGATCGCGGAGCACGAAGCGACGAAGTGCGTGAAAGACCTGCGAGACGGTCTGTCGGCCACGATCTCGACGCTGCAAGCGCTTCGAACCGAATCGCATGAATTCGTTCGCGCGTGCCGACTCCCAATTCCGCACGAAGACGATCCGACGCCAGCCGAAATCGCGCATGCCATTGAGCACCCGCAGTCTGCGGTCACGCTCCGACTCAGTGCTGCACAGCAACACATCCAGTCGCTCCGTGAGACGAAAACCGCACGTTTGATTTCGGGCCGCGCCCCCATCGTCGTCCCGGCCCTCTTCATCGCTCTCGGTTTGTTCGCCGGCGGCGCAGCGAAAGAGTTTTCGAGAGAAGGTTGGCAGTCAAGCATGATGCTTGGCGGGGGAAGCGCGTTTTTCCTCTGCCTTGTCGCATTTCTTGTGCTTCGCTCGCGGAGCGCGCGCGCCCTCCGCTCGGTTTGGGCGCCCTTAGGCGCCGACTTCATCATTGCGTTCGCGGCCGCTGATAAGGCCGTCGCTGATGCAACCGCCGAGCGCACGCAAAAGCTGCAAGAGGCAAAGTTGATCCAAGCAAATGAGGAGCGAGAGGCGCGCGAGAAGTACTTGCCACGCATGCTTGAGATCGAAGCGCGGAAGATTGAGAAACTGAGCGCACTCGAGGCGCAAGTCAGTCAGAAGCGAGCCTCGATCGAGGCGGAGCGCGCGCACGCACTTGAAGAGGCGCGGGAGCAGCGTGTGCGCGACCTTGAAGCGAACAAGATTGCTTCGGATGCCGCAGACGTTCTCGAGCGCGAGACCGGGGCAGAGCGTGCAGCGCATCTTGTCGAGGCGCGGGAGTCCACCACCGCGTCCATTCGCGATGCATGGAAGTGTGAAGCGAAGCGGACCATGGATTTGCTTGATGCAGCGGTGAGTACCGACGAAGGTGCGTCACCGTCGTGGGAGCGATTCGACTTTGCAGCCGCGGAGTTTGCGACGCAGACTGGCCCGTGGTTCCGGTTTGGACGCCTGCGTCTTGACGCACAGTTGCTCCAGGGTGGCGTGCCAACGAGCGGGGAGTTCGCGCTTGATCGCACCGCCCCTGCCGCCTGGACGCTTCCCGCCGCGCTCTCGATTCCGTCACACGGCAATGTGCTTTTCACGGCAGCACCCGATGTTCGTGCCGAGGCACTGGGTGCGGTGCAATCGCTCATCACGCGCATCCTGCTCAGCGTGCCTCCAAGCAAGGCGCGATTCACCTTTGTCGATCCAGTCGCGCTCGGTGAGAGCTTCGCCCTCTTTATGCACCTCGCAGACGAGTTTGAACCGCTTGTGGGCGAGCGCATTTGGACCGAGCCACGCGCGATCGAGCAACGCCTCGCCGATCTCGCGGAGCACATGGAGACGGTGATTCAAAAGTACCTTAGGAACGAGTACGAATCGATTGATGCGTACAACCGCACCGCGGGCGAGATTGCTGAGCCGTATAGGTTCCTCGTTGTGGCGGACTTCCCTCACGCGTTTAGCGATCAGGCTGCGAAGCGACTCGCGAGCATCCTTCGCTCTGGTCTTCGATGTGGTGTGCAGACGATTCTTATCCGCGATCCGCGGGAGCCACTTCCAGAGGGCATCAAAGAGGAAGATCTCGCACAGGCTTGTCAGATCGTGAAGCACTCTGCGAAGGCGGCGCCGGTCGGTTGGTCTGTTGATGTGGGCGCGCTCTCGCAGCTTCCCTTGACACTTGATGTGCCCGCGCAGGATGCCAAGATGATTCCGCTGCTCGGTCGACTTGGAGCTGCCGCGCGATCCCAATCACGCGTCGAGGTTCCGTTCGACACGATTGCGCCGAAATCCCCAGCGTTTTGGAGTCTTTCGAGTGCGCAGAGCTTGCGGATTCCACTCGGAAGAACGGGCGCGACGCGAATTCAACAACTTGTGCTTGGCGAGGGTACAAGTCAGCACGCGCTGGTTGCGGGCAAGACAGGGTCGGGCAAGAGCTCGTTGATGCACACCGTCGTCACGGGCATTGCGACTTGGTACTCGCCCGATGAAGTGGAAGTCTGGCTCGTCGATTTCAAGAAGGGCGTTGAGTTCAAGACCTATGCGGAACACCATCTTCCCCATGCGCGCGCCGTTGCCATCGAGAGCGACCGTGAGTTTGGGCTGAGTGTGCTTGAGGGTCTTGACGCGGAACTCACGCGGCGCGGTGAGTTGTTTCGAGAAGCGAGCGTGCAAGACATCGCGAGCTATCGCAAAGCGCGGCCGCAGGCGCGCCTCCCTCGAGTCTTGCTTCTCATTGACGAGTTCCAGGAATTCTTCCTCGAGGACGATCGCATCTCGCAGAATGCTGCACAGTTGCTTGATCGACTCGTCCGTCAAGGTCGCGCGTTCGGAATGCACGCATTGCTTGGATCGCAGACGCTCGGCGGGGCCTTCACGCTCGCTCGCGCGACGATGGGACAGATGGGTGTTCGAATCGCGTTGCAGTGCAACGAGGCTGATTCCCAGCTGATTCTGTCGGATGAAAATGTTGCGGCTCGCTTGCTTGAGCGACCAGGCGAGGCGATCTACAACGATGCGGGCGGTCGGGTGGAAGGAAACTGTCCATTCCAAGTTGCATGGCTTCCGGATGCGGTGCGTGATCGTTGGCTCGACGAGGTACAGCGTCAATCCGGGACGAAGTACGACGCGCTGCCACGCATCGTGTTTGAAGGCGACGCGAAACCATCGGCGCAGTTGCATCCGCACTTCACGGGTGCGCAACCGGATCCACGCGGTGCGATGCGATTGTGGCTCGGAGAAGCCGTTGCGATCAAGCCGCCGACTTGCGTGCGCCTCCAGCGCTCGAGTGGCGCGAATCTCGCGGTGCTCGCCTCGCGAGACGATCAGGCACTCACGACAAGTTCAAGCGTGTTGCTTTCGCTCGCCAAAGAGGTGCCCGGCGCGCGAGTGCTCTTGCTTGATGGGACGCCCGCGGATGCGCCCGAAGCAGGCACGCTCGAGCGCATTGCGCGCGCGAGTGGACTCGCGGTGGAAGTCTTGCCCTATCGCGAGATTGATGAAGCGCTCTTGGCTCTCGCGAAAGAGGTGCAAGCGCGTGGCGACAGTTCGAAGGCACCGCCGATCTTCCTCCACATTCATCTATTGCAACGGTTTCGTCCCCTTCGCCGCGCGGAAGACGACTTCAGCTTCTCCGCGTCCGACGGACCGCCGACGCCAGACAAGTTGCTGCTTGGGATTGTGCGCGAAGGACCGAGCGCGGGTGTGCACACGATCGTCGTCACCGACAACCTCGCATCTTTCTCTCGCTCGTTCGACCGTAATGGTCAGCGCGAGTTTGACTGGAAGGCGATGTATCAACTGAGCGCGACGGATTCGAGCGCGCTCATCGACTCCCCTGCTGCGAGTCGATTGGGTGCGAATCGCGGCATTCTGCATAGCGAGGAACTCGGCGTGACCGAGAAGTTCCGCCCCTACGCGATCTGGCAACCTTCCTAGTTCATCCGTCTGTCAATTCGTCGACCGCTGCGAAGACTTCGCGAAGCCGCTTGAGGCTTGTGCCTTTGCTCGTGACGAGGCGCGGCGCAAAGATCTGCGCTTCGTAGAGTCTGAGCAAGCGCTGGGCGCTCTCGAACGTTGCGCTCGGCGATCCAGCGGTTTTCCACGCCTCAAGTTGTGCGCGGAAGGGTTGAACTTCTTGTTCTCGCGCGATGTCTTGCTGTGGGCTTCCGTCGCGAAGTCGCTCCACTCTGGCTGCGAGTACGGCGAGCTCCGCTTGAAGTTCAAGAAAGCTCGATGACGATCCTTCGCTCAGTGCGCTCGTCACATGCATCGCATCAAACCGGCCTCGAATGGCGAGTTTCGATGCGAGCATGGAGGCTGGATGATCCGACGCTATCCATGCACTGATTGCCGCCGCATCGCGGACGAATCGCGCGATCGGATCCCACGCGGCAGTTGTGGCGGCATGGAGCGCGCGCTGAAATTCGTCGCGCAGCGGCGCGAACGCCGTCGCGCTTCGCGGGAAGGGTTCAGTACTCGCCCGCTGCGCGAGCCAAAGCGAAGCGATGCGAGACATCGCTGCACTTTCCAGCGGTTCCGTCGCGCGGAGTGATCGCCAGCAGGACGCGAGCGCCTCAAACGAAGGCGCGTATTGGAGGTGATGTACGAGCGCGTCTTTCGATTCCTCGGCGAGCATCCGCGCGATGGCATCTTGATGCATCGCAAGCGCCTCGCCTTCGGTCGCTGCCACCCTGAGCATGAGGAGTCGTTTCCCCGCTCGCAGTTCACTCGACAATCCGTAGTAGCCTCGAACCTCCATGCCTGCGCGCTGATATTGCACCGCCGAAGGGATCGGTTCCGCGGGAAAACCATCGACGATCTCGCGCTCGAATTGCAGACGAGCGTCGCGCTCCTGGAGTCGAATGTTCGGCGCCAACTGGCGAACACGAGTACGGAGCGCGCTCAGGTCGCGATCTGTGTCAAGCACACTGCCATCGGCACCGAGCACAGCGAATCGCATGCACAAGTGCGGTGGGACTTTCGAAAGGTCAAAGTCCTCAGGCCGCACCTCGGATTGCGCGAGTCGTGTGAGATGCGCGGCAAGCACCACGCGAAGCGCGCCCTGTCCAAATGGAATGGACTCAAACGCCCCCGCCGCAACTTCGGCGAGTGGAAACAGCCGAACCCGCAGCGCTTTGGGCAGCGCATGCACCAGCGCGTCCATCTTCTCAAGCAACATGCCTTCAACGAGCCACTCAAACGGCGCGGCAGGGAGATGAGGGAGGGCTTCGTACGGAATGGAAACGGTGACGCCGTCCTGTGCGTCAAGCGGGTCATGTGCGTAGGTGAGCGGGAGCGTGCATCCTCCCACTTGGAGATGCGATGGAAAGAGTCGCGCGTCCGGACGGACGGCCTCGTCACGCAGTAAATCCTGCTCCTCCATGATGAGGATATTGGGCTGCGTGCGCTCTGCTTCGCGGCGCCATTGTTCGAAGGACGGCGTCGCATGCACATGTGCCGGAACGCGTGCGTCATAGAACCGATAGGCGCCCTCGTCTTCGACGAGCAGTCCTCGCCTACGACCGCGAACTTCCTCTGCCTCGAGTGTCGCGCGGAGCGCTGCGTTCTTCTCTAGAAACACGCCTTTCGTTCGAATCTCGCCCGCGACGAGGGCTTCGTGAAGAAAAATGTCACGCGCGCCGACAGGGTCGATCGGGCCCCATGGCACGCGTCGTTTCGCACAGATGACGAGTGTCCCTAAACGAACGCGTTCCCACGCCGCAACCTGTCCACTCTCACGAAGCCAGTGCGGTTCAAACGCATGCTTTGTGCACAGATTCGGAACAGCGCGTTCGATCCACTCTGGCGCAATCTTCGCGGCAATGCGCCCAAATTTTCGCGTCGTCTCGACGATCTCAGCGACGACCACCCAGTGCGGTGACTTCCGCGCGAGCACGCTCGACGGATGGAGAAAGATGGTCTGCCCGGTTGAGGTTTGGTACTCCCCCTTCTCGCCCTTGCACGCCACTTGAAGCGCGAGTCCGGTCAAGAGCGCGCGGTGGACTCTTCCGGCATCCGTCTCACTTGCGGGCTCGCCAAACTTCACTTTGAACCGCTCTGCGCAGATGTCGCGGAGTTGTGCGATGGTGTCTTGCCACTCACGCATCCGAACAAATGACAGTCGATGCTTCTCGCACCAACGCCGAAGCGCACTACTGCCGAGTGTCGCGGTCTCGCTGCGATAGATCCCCCAGAGTTTGAGGAACGAAATGAAGTCGCTCCCTTCATCTCGAAAGCGTAAGTGAGCAAGATCGGCCGCCTCACGATCATCTGCACTGCGAATGCGCGGGTCTTGGACTGCGAGAGCGGCGACGATCACCGCCACTTCCGCTTGCACAAACTCCTTCGCGCCTGCGAGCAGAATGCGTGCGAGCCGCGGATCGAGAGGGATCTCCGCCATCTGTCGACCGATGGGCGTGATCTTTCCAATCCCACCGTGCTTGTCCGGCTCCATCGCATCAAGTTCCACAAGCGTCTGACGCGCCTCACCGATGAGTCGTTGTGATGGTGGATCCACAAACGGGAATTCCTCGCAACGCCCGAGCGCGTGTGCTTCCATCTGCAACACCACGCTTGCGAGATTCGTGCGCTGAATCTCCGGAGGCGTGAACGCGCTTCGTCCCGCGAACTCCTCCTCGCTCGTCAGTCGGATCGCAATCCCTGGCTCCAAACGACCCGCGCGTCCCGCTCGCTGCCGCGCACTCGCTTGGGAGATTCGCTCGACAGGAAGCCGTTGCACTCGAGACTTGGGTGAGTACCGACTGATGCGCGCATATCCAGCATCAATCACCGCATGGATCCGCGGGACGGTGAGCGAAGTTTCCGCGACATTGGTCGTGAGCATGATGCGTCGCGCTGCTGCGGGATGAAAGATCCGCTCTTGCTCTTCGATCGACTGGCGCGCGAAGAGCATGTGGACCTCGGTGCCGTCACGCAACCGGCCCTCAAGGAAACTCGCGCACTCGCGGATGGGTCGTTCACCAGACAGAAAGACGAGGATGTCTCCAGGCGGTTTCCCCTGCTCCTTGCGCGATACATCGATCTCCTCCACCGCGCTTGCGATTGCCTCAAGGACTCTCGGATCTTCCTCGTCGAGTTCCGGTTCGGCGACTTCGTCCTTCGCAAGGCTCCGATATCGAATGTCGATTGGGTGGAGGCGACCAGATACCTCAAGCACTCGCGCGCCAAATGCAGCGAAGTGTTCGGCGAGTCGCCCGGTGTCCATCGTGGCGCTCGTCAGAATGACCTTGAGCGTTGGGCGCCGAGCGAGAATCCGCGTGAGCGCGCCGAGCAGGAAGTCGAGGTTCAGACTGCGCTCATGCGCTTCGTCCACAATGATCGCGGAATAGGCGCGCAATAGCGGATCTCGGCGCATCTCGCTGAGAAGCATGCCGTCGGTCATGACCGACAGCAGTGTGTCGCGTCCGGTCTCATCACCGAATCGCACCTTGCAGCCGACGATCGCGCCAGTATCCCGTCCCACGCGCGCGCCGAGTTCTTCTGCAACGCGCCGCGCAACGCTTCGCGCGGCAAGCCGCCGGGGTTGCGTGTGCGCGATTCGCGCGGTGTCCCCAAAACCCATGCTCAACAACAACTTTGGGAGCTGCGTTGACTTTCCCGAGCCAGTTTCGCCAGCGACGATCAGAACGGAGGATGCCTCAATGGCGGCGCGGATCTCCTCCATGGACAGTGAGACGGGCAACTCGGCGGGGTAACTCACCGTGGGCCGAAGCGCAACCCGACGGGTCACCTCCGCATTCGATCGAAGGAGCAGTTGCTCGAGTTTCGACAGCTGGCGCCAGAGTTCTGCGATCGCCGACGCATCAGGCGGGATCTGCGCGAGCGCGGCGGCAAGTTTTCGCTCAAGCGAAACGAGGCTGCCCCCAAATCTCGACCGATCGGCGAGCAATGATCGATCGAGCAGCGCGTGAAGATGTTGGCATTCGGCAAGCATCGCGTCGGGACGATGGTAGAGGGAAGTGCGACCATCGCTCGCTACACTGTGCGCGTCGGGCGTTTAGCTCAGCGGTAGAGCGTCGCTTTTACACAGCGATGGTCGCAGGTTCGATCCCTGTAGCGCCCATTTTGCAGCCACAAATGCGACGCCCTTGCGCAAGGTCTCGGGGGCTACACTAATCCCCATGCCTCGAGCAGTCGTTTGTCGGGAATCCCTGCATCCTTCGAATGCTTCATGCGTTCGGCGAGGCTTGCTCGTGCTCTGCACCTTTGCGGCGCTCGGCCTCTTGGGCTGCGAGATCATCGAGAAGGTTCCCGAGAAACCGAAGAGTGAGCGCGCATCTGGAACCGGCATCACGCTCGATGTCGATCCGATCATGCGGGGCACCGTCGGCGCCGAGGCCATCATGGTGGGCATCAATCCCACTGTGGTTCGTGGGTACGGGATCGTCGTGGGCCTGAAGGGAACCGGCGGACGATTGATGCCTGCCGAAGTGCGAGCGGCGCTGCTGCAAGAGATTGCTCGCCGCGGAGTGGCTGATGCGCTGAAGGCAGAGCTCGGCATGACTCCCGAGCAGTTCCTCAACAGTGAGGACACGGCAGTGGTTGTTGTTGAAGGCGTCATTCCTCCGGGCGCGCCGAAGGGTTCTAAGTTTGACCTTCGCGTGAGTGCGTTGCCGGGAACAGATTCCACGAGCCTCGAGGGCGGTCGCCTCTACAGTTGCGACTTACACCCCGGACCGTTGCTCATCGGTAGTCGACAGGCTGCGATCATCGCATCCGCGAGCGGGAATGTCTTCATCAATCCGTTCATTGAGCCAGGCGCGACGGCGCGAGATAGCGTCAATCGGCTCGTTGGTCGCATCCTTGACGGAGGCATTGCGACCAAGGACATGCCGGTCAAACTGCGCCTCGCAAACTCGAGCACTTCACGCGCGCGAACAATTCAGAGCGCCCTGAACTCGGTGTTTCCAAGGGAACCGCACCAGGGTCGAGAGACCGCGCACGGCGAAAACGCTGACTCCATCGCGATCACGATTCCTCCGAGCTATCGCAAGCGAACCGAAGAGTTCCTGCAGCTCCTCCGACACGCTTCGCTTGATATCAGCGCACCCGAAGCCAATGCGCTTGCCGTTCGTCGTGCCCTTGTCGCGAATCCCGGTTCAAGTGCGGACGCATGCTGGCGGTTCAAAGCGATTGGCAAGCGTGCGATTCCCGTCATTCAGGACCTGTACGACTATGTCGAAGTTGCGCCAAGACTTGCCGCGCTCGAAGCGGGCGCCTACCTCGATGATCCAACGACAGCCGATTCGCTGCTCGCGATGGCGCAGACGGCGGACATGACGAATCGACTCTCGGCGATCGAGCTCCTCCGGAAGCTCGGGACGAATCCCAAAGTCGACCTTTCGCTTCGACTGCTCCTCGATGACAAAGAACCAGATGTCCGACTCGCCGCGTACGAAACGCTCGTCGCGCGGAAGGATCCGACGATTGGACGCATGTCGATCGATGGCAAGTTTGAGGTCGATCTCGTGCCGAGCTCGCAACCGATGCTGTATGTCTCGCAGTCCGGCAAGCCGAAGATCGCCGTGTTTGGCAACGGAATCAGCGTGGATCGACCGATCACCCTTCTCGCGTGGAGCGACCGGTTGATCGTCCGAGGGGACATCGACGAGGACAAACTCACGGTCGCCTATCGACCGGCTCCGGGCGCCTCGCAGGAAGTGCAGCAAGTCCGCCCGGAACTGTCCGAGTTCATTCCATTTCTCGGTCACCAAACAAGCGTCGAGAAGCCGTTTCCCGGACTCGGGTTGACCTACGGCGAGACGGTGGGAGCACTGCACTTGTTGTGGCGGCAAGGCTTCCTGAAGAGTGATTTCAAGGCGGAACAGGACCGCGTTTTGGCGGCGATTTTGCGAAATCAGCGTGAAGATGAGCGGCTCGATCGGCTCGAACTTGAGCCTGAGGTCATTGAGCCCGCCCGTGCGGCGGACGGTACGGCGCTTGACGGAAGTTCGAGCGATCTCGCGGCCATTCCTTCTCCCGCAGAATCGCCAGAACCAGTTGCATCGCCGCTCGTGCCGCGCGATACTGTCCCTCGCTGATTTCTACTCCGGCGCGGTGTCGCGAGCCGAGATCAGTGAAGTTGTTCTTGTATGGATCTCGCGGAGCGATGATCCGTGGAACTACTCTTGTGAGCATTTCCACAACCACGACAGGAGGTCGTGAACTCGATGCGTCTTGCAAAGTTGACAGTCAGTGGCTTTAAGAGCTTTGCTGACGAAACCGAGTTCCGGTTCGACGCCCCCATTACCGGCATTGTCGGTCCAAACGGTTGCGGCAAGTCGAATGTCGTCGATGCGATCAAATGGGTCCTTGGCGAACGCAGCGCGAAGAGTTTGCGCGGCGGCGCGATGCTCGATGTGATCTTCGCGGGCAGCGCGTCACGCAAGGCTGCCGGGATGGCGAGTGTCACGCTTACCTTCGAAAATCCAGTGCTCTCGCAGCCGATCGAGCGCGCTCCGTCGGAACTCAGTGCGGTCACGCTCGTTGAGCCAGACGCTGAGGGCGAACTTGGTGAAGACGGTGCAACTGAGAGCGTCGTGGACCGTGATCGCGTGAAGCATCGTGGCTTGGCGATAGATAGCGAGATCGTTGAAGTGACCCGTCGACTCGCCGCGGATGGCAAGAGCGACTACATCATCAACGGACGGAAGGCGCGTCTCAAAGACATTCGCGATCTGTTTCTTGATACGGGCATCGGCAACGACGCATATTCGATCATCGAACAGGGCAAAGTCGAAGCGATGCTGGTCGCGAGCCCAGCGGAGCGGCGGTCCATCCTTGAAGAAGCTGCTGGCGTTGCACGGTTCCGAGTGCGCAAGGTCGAAGCGACCCGCAAACTTGACTCCGCAGAACGCAATCTCGTGCAACTCCGAGAGCAACTTGCATCCACTGAACGCCGACTCCGCATCGTGCGAGGTCAGGCGGAGAAGGCGAAGCGATTCCAAGAGTTCGATACGCGTCGCCAAGTACTTCGACGGGCATTGTCGCTTGAGCAGTACCACGAACTTGTTGAGCGGCTCAAAGGCCTGACGAGTGAACTGGGCAAGATCGAAGAAGAACGGCATGCACTGACGAGTGCGCTCGGCATTGCCGAGGGAAATCGGCAGGATGCAGAGATCGCGCGCAGCGATGTTCAGCAGTCCATGCACGCACTTGAACAGCGCCGACTCGAACTTGTCGCGACGAGCGCGCAGGCTCGGCAACGCAGTGATTTCGCTCGGCGCACGCTGAGTGACTCGCGGACGGCGCTTGAAGAAGAGCGTGCGCGGCTTGCGACGACGGCGTCGGAGAACGAGAAACTCCGAGAAGCGTTCGCGACCGCTGAACTGCAACTCGCACAGTCGACGGAGGCGGCGAAATCAGCCGACGCCGAGACGCACACCTCGGGTGAACGAAGGCGCGCGGCAGAACAGGCCGCCCTCCTCGCCGATCAGGCGCATGTCCGTGCGAACGAGGCTGCGCTTCGACTCGATCGTGAGCGCGGACAGTTCTCGACGCGACTCGCAGGCATTGAGGCTCGTGAACGATCGTTGCACGAGGAGTTCCTGCGCCTCGAAGCGAGGCTTGATCCCTTCGCGCAGGAACTCGACAGTTCGCGCGCACAGCGACTGCAGTTTGTCGTTCGTGGAACAGTCGCACAGGATGAGATCGCTCGCGCGACGGGTGAACTTGAACAACGCACGAGTGTGGCATCGAGCCTGAGCGTTTCGCACGCGGGGAAACTTCGTGAGCTCGCACAGTTACGGGATGAACGCACCGCGGTTGAGTCCCGTCGTCGTGTGCTCGACGAGATGTTGAAAGCGCACGAGGGACTTGGAAGCGCCGTTCGTGTCGCACTCGCTGATCGCACTCGCTTTGGAGCCGTCGTTGGCGTCCTTTCCGATCTTGTGGAAGCCAGCCGCGCTGACGCGGAGATCGTGGAAGCGGCGCTCGGCGACTATCTTGAACTCTTGGTTGTGGCTGATGAATCTGCGCTCGCCTCTTGCGTGGAGAGCGCGCGTTCAGTTAAGGGCAAATTGGCATTCATCGCCAATCGCACGAAGGCTTCGCAGTCCGCATTGCGCGCGACGACTCTTGGCAGCAAGGTCGGCGCGGTCTCAGGTGCGACTCCCCTGCTGCATTTTCTTCAGGTGCAACCAGGGGCGCGAGAACTTGTGGAGCGACTCTGCGCCCACGCCTTTGTTGTCGACGATGCCGCACAAGCCCTTGCTTGCTCTCAGCAGGCGGCACTACGCGGATGTCGTTTCGTCACACGGACCGGCTTGGTCATCGACGAAAACGGCCGCTGCATCGCGAACGCCGCTGCTCGATCTGAGGGAGCCGTTGGCGTGCTTGCTCGTCGCGCAGAACTGACAGAACTCGTGGCACGCGGTGACGCGCTCGCGCTGACCTTGGCTGCGCATGAAGAAGAAGCCATCCGTCTCGAGATCGAATCAAAGCAGGCCCAGGACGAAGCGAAGGCGCTGACGCACCGATTGCAGGAGGCTCGCCGCGCGTTGCTTGAAACGCAGCATGCGACGGAGCGCCTCGACGGCATGATTCGGCGCATCGAACGCGATCGCGAGTCTGCTTCTAATGATTGCAATCTGTTGCTTGACCGACTTCGCGCAGGTGGCGAGGAACGAGCAGAAGTGCTCGATCGTTTGGAAAGCCTTGCCGCTGGCGTCGTCGAAGCAAGCGGGCACGCGCGAGAGCTCCGAACCCAGGGCGAGGAATCGAAGCGAGTGGCGCTCGAAGCGGCGGAGGCATTTTCGCAGGCGCGCGTTCGCCAAACGGAAGCAGCGGGAAATCTCGAAGCGGCCCGACGCGAGCGCCGGCATCTTGAGTCCACCAAGTCTGAACTTGAACGACAGGTCACCGTCCTTCAGGACGGCATCAATCGGCGCCTCAGCGCCATCGAGCGCGCCGAGGCGCAAGCAGAAGAGGCGCAGGCCGAGATCGAGCGGACGGATGTCGTGCTCGTCGAAGTCGCAAGCGAGTTCGCAACGGCGTCGAGTTCGCTTGAGGCTGCTTCGAGCGCAGTTGCAGAGGCGGCTCGGCTGCTTGAAGGAGCGCGAACGGAAGCGAGCCGCGTTGAGCGGAACGCGCATGCGATCGAACTCTCTCGACGCGAGCTTGAGGTTCGCAGGGAGACATTGGAAGAGTCGACGCTCATGGAAACGCTCGTCGATCTGCCAATGCTCTACATCGATTACGCAATCGAGCGCGCGCAACCAGCGTTTGTTTCCATCGATCGTGATGAGGCGACGAAGGAAGTTGAAGTCTTGCGCGAAGAGATTCGCCGACTCGGCAATGTGAACCTCGACGCCCTCGAAGAGTTGACCCAGCTTGAAGTGAAGAATGAAGAACTCGCGACGCAGCTGACCGACATCGACAGTGCCCGAACCCTCCTGCTCGCGTTGATCGAGGAACTCGATCTGGCGAGTCGGTCGAGATTCCAGTCGACGTTCGAAACCGTGCGCGAGCACTTCGCCGGACAGAACGGCATGTTCCGTCGCCTGTTTGGTGGTGGATCTGCAGACCTCTACCTCGTTCCGCTTGAGAACGGGGAGACGGACTGGCTCGAGAGTGGCATCGAGATTCGCGCGAAGCCCCCAGGCAAGGAACCACGCCTCATCAGCCAGCTCAGCGGTGGCGAGAAGACCATGACCGCGGTTGCGCTGTTGATGTCGATCTTCCAGTCGAAGCCCAGCCCCTTCTGCATCCTCGACGAAGTCGATGCCGCGCTCGACGAAGCCAATGTCGAACGCTTCTGCAAGTCGCTTGAGCCGTTCCTTGATCGCAGTCACTTCATCGTGATCACCCACCACAAGCGAACCATGCAGGCGTGTCATCAGTTGTACGGCATCACGATGCCACAACGGGGCGTCAGTCGCCGCGTGAGCGTTCGCTTCGATGAGGTCTCTGCCGACGGTCGTCTGTCCAAGGCGGCGGCTGAACGAGCCGAACAGGAGCCGCAGGTCGATGCCTCCCAAGGCTCCGGAAATGCGCGAGTGGAACTTGAGGTCGCCCCGTTCACCATGGATGCCTCTGCAGTGCCAGTGCCTTCCCCGCGCAAAGCCTCAGACGCACTTGCCAATGCCTGGAATGAGAACTGAACTCGACCCACCGCTGAGGAAGTGATGCCATAAAAAACCCCGGCCTCGCATGCCGGATGGGCGTGACGAGACCGGGTTGGATGTGGCAATCGTGTTGTGCGTTGGTTCGTTTTGGGGCTATTTTGGGGCTTAGTTCGTCGAGCACTTCTCGAAGAAGAGGATCTTGGGTTGGTCGCTTGGCGCGTTGCACTCGCTCCGGTCAACCACCATCACATAGCGGCTGTCATCGATCACATGCTCTGCTTTGGTCGCATCCCACTTGCGGGTCACCGGGTCTTGCTTCACCTGTCGCACCTTGAGATACACGGTGAACACATCGCTTCGCGTGGAGACGAGATTGGAGATCGCCTTGTACGCAAGGGTTGCGTCCTCTGCATCGCCAAGCGGTTCATCCCAGCGAACGGGAAGATTCAGAAGCAAGGGGAAGCTCGCTTGCAGCGTGTCGAGCGGTGCGAAGCGTGCTTTCGGCGCCGCGCGATCGATCGAGAATCGATATCCAGGAACTTGGTTGATCGCAAGGTTGAGGAACTCGCCCGGATCGATGCTATTGCTGTTCGGGTCGTAGGTGAGGTCGTAAGGATCAAGGGCGAAGAACTGCGAGCTGTAGCTTTGGCGAATACTGAGGTCGCCCATCGCAACAGTGGGATCAGTCAACGTAGTTCGACGCATGAGCAGCAACTCGGAGGGTGAAGCAAACCCCTTCTCTGCGCGCATGCCTGGGTAGAAACGATTCGCGCCTGGCACCATCGCCACTGGGCCACCTGCGACGGTGTCGACCTCATACTGCGTCAAGCCACGATCGGAGTAGCTTGGCATTTCCGCCGCAGCCATCGTCGAAGGACGGATGACATCGGTAATGAAAGGGTTGCCCGCGTTGTCGGTCGAAACCGTGCCCTCGCGGTACTTGATCATCGCATCAGGGATTCGGTTGTAGACCCACGGGAGCGTTGGATTTGTGAGGTCGTACTTCGGCAGCCGCGTCATCATCGGCAGCGTGCGGAGCACTTCAATCGGCGCCGTGTTGATGTTGATCAGTCCGGGAGTCTTCGTGCCCAAGAAGTCACTTCCAAGCGCAAAGCGGCGACGCTCAAGCCATGCGTCGTCGACAGCGTCTCGATCATTGTCGCCATCGCGATCGAGTGTGCCTCGACCGAACCCGTCGCAAACGAGCGCATCGAGCCAACTTATACCCATCGGCAGCGCTGGCTGGCCAGCGACGAAGGAAAGGTCGTTCTCCGCAGGTGCGTTGGGTGGAGTTGGTGGGTAGTACCAGCGCGCGCCGAGCACGGGTGTGCCCGGGTCGTAGGTGACGAGGTTTCCAGCAATATCAAAGACGCTGTTCTCACCAGGCGCACGCGCGTGCAACCGATTCACAAACGGTCCCGACCCCGCTGGGAAATCGCTCGCCGGGTCCGCATTCAGCATGATCTCGGAGAAGGTCGCAACGCAAGTTGGTGAAGCGCCAGGATTCTCGTAGACATGTCCCCACAAGAAGACATCAAGAACCTCGCCAACCTGTTCGAAGTCGTCGTCCTTCTGTGTCAACTGCAGCGCGTTGCGAAGTGACGCATACTTGTGCGCGCCTGGAGTGCTTGTGTTGTCAAGCCAACGCAGCCAATCCTGGCTACTTGCGCCCTTGTTGCCCAACACAACATCGTAGTTCGCGCCATTGAAACTAATGCGTGAATGGCCAATGCCTGCAGCGCTGTAATCAATCACTGCTCCAAGGCTTTCAGCGTTGCGTAGGTATGGGAGTGCACCCGAACCATCGGCGTACACCGCATCGAAAACCGCATTGGGTTGCGGGTTCGAGCAATCTTCCTCCGCGGTCACGGTCTGCATCGAGAAGAAAGTCGGCTTTGCTCTGAGGTTCCGACCGAAAATATCAACGAAGGTCGTACGAGGCCAGAGACTCCGCTTTGGACCGCTCCCGGAGCCTGCATTGCTATCCGGATCATCACCCGCAATCAGCGACATCGCATCGCCGACAAACTCCTCATCGCCGCCGTCGATGATTCCATCCCACGGGCGACCGACGACTCCGCCGTTCGCGGAGACCGAACCAGAGCGGATTGGTTGTGTGTGGGTAGAGAAGACATAGCGAGGATTGATCTCCCAACTGTCGACATCGCGCGAGCAGATCGAGGTTGCGTTCGCTGTTGACGCCAGTGACGCCCATTGCCCCGTCGAAGGGTCGCGAACCCAACTCTGTGGATCCCACATCCATGGGCGAGCGCAGCGTGCGTAGGTCATGAAGAGATCATTCGAGCCCAATCGAATGCCGTCGACTTCCTTTTCGCCCTGGCGACACTTGTACTTCTTTGCCGGTGGCTGCAGCCGAGCATCATTGAAGAGCCGACGCACTTCAGTCCGGAAGCTCTCTTCGTCGCCTGATACATCGTTCTCGAGGCGGTCAACGACCATGCGCACGACACCACCAGGCGTCGCAACGCGACGGAGGAGCACGACAGGTTCTGTCGTGTTCGATTGATAGGTTGCCGCAATCGGGTCGTTCTGCTTGCAGTACCACGAGCCGGTGGCGTTGAACACGAGTGTGCGATCCTGCGCGTCGAAGGGGTCGGTTGCGCCGGTGGGATGACTGTCGTAGAGACCGATGTACTCACGCACATTGAAGGTCCCGTTCGCGTCACCGTCGCCGTCAACATCGGTAGAGGCATACTCGATGTCGAGGAAGTCCAACATCTTGGTGGAGATCATTAACTCCGTTTCCGCACTCGCTGGATTCGCTGGAGGCGTCGACGCTTCCGTGGTATCGGAGTAGATGTAATCCGGCACGGCGTAGACGATCGCGGTGGCAGGTCCGGCGCTCGTCGCCGGTGGCAGCACAGGAACAAAGCCATACTGCCCCGTCGCGAAACTGTAAGAGCGACCGTAGAACTGAAGTTCGAAGTCAAAGAGCGGAAGTGGCGTGTCGTACGGGTTCGCGATTTGCACCGCGATGACGGCCGCCGGCTTGGATGTGTCGTCCACGAAAGTCTCGCCACCACCGTCCGCGACTGTCGTAGGTAACTTAAGTTGCGGGCTCGAGATTGCCTCGACTGGTCCGCACATCGCGAACTCGGCGTTCCAATCTGCAGGATAAATCTTGCTCTTGGGGTACACGACACCAATGAACACTTCCATGATGAAGGGCTGCTTCTCCATGCCGTTGTAGAACCGACCAGGTGTGTTGGGGTCGAACACCACATGATCGAGGCTTGGCTTGAACTGGCTCTCCGGATTGCCGCCGGCTGGAGTTGCGACCATCGGAGGGTCGTACCACACCGTGACTGCGGAGCCAGGTGCCTTCACCGGCTGATCACTTGCCGCATGCAGGTTCGCCGTGTAACTCGCGATCATGGAGAGCGTCTTGAGGTACTGCTCGTCAGGATCGGTGGCCGTGGGATCCATGGAATCGAGATAACTTCGCCAGTGATCCGTGGTTCCATCTCCGTCGCGGTCGCCGTAGAACGAAACTGATCGCTCGAGCAGTCGCGCGATGTCGTTGCGCCACTGCTGCTCACGCGCCTCGCGAACACCTGTCCCCACCGCGGTTCCATCCTCGAGCGCGAACATCGGTCGGCGAAGATCAACCTTCAACTTCTGTCGCGCATACTCCGCGCGATTCTCTGCATCGAATTGTGGGTACAGCGGATCAGCTGTGTTGGTGATCGCGGGATTACGCGGGTGGAGATAGTTCCGCGTTGCGTTGTAGAACGGGGTTGGCCAGAGCCACGCTGGCAGTTGATCGTTGCGCGCGCCGTTGATCGTCGTGATGCGGTGACGCATGTCGACAAGGAGTTCGCGCTGGCTCAGTGGTTCAAGCTCGCGATTCGCCTCTTCGCGTTGCACAGTCGAGCGGAGCATTTGGAAGCGATTCGCGTTACCCGCTAGCACGGTTGGGCTAAAGAGGCTGAATGCTTGCTCAAGTCGTGTGTTTGTGTACGGCTGATTCAAGCCATTCGCCATGCGAAGTTCGACTTCGTCGGCCATTGAGAATGGCCGCAATCCGAGCGTGGACGCAAGCGCACCGTTGGGATCAATGCCGGCAAGTTTGAACCAAGCAAGCCGCTCTGATGCGAGTTCGAATCGACCAACTTCTTGGGGAAGAAGCAGCGCGACATCAGGATCGATCAGCGGGTATCCGAGTTGCACAGCGAGAGCCTGCTGCGCCACATTGAGATCTTTCACGCCCAGTGTCTTGAGCACGCTGAAATCGTTCACGCCCGCAGCGACCGTGGCGATATCGCCGTAGAGGTCTGCAGATCCCGACTCAAGTCCGTTCGGGCCGCGCCCCATGTGCATCGATGCATTGACCGAAGTCCCATTTCCAATCTTGAAGAGTTGCGCGCCCTGCCCGCTCCACAACGATGGGAAGTAATCAGGAAAGTATGGACTCGTCGCGGGGTCGGAGTAATCGTTCGAGGTATTGATCGGAGTGTCGAGAAGCCCCGCTCTGTTTTGCAAGTCGTTCTTGCTCCACACCATCGCAAGATCCGCCGGTGTCTGACCGGTCGTGCCGCCCGCTGGAACCACGATGCCTGCGGCATTGGTGGTTGTCTCGAAGAATCCACCCTTGGTCGCGACATTCACATTGAGCATCGACGAGTTGTCGATGATCGAAACACCCACGAGTGTTCGCACCCCGCGATCAACGGGCGCAGGTGCAAGGAACCAGAAGCTGTCGGTGTAGCCATCGCCATCAGCATCAGCGAAGGTCCTCGTGACCATCTGCCGCGCGGTGTTGGGTTGATACTCGTCACTCACGGGTCCGAGCGCCGCGAGTTGGAAAAAGTTCGGCAACGCGGATGGAAGTCGATAGTTCTGGCCGTACCAGTTCGCTTGGCTCGGCGGCGCAAACCATTGATCGCGGCGCGCTGGGAAGTTGGTGACGATGTCAGCGGCGGTCGCAAAGCCTGCGGGCACCACATTCCCAAGCCACTGCTCGTACGGAACGGCAACGCCGAACGACTTGGTGAGGTCTGCCTGATTCAGGTTGATCAGCGTGGTCCCTTCGATATCCGAAATGTCCCGAACCGCTCGCCACGCGTTGTTCGCACTCGGAAGCCATGTGAGGTGTGTCCAGTGCGAGAACCCATCAGGTACACCGTCACCCGTGAAGTCTGTGCGTTGCGGCTCCGTCGAACGAAGCCAACGAGTGTCGCCTGTTCCTGGGTTGCCGTATGGGTTGGAGTCGCCCATCGGCGCCCCCATCATCGTGAGCAACTGACCCGTTGGCGCGCCAGGGCCCCGAGGCCAAGCGCTGTTCGGCGAGACGAAATCATCCGGCCAATTGGTCCACGGCTTCACATCAAAGGCGGTTGTGTTCGTCGGAAAATCCGGGGATGCGTCGTTGTTCCAATCGCGATCAGTTTCGTATCGCGTCGCGAAGGAAGGAGTCGCAAGCCGCGGCCAAGACGCGCTCCCGACCGCGGTTGGCGGCGTCGTGCTGTTATCAAACTGCCCGAACGCATCCGTTGGATCGACCGGCTTCGGGAAGAGGCTCGCTGCGATCTCCTTGGCCACATCGCGCGCGAGGCTATCTGCGCGACCATCGCGAGCGCTCGCCGCTTGCTGCGCGGTCGCGATCTGTCGACCCGATCGTGCGCGTGTGACGAACGCCGTTCCAACAATCACGAGCAGAACCAAGATCGACATTACGAACACGATGGTGTTCGCGCGACGACTTGAGGCTGGTGTGGCGTGCACTGCATGCATGGTTGGCTCCGAGAAAAAATCGCGGCTCTTGAAACGCGTCATGGCCGTGGTAACTCAACAATGAACTGGAAAACACGCCCGCCTTCGAGCCTCGCATTGGGGTCATTCAGCGTCATCGTGATACGCACCGCACTTGGCCATGGAGTGAATGGACCGTTGCCGGTCGACGCAGGCGCCATCACGCTAGGGTCTGTCGAGTTGTAGCCAAACGCGGCGGCATATACGGTCGCCGCTTGGCATGGCGTCGGCGCCCAAACTGGTTTGAGGTGCAGTTCGCAACTCGCGGGCTCGAGGTTCAGAAATCCCTCAGCGGAACAGACGAGATTGATCGATGGCGCAGTACCGTCGGTGGGGAAAGCGGCATTGTCGACGACGAGCGGCGCATCGATCGTGCCGAACGCCTCGCCATTCTGATTGCCCACGAAATTCGCGTGATTCGAGACAGGTCGCACATTGTTCGCGCCTGGCGCATAGGTTGGACACGGTTGATCGAACATGCCAAACCATGGAGTTTGGGTTCGCCCTGCGACGACCATGCCCAATCCGGATCCGCTTCGCCCAATGCCTTCGCTCCATGTCCAATCGACGCGGAAAGAGCTGCAGTTCGCACTCAGGATCGAACTCGCAAGCATGCTGTCCGCTCGGCCCATGCTCGGCGGAACCTTTTCGGCGCGCGGGTAACGCAGGAATGGTTGGTCCTCTGCGCCGCTCCCGATGAATGGATCTGGAAAGCCCACGCACTGCAACATCCGCGTGCGCTGGCAATCAACCCAAGGGTTTGCGCTCGACCCGAGCAAGAACGGAAGGGCGCCATTCCCGGTGATCTGCCGCTTGATATCACCAAGCGACATCGTGCAAACATCGACGCGCGAACTCAGCCATGTCGGGTCGTAGTTGGAACCACTGGGGTTCGGGTTGCCTGAAACAAACCACGGATCAACCCACGGGCGCTGCTTCTCCGTTGAGAGGACACTCGTTGCGTTCTTGTAGTTGGCGGCGTAGACGAGGTCTGGGTTGGATGGTCCCGCTCCATCTTTGGCAAGCACAAGCGCTTGGCGTAGAAGCGGCCAGTTTTCCTTGGGCGTGTTGGGCTGGCCCTTGGAGCCTTGGGTTGTTCCCGCGGTCCAGTTGTGAGCGTCAATCGTCGAGTTGCCGGACCCCGCCGTCGAAGCCCAGGGCGTCAGCGCGCTTCCATCACACAGGTTGCTATTGAAGCCATCCGTGTCTTGATCCGCACCAAGATTTGGCGCGGTGATGCCATGACCGTAGTACACGCGCGCGACACCGCTTTCGGCAAGCCAAGTTGAAGCGACTTGGTTGGTCGCACTCGATTCACGCGAGCCCATGAACTGCTGTGAAGTTGTGCTGCGCTGCGTGAAGAACACAAGTTGATCCGCTCGCGTACCCCCACCACTCACGCACTGCACGACGAAGAATCCATCGCGCGAAATGTTGGCGAAGTCTGCACGAATCTGTGACTCAATCGCTGCGGCGGTCTGCAAGAGACTCGAGGTCGCTTCACCGGTGCCCGCGACTTTCGACGCACTCGAAAAGATGCGCGCCGTTGCAATCAACACCACGACGAGGACTGCGATCGCAACCAAAAGCTCAGTCAGCGTAAACGCCTGCGCGCCTCGCGGTTGCTCTGCGTATGTTGCACGCATCACAGTTCCTCCACGGTCAGGTAGACCGGAACGAGTTGGTTTCCATTCGCGTCTCGCCCAGGAAGGAACCAGATGCCGCCGATGCAGCGCGTGGGCCAAAAACCTGTTGGAAGCGCCGTGACATTCGGTTGAACGCCGTTCACTGGGGCATCGATCGATTTCGCAATCGGTCGACTCAACTTCACTCGGCCGTCATAAGTTGTCTTACGCCCGACGAGAACTTTGTGAATCTCCGCGTTGTTGTCGATCCAGAGCTGCCCTGGGCTCTGCCAATCGTCGAAGGTCTTCGTGATGTCGAGCGGCGCAAATCCCGTGGCACCGCCTTGCGTGTTCGGAATCTCGTCCGCTGGGACGGTCGGCGTCGCCTGCGAATCAGGCCATGTCTGATTCGCAGATCCCGCAGGCGCTGCGTAGAACATCGGCAATGGCGGGGTGAACGGCGTCAGGATTGTGTTCGGAGGAGATGCACTGTTGATCTCGCAGGGCGCAACCGAGTACGCGCGGGTCTCCCCGCCGGGCGCTTGGACGCGATACACGAACACGCAGACTTGCACCTTTCCGCCGTATCGGCGGAACATGCACTCCCAGACATACTGCGGTCGTTGCGCGAGCAAGCCATTGGGCCCCAACTCTGAACCTTGCGGCCAGTATCGCTCGCGCTGCGTGATGATCACATCGGGTTCGATGAGTCGTTGCGCAAGCACATTTGTGCCCGCGGATGCAGGGCCGTTCGCAAGGACTTTTCCATACAGCGGGTACTTGTTGGTGTTGTACGGAATGCCCCAAAGCACGCGCTGCGCGAGAGGCCATCCAAGGAAGAGCTCTGAAGCGCGCGAGTTGAAGGTGTAGGTCGGCAGGCCGATCTGCATGCGAGTGACTTCGCTTGAAAAGATGTCGATCGCACCTTCATCAAACGGAGTGTTCGGATCGTCAAACAAGAATCCTGGTCGCATCCATGGCCAATCGCCTTCGACGGTTCGAATGGCCGCAGCGCCAATCGGTTGAATCTGAAGTGGGGTCTGTGTCGGGTTGAAGTCTTGGAAACCGCCGAAGTCCGACTGGTTCAAACGAGCGCGAAGTAGACCGAGCGCGTTCTTGGCAACGACGGGGCCAAGAATGTCGTCCGTCGATTGCCGTTGCATCACGATTCCGGCCGGAAACAGCGCGGAAATCGAGATGATGCCGATCCCAAGGATGAAGATCGCGAGCAGCATCTCCACTAAGGAGAACGCGCGCGCAGCGAAGCCTCTCGAACCACGTGTGCTTTGTGGAATCATCGTCCGCGCACCTCCGGTACGCCGCTATAACGGTTGAACTGGATGCGATCAGAGAACACCGAGATGTACCCGCCCGGACCGGTGAGTTCGTTCAGAATGCCCGAGTAGTTACTCGAGTCATCCCAGACGACTGATTTGCGTTCACGCGCAGCTCGATCATCAAACACCGCAAGAAACGGAACGAAGACGAGATTGCACTCGTCATCAACATGGTCCTGCAACCAGTAGAGTTCGTAATTGCCCGAGTTGCAGGATCCCAGTGTCACATCTTGAGGATCTGCCGGCGGCGTGATCGAATCGCCGTTGCGATTCCAATCGACATAGCACTTGTGGTCACCCGCCGAAGCGTTCGGTGGCCGCGTGAGGAACGATCCATCGGCACCAAAGAACACGCCAAACTGACGCGAGAATCTTGGCGTTTCCTGACAACCGTTCATGATCAACGGCATCTCGCCTTGCGTCACCCAGGCGAAGTCGCTCGCGTTGCCGGCGCCGACCGCTGCATCGCCCTCGTAGAGTGGACCGGCGACTTTGATGCCCTCGGTCAGTTGCACGGACTGCACATCCGTCACGGGAACGAATCGTTCGGCGACATTGGGTCCGGCGCTTGATGGAGAACCGAACTGCACGAGATCTCCCGTGGAACGCACAACAACGCACTCGGTTCGTTGCGGCAGATGCGGCTTTGTCGCATCCCAATACGCGCGGAACACAACCGCTGTTGGAAGATTGTCACGAATCGCCGCTGCGCGGGCGTTCGCCAAGATGCTTGTCACCGCGTTGGTTGCCGTCGCCACTCGCGCGCCTGCACTCAGTTTGCGCGAGGAAGTGACAGTCACGACCGCGAGAATTCCGATGATCGCGATGACGACCATCAGCTCCACGAGCGTGAACGCATTCGCGCGCGCGCTGTGTCGAGAGGTCAGTGGAGTGAGGGTGCGTTGCATGTTCGTTCCAATCAACGGGAACTCCCGCGGGGGAACTCAATCACGGTGCGTAACTAAAGATGTTGTCGTCGTCTCGAATCGTCGAGATCGTCTGGCCAGGAAGTGGTTTCAAGAAGCGTCCATTCGGTCCCGCGCTCACGAAGAGCACCTTGCGATCACGGCAGACGGCGTCCATCCCAGCACTTGCGCCGTTGTTGGGCTTCTCGCCAGGCGTGCGCACCGTGCCGTCCGCATCTGGGCCGCCCCAAAGTGTTTGATCGGCGGGAACCCATTCGCGACCTGGGAAGATCGCGACGATCGGATTGCCCCAAGCATCGACGACTTCTTTGAGTTCGTAGAAGGTCGGCGCGTTGAGACCTGGAGTCTGCATGCGTCGATACATGTCCGCAGGAAGTTGCAGGAGCATGGCTTGCGTCGTGCTCTGCTTCGACATGAGGTCGATCAGTTGCGCGGTGCGACGGAATGGTTCTGTGCGCGGATGCGGAAGATCTCCCGGAGGAGTCGAGATCGATGAGTACGGCTTGGGGAGTGAGGCCCACGCGTATGTCGTTGGTGGCGGCGGCGCAGGAGGCGTTGCCGGAGCTTGCTGGGTATCCCAGAACTCACCCGCCGGCGGAACCCCTGTCCCCGTTGCCGTTGAAAAACTAGTGACGCGACGATCGAGCGCGCGTTCATACTCCTCCACTGCCGCTTGCAGAGTGGTGAGCGCAGCTTCGGTCTTTCGCTGCTCTCCCGCGCGAGCAACAGCACTCGAGACTGCGAGCACAAGGCTCGCGACGATGACAATGATGCCAATCACGACGAGCAGCTCGAGCAGTGTGAACGACCGTTGCGCTCGAGATGCATGAGACTGATTGAACTTGAAGTTCGCGCCCGTCATCGCCCTGTCTCCACGAGATTGTCTTGATTGAAGAGATCCGTATCCGCGCGCACGGTCGCGTTGAATCGCTTGTCTGGTCCGGCGCTGAAGAGCGCGAAGGTTGCGCCGACCAGCGAAGCACTTGTGGACGCATCACCAACTGCATCTGCCAAGCCGGTCGCCGTTTCCGTCGTGCCAAACTGCCATGGCCGCAAGACGATCACATCACCGAGATTCAACTGCAGATTAGGCGACTTGAGATCGGTGCCCAAGTACGGGCGACGGTAGAAGGTGATGGGCTGACCCCAGTAATCGACAATGACTTTGGGAAGCGTGTCGAAGTTCGGCGCGCCTTGATCTTGCATCACAAGAATCGGACTGCCATCGGTGTTGTAGCCAGCGAGGCCTGCAAGTGACGATTCATCCTTGAGGTCGAGGTACGGGCCGAAGACTCGACCCTCAAGCACCGCTGTGTTCCCTGCGGAAGTCGGATTCGACGAGACGCGAAGAGGATTCCGGTATCGGTAGTAACCGCGCGCGCTCGCTGGAAGGGTTGTCAGCCATGGATTGTCAATTGATCCCCAACACCCATCGCTCGTTGGACTGCGGAAACCGAGCGCAGGCAGTTCGCGCGAACCTGGCGAATTCGACGCTGGTACACCGACGCCTCCGTAGCCGTCTTCGAGACGATTCCCGTATCCCAAGAGATACTCCGCGAGTGTGGTGTACGACTTGTAGGTTTGCGATGCGGTCGCTGGAGGAAGAAGCACATCGCGCCCCTGTCCGTTGGCGAACGAGTCTCGCAGACCGAGGACGGGAGGAACGAATCCGTGATCGCCTCGAAATGCTTCGATGCCCTCCGACACACTACTCATCAGAAAACTCGTACTCGCGATCTGTGCGCGACGCGCCCCAACACCGATCACAGTGCTCAAGACGCCGAGAAGCACCACGATGATGCCAATGGTCACCAGGAGCTCGGTGAGCGTGAACGCATGCAAGCGGCGTGCGGCGCGGATGTGTCGAGCGATTTGCGGCACCAGTGGAGTTTCCTTTCGATCGTTGGGGGAACGAATGGGTTACTTCTTTGGACTCGACACCGACTCGATCATCGACACGAGTGGGAGGAAGAGCGCGAGAACGATCATGAGCACGATGCCGCCAAGGACAACGACCATGAACGGTTCAAGCAAGCTCAACAGACTCGCGACGGCGACATCGACTTCTTCGTCGTAGTTGTCGGCGACCTTCATGAGCATGAGGTCGAGGTCACCGGTTTCTTCGCCGACATCGATCATGTTCACGACGATGGCGTCAACCACCTTTGACTCACGCAGCGGCGTCGCGAAAGACTCGCCCTCGCGAATCGAGTCGTGCACCTTCGTCAACGCCTTCTCAAACACATAGTTCCCTGAGGTGTCGCGTGTGATGAGCACCGCCTCAAGGATGGGAACGCCTGCGCCAATCAAGGTGCCAAGCGTGCGAGTGAAGCGCGCGACAGCGGTCTTGCGCACGAGCGTGCCAATCACGGGGATCCGAATGATGATGTGATCTGTTGCGGCACGCCCAAACTCCGTCTTCCGAATGAGCTTGAAGAACAGGAAGATCAGCACCGGCGAAAGCGCAATCCACACTGCGCCAGGAATCGACTGATCCTTTGTCGCAGTGCCTGCGACCCACTTGCTTGCATCGATGAGGAAGACCGTGAGGCCGGGAAGTTCCACATCGAAGTCCTCGAAGATCTCTTGGAACTTCGGAATGACGAAGTACATGATGCCAGTCACGATGGCGACAGCGATCAAGATGACGACGGTCGGATAGATGAGCGCACCCGTGATGCGTCGCTTCAGTCGCTGTCCCTTTTCCATGAACTCGGCGAGTCGCTGAAGAATCGTGTCGAGCACACCGCCGACTTCGCCTGCGGCAACCATCTTGCAGTAGAGGCGATTGAACGCGCGCGGAAACTTCTGCATCGCTTCGGAGAGACTTTCGCCACTCTCCACTGCCTCGCACACGCCTTGGAGCGTGGTCTTCAATGAGCTTGGTCGCTGCTGACTTTCAAGAATCTGGAGGGAGCGCAACAGCGGAAGACCTGCGTCTTGCAGGGTCGAAAGTTGTCGCGTGAAAAGCGTGAGCTTCTTGGTCGAAACCCCTCCGAAGGAAAGATTGAGGCTCATCCCCTTCTTCTTCTTGGCTTCGCGCTTGACGCCTGCCTTCTTGCCATCGTCACCGAAGCCGCCCTTCACTTTCTGTTCACGGACCGCGGTTGGAAAGAACCCGAGCTCGCGAATCTTCTTCGCTGCTTCGTCGGCCGAATTGGCTTCGACATTGCCCTTCTGGCTCTTTCCAGACGCGTTCATCGCTTCGTAGGTGTAGTTCGACATAGCGGGAATCCTTCACTCGAACAGGTCGCAGTCATGAGGCACGGGCTAGCGCAAGTCCTTGGTTAGTCTTCGACAATCGTCTCTCGGACCACTTCATCAAGCGTCGTCAATCCGTCATAAATGCCCAACAGTCCGCTCTCGCGTAGTGTGCGCATGCCGCGTCGCTTCGCCTCGTTGCGGAGCACGGTGGTCGACGCTTGCTTCATCACGAGTTCGCGCATCGCGTCATCCATCTGCATGATTTCGAAGATGGCCATACGCGCGCGGTAGCCCGTCTTGAGGCAGTTGTCGCAACCCTTGCCGCGGAAGAAAGTCCGACCCTCAACCATGTTGGGTCGGAGTGCAAGTTCAAGCAGTTGTTCTTCAGTCGGCACGAATGCGGTCTTGCATTTCGTGCAGATGCGGCGCACCAATCGCTGCGCGATGATCGCTTCAATCGTTGCGGTGAGAAGGAAGCTCTCGACGCCAAGATCGACGAGACGAAGAATCGTGCTTGGCGCATCGTTCGTGTGCAGCGTCGTAAACACGAGGTGGCCGGTGAGCGACGCTTGAATCGCGATTTGCGCGGTTTCAAGATCGCGAACTTCGCCGACGAGAATGATGTCCGGATCCTGACGCAAGAACGATCGCAGCAATCGTGCAAAGGTCAACTCTTGCTCAGTATTCACCTGGCACTGAATCAGACCAATGATGTCGTACTCAACCGGATCTTCCGCCGTGAGGATCTTGACTTCAGGATCATTGAGATCGTTGAGCGCGGCGTAGAGCGTTGTGGTCTTGCCCGAACCGGTTGGGCCCGTGACAACCACGATGCCATTGGGCCGCTGAATGATGCCCCGCACCTTTTCGAGTTCATCCGGACGGAAGCCAACCTTGTCGAGTGACAGCTGCACATTCGAACGGTCGAGAATACGCATCACGACCGACTCGCCGAACATGGTCGGCAGCACAGCGACGCGCAAATCGATAGGGGTTTCGCCGATTGAAAGTTCGATACGACCGTCTTGCGGGAGTCGTCGCTCCGCGATGTCGAGCTTCGACATGACCTTCACGCGGCTACACACTGCCATCGCGAGGTGCTTGGGCAACGGGTGCATCTCGTAGAGCACGCCGTCGATGCGGTAACGAACCTTGAATTCATCCTCGAACGGCTCAAAGTGCACGTCGGACGCCTTGTCGCGGATGGCGATCATGAGCGTTTGGTTCACGAGATCGACGATTTTGTTGTCACCCGCGGCTGAAACAAGATTCGCCAGATCGATCGAATCGCCACGACCAGAAAGACCCTTCAAGCCTTCGGCGCTTGCCGCCTCTGCGAACACCTTCCCGAGATCGGTCTTCTTCCCCGCGTAGTGCTTCGCGATCAGCGCTTCGATCTCGGCAGGTCGAGCGACGACCGCGTTCACTCGTCGGAATCCCAACAGCATCTTCAAGTCATCGAGCGCCGAAAAATTTTCCGGACTCTTCATCGCCACCGTAATGCTTCGAGCTTGCGCGTCAAACGCAATCGGCATCACTTGATAGGTGATCGCGGATTCTGGGCGAAGCGCTTCGAGCACATCCGAGGCAATGTTCGCGGACGAGAGATCGACGAAATCGATTCCCTTCTGTCCGGCCAGCCCCATGAGGAGGTCGTCCTCAGTGACGAGTCCGAGGTCGACCATGATTCGCCCAATGAGCTCGCCCTTCTTGGTGGTCTGCTGAAGCGCGAGTGCTTCATGCACCTGCTCACGAGTGACCTTCCCAAGCTTGATGAGGGCACGGCCAATGCGGCGGCCCTTGAGTTCCTCAATAGGTAGGTTCGGCATAACGGTTGGTCCAAGCAATCAGGCCACGGGCGAAGACGGCTGCAGAGCGATGCAGATGGAGTGTCCGTCCTATACGAGGATTCCGCTGCGTCGGGAGGCCAAGAAAACGCACAATACCATTGGACTCTTGGATTGGTGTGCATGAACAGCGCGGCCCTGATGCACTTTCCTCTCCTCGCCGCGTTGGCCCGGCAGTCGTGCTCGGCTCACGCTTCGATTGGCGGAGATCAGCCGTTATCCGCCTCCAGGAGCGATCGAAAGAACTCCGAACCTCGTCAACTTGCGTCGTGGACTTCGTCGAGTTCGGCTCGTCCAACAGTGCCGCCAGCGCGGTGAATCTTCTCGCTGAACGCGCCAGGGTCCTTGCACTTATCGACCGCTTCTTCCGCGGCAATCCACCCCTTGCTGTAGAGGTCCCACAGGTGGGAATCAAGCAACTGCATACCGAACTTCTTCCCGGTCTGGATGGCGGAGTCGATGCGGAAGGTCTTGTTCTCGCGGACGAGGTTCGAAATGGCGGGGGTCACCACCATGAACTCGTATGCCGCAACGCGCCCTGCCTTGTCGCAGCGTGCGCAGAGCTGCTGCGACAGAACGGCGATGAGCGAGGTGGAAAGCTGCACTCGCACCTGTGCCTGCTGGGTTGTCGGGAATGCGTCGATGATGCGGTTGATGGTTCCGGACGCGCTGGCGGTGTGGAGGGTTGCAAACACCAAGTGGCCGGTCTCTGCTGCACGAATCGCCGCCTCGATGGTTTCGAGGATCTGCTTGATGGGTGAGTCCTGGGACTTCGACGTCGTGAGGCTGCTCGTTGCCAGTCTGGTCCGCGCAGGCAAGGTCGAGATGGTGTCGAAGCTGATGGGCTCAGACACGCCCCTGGACCCGGAAATCTGGCTGGACGATCAGGCGAGGGCCGAAGCGGCCGCCGTGATCGACCCGCAACTGGCCGGCGGCTCCGGGCCCGGGCCGATCATCGCCCTTG
>SXUI01000034.1 GCA_005790605.1 Planctomycetia bacterium | reverse complement strand
AGTTGATCGTTCGCGAGGATGCGATCGCAGGTCTTCTGCACGTCGTACTCAACGCGCTGAAACTCAATCCGATGGCGCGGTCCGGACATGTCGAGAATCGCGTAGCTCGCGCGTGGGTCTCCGTCACGCGGTTGACCAACCGACCCCGGGTTGACGATGGACTTCAACTCCTCAGGCGATTCAACTTCAGATGCATCGGGCACGATCCAGACACCGTCTTGCAAATCTGAGGGGCTATCGAAAACGAAATCATCCATGTCGCGGCTGAAGACGCCTGGCCAATGCGTGTGGCCAACAAAGAGCGTGCAGCCGTCGGGAATGAGGCTGAAGATGTCGCGCATCTTGCGCGGATACGCCGACGCATCCTGCGGGAAGAGATACTCGTTGATGTACTTCCGGAGCGTGCCGTGCACCGCGACATAGCGATCGAACCGCTTGCGCACTGGCATCATGTTGATGAAATCGAGTCGGCGCATGCGATCGCGTTCGATACGCGCGCGCTCCTCGGGGACGGATGGATCACTCGCCGCAAGTTCCCCCGCGCTGATGCGTGCGTCAAGCGCAGCCGCCTCGACCATATGTCGCTGCATGATCGCGTCGCGCGTCCAGTACGCGGCGCGCTTGGCGACCTCATTGAAATTCGTCGGCTCATAGAGCACCGCGCAATCGTGATTGCCAAGGAGCGACCAATCGCAACGCGCGGCGACAATGTCGACGCACTCGACAGGGTCGGGGCCATATCCAACCACATCGCCTAGCGACACGAACTGCTCGACACCCTTCGTCTCGGCGTGAGCGATCACGGCCTCAAGGGCAGCGAGGTTCGCGTGAATGTCACTGAGGATCGCAATTCGCACGGGAGGGGTAGGCTTTGGGGCGATGAGGGTTACGGGGCAGCGAGAGGGTGAATACTACAGACTCGCCGCCATTTCTTGCGTTGTTCTCCCGCGCCGCGAGAATCGAAGCAGGAGCAAACCCCAAGCCGCCGACCCCTCTACAATCCGCCCCTTTCAATCTTGCGGCACCCGCAGTTTTCTTGGAGTCTTGAGTCATGGCAGAAACAAAGCACTTCGATCTCATCGTCATTGGTGGCGGCCCAGGCGGCTATGTCGGCGCGATTCGCGCGGCGCAAATGGGCATGAAGGTCGCATGTGTCGAGCGCAACAAGCTTGGCGGCGTCTGCCTCAATTGGGGATGCATTCCAACGAAGGCGCTTCTTCACAACGCCGAGCTCTACCTCGAAGCAATCCGCCACGGGCGCGATTGGGGATTCGATATTGATCCGGCGAAGGTCGCCGTGGATTGGTCGAAGGTGATGGGGCGCAGTCGCAACATCACGACGCAAATCAGTAGCGGCGTCGCGTACCTCTTGAAGAAGAACAAGATCGAGCACTTCGAAGGGCACGCGAAAATCGTGTCGGGCAAGACCGCGACTTCGCCTTGTCGCATCGAACTTTCCAAGGCTGATCAGAACTACTACCACGGCATCGGTGGCGAGAAGCTTGGCGAGATCACTGCCGATCGGATCCTGATCGCGACCGGCGCCGCGCCGCGCGAACTTCCCGGCACGCCCTGCGACGGCAAGACGATTCTCTCAAGCTACGACGCGCTTGCCTGCACCGAGCAACCGAAGTCGATTGTGATCGTCGGCTCCGGCGCGATTGGTATGGAGTTCGCGTACTTCTTCAACGCGTTTGGCACCAAGGTGACTGTCGTTGAGATGCTCGATCGCATTCTGCCGGTTGAAGACGATGACATTTCCAAGGCCGCGCTCAAGACCTTCACGAAGCAAGGCATGGACTTCCTCGTTGCGCACACAACGACGAAGATCGAGAAGAAGGCAAGTGGCGGCGCAACCGTGACTGTCGCGAGTACGCAGGACAAGTCGCAGACCAAGACGATCGATTGCGACGCAGTGCTTGTGGCCATCGGCGTCAAGGGTCGTTTCGAAGGGCTCTTCGACGCGAAGCTCGGACTTCGCGTGGAGAAGGATCACATCTGGACGGACTTCAAGGACAAGAAGGAACCGACTTATCAAACTTCCGTCGCTGGCGTCTACGCCATCGGCGATGTCATCGGGCCGCCATGGCTCGCGCATGTGTCGAGCGAAGAAGCCGTCGCGTGCGTGGAACGCATGAAGGGACATCACACGCTTGGTGTGGACTACGCATCGATTCCAGGTTGCACCTACTGCAACCCGCAGATCGCGTCAGTCGGCATGACCGAACGAGACGCGAAGGCCAAGGGCATCGCGTATTCGGTTGGCACCTACAACCTCAAGAGTCACGGCAAGGCGATTGCAGTCGGCGCGACTGAGGGCCTCGTGAAGATCATCACGAGTAAGCCGTACGGAGAAATCCTCGGCGCGCACATCTTCGGTGAAGACGCGAGCGAACTCATTGGCGAAATGTGTCTCGCACGCAGGGTGGAAGCAACCATTGAGGATGTGATCTCGACCGTCCACGCGCACCCGACGATGCACGAAGCGCTTCACGAAGCCGCCCTCGCCACCGAAGGCCGCGCGATACATGCGTGAGTGAAGCAATTCTGAGTGCGAAATCCGTACTCTTGAGCCAGCAGCAGTGCTCCTGGTGTCCATTCGCTCCGCGAGGGATTCGGCGTACGCTTTCGTTCTGTTGACAGGGCACGACTTTGCCGACAAGACACGGAGAACCGGAATATGAAGCGGCACTTACGGAGTTTGTGGATCGCGGGCATGCTCACACTCGCTGCGCCGGGATGCGACCGAACCGCGCCGGTAGTTAGCCCGACTGAGGAGCATGCTGGAATCGAGTGGGAGACCCTGAATGACGAAACCCTCCGGTTACTCGATGCGGGCGAGTACGAGCGGGGCATCGCCCTCGCGAATGCTGCGCTAAAAGTTGCGGAAGAACGGGTCGGACCGGAGCATCCAGATGTCGCGACGACTCTCAACAATCTCGCGATGCTTAACGAGTCCCTAGGCGAGTACGCCGAGGCGGAACCGCTCTGCACGCGGTCGCTCGCGATCAGGGAGAAGACACTCGGAACGGAACATCCTGATGTCGCGGTGAGCCTCAATAATCTCGCGCTGCTCTACGGTTCCCAAGACCAGTACGCCGAAGCAGAACCGCTCTACAAACGAGCGCTCGCGATCAATGAAAGGGCACTCGGAACGGATCATCCCAGTATCGCGACAGTTCTCGACAATCTCGCCGGGGTCTATCGAAAGCTCGACCGAGAGGCTGAGGCGCTTCCGCTTGAACAACGCGCCGCTGCGATTCGTGCGAAGGTGAAGTAACTAAGCCAGTTCGTTCGCCTCGCGGCGCGCCTCACGCCCTGACGAAACCACTTGGCGGAGTTGCGCGCAGGCTCGCGAGAATCTCCTCGAGCGTGCGCGGCTCGAATCCAATACCCCTCGCGTCCACACCGCAGTCGTGTCGCCTTGCGACCGCTGTGCCGAAACCATGCACATGTCCATGCAGATGCATCGCGCCAGTCGGTCGGCCTTGCCATTGTTCGAGCGGATAGTGAAACAACACCACTCGTTCCTCAATGCCTTGAACGCCCTTCACTGAAACGATCTCATCCACCGATGCAAACATCGCGTCAAACTTCTCCTCGCCGCGCGGATCGTGATTGCCTTGAATCAAATGCACGCGCTTGCAGTGGATTCGCTCGCGATACTCCTGCGCGCGCTTGAAGTCCTCGCGCTCCCACTTGCGTCCGGTGCCCTTCACCATGAAGTCGCCGAGGTGAATGAGAATGTCTTGCGCGCCCACCACGGCATTGATGCCTTCAAGCAGCGCTGCGTCCATCGCGTCAACGCTTGGGTACTGCCTTCCATACCACTGCATCGCGTCGGCGTGACCAAAGTGCGAATCAGCGGTGACGAAGATCCGCCGCTCGGTCTTGGCAAGCACCTTGGCCAGTGGTTTCGCGGTGGACATACACAGAGGATAGTCCATGCCTTGTAGAATTCGCGCATGCATTCTCCAGCCATCGTCGCGGCGCTCGCATGCTCACTCACGACCTTTTCGTTCGCCCAAGAAGAACTGCCTCGGCACGGGGGCACGAATCTCGTGAACGAAACGCCCGCCGAACACGACGCCCGCATGCAGTGGTTCCGCGAAGCGAAGTTTGGCATGTTCATCCACTGGGGCGCGTACTCAACCGCCGGTGGTGAGTGGAATGGCAAGGCGGTGCGCGGCGCTGGCGAGTGGCTGCTCTCCAATGCGCAGATCACGCCACAGGACTACGAGCCACTCCGTGATCAATTCAATCCAGTGAAGTTTGATGCCAAGCGTTGGGTGCAGATCGCCAAAGACGCCGGCATGAAGTACATCGTGATCACTTCCAAGCATCACGATGGATTTGGTTTGTGGGACTCGCCAATCAGCGATTGGGATGTCGGCTCCTCGCCCTTTGCGCCGCGCGATCCACTGAAGGAACTCGCCGATGCGTGCGCCGATGCTGGCATTCGCCTCTGCTTCTACCACTCCATCATGGACTGGCATCACCCCGACTACTTGCCGCGTCGACCATGGGACAAGCGTCCCACGGACAGCGCGCAGTACGACCGCTACGAGGAGTACATGAAGGCGCAACTGCGCGAACTTGTGGGCGGAAAGTACGGCAAGGTTGGCATCCTCTGGTTTGATGGCGAGTGGGAAGGAACTTGGACACACGAGAAGGGCATGAAGTTGTACGACTTCGTGCGCGAACTTGATCCTGACATCATCGTGAACAATCGCGTGGACACCGGTCGCAGCGGCATGGAGGGCGTGACGCGCGAAGGAAACTACCGCGGCGACTACGGCACCCCGGAACAACAGATCCCCGCCACTGGACTACCAGAGGGCGTCGACTGGGAAACCTGCATGACCATGAATGGCACATGGGGCTTTGACAAGAACGATCATGATTGGAAGTCGAACGCTGATCTCATTCACAAACTCTGCGACATCGCAAGCAAGGGCGGCAACTTCCTCTTGAATGTTGGACCCACTGGCGAAGGGGAGATACCCGCGCCAAGTGTCGAGCGACTCGGAGCGATGGGCGCGTGGATGAAGGTCAACAGCAGTGCGATCTACGGAACCCACGCGAATCCGTTCTCTGAGGCGCCGAGTTGGGGTCGCGTGACGCGCGGTGTCAATCCCGATGGAGGCGATCGCCTCTACTTGATGGTGTCCGATTGGCCCAAGGATGGAAAGTTGCAGCTCTCAGGCCTGCTTTCCGGCGTCGGCGCCGTACAAATCCTTGGTCAGAAGACCAAGCAACTCTTCATCCATCGGCAAGAAGGCGGTGTCACGACCTTCATGCTTCCTACAACTCCCGTCGATCCAATCTGCACCGTCGTGTCGGTTGACCTCGAAGGCACGCTCGCGATTGCGGCCAATCCGGTGATCACTGCAGCCGATGAAAAGTTCGTCGGCTCACTCGAAGTGTCGATCAAGACGGCGCCAGAAGACAGCATGCTCGTCTATCGATACACGACCGACGGCAGTCAGCCAACGAACAAGAGTGCGGCGGCAAGCGCGCCATTCGCGGTTCGCGCAACGACCACCGTTCATGCGCAGGGCTTCTACCAAGATCAACCTGTGACGCGCGTGGTGAGCCGAACCTTCACGCTCTTGACTCCGCTGCCCGCCGTGCAGACGCTCAAGAGCGATGCCGGACTCGCGTACACCACCTACTCGATCGCTGAAAACGCAAAGGCGTGCGCAGACATTCGAACTGGGAAGAAGGAGACCGATGGCATTGCCGCGACGCCGACCATTGCAGTGAAACCGCGCGAAGAGTTCTTTGGCCTTACCTTCACCGGCTTCATCGACGCACCCGAAGATGGTCTCTACCGCTTCTTCGTTGACTCAGATGATGGCAGCACGCTCAAGGTGCAAGGCTCACTCGTTGTAGACAACGACGAGTTGCACAGCGCGGCGGAAGCATCTGGCGCAATCGCGCTTTCGAAGGGGCTGCATCCGATCGAGCTCGACATGTTTGAAGCAGCAGGTCAAGATCTCCTGCGCGTTTCGTGGGTCACGCCAAGCAACGCGAAGAAGGTTGTCGTTCCCGCGAGCGCGTGGAAGCACTAGTTCGACTGCAACAGATACGCGCAGAGATCACGGACTTCTTGTGCGTTGAGTCGATCAACAAGGCCAGGCATCATGGGCGAGAGTTTGGATCGTCGCTGCGACTTGATCTGCGACTTGAGCACTTCCACGCGCGCGTCTGGTGCGAGGAGATTTTCAACGATCAGATATCGCGTCTCGTTGTCGTCGACGATGCGACCGACGACGGCAGTTCCATCGAGGAGTTCGAACGCCTCAAACTCGTACTGATCGCTCAGGACCTTCGATGGCTCGACGATCGCTTCCGCAAGTTCACGCGCACCGAATCGCAGCGCAACATTCGTGAGATCTGGTCCACCGATGTGGAGCGCCGTGAGCGCGCCGCTGCGATGACAATCGATGCACCCTGCTGCCGCAAACATCATCGCGCCGTTCACAACATTTGCCGACTTCGAATCGAGCGCGAGTTGCTCAATCTCATCCGTCGTCCAATTGCGTCCGGGACCGACTGGTTGCGGTCTATCGACGAGATCCGCGCCATCATCACTCGCAAGTTGCTCAAACCGCGCGCGTTTGGACTCAGGCACTTTGGTCAGTGCGTCCTTCAAGATCTGCTTCAGCGATCCCTGATACGAGTTTCCGCCGGCTGTTCGGCGCGCGCGCGCGAACCAGAGCGCATATCGATCTCGGAGCCCGTCGGTCCAACCATTGGTTGCCTCACGCAACATCATCGCCGCCGCAAACTGCTGCTTCTCGCCACGCTTGGCGTGCATCTGCGCGACTTGAGGGCCGTAGCCGTCGCTTCGAGCGAGAAGCGCTGCGTCATGCACATCGCGAACGACATCCTTCGCCTCAAGCATCGTGACGAGTTTAGGAACAGCGGAAGCTGCGCCGAGTCGAACGAGCAACGCACCGACCTCGCGGTCGTACAGTTCGTCGCCTGAGGGAAGTCGAGTTTCGAGTCGTTCGATGTTCGCGATCCGCGCGAGTGGTGTGAGGTCGTGTCCGCGCGCGAGCGTGATGCCAAGAATGCGCGCTGCATTGCGCGCATGATCTTGGGAAAGCGACCCATCGTCGATTGCGGCAATACGAACTTGCACCGCCTCAGCATCGCTTGGTGAAGTACGCGCAAGGGCGAGCAGCGCGGTAAGCGCAGTCTCAGTATCTGACTCGGTCAGCGCGCGCGAGCTCCAAGAGGATGGAGCTTGATGTTCAAGCGCCACGCGCGCTGCGTTTCGAAGAAGCCGATCATTGTGGCCAAGCGCGTGCCACACGACCTCGATCGCATCTGGCGTAAGCCCTGGACGCTGCATAGACTCAAGCTGCCGACGAAGAGCGCGAAGCCCATCCACATCGGGCATCACCGCAGTCTTCGCATCTGCAACGCGAACGCGTTCCTTCACTCGATAAATGGCACTCGCCGCGCCTCGACCACCCACCGCGAAGTAGAACCCGCCGTCGCCATCGCGCGCAACGCAGGCGTCTGTGAGAGGTAGCGGCTTGCCTGAGAGAAACTCCTGCCGCGTCGCGGTGAATCCCGAACCGGATGGCTCGACAAGGAGCGCATGAATCGTCCCGTATGTCCAGTCGAGTGCAAGGACCGCGTGTTTCCACTTTGGATCGGTGAAGCACTCGGCGCAACTCAACATGCCTGTCGGCGAACCGGGACCTACATCAAGTAGGGCTGGATTCGAGTCGGGATACCAAGATGGAAACTTCGCGGAACCGCTGCGCCAACCAAAGTCAGCGCCGCTCGCAAGATGGAGGATGCGCGTCGGCCGATACCAAGGCGTTCCCATTTCCCATTCCATGTCCGAGTCATAGGTCAGTACTTCGCCGTCAACAAGCGCGATGTCGTACGCGTTACGCATCCCGATGGAAAGCAACTCAAACTGCTTCGCATCGAGATCTGTTCGAACAAGCCAACCTCCTGGCGCGAGAAGCCCGACCGCATGACCGCCCGGATCCCACATGCGCGGAAGAACGAAGTCCTCTTGCCAGACTCGCGGAACACGCGAGATCTGACAGTCAGGCGGCGGCACATGATTGCCGCCGATGATGTAGAGCAATCCATCCGGCCCAATCACCATGCCGTGTGGGCCGTGCTCGCCGCCAGTCTCCGGATATCCAATCAGTTTTTCTACTGCCTCAAAGTCTCCGCTGGCGTCCTCGTCACGCAGTCGATAAAGACCGCTTGGTGCCGTCCCCGTTGAGTTCACATTGACATAGAGATGATGCGCATTTCCGCGCTTCGCAAAGACAAGCCCTTGCGCGTCACCGATGGGAAGGTCGATTGGCGTAACGACTGCCGGCACGCCCTTCGAACCTGGCACGACACGAAGCAACTTCCCATGCTGCGGACTCGCAACAAGTGAGCCATCAGGAAGCGACTCGATCGCAACGATCGATCCAAGTCCCTTCTTGATCTGTGTGACGAGTTCAACGGTGAATCCATCCGCAACAACGATGGACGACTGCACTGCATGCGCGTCAAAGGACGCAAGCGCGCCCCAAGGTGCAATGCCATACGGTCCGACAACGCGGACAGCCGCGCGCGCGTTGCCTCGAACAGTTTCCCAACTTCCATCGCTCACAATCTGCGTTTCTGCACCGAGTGCGTCGCGAATGTTGAGGTCAACGAGAACCGCTGCAACACCGCCCTCGTTGTGCGCGCGAACTTCAAGCGTGTGCGTACCCTTGCCAAGTTGCGCTGCCACACTTGCCTCGACCGGTGTTTCCCAATCGGTTGTCGTGAGCGCAGGCTTCCCGTCAATCAACACCTCAGATGCATTGTCGACGCTGACGACGAGCGTGGCAATCTCTGCAGCCTGCGCGAGCGTGAACTCACGAACGAAGACTGCGTCGGTTGCGCCAGCATCGGTTGTCCAAATCCACTGCGGGCGCTGCGGTGTCGCGCGAGGCGGGGCAACGCGCGCCTGCGTGATCGCCGGCGGAGCCGGCGCGACCGTGATGGCGTCGCCTCGTTTCAAGACCGTTGAAACAGCAACGACGCTCACCAAGATTGTCCCCGCCGCGACAAGAACGATCGCCATCGGAAGGCGCGACCTCGGATCAGTCATCGCCCGCCCCGCGCAGATTGGTTGTCTGCATTGATTGGCGTGATGCGGAGGTTGCGGTACTCAACAACCATCGGCTCACCAACATGGAGTTGCACGCCGATGCGGCCACTTGCTCGACGAGCGACATCCTCCTCGACTCTCGTCATGAGCACACCGTTGAGGTCATGCGTCACTATGCCGTTGATCGCGATGATGCGATACGCGTTCCAGTCGTCCCGCTTGATCGCCGCGTCCATCGTTGCGGCATCGGCGAATCGCTCAGCGGTTCGCGCGCCGTTGGTGTAGTGCACCGACTCGCCGCGCTCGTTCACCAATCCACGGCCACCATCGCCACCTTCGTAAACGCGCGCGGTGTAACTGTGCGCAGCGTCGAAGTCCGCTTGAAACCCGCGTGGCTCTCCTGCTTCTTGTGGCTCCGTGCGATATTGAATGCCGGAGTTCCCTCCCTGAATGCGCACATCGCAGAGCAACTCGAAATCTGAGTACTCGCCAGGAAACCAGAGGTACTGATTTTTCGTGAGGGGATTCTCGGCAGTCGTGCGACCCGTGAGAACATTCCCGTCATACGACCAGTAGCTCGCGTCAAACTCGCAACCCTTGAGTCCATCCGTGAGAAGCGGTGTTGGGGGCTTCGGGGTCGCATCACACGCCGAGAGCAATCCAGCGGCAGTGAGAGCGAGGAGCGAGACGCGCATCGAGCGATTGGTCAAGCTGAGCATCCGCGCAGCCTGACGGGCAACCGAACAAAGTGCAAGGCGCACTTGCTTCCTGTGGGTTACAGTCGCATCGATGCGCATGAAGACTGCTGTGGCCGATTCTTTTCTCTTGGCCGCAGCAGCGATTTGGGGCGCGGGATTCGTGTTCCAGATCCTTGGAGCCAATCATGTTGGGCCCTTTGGGTTCACAGGACTTCGTTTCACAATCGGAACCATCCTGCTGCTTCCGTTGTTGGCCTTCGTTCCGTGGCCGGAGGAGAACACACAGCAAGTTCGACGCACCACACTTCGCGGCGGATTGATCGTTGGTGTCGCGATGGCAGCGGGAGCGCTGTTCCAACAAGCTGGTCTCGGCTACACGACGGCCTCGAATGGCGCGTTCATCACAAGTCTGTATGTCGTCTTTGTGCCTTTGCTCGGACTTCTGGTTGGACAACACCTGCGTTGGTCGGTGTGGGGTGGAGTCGCACTCGCCGGTATTGGGCTCGCGTTGCTCGGCATCACGCGCGAGTTCGAAGTCAATCCGGGTGACGGGCTCGTCCTCGTGTCTGCAGTCATCTGGGCGATTCAAGTGATTCTGGTCGGACGGTACTCGTCAAGAGTTGAAGCGATTCGATTCTCCATCCTGCAACTCGGAGTGACGGGCATCGTGTCGTTGATCATCGCGGCGTTTCTGGGACAACTCGAATGGGAGTCGATCCTCCTCGCGAAGTGGTCGATTCTCCTTGGTGCGGCGTTTCCAGTCGCGGTCGCGTTCACTTTGCAAGTCATTGCCCAGAAGAGCGCGCCACCCGCACATGCCGCGCTCATCATGTCTCTTGAGAGCGTCTTTGGAATGGGATGCGGGATCATCTTCCTCAGTGAGCGCCCCGAACTTCAGCAGTACATTGGTGCTGCACTCATGCTCACGGGTGTGGTGCTGAGCCAGCTGGCTCCGAAGAAGCAGCCGTCCGCGCTTCCAGTATGACGGTGCCGTTGGAGGTCTCGACGATGGACTGCGCGATACCCGCGCCAAGTTCGACCTGCGCCACAGTCTCTCCGAGGCGCGGCGTTCGCATGCGTTTCGCAGCATCATGAAGCACGATCCCACCCGCTGTTGTACGCAGCGTCGCGCTTCCGTCGTAGAGCGGTCCTACTGAAACCGTCACCGGACCGTTCGTCGTTTCAATCTTGAACTCTGCGTCAGCGTCATCGGCGTACCGCAGAGAAACTGGAGCGTGCTTCGAAGCGATCTGCACATCTCGCTCGGCATCGAAGATGTCGATCGCGCCATGTTCAGAATGCACATCGATCACACCTGTGCATCGGCGGAGTAAGACCGCGCCATGCCCACCGCGAAGACGAAGTTTCCCCGCGATGCCAGTCGCCTTCATCGCGCCATGCTTCGCGCGAATCGAGGTGTCGGCAGCCGCAAATGTGCGAACCGTGATGTCCGCGCGCTCGCCGTCACGCATGCCTCCAACAAGCACTGGCTCAACGATGATTGATCCGTCGGGCGTCCGCGACGCATGCAACCTCAATGTCGCTTGTCGCTTCGCAAGATCCGCCGCATCGCGCCCGACCAGATGAAACTTCGCCTCAACCTTGGTGTCCTTGAGCGATGGATCAACTTCGACCGTCACATCACCGGCGTCACAACCAATGACGAGTCGTTCGGGTTCACTTGGCTCGCGGGCAGCGATCGCTTCACTTCGCGCCTCGTCTGCAGTCGGCGGATCACCGGCATAAAGATGTGCGCTGCACAGCAATGCCGCCGTCCACGCGATCGCGCGACTTGAAGTCGAAGCTGCGAAAACGGATATCGGGCTGAAGTGCAATTCGCGCATGTGTGTGTAGAGCATGGGTTTGGGAGCGGAGAACCGCAACCCCTTTTCGTTATTGGCTACATATTTCCTTCACTCTTCCACCCGCGGCGTGCGCGCCGAAACAAGCAGTGCCGCAGCGTGATGCGTGTCACGCAGGCAACCTCCGGAGTGCATCCGGAACTCGCAAGAAGCCGAAGCGCACTGTGGATGGTGCGCAAGGCAAACAGCTCTAAGCCCCCTACTTCCCATGAACATTGAACGCAGCATCGAGCAACTTCACTCGCACCTCGTCTCGGGCGAGCGCCGTAGCGCACGAAAGTTCGTCAACTCCCTCTACGCAGCAGGCGAAAGTGCAGAGACTCTCGCAAAGGACCTGTTCTGGCCACTCCTTGAGCTCACGAGCACGCTGTTCCGCAAGGATCAGATGACGACGCTCGCGCACCACTACTCGACGCGAATGCTGCGCATGCTCGTCGATCAAGCACAAGCGCGATACGAGGAGAAGGAACTCCGCGGCCGATCGATCTGCATCTTCTGTGGTCCAAACGAGACCGAAGAACTCGCAGGACAGATGGTGGCTGACCTGCTTGAGGCGGATGGATATGAAGTCACCTTTGCTGGCGGCGGCGTTGCCAACGACGACATTTCCGAGGAGCTTGCAAACAGACAACCTGATGTGCTCCTGCTCTTCGCTTCAAGCGCCAAGGACGCGCCGATGATCCGTGAACTCATCGATTCAATCCGCGAGAAGAACGCACACCCATCGATGCAAATCGCAGTCGGCGGCGGCATCTTCAATCGCGCACCAGGCTTGGCCGAGGAAATCGGCGCTGACATCAGCGCGAAGGGTCCTGCGGATCTCCTTCAGCGACTCGTGCAGCTCCAGACTGTCCGCAACGAACGCTGGGCGAAGAAGCTCCGCGTCCGCGCAGCGGCCTGATCAGCCGCGAATCAACAAGTCTCCTTCCTTCCTTACAAACGCCGCCCGCTTCGGGGCGGCGTTTGTGTTGCATCCCTTGAGCGCTCGTGCAGGTTTCTTGCCTTGAAATGAGTCAATCGACGCCGGAATTGCGCCTGTGCCGATTCACTCGGCCAGGCGCACGCCAAAGCGAGCGAGGCGACGCGCCTACAAACTCGGCAATGGGACTGACGGATCGCGGCGCAAGTCGCGAGCGCTCAAGATTCGCGAGCGAGGCGACGCGCCTACAAACTCGGCAATGGGACTAACGGATCGCGGCGCAAGTCGCGAGCGCTCAAGATTCGCGCCGCCCGCTTCGGGGCGGCGTTTGTGTTGCCAACCGCCGTCGCCTAAACGATGCCATCCTGCATGTGTTCGAGCATTTCCTGGCGACCGCTCTCGAGATGCCACGCAGACTGATCAAGCGCGAGCGCCTCAAGTTCCTGCATGTTCACCCGGCCTTGCTCAATTCCCTTCCCAAGTGAGCCATCCCAACTGGCGTAGCGGTTCTTGACGAACTCCGCGATGCGACCATCCGCGCGAATCGCCGCAGCCGCCTTGAGACCACGAGCAAAAGCGTCCATTCCTGCGACATGCGCGTAGAAGAGGTCAACTGGTTCGAAGCTCTCGCGCCTGCGCTTGGCGTCGAAGTTCAATCCGCCGGTCGTGAACCCCCCCGCTGCAAGAATCTCAAGCATCATCTTGGTGCAGAGTCGGTGATCAGTTGGGAACTCATCGGTGTCCCATCCGCAATGATCGGTGCCGCTGTTCGCGTCCACCGAACCAAACGATCCCGTCGCGCGACACAACGCGAGTTCGTGCTCGACGGTGTGCCCCGCAAGCGTCGCATGGTTCGTCTCGATGTTGAGTTTGAAGTGCGCGCGCAGATCAAACTCCGAGAGAAACGCAAGGCACGCCGCGGCGTCGGAGTCGTATTGATGCACGCTCGGCTCACGCGGCTTTGGTTCGATGTAGAACTGGCCCTTGAACCCGATCGCCTTCGCGTAGTCGCACGCCAGGTGGAGGAATCGCGCCAAGTGCTCGCGCTCTCTCTTCATGTCAGTGTTGATGAGCGAGAGATAGCCCTCGCGCCCTCCCCAAAAAACATAGCCCTCGCCACCAAGTTCGTGCGTCACTTCGAGCGCTTTCTTCACTTGTGCTGCGGCGTGCGTGAAGACTTCCACACGCGGGCTCGTTCCTGCGCCAGAGACATAGCGAGGATGCGCAAACAAGCACGCCGTCCCCCAAAGCAGGCGGACGCCCGTTGACTGCTGAAGGGTCTTGCAGTGTGCGACGACGGTATCAAGATCACGATTGGACTCGCGCAGCGTCGCGCGCTCTGGAGCAATGTCGCGATCGTGAAAGCACCAACGCTCGATGCGGCACTTTGTCACGAACTCAAAAAATGCGTCAGCTCGGCGAAGGCAGTTGCTGATGTTGTCACTGCCGTCATCCCACGGCATCTGCGCCGTCGCACTTCCAAACGGATCCGCGAGACCATTGCGCATCGTGTGCCAGTAGGCACTCGCGAAGCGCAAGTGGTCCTTCATCGCCTTGCCTTCAATCAACTCCTCCGGTCGATAGTGCCGGAATCCCAGCGGCGCGCGAGAGGATTGCTCTACAAAGGGCACGATGTCGATGTCTGGGAATGCCGCTTGGGACATGCGTTGCCTCGCCTAATAGATCTTGATAGAAGAGATGCACGGCGACGCCGCTGCCTCGTCGATCACAACACGAATCGCGCTCGCCTGCACTGGATCGAATCGGAGAATCCGGCGCGCACCGATGGTTGTCCCATCGGTCACACGCTTCCAACTTCCCTCGACGAGCGCATCCACATGAAACTTCGCGACGCGCTGGCCGAGCTTGATGTACTCCTCGATCCGGATGACGCTGACTTTGGCGCGGGCTCCGAATGGAATCGTCACGGCGCCGTCGTGGACCGCATCGTCAGTCGCCCAATAGGTTGAGGCATCGCCATCGACGACACAACTCGCCGCAAACCTCGCTGGGTTGGCTTTCGAAGCGCGAGTGGTCGTTGCTGATGCGGTGGCGCCACGCGCGTGGTCCTTCGCAAAGGTTGCATCGAGCCGTGCCTTGAGCCCGCGCATTGCCGCAGCATCGTTGTCGTGAATGAGTCCGCGTCGATCTGGCGGCACATTGAGGAGGAGCCCGCAGCCGCGACCAACACTCGCGTACCAAATCTCTTCGAGTTCATCGATGCTCTTGACCTTTGCATCGGTGTCTGGGTGATAGAACCAACCCGGCCGAATGGAAACATCGCACTCCGCGGGAACCCAATGCGTGCCCTCTCGATGCCCTTCCCCAAGCTCCGCGCTCCGCGGCGTGCCTGGGAAGAAGTCGTCGCGATTGAGTCGGCACCAATGTGTCTCACTCCCAATCCCTCGCTCGTTGCCGACCCAACGAACACCAGGGCCCGCATCGCTAAAGATCACCGCGTTCGGTTGAAGCTCCTGCACGAGCGCGTTAAAGGATTTGAAGTCGTAGACCTGGCGCTTGCCGTTGGGCCCCTCTCCACACGCGCCGTCAAACCACATCTCCACGATATCCCCGTACTCGCCGCCAAGCACCTCGCGAAGTTGCGCCTTGAAGTACTCGTTGTACGCCTCGCCGGTTCCGTACTTCGGGTTGTTGCGATCCCATGGCGACAGATAGACGCCGAGCCCAAGACCAGCCTTCGCGCATGCGTCGCTCAACTCGCGCAACACATCTCGCTCGCCGTGGCTCCAACCACTCGACGCGACATCGTGCGTCGTCGACTCGCACGGCCAAAGACAGAAGCCATCGTGATGCTTCGTGGTAAGGATGATCGCTTCCATCCCCGCGTCCTTCGCCACCCTTGCCCATTGATTCGCATCAAGCGCAGTCGGTGCGAAGAGCTTCGGATTCTCCCCGCCCTCGCCCCACTCAAGCCCCGTGAAGGTGTTGGGACCGAAGTGGATGAACATCTGCATTTCTCGATCGTGCCAGGCCAATTGAGCCGCCGTTGGCACAGGTCCAAACGGCACTGGAGCGTCGTCGATGAGTGGCGAAGCTTGCATCGAGAAACTCATGAGGAGCGAGAGCAAGGAGTGCGCGAACATTACGCCGCTGTGCCCTCAAGCCCGACAATGACCGTTGTCTCGTTGCCGAGTGCCCCATTGTCGACGCCGTAGCTCACGCCGAAGTCCGATCGATTGATCTTGAAGCGCGCTTCTGCGCCTGCTCGTGCTCCGCGACCCATGTCGAAGCCCCAACCAGTCACCTCGAGCGTCGCGGTCATGCTCTTCGTCACGCCACGAATCGTCAGGTCACCGGTGAGCGCGAAGGTCCCATCGGCATTCTTTGTGCACCCGGTGCTCTTGAAGGTCATCTTTGGAAACTCCTTCGCGTTGAAGAAGTCTGGACTCTTGAGATGGCCATCGAGCTTTGGATTTCCCGAGTCGACACTCTCGGTGTCAATCGAAACATCAAAGGCCATCTTCGCCGGATCTTGTGCAAGCGTGAAGGTTCCTGCGATGGTGTTGAACCGTCCCCAGAACTGACCTGCGTGAAAATGCTGCACGCGGAAGAGTGCGCTTGAATGCACATCATCAATCGTGAAACTGCCGCCTTGGGCTTGTGGTGCTGGAGCAACCGGCGCTGGCGGAGCAGCCTGCGGGGTTGGCAAGATAGGCGAGGCTGCGAGGAGCACGAGTGGAAGAGCAAGGGTGATGAGTTGCATAAGTTCTGTCCTTCAATCCGTGAGCAATGTCAAACCGGAAGCGTGTTGTGAGGATTCAAACATCCGACTGTGCGAGGCGAAACGCCGCCTCTTTAGGATCGCAACTCGGATTGCATTCCACGCCGATCGGTTTCGTGTATCCGAGATCACGAAGCTCCTTATACACGCGTGCGTACGCAATCTCGCCTGTACCGGGTTCCATGCGGCCAGGATTATCTGCGACTTGGATGTATCCCACTTGGTCAAAACCCTCGCGCAATCGTCGGCAAAGATCGCCTTCGCTGATCTGCATGTGATACAGATCCCAGTTGATCTTCACCCATGGTGAAGCGACTTCGCGACATATGCGCACTGGATCTGGGCTGCCCCACAGGCAATGCCCCTTGTGGTCATTTCGAATGTTCATCGGTTCCAGAATGAGCATGACCTGATGCTTCTCCGCGATTGGCGCGAGGCGCTTGAGGACCTTGATCACCTGCGCGTGCATGTCTTGCTTCGAAACGCCGGCAATGTCGTTGCCTGCAACGACGGTCATCATTGGCGCCCCAATCTCCTTCGCAAAGAGGCACGATGCTTCCACCTCAGCGATGCAGGCCTCTTCATTCTTCGGATCATTCATGCCAGGTACGAAACCCCACGCAGTGAACTGCGTAACCTTGACGCCTGTTTGTGCGAGCGCCGCCTTCACCGCGACCGCGTCTTTGTTGCGCCAAGGCCAGAACTCAACGAACTCAAAACCGAGATCCGCGGTTGCGCGAATGCGATCTGCAAACGGCAAGTTTCCGAACCACATCTCAAGGTTGATCGCGAACTTCATGTTCGGAGTGCGTCCTGGCTTGTTGGGATCGAGTGCTGTTACTTGGCTCGGCGTGGTTTGGGTCTGCGCGCGCGCAAGCAGATTCGCAGACGCGACAGAAGTCAGTGATGCGGCTCCGACCGCACCCAAGAAAGTCCGACGAGCAGCGAGTTGATCGATGGGTTGCGACATGCGGGTGATGCTATCGCCGATAGCATTCCACACTCTCATGCGCTTTCTTGGTTCCACTCGATTCTTCGCGGTCGCAGCCGGTGCAGCGACGACGATTTTGCCTGTCCCGACGACTCTCAGTTGCGTTCCCCCAACCGAAGCCGAGAGCGCGGCGCTTGCGGACGCGAATCCCAAACTCACGGATCCTTGCAAACTCCGCCCCGTCGCAGGCTTGTCGTGCCGATTGATTGCGGTCTACCCCACAGTGGATGATCCAGTCGCGATCGCCATCGATGAACTTGGACGCATCTTCGTCGCGGAGAGTGACCGGCAGGAGTTAGGGGTTGAGGACAATCGCTCGAGTCGCTGGTGGCTGCTCGATGATTTGCAAGCGCAATCTACGGCTGATCGACTCAAGATGTATGAGAAGTGGGCAGAGAAGCGCGAAGGCGGCATGGCGTACTACAGCAAGTACGAAGACCGCGTCATCATGCTTGAGGACACAGATGGCGATGCGCGACTCGATCGCCGTAGCCTCTTCGCGGGACCGTTTCATGATCCGCTTGATGGAACTGGTGCTGGACTCATCACCCGCGATGGCGATGTTTGGTACACGAACATCCCTTCGCTCTGGAGATTGCGAGATCACGACAACGATCGGGTTGCGGAGGACCGCACCTCGGTCTACGACGGATTTGGTGTGCGCGTTGCGCTTCGTGGCCATGACATGCACGGACTCGTTTGGGGTCCCGATGGCAAGCTCTATTGGTCCATCGGTGATCGTGGATACAACATTCGCACGCCCGAGGGAGAGATCCTCAAAGATCCGCGCGCGGGTGCAGTGTTCCGCTGTAATCCGGATGGCAGCGCGATCGAGCTCTATTGCACCGGACTTCGCAATCCGCAGGAACTCGCGTTCGACGACTTCGGAAATCTCTTCACAGGCGACAACAACTCGGACGGCGGAGACCAAGCGCGATTCGTCTACTGCGTTGAGGGCGGAGAGACAGGTTGGCGCATGGAGTACCAAACGCTTGATGGCGTGAACCAGCGTGGTCCGTGGAATCAAGAGGGCATCTGGCATCTCCGCGCAGATCTCGCTCCAATGAAAGTTCGCGAGAGCAATCCATCGCAGCCAGCGTGGACGATTCCTCCGCTTGATCATGTGAGCAGTGGACCGAGTGGCCTTGTCTGCTATCCGGGTACTGGTCTTGATGCGTCCTACCGAGGCGCGTTCTTTCTCTGCGACTTCCTTGGCGGTGCGTCCTACAGCCAGGTCCTCGATGTTCGTGTGCAGCCATTTGGCGCTGGTTTTCAAGTCACGAGCGTCACGCCGTTCATTGAAAATGTGCTCGCGACGGATATCGACTTCGCGCCCGACGGTCGCATCATCGTGAGTGATTGGGGCGATGGTTGGTACTCCGCGAAGAAGGGCGAGCTTTACTCTGTTTGGGATCCCAAGCACGCGCAAGACAACGCGGTGCTCTCAACGGCTCAACTCTTGCGCGAAGGATTTTCGCAACGCGATAGCGATGAACTTCGCGAGTTGCTCTCACACGCCGATCGCCGAGTTCGCTCTCGTGCACAATGGGAACTCGCATCGCGAGGCCAACAGACGACGGACCTTCTCGGCGACGCTGCAATCAGCGCACCCAACCAACTCGCTCGCGTGCACGCGATCTGGGCACTCGGTCAACAAGCGCAGGCGCGCCTTGCTTCGAATCCGAGCGCGCGAGATCCGTTCGATCCGATGCGCCTCGTCATGGGGTTGCTCGATGACAGAGACGCGGAGATTCGTGCGCAAGCATCGAAGGTGCTTGGCGAAGCACGAACTCGAAGCGCCGCTCCGAAACTTGCCGAACTCTGCGCTGACCCTTCGCTCCGCGTCCGCTACTTCGCAAGTATGGCGCTTGGCCGCATGCGTGCGATTGAAGAAGCGCCATCCATCCTCTCCATGCTCGCAGAGAACAACGATCAAGATGTGTTCCTTCGCCACGCGGGTGTGATGGCGCTGCACTGGATGCAAGATCCCGTCAAGCTCGGCGAGTTCGCAGCTGACCCACGCGCATGCGTTCGGCTCGCCGCGCTCTTGGCCATGCGAAAGTCACGCGACACGCGTATCGCACAGTTTCTTGAAGACCCAGAGCGACTCCTGCGCCATGAAGCCGCGCGAGCGATCAATGATCTCGAACTCGACGCCCTCACTCTGAAGCTCGCTGAGTCGCTGATTCGCGCCAACTCTCAATCTGGCGCACCAGCGACTTCTGCACCGCAGTCAGCGCCGAAGCATGTCTTCACCCGCGAGGTCTGGCAGCTCGATCGAGCCGCCACCGCAAACGATCTCATCGATGCCGCGCGATTTGCGTCCGCTCCATCGAATAGCGCGCAACTCTCGACCCCTGATGCGCCGCGCAACGCAGGCGACAAGTACATCGCGCGCATTCGAGGTTCTGTGGTTGCCCCTGAAACAGGCCAGTACATCTTCGGGATCGCGAGTGATGACGATTCCGTCCTCCTCATAGGTACGGATGAAGATCCATCAACGCTGCGAGAAGTTGCGCGTGTTGAGGGCTACTCGAATGTGAACGACTTCACCTCGGCGCCAGGTCAGCAGAGTGCGTCGATTCAACTTGAAGCAGGAAAGCGCTATGCATTCGAAGCGCGTCACGCGGAAGGCGGCGGCGGCGATCACCTCACCGTTCGCTGGCAACTCCCTAGTGGGGCGATGGAGAGCCCTATTGGCGCGACACCTATAGATACGAGTGACTTCCCGTTCACGCGTCGTGCGCTCTATGCCGCCTTGCGCATGGGCAGCGACAGCCTCGCCTCCGAAGTCTGTACCTATGCGCTCGCGACGAGTAACCCAGAACCCATGCGGCTCGAAGCGATCGCAACACTCGGAGAGTGGCTCTCGCCAGGTGTGCGAGATCGCGTCAACGGCGCGTATCGACCTATCGATGCATCTAGGCGCGATGCCGAGGCCTTCAAGGCCGTGCTTGCAAGACGACTTGCTCCACTCGCTGAGGATCGCTCGGCCGCGATTCGGGCGGCGACACTTGAGATGACCTCGAAGCATGGTGTCTCGCTCGATCCCGATGCCGCGTTGCGTGCGATTCGCGAAACAGCAGTTCCCGAGCGAGAGCGCGTCGCAAGTCTCCGTTCTCTCGCGGGAGATGCGACACGTCGACCTGCCGCGGTGGAAGCCGCTCTCGCGTCAGACAGCGCAAGCTTGCGTGCACAAGCACGGTCCATTCTCGCAGTCGTGGACTTCCCGTCTGCCGTACCGCAACTCCGCCAAGCAGTGGAGTCGGGGAGTTTGCTTGAACAACAACTTGCACTTCGCGATCTCTCAAGGCATCCGGAGCTCGCGACGGAGATCGTCGCGCCGCTCGCAAACAATCTTGCTGAGGGAACGATTGCGCCAGCGCTTGCACTCGAGATTGAGGAGTTTGCAAGAGCAACGCAAGATGCTGCGATGCAGAACGCGCTCGCGCGCTTCAACGCACGAGCGACTGATGAACTCGGTCGATTCGAACTGCTCTGCGTCGAGGGCGGCGATGCAGATCGTGGACGGCAAATCGTGCTGTATCACCAATCCGCCGTCTGCGTGAAGTGTCACACCGTTGAAGGCACGGGCGGCAATGCCGCACCAGCCCTTGATGGCGTTGCGCTTCACGCAGACAAGCGGTCGCTCCTGCAATCACTTCTTGTGCCGCAAGCGGTTGTCGTGGACGGATTCGGGCCAGTGTCGGCAATGCCGAAGATGGGAAGCGTGCTTACGAAGAGTGAGTTGCGCGATGTTGTGGCATACCTTTCGACACTCAAGACGCCGACGAGCAAGTAACCGATCGGCGGCGTGATTGGCGCATGCCGAGCATCGCGAAGAGTGAGAGCACCGCGGGCGCTGGCACTGCAGCAGGCGCGCCCCATAGATTGAAGACCCACCCATCCCAACTGCCATCGGTCACCGCGCGATCACCAAATCCGATCCACGACTCACTCCATGCCTGCGCGGCGTTGTCCCGCGTCCAGTAGTGCCAGTAGTCAAGATAGTCCGGCGCGGTGCCGAACCCAGCGGCGAAGTCTGAGCCAATCCCCACGCTGTAGAGCGCGTCGCCAAAGGAAAAAGTGATGACCTCATGCGAAAAGTAACCAGGCTGTGCAGCAGCGATGATCGCAAACAAATCATCGCCAAAGAGCCCCGCATCGTGCGCGACTTCGTAGAGATACGTATTCGTCTCGTTCGTTCCAAGTGTGACGAAGTCAAACTGCACCGTTGAAACTTGTGAGCCACTACCGACTGCGTAACTTCCGACAATCGCCGCGTTCGCACTGACAGTGATTGTCAATGCACTTGCGATTGCGAAACCGATCGAACCAACACTCATGAACTGCATGCAACAAACCCTTCTGACTGGAAATGCGCCAGTCAAAGCGAACACTTCCCCTCCGTGCGGCACTTCCATGAAGTCGAGGCGCTGCGAGCCTTGCATTGCTTGCGAAACACGCAAGCGGGCAGGTCTGCAGAAGCCGGCGCACCTCATGAGCGGAGGGGTCGGACAGATTGATGCGCCAGGTCGACCCGACTTCTGCAGGAGCTCGTCGCTCACACAGTTCACGGTGACGCCTTCGTAGCGGATTCACACCGCTTTCGCCTGACGCGTCAAATGTCCCGCAACACACGGGACGCTGCAAGCATAGCGTCAATCCGTGAGCGCGCGAATCGCTGCCGCTTCATTGCGCACGACATCTGACCCGGCCTTCTGCTCAACTTCCATCGCGAGCGCCCGGGCACCATCCCGATCTCCCGCTCGAAGTCGCATACGCGCGAGCAGTAGTTTCGCAATCTCGCTCCCGCCACTGCGCTCCACCATGGTGTCCGCGAAGCGATGCGCCGCAGCAATCTCATCAGCATCCGATGCATCATCATCGGCCACGCTTCGTACATATCTCACCGCAGCTGAAACCCACAACTGTTCGGACAACTCACGGCTCAAGAGCTGCACAAGGAGTACGCGACGACCCTCTCTGTGTTCTCCGTTGGCGATCAGTGAAGCACCAAGATTGAGCCAAGCGCCCCTGTCGTTTGGCGCGACTTCGACGAGTTCGCGCGCGACGCGAGCCGCATCGAGTGTTCGCTCGGTGCGCACCGTCAATGCAAGAAGGCTTCGAAGCGCCCGCTCACGAATGCGCACATCCGCGTCGTGAGACGCAATGCGATACTCGCTCGCGGCCTCCGCGTCGCGCGCGAGTAGTTCGAGAAGTCGACCACGCATCCAATGGCCTTCCGCGCTCATCTCGCCGCTTGCCACGAAACTTCCGTGAGCGTCGACTCCCCGATAGACGGACAGGTCCAAGTCCCCTAGTGCCTGAGCGTAATCGCCGCGAAGACGAGCCGCCTCCGATCGATTTGTGTAGGAGACTACGGGGTCAAAGTCCAACCAAGAATCATGAGACGCGAGGATGTATGCGTCATCAGCACGCGCACGAACGAAGTCATCACGCCGCTGCTGTTCGGACACCGAGTTCGCGGGCGGAAGTTGCAGTACGGCCTCAGCTTCTCTCAATGCGATCGCTGAGAGATTATCCCCAGCGATCCATGCACCTCGATTCTGCGCCCGAGTCGTGGTCCACAGCGTCTTCTCATCTTCGAAGCGCGGAAGTGTTCGCCATGACAGCGTCAGCAGCGCAACGATTGAGACGACGCCAACAACAGTGCGAACACGCACATTCGTGATCTCCCTTCCGAAAAACACGACCACCGCGCACGAAATCGCGGGAAGCGCGGCGTATGCAAAGTGATCCGCAACGAAGGAGTATCGAAACGGATAAATGTCAAAGAATCCAAGCGCGGGGAAAATCGCGGCGGAGTACCAGAGCAAGATCAACAGGGTCGCGCGATTCCGCCGCCACCGGAGCGCGGCGATACACACAACGACGATCGACGCGACGAGTGCTGCTGCGCCAGGTTCATCCACGCCGAACACCCACTGCCCAAGTTGCCAACGCCGCATGATGAACACCTGTTCAAATGGCATGAGCGCGTGCAATGGATAGAAGAAAAAATTCTGCGCGACAAGACTCACGCGCTGCAAGATCGTCAACGAGAACTCGTCCCCCACTGCGCCGACATGCGTCTTCTCGAGGTACGCCGTGTGTAAGCCACCGATGAGGCCGAGGACAAAGAAAGGTGCGACGCGCACGCAGAGCATGAAGTTGATCGCTCGGCGCTCCCACAACCGAATGAGAATCAACACGGGCGGAATGAACACCGCCGTCGTCTTCGACAACATCGCGCAAACAAAACAGAGCAGCGCGATCGCGCTCCATCGCGCAACCTGCTGACGCGAGGTTGTGTCTTCCGCGCGCAACCAAGCAAGCACGCTCGCCATCGCGAATAGAAACGAGAGCACATTTTTTCGCTCCGTCACCCAGACGACACTCTCAGCTTGCATGGGATGCACAGCAACAATCGCTGCAATCCAAAATGCGTGGGGCACGCGAAGACGAATCAACGCGAAGTAGAAACACACACACGCCGCCGCGTGCAAACAAACATTGTCAAAGTGAAAGAGCGCGGGGTGCAGGCCAACGATCGCGTGCTCAATCCAAAAACTCACGAACACCAATGGGTAGTACTGCGGCGTCTCTCCTGGTATCCACGCACGCCAGAGGCCGTCTGAACTCTGCACGACACGATTGAGCGTGACATACGAATCGTCATCCCAAATCCAGCCGCACATCCAAACGCTCGGCAGAAACGCAGCGAACGCGAGGAGCGCGATCCATGTCACGAATCTCCGTTCGCGCCAGAGCGCTCTGAGCACATCGGATTTGATGGAGGGAAGGTGTTCCACGCGAGTGGCGCATCATCAGGGAATCAACTCGATCGTGACTGCTCTCGGAAGTCGTCCGTCCGATAACTGAACACGGCGCTCCACTGGGATGATTTCGATCGCGCGCGCTTGACAAGCGCATCCCTTCGCAGGAATCTATGACACTACCCTGTCATACGAATGTTCCACGGGGAACAAGTCGCCAAACTCGCAACCTGCTACGGATGGCATTGCACGAAATGAATGATTCAACCTCGAATTCAGCGGGAAAATCGCCTCTTCGAAAACTCGGTCGCGGCTTGGGTGCCCTACTCGGTGCTCCAGTACCCGTCACGGTTCCACCGCCGACGGCCATTTCAGACCAATCGAAAACACCAAACCAACCAGTCGCGACGTCGGTAGCTTCGCCGAGCCTGAATGGGATCGACCTCACGCTGGGGGTTCCCCGTGGAACAGACGCCCCCGCGGCAGTCGTGGAATACAAGCCAGCAGCGCACATCTCCGCACGCAATCCCCGGCAGCCCGCCCCTGCGGTGCCGAGCACCAGTCCATCGGAAGGCGAATTGCGCCTCTTGCGAGTGGAGCTCATCCATCCAAACCAACGGCAGCCACGCACCTCATTTGATGAAGGTGGATTGAAATCACTCGCGGAGTCGATTCGTTCAGCCGGCTTGATGCAGCCAATTGTGGTCCGTCCATCCAAGAACGGGACCTTCGAACTCGTCGCGGGCGAGCGTCGCTGGAGAGCCTCGAAGCTCCTCGGGCTTGCGGAAATCCCGGCGCTCGTCCGTGAACTTTCTGACCAATCGTCTGCAGAGCTTGCGCTCATCGAGAATGTCCATCGTGAAGACCTGCACGCGATGGAACGCGCATTTGCCTTACGGAAGTTGGCGGAGGAGTTCGCTCTTACCCACGCTTCTGTCGCTGATCGAGTTGGTCTCGACAGGGCCTCCGTGACGAACCTACTGCGGCTCACTGAGCTCGACGCTGGCGTCGCATCAATGGTGCGTTCCGGCGCGCTCTCACAGGGGCACGCGAAGGCGCTCTTGTCCGTGATCAACATCGACGCACGCGTCGCGCTAGCCAAATCTTCGGTCTCAGCAGGGTGGAGCGTCCGAGAACTTGAAAGGCGCGTGAAGGCAGCGCTTGAAGCTCCGAACAGCAGCAATCCGCGGTCCGCCGCGCCGAAAATCGCCCACGTAAGCGATCTGGAGCGCCAACTTTCGTCGAAACTCGGCACGAAGGTTCAGCTCCAACTAGGACGCAAGAAGGGGTCAGGAAGACTCATTGTTGACTTCTTCACGCTCGATCAGTTCGACGGGTTGCTCGCGCGACTCGGAGTCTCGCAGTTAGAGTCGTGATTTCGCGCAAGATCGCAACAGTATCACTGGAATTCGTGGTTTTTCCGTTTGAGTGATTTCGACACTCGCGGTCCGGTCGTTGTCATCGCTTCGGTAAGTCAAATCGTGGTGGATTGGCTTCAATCGCATCTGAATCGAGCCGATTCTTTTGACGGCGCGCGGATGTCGAATGACTTTTCGCGTCTTCCAAGGATGGTCGCATGAACACGAAACCCTCCAAGTATTCAGAGTTCAAGCCCAAGAGCGAGACCGTTTCATTGCAGATCGACACGCGCAGCGCCGAAGCAGCCGTGGACCGGGCGCATCAACTCTTCAGTCGAGTACTCATGAGTTGGGCGAGCGATGTATTGGAACTGCGCAGACGGTCGGAACTCACCCCTATCTGGAAGTCTGGCACCGGAAAAGCGGCGGGATGGTCGATGAACGAAGCGGCATGACGGATGTCGCGTTGGCATTCGCCTTGCTTCAACCATGGGTTCCGGCGGCGCTGCCGGAAATCACTCGGAGAGTTTCCGAGGGAGTCAACTCAGGGGTACCACCCATATGGCCGGGCTTTCTGTCGGTACTGGACTCATTAGCGGCATCAATAGTGCCGCGTTGATCGAGCAACTGCTCTCGCTTGAGTCGCGCGGGAAAGCGCCGATTCAACGCAGAATTGGCGTAGTGACTGCGGCAAGGACTGCGCTTCTCGATGTGAATGCGCGCATCCTGGCAGCCAAGAGCGCCGCAGGAAAACTGCGAACCGGAAAAGTCTTTGACACGATGCGTGCGGCGCTTGGCGACGACACGCTGATGTCGGTGTCCACTGGAAGTTCCACGCCACCCGGCGCGTACCAAATGCGCATCGCACGCATGGTCACCAACAGCCAGTTGTTGTCGCGCGGATTCGCGGGCACGAACACCGTTCCGGCTGGCCTCGATGGAATCTCCTTCGAACTCGGACACGGCGGCGTGCAAAATGACACTGCGCTCACGACGCTCAATGGCGGCGACGGTGTGCATGGAGGCAAGGTTCGCATTACGGATCGCCTCTTCAAGACAAGCTTGATCGACCTCAGTGCGGCAACGAGCCTGCAAGAAGTTGTTGAAGCGATCAACGCTGACGAAACGGTGAATGTCACTGCCGCGATTGAGAACGAACGCCTCGTTCTGCGTGACGTTTCTGGCGGTGGTGCTTCGTTCATCGTCGATGATGTGACGGGGACACTCGCGCAAGACCTTGGCATCGAAGCAAACATCTACGCGAATACGGTGACGAGTTCCCAATTGAACGGGCTCGGTCGCAACTCTTCACTCGCGAGTCTCAATGACGGCGCCGGAGTATTGACACGCGATGGCGTCGCAGATTTTCGGCTCGATGTCGCAGGCACTGTCTACAGCATCTCACTTGGGCGCGAGGACGCGCCGATCACCTCGTCAACTCTCCTCTCAGATCTTCGCGATGGCGCCGGCATTCGGATCAACACAACCGATGCGGACGACTTCACCGTCATCACTTCAACTGGCGTGAGTGTCGGAGTCAACCTCGGTGATGTGCTCGTCGATGGTGAAGTCACTGACGCGAAAGTCAAGACAGTGGGGGAGCTTCTGGCGCGCGTGAACGGCGAACTTGAGGAGACGCTCGGTGCCGGCAAGGTCGTCATGAGCCTTCGCGCGGATGGCAAGGGATTCGTCGTCACTGACACCATGGCGGGAAGTGGCACACTGCAAGTTCGAGGTGCGGGACCACATGCGGACGCGACGGCGCAAGACCTCGGCATCTTTACGGGAGTCAGCACGAGCGGCGCAGCCGTCATCAATGGCAGCGTTGTGCGAAACAAAGTTGCGGTACCTCGCGCGACAACGATTGGTGACTTGATTGATCGCATTAGCGCTCAAACAAGCGGCGCCGTCACTGCGACCATCAACGGTGCGGGAACAGGACTGCAACTCAGTGCTGGCGCGAACACGATCACCGTGCTCGCTGGCACCGTCGACGGCTCAAGCCAGGGCGCAGCGATTTCAGAACGCACCGCTCGCAATCTTGGAATTCATGGTCTCACCGGCACGGGAAGCGTGACGGGCTCGCGCATCGCGAGCGGGGTTCAGACAGTTCGCGCCGCGACGATGAACGGTGGAAGCGGGCTGAGTAGCGCGGATGCCATCACGATTCAAGATCGCTCCGGTGCATCGTTCTCGATGACCGGACTCGCCGCGTACGGCACACTGAGCGAGATCATTGGCGCCGTCAACGCGCAAGCTGCGTTGAGTGGCGTCGATGTCGCGCTCGCGATAAGCGACAGCGGAAAGTCACTTATTGCCAACGACACTTCAGGTGGCTCTGGTGCGCTCTCGCTCTCGGGCACGATGGCGACTGCTTTGGGAATCGCGCGAAGCGGCTCCGCTGACAGCCTGCGTGGTACCGATCTTCAATCACAGTATGTGAGTGAGGGATCACTGCTCACAACGCTCAACTACGGTCGCGGTGTCGGCACGGGTCGCATGAAGTTGACCGACAGTACAGGTGCCACGGCGAACGTGGATATCGATAGCGATGCAGTCACGCTCTACGATGTGATGAGCGAGATCAACTCGCGTGGTCTCTTTATCGAAGCGCGCATCAACGCCAACGGTGACGGACTTCTGCTCGTCGATACGAACACGGGAGTCGCGACTCGCGCGATGAAGGTCGAAGACTCTTCGGGTGGCGTGGCGACTGCGCTTGGCATCTCGAAGTCTGCGACAGCAGCGGGGGATGACATCGATGGCTCCTATCAGCGAAGTGTCGATCTCGAAACATCTGACACGCTCGCAGACATCGTGCGAAAGATCACGGAAGCGAAACTCCCAGTCTCTGCCACGATCGTGAACGCAGGGAGTGGCGCGCAGCCCTACCGCCTGGCCATCACTTCAAGTGTCACCGGGCGAAACGGCCGCTTGATGGCCGATTCGGGGCTCGTGGACTTTGGTCTGTCAACGATGACCGAGGCGCGCGACGCGGTGCTCGTGCTCGGCGAGAGTGGTTCTGAAACTTCCTTCGTCTTCACGAGCGCGACCAACGAATTCAGAGATGTTGTTTCTGGCATGAATGTGACTGCCAAGAAAGTCGGGGAGACCACCGCGACGGTGAGCCGTGACTTTGATGGCATTCTCACAAGCGTGAAGAGCATCGTCACGGCACTCAATGACGCGCTTGGCCGAATCAATACCTACGACAAGTACGACGATGAGGCAAAGACGAAGGGCCCATTGTTGGGAGATCCCACTGTCGCGCGAGCGAAACAGCAGATCGTCGGCCTGGTGCAAAGCAAAGCCAAGAATGTAGAAGGTCGATATCAGTACCTCACACAGGTCGGCATTCGCTTTGGAAAAGACGGGCAAATCGTGTTCGATGAGGAGAAGTTCCGCGCCGCATACGACACAGACGCGCAAGCAGTGGAGGACCTCTTCACCGCCTACCAAGCGCAGTCTTCGACATCACAAACGGTCAGCCCTGGCATCACCGTCGCGAACGACTCGACAACCTACACAAGTCTCGGCTTCTCGGATCTCATCGCGACAACGCTGAACAAACTTGTGGATCCGATCGATGGCGTGTTCAAGATCGCCGACAAGAGCCTCGACGACCAGCTCAAGGGGTTGAATGGTCGAATCACACTTTTCGATTCCCGCATCGACGCGCGCAGGCTGCGCTTGCAGACACAATTCGCGACGATGGAGTCAACCCTCGCAAAGCTGCAGGCGCAACAGTCTTCGATGACGAGCATGCTCATGGGCTTCGGCGGAGGTTGACGGGCGAAAGTTCAGCGTCCGCATCGCCGATGAGATAATGAGCCATGAAAGCAGCCGCCGGATCACAAGTTTACTTGCGCACGAAAGTCCTCACGGCTTCGCCGGCAGAGCTTCGCTTGATGCTCATCGATGGAGCGATTCGCTTTAGCGAAAATGCCAAGGCGGGATATGCGAGTCGTGACTTCGAGGCCTCCTTTGAAGGCACGACCCGAGCACAGGCAATCTTGCTCGAACTCGTGAACTCACTGCGACCCGAGCGAAGCCCAGAGCTCTGCGAGCGAATGACTGCGCTTTACACCTTCATGTATCAACGGCTCCTTGAGGCGAGTATCGAAAAGAGTGAGACAATCGTTGACGAAGTGCTCAAGCTCCTCCGCTTCGAACGAGAGACTTGGGTGCTCTGCATGGACGAACTCGCTCGCGAGAATCATGCTGCGAGCGGTGTGACCGAGATGCCGCCCGCGGCTCCGGTTGCTGCGACGACTGGCGCCCAACCCACACGGCCCAGACTCTCTGTGCAGGTCTAATCATCGTCTGAGGTTCGGATAATCTCCCCACTCGCATTGGGCAGGAACCGAGCTTCCTATGACAACTTTTCCATCGAGCCTCTCGGCTCCAGCACAACGATTACTCGCCTCCATTCAATCAAACGACGCGCGGGTCGGCGTGGTTGGTCTTGGGTATGTCGGATTGCCACTCGCACACGCACTGCATCGCGGCGGGCTTCGCGTCCTTGGGTTCGATGTGGATAATGGCAAGATTCAGGCACTCGCGCGCGGCGAGAACTATCTCAAACATCTTGGCACTGAGCTCACCACAGATCTCCAGGCGAGTCCCCGCTTTGAAGCAACTTCAAACTTCGACCGACTAGGTGAAGCGGATGTGCTCATCGTCTGTGTCCCCACGCCAATCGGGATTCACCAAGAACCAGACATTTCCTACATCCTGCGAACCGCCACTGCGATTGGGAAGACCCTCCGAAGCGGACAACTCATCATTCTTGAGTCGACGACCTACCCCGGCACAACCCGCGAAGACATGATGCCCGCGGTCATGCATGCAGCGAGTGACCGCGCGCACACGCTTGCGTCGGGCCGCGATGTGTTCTTCGCCTTCTCGCCCGAACGAGAAGATCCGGGCCGGAAATCACACACCACAAGCAGTATTCCAAAACTTGTCGGTGGGCTCGATGAAGCTTCGACGAAGCTCGCAACCGCCGTCTATGAGAAGGGAATCACGACGGTTGTTCCGGTCGCGAGCGCCGAGATCGCCGAGAGCGCGAAGTTGCTTGAAAACATCTTTCGCGCTGTCAATATCGCGATGGTCAATGAAATGAAAGTCGTGCTCCATGCGATGGGGATCGACATTTGGGAAGTGGTTCGCGCCGCAAGCACGAAACCCTTTGGATTCATGCCGTTCTATCCGGGCCCGGGCCTCGGAGGCCACTGCATTCCAATCGATCCGTTCTACCTCACGTGGAAAGCGAAGGAGACTGGGCATTCCACGCGATTCATCGAACTCGCCGGCGAGATCAATACCGCGATGCCCGCGTATGTCATTGATCGCGTCGCCGAAGCGCTCAATGAACAGTCAAAGTCGGTGAAGGGAAGTCGCGTGTTGGTCCTCGGACTGGCATACAAAGCCGACATCGATGATGTGCGCGAGAGCCCGTCGTTTGAACTCATCGAACTCCTGCAGCATCGCGGCGCTCATGTGGAGTATCACGACCCGCATTGCCCAGCGACATGGGCTGGACGAAGGCATGACTTACAAATGACGAGTGTCGCACTCGACGCGTCGTCTCTCGCGAACTTTGATTGCGTGTTGATCGCAACGGCGCACTCCGCCGTCGACTACGCGCTTCTCGCGAAACATGCGGCGCTTGTCATCGACACGCGTGATGCGATGCGAAAGTACGAAGCGACAATGGGCGCAAGACTCGTTCGGGCGTAAACAAGACCTGCGCACTCACACCAATGCGGATCGTCCAAGCCATCACGAACCTCGACGCGAAGCTCGGTGGAACCGCGCGTGCGGCGATCGACCTGGCCTCCGCCATGGCTGCACAAGGGCATCAGGTCGATGTATTGACCTCGCGCGCCTCGACTCTTCCGGCTGGGTGGGGGCGAGAACTTGGAGCAAACCCTCGCAACATCGTGGATGCGGGTCCTGATGCGCTGTTGCTCTCCAAGTCACTCGGCAGCGAGGGAAGTGAAACGATTCGCAATGCAGATGTCGTTCACCTGCACGCGATGTGGGAGTTGTTCAACATCCGCGTCGCGGCGTTGTGTCGCTCGTTCGATGTGCCGTACATCTCGACGCCGCACGGCATGCTTGATGATTGGTGCATGGCGCAGAAGACTTGGAAGAAACGCGCACATCTTGCGACGCGGGGCGCGCTCATGCTCGAGCGCGCTGCCTTCGTGCACTGCACCGCGAAAGCCGAGCTCGCGCAGAGCAAGAAATGGTTTCCCAATGGGCGCGGCACGGTGATTGCGAACTTGATGGATCTCACGCCGTTTGAGCGGCTCCCTGGAGCAGCGCTCGCTCAGAAGCAGTTTCCCGACGCGCTCAAGGCGAAGGTGCGCTTGCTCTTTCTCGGTCGAGTGACGCCGAAGAAGGGGCTTGATGTCCTCATTCAAGCCCTCGCACTCTTGCGACAGGATCAACTCGACGCCAGTGTGGTGGTGGTCGGAAACCCAGATCAGGGTTACGGCGAGACGCTCACGCGATGCGCGCGAGATTGTGGTGTTGCGGAGCATGTGCACTTTCTTGGACATGTTGACGGCGACCTGAAAGTTTCCATAGTCGAAGCGTGCGACCTTCTCGTCATTCCGTCGAACCAAGAGAATTTCGGCTTTGTCTTTTACGAAGCCCTCGCGTGTCGAACACCAGTCGTCACGACCAACCTCGTCGACACGCATGCAGAACTGCAGGAGAGTGGAGCTGCGACGATCGTCGAGCGCGATCCGAAGAGCATTGCGGATGGCATTCGATTTGGTCTCGCCCAACACGCTCCACACTCCGCCTGTCGCACGAACGCTCGAGAGTGGGTGTTCCGCGTGTGCGACCCGAAAGTTGTCGCCAAACAGTTCGAGCGCATGTACGAAACTGCGCGGACGATGCGGGTTTCTGTGATGGCGGGTCTATAACCGTCACTCTGCCGACCATCCCCTGAATCCGGAAGTATGTTGAAGGTGTCACGGATGCGACCGCATCCGCATTTTCGGTGTGTGACCATAGGGCTTGACCCACTCGTCTTGTTGGTCGATGAGAGTTCGATGCCGCGTGTGCCCTTGCAATTCGTCGTCGCATCCGCCATCGCGGCGGGCGTGATTGCATTCGGGACGATGGCCTCGACGCCGCCGCTGCTCCGAGTTTGGGAGACCGCAGGAGGTGGAAACGGTCATGCCTATGAAACCTTCGCACTTGAATCGCCTCGCACCTACGCGCAGGCGCAACTCATTGCGGAGCGCCGCGGTGCACGACTGGTCTTGCCAAACTCGCCAAGCGAGCAGGCCTTCGTGCGCACGCTCATGCTCGACTCAAAGTTAAACTCGTCGTGGATTGACGGATGGCGCGATCCCGACTGCGCGCCTGGCATCTTCGATGCGAAGAGTGTCCCTGCAGAGTGGCTTCGAGACACTGCGACGAATCGGACACTTGACATCGTCGTCATCGGCGACAGCAATGTGCTCTTCCGCACAACCGGATGGGACCACGGCATGCAAAGCGCGCTCGCAGGTCACGACTTTCTTTGCGCAGCGATCGGTCCGACTCCATTCAATCACGACGGTGGATCGGCTGGATGGCGGTGGTCCAAATTCATCGCGCCCAATGGCGAGTGGCCGGCGCAACTCGGAAACGCTGCGACATCCACACAGAATGCTCCAGCATCGCTCGCGCAACATCTCGACTTCCCCGGTGGTTTTCCCAACACGGGCTCGGGCTACACGTGGCTGTCAAGCGGGAGTGCGTCGGTGACTGGCGGCTTGGGTATCGACGCAGCGCACCCATTCATCACCGACGCTGCGCCGCTGCAGTTTCGAATTCGACACGGGCTCTTGCCGGGCGGCGGCAGCATTTGCCCAACTGCATGGAAAAACTATTCCGCCGAACGCATCTCAGGCGGTTGTGTGATTTGTGATTCGCCGGAGACGCAGATCATCGAAACTTCGCTCTCGGTCTCGGGAGCCCTCGGCAATGAATCTGGATTCAGATTCACGCTTGATGGCGGCTCCGGGCTCAGCGCGCCGATCTTTCTCTCGTGGGCTTCTGTTGAACGCACGGACGCCTCGCACGGATGGTCGGTCAGCGTCCTCGATTGGCATAGCGGTGGCACTTCTCGCGATATCGCAGATGACCTCGATGACTTCGGTGGAACAACCGCGAGCGAATGGGTTTCGCTGCTTCGAGATCGGCAAGCGCGGCGCGGACAGGCCCCTCGCGTGCTCTTTGTGCTCTCCACGGGAATGAATGACCTGCCGCTCACCGCGGATCAACACGAAGAGGCACTGCGACGCATGGTCGCGCGGCTCGATGCCATTTGGTTGACTGGTGGTGGATCGAGTGACGAGACAGCGTTCATTCTCAAGACATCACACGATGCGCAACTTGGTGGGAGTACCGCCGCGTTTCAGGCGTTTCGTGCGCGCGCTCAGTTGATCGCGGCTGAACGCAATGATGCTGCGACCGTCGATCTTGGGAAGGTGTTCATGCGGCCGCTCTACTTTCCGCAAGACAATGGCGGTGCGGCACATCTCACCACGCTCGGATACGAGAGCATCTCCAACTACATCATCGATGCCGCGCTTGGCGCAAATGGATCAGGCTGCGGCTGGCAGTGGGGGGCGGGCGGAACGCCAACCAAGATCCCATGGAATGCGGGGCACAAGGAGCGCTGCGAGCCTGCTGGTGCGTCGATGGAGATTGGGGCGAAAGCAGCGACGGTGTGGATCGCGCGAGCTCCCGTTGATGAGTTGCGCTCCCTTGTCCTCGAGTACGAACGCGACTGCGATAACGATGGCGTGGTGGATCGAGTGGCAGTCGACCTCGGCCTCGTCGTCGATGCGAACGGAGACGCAATCCCAGATATCTGCCAGTGTCTTGGGGACCTCAACTTTGATGGCATCGTGGACAGCGCGGATTTGGTCATGCTGCTTGGTGCGTGGGACACGGATTCTGCGGCTGACTTTGATGGGTCGGACCGCGTCGATGCTGCAGACCTCGTGACCCTGATTGACGCGTGGGGAGAGTGCTCACCTCCGAGTGGAGGTTGAACGCGGTCTTGAGGTCCTCTGCTCACCCTCAGTTGGCGCTTGTCGCTGAAGACTTGGCTCGATCCAAGCCGATGAAACAGGTCTGAACTGCGTTAGGGCAGTGTTGTTCTGTCGCACCATCGGATCCCCCCGTGCAAAGCTCTCTGCCAGAACTCGGCGCCGTCGAAGTGCTCCTGATGCTCGTCGCGGTGCCAGTCATCGTCCTTGTCGCCTTGATGTCGCGAAAGGGCCTGCTTGTGATGTTGGGGTTCCTCCTTTTCCTCGCCTCCATCGGAGTCGCTCGCGACTGGCGCGGTTCGATCTACGGCTCTTGGTTGCTCCCGCTTCAAAGCGCACGCAATGCTGCATTCGCGGGCCTCTCCGTCTTGCTTCTGCTCGGCGCGATCCCCATGATTGGAAACTCGCGAGTTGGAAGAGTTCCATTGGTTTCGTGGTTGGTTCTCGCGATTGGCCTCTACCAGGGTTTCATGCGCATCACGCACGAAGGCGCGGAGGCTGGACTCATCTCCATGGCATTCGCGCTCGCGACGATTGTCCCGATCATGTTCATTCTTCCCGCGCTCGTCAGTCGGCGCGAGGACATCCAGGATTACTCATACATCGTCGGTATCGGCTTCTTGCTCTTCTGCGGCGCTTGCGTTGTGCAGGGACTCACCGATCCAAGCCGCTTGACTATCGGATTGCAGGATCGCCTCATTGGAGTTGCGGCAAATCCGCAGCACGCAGGAACGATCGCCGCTGGTTGCATGATTTTCGCTGCGTGGCGGATCTGGGGCGAACCGCTCGCGAAAGGCGTCCCGCTTTGGATCGCCGTGTTTGGTGCGTGCGGCATTGCGATTCTCCTCACCGGCTCGCGCACCGCGATTGCGATTGCTGGCATCGGCATCATTGTGCTCGCCTATCGCCGTGTCGGTCGCTCGATTCTCATCTTGCCTGTGGGCATCGTGCTCGCATTCGCCGCGCTCAAGATTGCCGACACACTCGGCATCGATCTTCCGCTCGCCCGATTGACTGAAGGTGGCGACACGCGATCGGTCGCGTGGGCCGAACTCCTCGCGGACTTCCGCTCATCACCAATCGCCGGCATCGGCATGGACGAGCTCGAGATGAGCGAGAATAGTTTTCTCTTCGCAGCCGCGTCGTTTGGCATCGGCATGCTCGCGCTCACGCTCCTGTTAGCGGTCGCGATTCTTGCGCAGTGTGTGGCGATCTTTCGTGCAACGCTTCCGTACCGACGACTTCGTCCAACGGCCGATCTCGTCATTGGTTTCAACCTCGCCTACCTCTTCGGCGCGAACTTCGAGGGGTACATCATGAGCCGAAACTCCGGCGCGATGGTCCTCCTCCTGATCTCCACTTCGATGGCAAGTGTGCTCCTGAATGCCATTCGCAGCGCAGAGGTGAGTGGAGACCGCGAATTCGCACTCGCGTGGGGGCTTGATGAACTTGTATTGACGGACGAGGAATTGGACGCCGAAGAAGACGATCTTGCCGGATCCGACGAACCGGAGTGCGCCGAATACGAATCAGAGGGCGTCCCGCACGCCTGATGTGACTGTCGTATCTCCTTCAATCCTCCAACGAGAGTCGAAACCTTGTGCGCTTCTTTCTTGACCCGTCCCTCATTGCATGTGACATTCACATTGGCGTGGTGAGAGAGACTGTTGTTTCGGATCCATCTCGAGGGGCCAAAGTATGTTGAGCGCGTTGTTCTCTGCCTCAATCGCATGCACACTCGCACTGCAAAGCGCGCAGACCGCAACAGCGCAATCGGTAAAGGGAAACTCGACAAAGGTGACGCTTCCGCCAGCGCCCCCTCGCAGCAGCGAGCCCACGGCGGCACCTGGAATCTGGGCCGCGACTTGGAGCTCCGTTCCGGGCGGACTTCGTTTTGTCACGCCGATGGTCTGGTTGCGCGATGTGCGAAGCGGATTTGAGAACTTCGGCAACACGGGAGGTCAGGTGCTTCCCGTCGACCGAGTTGCGCAAGAACTTCGGCAAGCTCCCAAGGGACGCCGAGCACTGCATCTTTGGTACTACCGCGATGGACTCCTGACGGATCCGAGCGACAAGGTGCCACAACTTGCGAGTGGTGTGCGAACACCGTGGCCAACCAACGCCGAAACTCGGATTCGCACGCAATGGACGAACGCGCTCGCCGCACTCGCCACCGCTGGCGCGAAACCTGAAGTGATCATTCTCGACAACGAAGAGCCTGGTCATCTCACCAACTGGCATCTCACGTCCGCACAGATCTCCATTCTGATGGACGACGCGCGCTTCAATGACGCGTTGCTCATGTCGACAACTTCCTCGGTGAGCAGCGTTGTTAAACCGTACATCGGCGCGACCTATGCGGGACCTCAGAGTGGCGCGGGTTACCTCGCGTGGAACCTCGTCATTCAGTCCATCGCCAATCAGGCGATCGACCGAGCGATCTGGCAACCGGCGCGCGCGCGTTTCCCTGACATCAAAGGCAGCAACTATCAGGGCTCGAAGATCTCGGTAGGTGAGGCGAGCTCAGATTTCAATGGGCATGCGCAGCCACTCAACAACCGATTCGGAACCGCGAGCGCGCCCGCGCTCTATGGACTGCTTGATGGAGCTGCACGATATTGCTCCATCGATCCATCGGACCGAACTCGATTGCGACTTGGCGCAGGCGGCACACCGATCGGCAAGAGCGCATGGCTCGCGTTCTTGATGGATGTGCAAGTCGGCCGATCGGTCCGACGAAGCGATGCTACGCCGATGCATCCTTGGATTGCCTCGCCAAGTTGGCGTGGCGATACCGAAGGGACGGCGTGCTACAAGATGGATGCGCGCTATTACGACGAGATGGTTCGTCATATCGCGCTCCTTCGAACTGAGACATTCATGCTCTGGAATCCGCCCGAACTTGTGAACGGCGTTGAAACCACGATCTCCCGTGACCGACGCCATGCGGAAGGGCGCGCCTTGGATGCGGTGCTCGCTGATATCAATCGACGCCTCAACGACAAGATCGCTGAACCGCTTGATGCGTCACGCCTCGCTTGGGACGCGCGCATCGTTGCCACGGGAGCAAAGGTCGGAACGAATGCGTACCTCTGGCGCGTCACCGCCAAGCCTGAAGTTCGTTCCTTCCAGGTCGGAAGCGGAGGACCAATCGTGCAAATCCCGGCTGGCGCTGTTGGAGCTTGGATCACCTCGGCGCGACCCGAGTTGCCTGCGCTGCGAGCGATCGGGGGAGAGAACACGGCGATCGCAAGCGTGTCGCCGTAACGGATGATCCGCGTTCGATCGAGGCTGCGGCGCTTAGCCTTGCCCGCTGTTCGCGGAGACATCATGCCCCGCCGCGCGGAGCGTCTGCTCACGCTTGGCAAGTTCCAAGTCTTGTTCAATCATCATGCGCGCCAGTTCTTCGACGGAGGTTTTGGGCGTCCAACCAAGCTTCGTCCGCGCCTTCGACATATCGCCGAGCAACTGCTCGACTTCGGCCGGGCGGAAATAGCGCGGATCAACCTCGACGAACTCTTGATAGTCAAGACCAAGTTGACGGAACGAAAGTTCACAGAACTCTCGCACCGAGATCATCTTGCCGGTCGAAATCACATAGTCATCAGGCTCATTCTGTTGCAGCATGAGCCACATCGCCTCAACATAGTCGCCAGCGAATCCCCAGTCACGAAGCGCGTCGAGGTTGCCAAGGAAGAGCTTCTTCTGCAAACCCAGTTTGATTCGGCAGGCGGCACGAGTGATCTTTCGCGTGACGAAGGTTTCGCCGCGACGCGGGCTCTCGTGATT
>SXUI01000007.1 GCA_005790605.1 Planctomycetia bacterium | reverse complement strand
TAGTCGCGCAGGACATTGCCGGTGACCGAGATCGTGTCTTTCCCTTCGCGCATGCGTCTGAGCGAAAAGGTACACGCGGCACTCGGTTCGAGAGTGTGAAACTCAAGTCCCTCTGTCGCGTGATCCTTCAGGTACGCCTGCGTCTTCTTCAGCAATTCCCGATCGTGCGGCCGCTGCGCATCAAGCCAAAACACCGCTGGGGTCGAAGATGCACGCGCACGAGTGACCGCGAGTTTCACCCAGTCGCGAATCGCGGGATCCTTCGTCTGACATGCGCGCCAAATGTCGCCCTGCTCGACTTCGTGCGACATCAAGACCTGACCACTCGCATCGATCACTCGGACTGTTCCTGCAGCCTTCATCTCGAAAGTCTTGTCGTGCGATCCATACTCTTCTGCCTTCTGCGCCATCAAACCGACATTTGGCACACTCCCCATCGTTCGGGGATCGAGCGCACCATGCTCCTTGCAGAACGCGATGACCGATTGATACACGCTCGCATAACAGCGATCGGGAATCGTTGCCTTCACATCTTGCGTCTTGCCCTGTGCGTTCCACATCTTTCCACCCTCGCGAATCATCGCGGGCATCGACGCATCCACAATGACATCACTCGGCACATGCAGATTGGTGATCCCCTTGTCGCTGTCGACCATCGCGATCGCGGGACCGTTCGCGAGTGCTGCTCGGAGGTCGGCCTCAATCGCCTCACGCTCGTTTGCGGGGAGCGCTGCGACCTTGGTCACGCAGTCACCAAATCCGTTGTTCACATCGACACCGATGCGCGCAAAGGTCGCCGCGTGCTTGGTGAACACGCCAGCGAAGAATGTCCTCACTGCGTGCCCGAAGATGACGGGATCCGAGACCTTCATCATCGTCGCCTTCAAGTGAAGCGAGAAAAGCAAGCCACTGGCTCGGCAATCGGCAATCTCACGCGTCAGAAACTCAACGAGCGCCCGCTTGCTCAGAAAGGTCCCGTCAAGAATCTCACCCGCCCCGAGTTTGAGCGAGTCCTTCAGGACCGTCGTGGAACCGTCCTTCGCAACAAACTCGATCCGCGCTGTCGTCGCTGCGGGAACCGTGAGCGAAACTTCATTTCCAAAGAAGTCACCAGTGGACATCGAAGCGACATGCGTCTTCGAGTCCGCGGTCCAAGTACCCGTCTTGTGCGGATTCGCGCGCGCGAAGTCTTTCACTGACTTTGTCGACCGGCGATCAGAGTTTCCCTCACGAATCACGGGGTTCACCGCGCTCCCCTTCACACGATCAAAGCGCGCACGAGCGTCCTTCTCGGCATCAGTGCGTGGATCGTCGGCGTAGTTTGGTATCGCAAATCCATGTTGTTGAAGTTCGACGACTGCCGCCTTCAGCTGAGGCACGGATGCGCTCACATTCGGGAGTTTGATGATGTTCGCCTCGGGCGTCAGACAAAGCCGGCCGAGTGCCGCGAGTTGGTCGTCCGCGCGTTGCTCTGGGGCGAGGCTCTCTGGAAATGCACTCACCACGCGCCCAGCCAAGGAGATGTCTCTCAACTCCACTTCGATACCCGCACTTGTCGTGAACATGCGCACGAGCGGCAACAACGAATAGGTCGCGAGCATCGGCGCTTCATCGGTGAGCGTCCATACAATCGTGGGAGGGGTTGACATCGGCTGCAGAGCTCCAGAATGAGGCGAACTTCTCCGTGTTGTTACGGGTCGAACAGTGTACGGCGTATCGGGAATTGCTCCGAGGTAAGATCCCCACGGGGCGTATTCCTGATAAATGCCTCCGCATTTCAAGAAACGCGAAAAATCAGCCGATTGGCACGAGAACTGCGGCGATCGCAGACTTGGAGGACCTCTTCATGGCGCACGATTCTTCACTCACGGGCGTTGAGCGATTTCTCGCTCCCGACGACATCATTGTTTCAAAGACGGACACTGCCGGACGCATCACCTACGCAAATCCGATCTTCCTCCAGATCGCAGGATACACGGAAGAAGAGCTGCTTTCGAAGGCGCACAACATCGTCCGACATCCACGCATGCCCAGGTGTGTGTTCAAGTTTCTTTGGGACACCATTCAAGGTGGCGATGAGGTCTTTGCGTATGTCTTGAATCGCGCGAAGAATGGCGATCACTACTGGGTCTTCGCGCATGTCACGCCAACGCGCAATAGCCGAGGCCACATCTGCGGGTACCACTCGAGTCGCCGCGCACCCGATCGAGCAGCGATCGCCGCGATTACGCCGCTCTACGACATGCTTCTCGCCGAGGAGGCGAAACATCGAACGCCGCGTGAGCAGTGGGAAGCATCACTGCAATTGCTTGTCAAAGCACTGCAACAGCGCGGTCTGGCCTACGAGGAGTTCATCTTCACACTCTCAGGAGCTGCGGTATGAATGCATCGAAGTACATCCGTCGCATCTTTTCCAAGGGAGTCACACCCCCACTTTCCGCACTGCAGACGCATGTTGCACCGGCGGCTGATGCTTGCGAGGACGCGATTCCATTCGCCCAAGAGTGCACGGACGGCGGGCAATCGCAAACCCCCGAAGCGAGGAGCGCGTGGGTCGATGCGGCTCTTCGCGTGTGCGTCGCCGCAGCGGATGGCGATCTTGAGAGCCGAGTACTCCATGTTGACCGCCTCGTCGAGCACGCCAATGACCCTCGAGTTCGGGACCTGCTCCTTGCCATCAACCACCTGCTCGACCTCACAGATGCCTTTGTGCGGGAAGCTGAAGCGTCTCTTTCCCATGCGCAAAAGCAGAAGTTCTTTCGCCGAGTGTTGCTGACCGGCATGCGTGGGACATTCCGTAGTGCATCAGCAGGGATCAACACTGCCACGAAGTCCATGGGCGAGCAATCACAGTCTCTTCGAGAGGCCGAAGCTCGGCGAAGCGCGCTCGGTGATGAGTTTGCGAAAGTTCAGCTCGCGACGACGGAACTCATCGAGACATCGCGTGCGATCAGCGAGTGCACCCGCGAAATCTCCCTCATCGGCGTTCAAACAAATCTCCTCGCGCTCAATGCAAGTATCGAGGCTGCGCATGCGGGTGAGGCTGGTCGCGGCTTCTCCATCGTCGCGAGCGAAGTGAAACGACTCGCCGGGCGCAGCCACGACGCGACGACGGAAATCGACACCCGACTTGAAGCGGTGCGGAAAGCGGGAGAAGAAACAGCCCGAACGGTTGATCGCGTTCGCAGTGCGCTGAGTGCGCACTAGCCATCGGCGTACAATCGCGGCATGTCGACATGTGAATCAGCGATCGCGGCCTACGAAGCGGGGATTGAGACTGTGCGGCGCGCTGCCGAGGGTCTCAGTCACGCACAGCTCAATCAGCGGATCCCTCCCGGACTTTGGAGTGTTCAAGAGGTCATCGTGCACTTGCTCGACAGCGACCTCGCATGCACGCATCGAATGCGTCGCGTGGTCGCGGAAGAACTTCCCTTGCTCATCGCCTACGACGAGAACGCCTTTATCGCGAAACTCCCGGCAGAGTTGCTCGACCTCGCGAACGTGCTTGCGCTCTTTGAATGCAATCGTCGCTTCACTGCCCAATGGCTGCGAACGCTTCCGACAGAGGCGTTCGCGCGCGAAGGCATCCACACGCAACGAGGAAAGATCTCACTCCTCACGATCGTCGAGACCTACTCGAAACATGTGGATCATCACATGGTCTTCGTGGAAGGCAAGCGTGCTGCACTTTGCGTTGCCTGACGCATGGCTGCCGCCGAGAGCGGTGCAAAGCCACGCACCCCTTCCGGCAAGAGGTCGAAGAGTGGCCAGATCGCGCAGAAGGTATCTCCTGGACCAAAGGTCGCCGCGCTCACTCTGTCAATCCTCCCGTCTTTGTTGCGATGAAATGCGCTCACGCCGGGAAGACGAATGACACCACGAGCATCGACTTCACCTTCAAACCCCATGTCGTCGGCAAAGGGTGACCCAGCATCCGAGACCACGCGCATGCGCCATCCGCGCGCCTGCACCTGCTCGCGCGCCGACTCGATTGCATCGGGCGTCGCGAGAACGAACGCCGCGCGCTGTTCCATGTGCGATGCGAGCGCGCTCAATCCGTCGGCCCAGAGTGCGCAGTACAGACATCGCTCGCCCATGTTGTGGATGAGCAGAAGATCATTGTGCGTGCCAAACAGATCGGCGAGCGTGGATCTCTCCCCGTTCAGTTCTTGAAACTCGTAGGCGCGCACGCCCTCGATTCGCGCACCCTCGCGCTGCGCCTTCGAAAGTTGCTCGCGCAGCGAGGCGATTTCTCGCTCGAACTGATCGACCTGTGGCGTGTGCGCTTTGAACGGAGATGGTTTTGCAGGGTGCTCTTGGCTCATGCGCGAATCCTCAGTGTCTTCAGCGTACGCGCAATGCACCCAGGCTGCGCGACGCTGCAAGCACGCCGAGGAGCGACATTGGAACCCATGCGAAGAGGTACATCGACAAAGTTGTCCATCGCGGCAATGGCTCATCGACGATGATATCGAACAACACGCTTTCACCGGCTCCGGCACCATCCCAATCTAGTTCCACCTTCCAAACTCCGGCGCGCGAGAGTGGAAGGATCCCGTGGACCTCATCACGAATGCGTGTCCGCGCGCATGAAGCGAAGACCACTGCGCCACAGTCATGGGCTGCGACGACAGTCACCTCCCCTTCAATCGCACCGATCCATGCGATCTCAACCTCGCCAACACGCGGAGAAGCCGGCGCGACAAGCACAACTCCGCGCGTCCCACTTCGCTCTCCCATCCACACCACTGCGCCGCCGTCTGCAATGACAGAGGTCGACCAAACGCTTGCGATGAGCGCTGCACATGTGAGAATGACACGCGGTGATCGCATCAAGAAGTCCCGAAGGTGCCGCGCATTTCCATCGGCTGAAACAGAATCCACGCGGAGATTGCCCAGACGAGCACGATGACGACCGCACCAGGCGCCCATCGCAGCAAGACGGTTGAAGCGCCCATTGCATGCTTCATACGAAGATGCATGTGCACGACACTCCAATAGTGCACTCCCAACGAAACGCTCACCCCTACAGAAAGCGCAAGAAGTTCGATCGGAAGCAGCCACGCTGGTGCGGGAGCGCAGCAACTCATCACTCGGTCGGGCTCACTCACAATCCACTGGAGGTCATAGGAGACGCGGAGCAGCGCAACCTCAGCCGTCGGGAACCCCGTCACAAGGTGAAAGAGAAAATGTGCAAGCCAGAGGCTTGTCGCAAGTGGGAGAAGTGCGAATGAAAGTCGAGCGAAGCGCTCGTGAAAGTCCGAGAGTCGCGATAGCGCGGCCGTCAATGCAACGATGAGCACTCCGGCAATCACTCCGGTGATAACAAATGCCGCCTGTGCGAATCGGTCACTCAACCCAATCTCGCGCGCGCTTTGATCCAACCGACGGACAACTCCTTCCGTCATGCCCGCAGCATTCACAATTGCACCAAATGCGAAGAGCAATGCGAGAGCCGCAAAATCGAGACGCGCAGAGAGCAGACCAATCTGGGATCGCCACGAAGCCTTCGCGAGGTCTGCACCGGGAAGCACTGGCAGGACACCGACATTGTCATGCGGGCACGCACTCACGCAGTCAAGGCAAAACGTGCAGTCGAGATTGCCGCTCTTCTTGGGGATGAGCAATTCCAAACCGCAACCGGGAAGCTCGACCCCTCTTTCCGCGCGACGCCCCTTCAGGCAGTCGTGCGTGGCACACTGCGCGCAGACATCCGCGTCGACTGCGCGAACCTCGCGCGGAGCGACCGTCGCCACGAGCATTTGGTATTGACCGATCGGACAGGTCGAACGACAGAAGCTCGCCCCTGTGAAGCACAGGTCTACGGCCGTCGCAACGACGATGAAACCTAGGACGATCATCGCGGTCGCGAATGGGCTCGACCAGAGATCAAACGCTTCGTACGCGATGAGCCAAGAAAGCACGAGGGCGACCGCAATCCACTTCGTTCGCAGCGCGCGCGGAAGCGCTCTCGTAGGCACGATCCACTTCCTCAGCAGTGTCCGCGGCGCGAGCAACGGGCACGCCATGCATGCGACATTTCCAACCGCGAGAATCGCAATGATTGCAACGCCGCGCCAATGCGTCCACGGAATTGTCCCCGCGAGGTTCATCGGGGCGTCAGGACTCCCGAGCAGGCCGTCCAAGACAATGAGGAGAACGAGCACCAAGAGAGTGCATCGAAGCGCGAGCCGCGCTCTCGACGAGCGGAACATGCGCCCAAACAACGGGACTTGAAGAAGATCGCTTTCGCGCGCCTCGGGAACTGTCGGAAGCACCCGAAGCGCGATCGTGCGCACTCGCGGCGTAGCTCGACTCGGCACGAGGGAGCGAACAGTGAGATACATCGCGCCACCGAGATACAGCACGCTGCCCGGAACCCACATCAACCCCGCTGCGAGCTGTTGATCGCGCAGCGCGTCTGTGCCAAACGCTGGACCGATCTCTGCGTACCACCCGTATGCCGGAGTGCTTGAGAACGCGAGATACGCAGCCACTGCCGTATTCACGAGGTCCGCAGCGACGAGATAAGGCACAAGCGCGATGCGAGGCCAACGCCTTCGATATGGAAACGGCGCGACGATGCAGAGCCAGAACAACAACCCCGCACCAAACATCGTGAGGTGCTCTGTTTGATGCCAAAACGGATCGCGCAAGGCAAAGGCGTACGCCTCTGGCATATGCCACGCGACAGTGACCAACGCAAGCGAGGACCAACCCACGACTGGATGTCCAACCGTGCGCAGTACCAACTTTGAGATTGAAGATGCGAGAATGGGTGCCGCAATCGCAGTGCGCGTCCGCGCGCCAACTCCGAACAGCATTGGCATCGCAGGAAATGCGAACCAAAACAGCGGCGGCGCGATCATGGTCAGCAACATGTGCTGGACCATGTGAACGCTCAACATTCGCTGCCCGAGTGGATCGAGGGGCGACGCGAGCGCGATGAGCACAACTATCCACGCGAGCAGAAACGAGACGAGCCGCCGCGATGAAAATCGGTCGCGTGTGGCAGCGGATTTGCCACGGAGTACCCGCCAACCCCTCACATAGATCGCGATGGAGCACACCGCCAAACCGCATGCGAGCGGCGCGTTGAGCAACCAGTCGTTGGCAGGAAGCGCGTCCACGGGCATATCTCAGAGCGTGCTGTTACGGCGAGCTCGATGTTAGAGGAGTACTCGCTGCCGTCGGCATTGCGTCGCTCACTGACTGCGACTCCATCGCGCCTGGAATCTGCGCGCGAGACCTTCCGCCGTCGAGGGTGGACAGAAACGCGACAAGCGCATGCGTCTCGGCGCTCGAGAGCGTCTTGCCGTACGCCGGCATGTTGCCTCCGCCCTGCTGAATCTGACGGACGAGTTGATCCCACGACAGTCGCGTCGCGACTTCGGTGAGGTCCGGCCCACGCATACCGCCAGTTCCACCAATCGCGTGACAGTTGCGACACTGCGCAAACTGAAACTCAAGCGCACCCTGCAACGCAAGTGGCGAACGGCGCTCGACGAACTCCGGTGCCACGGGCGTCGAAGTCCATGCGTTCATGACAGGGCTCCACGGGCTCTGCATACCAAGCCAAGTCAACACACCGATGCCCGTGCAAACCACTCCGAAACTCAACACCGAAAGCGGTCGTCTTGACGGTGCGCGTTCTCCACGAGGAGCGATGAATGGAAGCAGCGCGAGCAACGCGATGCCGACAGGCGGACCGATGAGAAGGAGCGCGGTCTCCGAGGACGGAGGAAGCAACGCGAGCGCGGCGAAGATCCACAGGAACAGTCCATCCGGTCGAGGGCTCGCCTCGATGATGGTCGGATCGGGCAGTGCACCAGGCCCCATCGGTCCATACCACGCCGCAATACCAACGAGCACGATGAGCGCCGCTCCGCAGAACACCATGTCGCGCCGCGCAGCATCAGGATAAAACGGCACGCCTGTCTTATGCACGCGCGCTTCGTATGCCTTGTCATAGGTCGCCGGATCGACGACCTCTCCAGCCTTGGGCATCTCTGAAATGCCTTTGCGCAGAATCGAATAGAGGTGCAGACCAATCAACGCGACCGTTGTGCCGGGCAGAATGAAGACATGAAGCGCGAAAAAACGCGACAAAGTTGCGCCAGAAATCTGCTCGCCGCCAAGCATGATTCCGCGCAACGCATTTCCGACCACCGGCATGCGATCCACGATCGCCGCGCCAATGCCGAGTCCCCAATACGCATCCGCGTCCCATCGCATGATTTGGCCGGTGAATGCAAGCGCAAGCGTAAGCACACACAAGCAGACGCCGAAGATCCAAGTCAATTCACGCGGATACTTGTAGGTGCCGTGCAGAAACACCTGCGCGAGATGCACGAGCATCATCAAGCACATGGCATTTGAGCTCCAACCATGAATCGCGCGAAGCATCCAACCTGATGGCACCTGTTGGTTGATGTACACCAAGCTCTCATACGCCTGCGCGGCACTTGGCGCGTAGAACATCGCTAAGACGATGCCGCTCGCGATCTGCACCGCGAAGAACATCATGGTTGCTGAACCGAAGACATACCACCACTTCGCACTCACCGGCACGCGATGGAAGAGCGAATGGCGCAGTACCCAGAGCAACCCAGTCCGATCGTCAAGCCAACGGAGGCATCGCGATGCTGTGGACTTCAGCGTCGACCGACCCATATCAGGTGCCCTCCTGCAAACCAGGAAGTCGACCGCTAAAAATCTCTAATGCGCCATCTTGGATGCGCCACGCAAACTCAAAGAGTCCGCGCGGCGGAGGTCCGGACGCGCGCGAACCATCTTCGTAGTACACGCCGCCGTGACATGGGCACATGAACAGTCTGGATTGCGCGAACCACTCCACCGGGCATCCGAGGTGCGCACAGTTCACGGCGAAGACTTGGAACTTCCCTGCTTCAATGCATCGCACATAGCACGCATTTTCCCGAGTTACGCCGTCATCTGGCGCGCCGCCTGGATTCAAGAATTTCACCAGCACTGTTGTCCCCGGCGTCCAGTTCGACGACGCGCCGAGGGACAACCATTTGTCCTTTTCCGGCAGAAGCCCTGGCGCGACCGCCGCGCCAATGATTGGTGCAGCGACAAGAACGCCTCCGATCGCGGTGAGGGTCGTGCCTGCGGCGAAGAGGAACCCACGCCGACTTTCAGAAGCGGTTGCGGAGGGTGTGGCGTCCGACACGGTGTCTCGTTCGCTCATGGCGTTCCGCCTTCAAATCTTCCCGAGAGCGTCGATGCCTGCCGAAACGACGCGAGATACGCGACGAGCGCATCGACTTCCCCTACGCTCAGTTCCTCGACAACGCGCTCTCCGTTCGCGGTGAAGAATGGACCACGCACACTGGGCATATGAAGGTCATCTCGGCCGAAGATGATGCTCGTGCGAAGATGCTGATCGCTGACGAGCCGTGCATAAAAGGGATCACGGACATCGCCGCCCAGCCGCGGCACTGCACCTTGCTGCGCGCCCGCGACTTGCGTCTGGTTTCCCGCGCGCGGATGGCAGAACTCACAGCGCGATGCGAAGAGTGTCGCGCCATGCTCAGCGCTTGCTTCAGACAGACCCGCCTGCCAAGGGACGATCGATTGCAACCCAGTCGGATTCGCCCAGGTGCGTTTCATGCCGAGAATGAACGCTCGAATCTGCTCGTCTGAAACGCCAGTCACAGAACTTCCGCCAAAGCCGGGCATTCGAGTTCCTGGAATCCCGTCGCGCACGATCGTGAAGAGCGCATCCTCTGGAATCGACGCGAGATAAATGCCGGCGTTGAGAGGGCGCGCTGGACCGTATCTGCCCTCATCTCCATGGCACCCCGCGCACCGCTCCGCATAAAACGCTCTGAATCCCGTCGACACATCGAGTCCCGGCGTTGCGGCCGGCGGCGCGGGTTTGCCTGGCAGGCGATCACAACTCACGGAGAGACACGCAAGGCACGCAAGCAACAGTCTGCGCCATGGAACGGCCCGCGCGATCACTTCGATCCTCCTTCCGACTGCTCAACGTCCAAACGCATCGCGAGAGAATTGCCAACCTGCAATCGCACGCGATTGAATCTTGTGACGACCGCACCGCACGCGACGCCGAACGCAGCTTGGCTCACAAGAAACCACCCAAACGAGATGTAGTCGTCGAGTGCTGGATCGATGACTCGCACAGCCGCCCACCCGGCGCCCGTCCAAATGAGCGGCGCGAGAATTCCACCCGCGATCATTGGCCGCCGCGGCATCATGGGAAGCGCGACAACGAAAATCATCCCGACCATCACGCTCAACGCCAGATGAATACAAACAGCGGCGACCGTCCATCCAAGGCTGAATACCTTGAGCTCATCAAGAGAAGCGCTGCTCACAGAAGGCATGAGCATTCCCGCAAGGAGATTGATCGGCATCCAAAGGCTGTGTTCTGCGACGACTCCCCAAAGACATGCGACGAATGCCATCGCAAGTCCTCCCGCCAAACCGCCGTACAACCCAGAGCGATACGGATGAATCTCATGCGGCACGATGCGTCTTGGCGAGTGCGCGCGGGCAATCTTCGGAGCGATCGTTGGCGCCGGAAGTGGAACATCACACTGCGCGACGGGAATCTCCTCGGTTTTCTCGTGGGGGAAGACCTCACGGAACCAACCGACGACACCGGCAACCGCTGCGATTGCGCCGATCACGCTCACGAATGGATGCGTCACGATGCCAGCAAAGATCAGCGTGACTCCAAACGCAGCGAGCATCGGGTGCATCGTCGGGCGAGGAATCGAACGCGAGTACGGAGGCGAGTCGTTCGATGGAGGCGTTCCATGTGTCACGAGACGCCCCCCTGCGGAACTCGTCCAACAAAGTAGACAAGTGTGAAGACGAAGATCCACACAACATCAACGAAGTGCCAATACCAAGTGACGACCTCGATGCGGCCGGTGTCGCGCGTTGGTTGCACGCAACCACAAAGCGAGAGTACAAGCGTGCCGCTCAGTAAGAGCAGACCGACGACGACATGAAACGCGTGAAATCCAACGAGTGAGTAGAAGGTCGTCCCGAACACATTCGAGTCAATCGCGAGCCCCTTCACCTCAATGAGCTTCTGCCATTCCATCCCAGTTCCAACAAGGAACTCGACACCGAGCAGTACGGTGAGCAGCATCCACGATTGAAAGCCCTTTCGCGAACCTGCCGCGAGCGCACGAACTGCCAGTACGACTGTCGCGCTCGAGGCGAACAGACAGATGGAGTTGATCGTGACCAGCCCGAGTTCAAGGCAGTCAAGCGGTTGCGGACCCGTCGGGCTCTTCCCGATGTAGTACAGATAGGTCACGAGGAACGCAGAAAAAAGCGCGCTCTCCATGAAGATGAGGGATGCCATGCCGACACGCGCGCGCTGCATTGGAGCGACTGAGACGGATGGCGCGTTACTCATAGTGCGCATCGGGGTCCTCCGGATGTTCGATGTCCCACAGCGGGCGCGCACTCGTCACAGTTGGAATGCGATCAAAGTTCCATTCAGGCGGCGGGCTCGTCGTTGCCCATTCAAGCGTCCATGCGTTCCATGGGTTGTTTCCTGCGGGGCTACCGCCGCGCAATGACTTCACGACATTCCACAAGAACACGGTGACGCCCGCCATTTGCACAGGCACGCCAAGCGAAGTGATGAGATTCCACAGTTCCCAGCCGCGATCCGCCTCGTATGTGTATATGCGTCGCGGCATTCCAAGGACACCGGAGATATGCATCGGCAAGAAGGTCACGGTGAACCCGATGAAGAGCAACCAGAAACTCCACTTCCCCAGGCGTTCACTCAACATCTTTCCCGTTGCCTTCGGAAACCAGTAGAAGAGCGCGCCGAAAATTCCGAAGACCGTCCCTCCAAACAACACATAATGGAAGTGACCGACGACAAAGTAGCTATCGGAGAGCTGCCAGTCCACCGGAACGGTCGCAAGCATGATCCCCGTAAGGCCGCCGATCACAAACATCGCAACGAATCCAGTCGCGAACAACATCGGCGTATCGAATCGGAGCCTGCCACCCCACATCGTCGCGATCCAATTGAAGATCTTGATCCCTGTGGGCACCGAAATCAGGAAGGTCGCAGCGCCAAAGAAAGAGTCCAGTACCGGCCCGAGCCCCACAACAAACATGTGGTGTGCCCACACCCCCAAAGATATGAATCCGATGCTCACTGTCGCGGCGACCATGAGTGGATATCCAAACAGCACTTTTCGACTGAAGGTCGGGAGAATCTCGCTGACGAATCCAAATGCAGGAAGAATGAGGATGTAGACCTCGGGGTGACC
>SXUI01000033.1 GCA_005790605.1 Planctomycetia bacterium | reverse complement strand
TGGGCGGTATGGGTGGAATGGGCGGAGGCATGGGCTTCTGATCGCTGCTTCCATCGCGCGCCGCTTCTCACACAACAAACAACTTCACACACCATCAAACGACAGACTGACTCACGGAGCAACACACTATGTCTTCAGTACGACCACTCGACGATCGGATCCTCATCAAGCCTCTCGAAGCAGCCACGAAGACTGCAAGCGGGCTCTTCCTCCCTGAGAGCGCGAAAGAGCGCCCCATGCAGGGCAAAGTCGTCGCGACTGGCCCAGGTCGTTTGCTTGACGATGGCACCCGACAAGTCGTGAGCGTGAAGAAGGGTGACACCGTGGTCTACGGCAAGTACGCAGGCACTGAAGTCGAGATCAAGACGGTCTCCCATGTCATCCTTCGCGAGTCGGAACTCCTCGGCGTCCTCGATGCTTGATGCATGAAGCTTGAGCATCGCCTCAGGCAACTTGCAGTTCGCTTTTCTCTTCCAACTACTGAAATCGGAGCCTCCCTATGGCCACTAAGCAAATGAAGTTTGAATCCGCTGCGCACCTTGAGCTCAAGCGCGGCGTCGACCAACTTGTGTCCGCCGTTGCGATCACAATGGGTCCGGTTGGGCACAATGTGCTCTTCCAAAAGTCGTTCGGTTCACCCACGATCACGAAGGACGGCGTCACCGTCGCAAAGGAAGTCGATCTTCCCGCGCCGTTCGAAAACATCGGCGCCAAAATGGTGCAGCAGGTCGCGAAGAAGACCGCGGACATCGCGGGCGACGGGACCACTTGTGCCACCGTGCTCGCCGGAGCGATCTTCAACGGTGGTCTGAAGTACATCGCTGCAGGCAGCAACGCCGTCGCGATTCAACGCGGCATTCTTGCTGCGTCCCAGGTGGCCTCCACCGCCATCGACGAGCTCGCGCAGAAATGCAAGGGCAAGGGCGATCTTGAGAAGGTCGCAACCGTGTCTGCGAACCACGACACGACCATCGGTTCACTCATCGCCGAAGCAATCGACAAGGTCGGCGCGGATGGCGTCGTTGAGATTGAAGAAGGCAAGACCGCGGACACCACGCTGAACTATGTCGAGGGTATGGCGTTCGACAAGGGCTATCTCTCGCCCTACTTCATGACCGATCCGAAGCGCGCCGAGTGCGTGATCGAGAACCCGCTCATTCTCCTCTACGAGAAGAAGCTCTCGAATCTCGCGGATCTGCTTCCACTGCTCAACAAGGTCGCGACTGCATCGAAGCCATTGCTCATCATCGCCGAAGAGGTCGAGGCGGAGGCTCTTGCAGCACTCGTCGTCAACCGTCTGCGTGGCGTGCTTAATGTGTGCGCCGTGAAGGCTCCAGGATTTGGCGATCGCCGCAAGGCCATGATGGGCGACATCGCGACGCTGACCGGAGGCACCTTCTTCGCGGAAGACCTCGGTCGCAGTCTCGAGGATGTCGAGCTCAAGGAACTCGGTTCCGCACGCAAGGTCGTCATCACCAAGGATGACACAACCATTGTGGAAGGCACTGGCAAGAAGAAGGATCTCGAGGCGCGCTGCGATCAGATCAAGGCACAAATCGAGCGCGCGACAAGCGACTACGACAAGGAGAAGCTCCAAGAGCGCCTCGCGAAGTTGACTGGTGGCGTTGCCATCATCAGCGTCGGTGGAGCCACTGAAACCGCGATGAAGGAAGCGAAGGACCGCGTCGATGACGCGCTTCACGCGACTCGCGCTGCGGCAAAGGAAGGCTATGTTGCAGGCGGTGGCGTTGCTCTCGTTCGCGCACATGCGGCGGTCGTTGAAGGCAAGCGCAAGGCGAAGGGCGACGAGCGATTCGGTTTCGACATCGTGGCGGACGCGATGCTTCGACCCTGCGCGCAAATCGCAGGGAATGCTGGCTTCGACGGCGACCTCGTCGTCGCGAAGACACTCGAAACCAAGGGCAACACTGGCTTCGATGCATCCACCGGCGAGTATGTCGATCTCGTGAAGGCTGGCATCATTGATCCCGCGCTCGTCGTGAAGACTGCGCTTCTCAATGCGGCAAGCGTTGCGGGTCTCATGCTGACCACGAATGTCGTGATCGCTGAATTGAAGGAAGAGACTGCGCCAGTCGAAGGCGCGGTCAGCTAATCCGAATGCAACCGAGGAATCGGCCGAAGGCGCGCATGCGTCGACGACCGATTCCTCGCGTTGCTGTTCGAGCCCGCAAAGGTCGTCCCTCCCCTGCCCTCGGATCCACACTTGTCTTCGCAGCGCGACTACTACGAGATTCTCAGCGTCACTCGCGAATCGAGTGGCGACGATGTGAAGCGCGCCTATCGCCGCATGGCGATGAAATGGCATCCTGATCGCAACCCAGGAAACGCGGAAGCCGTCGTCGAGTTCAAGTCGTGCACCGAAGCCTATGAAGTGCTCTCCGATCCAGAGCGCCGACAGCTCTACGATCGACACGGGCATGCAGGACTTCGGCAACAACCTGGTCACGACTTCAGCACGATGCATGTCGAAGACATCTTCTCGATGTTCGGGGACATCTTTGGCGGCGGAGGTGGCGGAGGTCGCCGTTCACGCGGACCGGCGCGAGGTCTTGATCTTGAGACGGAAGTCGAAGTTTCGCTGCGCGACTGCGTCACGGGCACAAAGCGCGATGTGGATTTCAAGCGCGTCGATGTGTGCAAGGGCTGCACCGGAAGCGGCGCAGCCAAGGGCGCGAAGCCGGAGAAGTGCACCGTGTGCGATGGCGTTGGGCAAGTCGCTCAAGCAGGATTCGGCGGCATGTTCCGCATGGTGACTGCGTGTCCGGAGTGCCGCGGAAGGCGCACCATCGTGAAGGACAAGTGCCCCGATTGCCGCGGCAAGGGTCGCGTTCCGACTCGGCGCAAAGTCTCCGTCGCGATTCCGCCTGGCGTGGACGATGGCGTCGTCATTCGAGTGCGCGGCGAAGGCGAACCGCCTGCGCCCGAGTCAAGTCCCGACGGCAGCGGCGCGCGAGGCGACCTCCATGTGGTCATCCGCATCTCGGATGACAACGAGAGCACGCGATTCGAACGACGCGGCGATGATCTCGTCACCGTCGCACCAATGGCCTTCGCGCAAGCGGCGCTTGGCGCACAACTCAGCGTGCCTACGGTCGATGGCGGAACCTGCCTCGTCGATGTGCCGCCGGGTTCGCAACACGGCGAGGCCGTGCTCATCACTGGCCTTGGCATGCCCAACTTGCGCACGAAGGATCGCGGCGACATGCATGTCGTCTTGCAACTCATCGTCCCCAAGAAACTCTCCGCTGAACAGCGCACGCTTCTTGAGGAGTACGCGAAGACAGAGAAGGTTGACATCCGCGAGCAGACGAGTTTCTGGAAGAAAATCAAGGATCAAATTGCCGGCGAATGACGCGAAGGAACGCATGATGACTGAGTCTGACGAGAACAACACTGAACACGCCGATCCCAAGGTCGTCGACTGCGCAGATGTCGCGGCAGATGCGGAGACCATCGACGCACTCGTGACCCGCCTTGAGTGCGAGCGAGACGAGGCAATGGCGCTCCGCCAACGCGCGCTCGCCGATTATGCGAATTTTCAGCGTCGGTCTGTTGAAAATGAAGCGCGCGCGCGGCTCTGGGGCATCACGAGCTTTGCTCGCGGTCTCATGCCCGTGCTTGACCACTTCGACCTCACACTGTCTCAAGATCTCTCGAAACTTTCCGTCGAACAGATCGCGAAGTCGGTCGAGATGACACGCGCAGAACTGCAGCGCGCACTTGAGCAGCAAGGACTCGTGAAGATTGATCCTGCGGTTGGATCTGAGTTCAACCCGATGCATCATGAGGCCGTGACGCAGATGCCACTCGAGGGCGCCGCAGGTGGATCAATCGCCATGCAGTTCCAATGCGGCTGGCGTTTGGGCGACGCAGTCTTGCGGCCCGCGAAGGTCGCCGTGACTCCGACAGAGTGAATCGAAGCTGATGCCAACCTACGAGTACATCTGCAAAGCGTGTCAGCACGAGTTTGAGTCGTTCCATTCCATCAAAGCTGACCCGATCACGACTTGCCCGAAGTGCAAGAAGAAGAAAGTCGCGCGCAAGATCGGTATCGGCGGCGCTGTGCTTTTCAAGGGTGGCGGCTTCTATGAAACCGACTACCGAAGCGAGAACTACAAGCAAGGCGAAAGCGCTTCGAAGAAGGAGCCAGAGTCGGTAACGCCAACGACGAGCTCCACCACAGCAACGACGAGCGGCGGGGAACCGAAAAAGGAAGCGAAGGCAGACGCATCCCCGTCGAAATCGCCAGCGGCCACGCCGCCGGCGACCGCTTCGAGTCCGCCGAAACCTGAGGCTCCCGCGACTCCCCCTGCCTCACGCAGCGAAGCCACCCACCCCTCGCGAGTCGGCCGAGGACATGGCAACATCGTGCAAGGGGCCGCGAGGGCGAATGCGACGAAGAAGCCCGCCCCGCGCGGCAAGCGATCGAAGTAATCGGTCGACCTGCGCGCCTCGCCTACACTTGCTCCCCACATGCCCCTTCGATTCCGCGGCCGAATCCTCGATCATCTCTCGCACGAAACCTACAAGCCCTGCGAGGCGGCAGAGATTGCACGGCAACTTCGCATCACGATTGAGGAGAGAGCCATCTTCGAGACCGCGATAAAGGAACTCGTCGCGGAGTCGCTTCTCGAAATCGCCAAGGATGATCGCATCCGACTTCCGCAACTTCCCGACGAAGTGGAAGGCACCATTCGCATTACGCAACGTGGGTTCGGTTTCCTTCGGACCGGCCGCCAATTCCGAGGCGGGGATCTGTATGTTCCTGTTGGCGAAACCGGTGATGCGGTGAACGGCGACCGCGTGCGTTGCAAGGTTGTGCGTCGCGGTCAACGGACGGGCCGTGCGACGACGGTGAACGGCGCAAAGGACTACGGGCGCATCGGTGTGGTCGTCGAAGTGCTCGAGCGCAAGCAAACACGATTCGCCGGGAAACTTGCCAAGCAGGGTCGTGAGTGGATTGTGCTCGCTGATGGACGCGCCATGCGCGAACCAATCGTGGTGCGCGACCCGCATGCCAAAAACGCGAAGGCCGATGACAAGGTCATCGTGGAGATCGTCGCTTGGCCTGCGGATGGCTGCCTCGCGGAAGGTGTGATCACGGAGGTCCTCGGTGAAGCGGGTCGCCCCGATGTGGAGACACGCGCCTGCATCGCCGCGTTTGACTTGCCGGGTCCGTTTGAATCGGAGGTCATGGATGCCGCGCGCGACGCAGCGGCGCGATTTGGCGAGCTTGCCGCTGTGCGAGACTGGGGCGATCGCGTCGATCTCACTTCCGAATTCATCTTCACGATCGATCCGCCCGACGCGAAAGATTACGACGACGCGATTTCGATTACACGCGATCACAAGGCCAATACATGGACGCTCGGCGTGCACATCGCGGATGTCGCGTTCTTTGTCGCGCCGGGATCGCCACTCGATCTTGAAGCACAGGATCGTGCAACGAGCGTCTACTTGCCGCGACTTGTCATTCCAATGCTCCCTGAACAACTCAGCAACGGCGTGTGCTCGTTGCAAGAGGGCGTCGAGCGATTCACGCTGAGTGTGTTCATTGACTTCGATGATCGCGGGCGACCAACTTCGCATCGCTTACGGCGCAGCGTGATCAAGAGCGCGAAGCGTCTCACCTATCTTGAAGCGCAGGCACTGATCGATGGAAAGGTCGACGAGGCGCGCGCGCACGCGAAGACGGAGCCGATGTACAGCGAGCAACTCAAGGATGCACTGCTCCTCGCCGATCAACTCGCTCGCTTGCTACGGAAGCGTCGCCAGAAGGATGGACTCATTCACCTCGATCTGCCTGAGGTTGATCTCGTCTATGACGAGTCCGGCGCCGTGATTGACGCGGTGAAAGAAGATGATGCGTTTACCCACACGCTCATCGAAATGTTCATGGTCGAGGCGAACGAAGCGCTCGCACGAACCTTCGCGGATCTCACGATTCCACTGTTGCGCCGCATTCACCCTGAACCTGGATTCGCGGACATCGAAGAGTTGCGCATCTACGCGCGGCTGGCGCAATGGCGACTGCCCGATGAACCCGCACGCGCTGACCTGCAAGCACTGCTTGAAGCCGCACGAACTTCACCTGCGGCGCGCGCGATTCATTTCGCAGTGCTTCGAACGATGTCAAAGGCGACCTACTCGCCTGCGCTCGTCGGACACTATGCGCTCGCGAGTGAGCACTACGCTCACTTCACGAGTCCGATTCGACGCTACCCCGACTTGACTGTGCATCGCGTCGTGCATGCGTACCTCGATCTTTCCGACAACGGGCAAGCATCGATGGGTGGACGCAAGCGCGCCCAGATGATTGAGGATCTGCGCGAAGATCCACGCGTGCCGGACGAAGGTGCGCTCATCGAACTCGGGGCGCACTGCTCCGATCGAGAAGTGACGGCAGAAGAAGCGGAGCGTGATCTGCGGACATTCCTTGTGTTGAAGTTGCTGCAAGAAAAACACCTTGGCGAGGAGTGTGTTGGTCTCGTCACCGGCACGCTGCCCAACATGGGCGTATTCGTTTCGGTCGAACCTTGGCTCGTCGACGGCGTTGTGAAGACGCGCGACATGCCAGGCGGAGATCGTCGCGCCGATCGCTGGGGCACCGATGGAAGAACAGGTCGACTTGTCGCGCAGAGGTCGGGCGCGTCGATTGGACTTGGAGATCGCATCAAAGTGAAGATCACGCGCGTGGATCTCGCAAGCCGAACGCTCGATCTCGATGTCACGGCGTTCGCTCGGGTTTCGATGAAAGACGACGGATCGCTCGAAGAGAAGTCGGCATGGAGTCCGAAGTCATCGCAACCCGAAGCGGGTAAGGCGCGTCATCGCTGGATGCCGAGCACAACCGAAAGCGATGGAACGAGCCCGCCAAGGGCCAGCGACACACCTGCCCACACCGGCGGACGCGAGAACATTCCGCGAGGTCGCATGAAGGACGGCAAACGCGCTGGATTCAAGAAAGGTCGCCGCGGGAAGAAGAGTTACTAGTGTTCTCACGCGTCGGGTGACGCGAGAGCACCTCGCTTCCCGATCGCTTGATCTCCTGCTGTACCATGCTCTCGTGTGCGAAGAGTTGGGACCTGAATCAGGAGAGATCAACGATGTCCACCTATTACTTGCGCCGCAACGGAACGGAAGTCACGGGACCCTTCACTTCTGCGCAGCTTCGAAATCTCGCGATGACCCATGGAATGTCAAGGGTGGGATTCTGTGTCGGCGGATTCTGGCGCGACTTGGATTCAGGTCATGAAGGTGCGAGGACTCCGGGAGATTTTTTCAGAGCAACCGGAAGCGCCACCGCCTCCTCCACCCGCCGCGGCGGACGATCTCTCTCAGCCGTCGGTCGACCTACCGATGGACGACTCGCCATCCGCATGGGCTCACGATCCGTTTCCCCCAACGCAAGAACCTCCATACTCCGTCGCGGAGCCCGCGCCATCGACATCCTCGCGGACCTCGCGCTCCTCGGCACCGATCGCTGCGCCTGGACTCGGCTTCGTCGATGGTGTCCTCCGCACGGCATTTCGGTTTGCTCGGTCGATCTCCGTGCTCATCATCCTCGTGTGCGCTCTTGTCCTGCTCGGCAGTGGCATCGGTGCGCTCTACGCGATCGCACCGCAACAGAGTCCAGACTTGGTATTCCCTGAACCAATTCCTGAGTCGGAAGTCGATCCCGTCGATCCGGAATCTGTGCCCTTCCCTTCGGCTCGCGCGTACATCGCAATCTGCACCGCGCCCTCACCAACGACTCGAGTCGAGCGCGTAGTCGCGGAGCCAGATCCTTGCGCACCCTTCGGCGATTTCATCAGCATCGTCATCAAGGAACTCCAACTCTCGGAGAACGCGCGGCAGCCTCTCTGCAAGGCAACGCTGGATTTCGAAGCGAAGTACCGCGATCCATTTAGTCGCGGCTTCGTAGAGTTTTCGCGCGATTTCGCGCGAAGTCGCCCAAGCGATGTTGATTGCAATGGAGTTGACGCGGCGAATTTCTTCATCCGAGAGTTTAAGCTTGATGTCGAGCAACTCGAGAAGGATCAGCGCACGCGCTCGCAAGAGCGACTCGAGAGAATGTCCGCAGCCATGGAGGCGCGCAATGACCAAGTGGAACTCGCCCAAATCGCTCTCGCGAGGCGACAAGCGCTCTTCTTCCCCTCCATCCTCGCCGCGGGCGCATCCATCGCCGCGCTGCTCATCTTCCTCGTCCTCCCACTCCTGATTCAGATCGAGCGCAACACGGGGGCTCAGCTAGCCGCTGGTTGACTCAGAATCCCCGTCACGACATTGCCGTGCACATCCGTGAGTCGCATATCGCGCCCACCGAAACGCCATGTGAGGCGACGGTGATCGACGCCAAGTAGATGCAGCATTGTCGCGTGCAAGTCATGCATTGAGACGGCGTTCTCAATGGCTCTGTAACCGTATTCATCCGTCGAGCCGTACACAAATCCGCGCTTCACTCCCCCACCAGCAAGCCAAATGGAGTAACCGAACGGATTGTGATCGCGTCCGTTGCTGCCTTGCGCGAACGGTGTGCGACCGAACTCTCCAGCCCATACGACGAGCGTTGATTCGAGCAGGCCGAGTCGCTGGAGGTCATAGAGCAACGCCGCAGTCGGTTGATCGATCGCCCGCGCGTTGTCCTCATGCCCCTTGCGTAAATCAGAGTGCTGATCCCACCGATCGTTCGCGGTTCGGGGAATCGTCAGCTCCACGAATCGCACGCCGCGCTCGACAAGGCGACGCGCGAGCAAGCACTCATGCGCGTAGATGCGCGTGGCTTCGTCCTTCGCATCGAAGCCGTACATGCTCCGAACCGTCTCGCTCTCACCATCGACGCTTGCCAACTCCGGCACGCTCATCTGCATGCGAAACGCGAGCTCCTGATTGGCAATCGCACTCTCCACAGCATCGCTCGCACCTTGTTCTTGAAACCGCGCATCCAATCGTTCAAGCAACGCACGCTTGCGTGCGGCGTCACTCCCATTCGAATCGCGCGAGACAAGATTCGCAATCGGTTGCGCGCGTGGTTTCATGCGCGATGCCTGATGCGTCGCGGGCAGAAAGCCGCTCGAAAAACAGTCGAGTCCTCCGGGCGGAGTCAGTCCTCCATCGAGCACGACGAATCCAGGAAGGTTCGCGCTCTCGCAGCCGAGTCCGTACGAACACCATGCGCCCATCGATGGGCGACCCGCAAGCCCCGCACCCGTATGCAAAAAGTAGTTCGCGTTCGTGTGCTCACTGAACTCGCTCGTCATCGACCGAATGACGCAGAGTTCATCGGCCATCGTCGCGAGATGCGGAAAGAGCTCGGAGATTTCGATGCCACTCGCGCCGTGCTTCTTGAACTTCCATGGAGACGCGAGCAGATTCCCATCGTTGTTGAACTGCGTTTGCGCCTTTGAGAATGGAACCGGCAGACCGTTCTCATGAGTCAGCCGCGGCTTCGGGTCAAACGAGTCGACCTGCGATGGCCCACCGTCCTGGTACAGAAAAATGATGCTGCGCACCTGCGGCACAAGGTGCATGGCAGGCAAGCTGCCAGCTGTCGCGATCTGCGAGAGTATCTCAGCGCTTGCCTTGGACGCGTAAAGACCACCGAGCGCGAGTGCACCAAATCCACACGACAACTGCGTGAGCATCTCGCGCCGAGAGAGAGGCGGCCGTTGGAAATTTCCGCAATGCCCGCTCATCGGAGGTGCGTGAACTCCTTTGCATTGAAGAGCACATGACAAAGTGCAACCCAGGCTGCGCCACGCTCCTGAGCCGTCGGAGCTGCAGCAAGAAGAAATGCAGTCGCATCCTCCACATCGTCATCGGTCGCCGCACGACCGTATGCGGCGATGAATGCGTCGTTGATGAGCGACTCGGTGGGGGCGGCGCTTGTCATCACACGCGCGGCGAAGCGGTTTGCCAGTTCGTGGACAAGCGGATCATTGAGCATCGCAAGCGACTGCGCGGGCACATTGGAACGATTGCGACACCCGACGGTCGTCGTTGGCACAGGCGCATCGAAGACCTGCATAAAGGGATCGAGGAAATTCCGCCGCACTTCAAGGTAAATGCTCCGTCGATTCGCGCCATCAAGCGGACCACTCGCGCCTGGTCGGCCTCGGCCGGTCATGAATTCGTCGAGATACACCGGGACGCTCGGACCATGCATGCGCGTGTCAAGCGAACCAGCGGCAACGAGCATCGCGTCGCGAATCGCCTCACCATCGAGTCTGCGAATCGTCGCGCGCGAGAAGAGATCGTTGTCGGGATCAACGCGAGACGCATCTACGGATGCCTCGCTCGACTGCCGGTAGGTCCGGCTCAGTACGATCTCGCGAACAAGCGTCTTCATCGAGCCATGCGATTGGAGTCGCAACGCGAGCGCGTCAAGAAGCTCAGGGTGTGTCGGCGGACGGCCGAGCTGACCGAAGTCATCAGTCGTCCGCACGATGCCGCGACCGAGCAGGTAGTGCACAATCCGATTCGCGAGCGTCCGCCATACGAAGGGAGTGGAGGGATCAACAATCGCAGCGGCAAGTTCGCGCCGACCAGAGCCTTGCTTCACTTGCCCAATGGCGTTTGATGACACGAAAGAGAGTGCAGCGCGAGAGGTGCCCTCCCCATACTGCGCCGCCTTTCCGCGAATGTGTACGGACTCATCAAAGCCGATCGCCGCATCGCGCGCCTCGAGCGTACGGCCGATGCTCGGCGCAAGGGCAAGGGCCGCTTCGAAACTTGTTCGGATCTCGCGATTCGAAGACGCAGCTTCCGCTGAGATCGATCCATCCATCCTCGGGGAAACATCGTCGGTTGGTGCCTCGCCATCACCGCACGCGATCCAATCCACCTCGATCACCCCGTCGCTGTCATCGAGAATCTCGATGTAGGCGCGCTCGCCGACGAAACGACTCAGGTCGATCTTGACGGTGCGCCACTCTGGCGTGGGGATGTGCCGACACGACTCGAACAAGAGCGCGTTCGAGTCGTCGAGCCAATAGTTGTCGACGACGACGCGGAAGGACCCTGTGTTCCCTCGAAGTCGCGCGTACATGAATTTCTTCTGGATCTCGAATGGCTTGGAAAAGAGAGCCCCTTGCAGTCTTGCATGCAAGCGCGCGCTGTCAAGAAGATCCGCGTCGAGCGCACCATCCGCACGCACGACCGGCTGAGGAAGTGCAAAGGCCCAACCGACGCTACTCCAGCGATTGGAAAAACCTGGCGCGAAGTCCTCGAAAAACTCCGCGGCCTCGGAGGCAGGTTTCACCGCACCGCTCTGCACGCCGTGCAGAAGACCGTTGAGAGCATCCCGCGTCTGCTCAACTGCGACTGTGAGCGTTGCGTCCGACTCAGAAAAACCGACGACTCGCTGCGTCGATCGCAGAACGCCGAGCAGCGAATAGAAATCTGTGGTTGGAATCGGATCGAACTTGTGATCATGGCAGCGCGCACAACTCACCGTGAGCCCAAGAAACGCCTTGCCGAACACCTCGATGGAATTCGCATGACGATCTGCTTCATCTTGCCGCACATCAGTCGGCGCGTGCGTTGCTTGCCCCATCCACCAAAATGTGGTCGCGATCGGCGCGACATTGTTTGCTATGCCAGCGACTGCGCGAGGTTGGGCTGCATCCCCCGCCACCTGCTCAGTTACGAACCGCTCCACAGGCAGATCTCGATTGAACGCATCGATCACCCAGTCGCGGTATCTCCACGCGCTTGGAATCGCGTAATCGAACTCATGACCGAGCGTCTCGGAGTAGCGCACACAATCGAGCCAGTGCCGTGCCCATCGCTCGCCGAATGCGCCACTGGCGAGCAATTCATCGACGATCAATGCGAGCGAGGCTTCCGTTGGATTCGCGAGATATCTCTCGCGTAACTCCGGCGCTGGCGGAAGCCCCGTGAGATCAAACGCCACGCGACGCAGCAGGACTTCTGGCTCGGCGTCAGCCGCTGGTTCAAGGCCTCGAGACTCCAGCTTCCCGAGCACGAATCGGTCTAGATCTCCGCGTGGCCACGCCTGGTCTTGAACAACGGGCACAGCGGCATGCGCGAGCGGCGTGAACGCCCAGGGCGCCGTGTATGCCGCACCGCCTGCAATCCAACGCTCGAGCGTCGCGATCTCGGCGGCGGTGAGTGCGTCGTGACCTTCGGGCGGCATGCGCTCACTGATATCGCTGTGCGTGACGCGGCGGAGCAGCGCGCTCTCTTCAGGATGAGACGGAACAATCGCTTTCTTCCCGCTTGGCAGCGTTGCCGTCGCGTGCTCAAACGCATCAAGCCGCAGCCCCGCCTTTCGACTCGACGGATCTGGCCCGTGGCATCGATAGCAGCGAGCCGCGAGCACGGGGCGTACTTCACTGTCAAAGTCCACGGCTCGCGATAGGGCACCTTGCGCCGGCTCGCACATCGGCGCGGCGCCGAGCAGCATGAACATCGCAAGAGTGCGCATGAATGCAAGTATGCCGCAACGGGCGTGGAAGGGAAACCGCCAGCACCGCTCTAGACGCGCACGAAACCGATTTCAGAAAAGTTTTGCCGCATATGCGAGAAGGCCGCTCGAGCCGCGGAAGGGAGTTGTAGTGGTTGAAGCGGCACCGTCCGCCGCTTCTGAGGACACAAAGAACACCCTTTCTGAGGAACCAAAATGAAGATTCATCGCACCATTCGATCCACACTCCGCGCAACTGCCATCGCGAGTACCGGCATGCTCGTCGTTGGCACTGCGCTCGCCGCAGGGCTCGGCGCAATCAATGCGATTCCCGGCGTTCCGGTCGCCATCGCCGGCGCGGCGCAAGCGACAACGGTCGCACAAGTGGTTGGAAGCCGCGTCGAAGTGACCTACGCTGCCGCCCCTGCCTTTGTTGGCTACTTCCCTGCCCCTATCGGGACAACCACCACGCTCAATGGACCTGGGTTCCGACTCCATTGCAACCACGCCAGCGTGATGCCCGTCTTCACGCTGACACACTCGGGTGCACCTGGGTTCGACATCGTTGAAATCAGACTCATCGGCAAGAACAACGTTGGCGGAAAACTCTACTGCTTCGATCGCACGCTCCCGAATCCAGGAACCGCCGGCAGCCTCAACGGCGCCGACATCACCTACGGCGGCGGCGCAGGAACTTGGCTTGCAGGACCTGAGTACAGCGACCGTGTCAACATCAGTGGAGCTGCCGCGCAGAACGACACCTACAACAAGCTCCGTCTGAAGTTCTCAACGCCATTCGTGCCCAACAACTACCTGATCTTCAAGCTCGACATCGATCGAATCAACTGACACTGAAGTTCAAACATTCCTGCACTTCAGACGAACCCAGACTCCATCAAGTTCGTCTGAAGTGCAAGGTTTGAACGACAACCACAATTCACGCTCCTCACCTGCAGCCCATTCGTCTCTGTTCGCGAATGGGCTGTTCTAACAGGGTCCCCACGCGCTCAACACGATGGCGAGATCAGACGCGGCGACGATGCCATCGTGATCAAGATCCGCAATCGTCGAGGCGCTTCCCCAGTAGGCGAGAATGAGCGAGATGTCCTGCGCGCTTACCACGCCATCTTCATTGACATCTGCGACGCACGCCGACTCCGCGATGCCGAGGTACAAGATCTCCGTGTCACTGCCAGAGGCGTTCGTCGCTCGAACGAACAACATGTATTGAAACTGGCTCGCAACCGGATTCGGCCATGAGATGACGCCGGTTTGCGGATGGATCGAAACTCCGACGGGCGGCGACGCGACAAGCGACCAAGTCGTTGGTCCCATGTTCACAGGTCGAGTCAACTGAGGCGTTGGGCTTGCCCATGGCGCGCCAGCGGTTCCAAAAAACTGCCCAAGCGGCGCGACAATCTCCGGTGCAAACTGCAACACATGAGCGGGCACGCAATACGCAGCGTCGTTGTTATCTTCGAACTGTTCTGGGAAAATGTGTTGCGGGTCGAGGACCGTCAGCACATACCAATCGCGCGATGCTAGATCGAATGGCAGATCGGTCACGAGATCGAAATCGATCAACTCCCCGCCGGGTAAGTCCCAAAGCAGATCCGCGAGTAAAAGGTCTGTTGGGTCGATCACCTCGTCCGACGAAAGCCACATGCGCTGCGTCACACCCAACGCATCCATCGACCCGCGATTCTCTATTGCGCTGCGAATCGTGAACTCCGCCCCGGGATACGCCGAGCTCGGAGACGAGTGCACCGTGAACGCGCTCCCGACATACTCTGAACTCCATGAAAAGTTCAGCGTCGCGAGATCAATCAACGCTGTCGAGGTTCCAGGGTAAAGCGTTCGCGCACCAACGCGGTCGTCCGCGTGGGTTTCGAACACCCGCGCAACTCCATTCGATCCGCCGTGCGCATAGTTGGGATTCATCGAGCACACGATCCAAGGCGCGCCGGGTGTCTCTGTTCCTGTCGGCTCATGCGCGAGGCCAATGGAGTGACCGCACTCATGGAGCGCGACAAGTTTGAAACAAAAACCGTCCAAGCCTGGGACGGCTTCTTCGGCACAGGTCGGTTGCTCGACGAAGTTCCAACCAACCACCATTGGCTCGTTGTTGAACTCCATGTCCATGTCGTACCACTCTGCACCGTCGTTTACGGCGTAAGTAACTGCGAGCACTCCAGGATCGAGAACATCTGATCCCACCGCGCTCGTGTCGCTGTAGCCATCGAAATGATCCGTCGGATAGTCCTGCGGCAAAATGGCGTAGAGAAACCGAAACGCGCAGCCATCAATGCTCGACCAATCTCCCATCGCGCTCACCAACTGTTGAGCCGGAACAGATCCGGCAGGAAACGATCCAGGCATCAAGTAGCGAACACATCGCGATTGCGGCCAGACCACAACCTGCCCGCTGTATGTCCATGCGTTCCATCCACCAGCAACGGCGCAAAGCGCGAGCAACGAGAGGAACGCAAGCACGCGCGCCTGCATGGAAGCACGCGAAGCGTTCATCGCGTGACCCCTTTCACAGGGACCGGCGTGAGTTTCACCCTCGGGCGCACCGCGCCTGGCCGCGAGGACTTTGGCTGCACCTGCGGAGTTTGCTGCGCAACATTCGAAAAGGACACCGGCCGCGAATCCACTATGACTCGCGAGGGAACGGCTGCGTGATCGGGAATCACATGCGGCGTACTGCCCTGCAAGATTGGTTTCAGAACTGCATTCCATCCTTCGACAGAAATCGCGGGCTCGGGAGTCTGTGTTGCGAGACTCACGCTGTGCGCAATTCCGCACGCAGCATCTCGACACGCATGCGTGAGACGCACCTGCGAATAGCGAACGGTTGCGTCAGCGTTCAGACCACTGACAAAGCCTGCGGCACCTCGGACAATTGGTCCGTGCTCTCCTTGCTCCACGCGAAACGCGCCTTGCCAGATGCCAGTGCATGGGTGCGTCTTCCACTGCGGAAGTAAACAGAGCATCCAACGCTCGCCGGCGACGAAAGAAGGCGCGCCCGCGAGTTGCATGGTCATGCCATCCATCGTTCCACCGGGAATAATCCATTCGAATTGCTGCGGACCATTTCCCTTCAGAAACTCAACATCCGTGAGTTGCACGACCGTCTCGATCGCACGATGGTCGTTCGACCAACGCGGCGTCGTCGAGGTCACAGTCGCCCAGCAGACTTGCGCCGACAGATCAGCGATCTCTCGCATCGACATCGGTTTGACGCTTGTCGCTTCAAGGCGCGGTGCGGCGCACAAGGCAAAACAAGTTGCAAACAACAACGCGCGCCGTATCAAGCAGGCCCCGAAGCGCGGGTTGTGATTCTTCATGTATGCAACATAACCGCGGGAAACCGCGATGCAAATCCGAGTGTTGCGCGCTGCGCCATGAAGGAGCCCTCACAAACGGCGCAGTCGCTACGCCGAACACTGCGTAGGCCCAAAGATCTCGTGGAAGAATCCAACCGACCCCTCATATGCGCGAGCCGCTGCTGCCGCGCGATACTGCACGCCAAAGCTAGGATCATTCGCGTCAGGGTTCGTGAACGCATGCAGCGTTCCACCAAATGCGTGCAACTGCCAATCCGCCTTTGCAGCGGTCATTTCTGCTGCGAAGCCAAGCGCAGCTTCTGGCGTGCACATCGGATCATCCCAGCCGTGGTAAGCGATGACCTTCGCTGCAATCGGCGGTTGCGTCCCGATGTTTGGCGCGGTGAATAAGCCGTGATATGCCACAGTCCCAAGCACGCCCTGCGCGTTCGCGCGAGCGAGATCGAGCGCACAAAGTCCTCCAAAGCAGAACCCGATTGCAGCGAGGCGCGTGCGATCCGCGCCTGAGATACGGCCCGCCTCAGTCACGCTCGCGAGAAGCCGGCCCTTCAGCATCGCCCGATCCTCAAGAAATGGAGTCATGAGAGCCGCACACGAAGCATTGTCGGTTCCCCGCTTCCCCTTGCCGTAGACATCGATTGCGAATCCGATGTAGCCGAGACTCGCTATCCATTCTGCGCGCTCGCGATCAAAGGCCTCACTTCCCCGCCAAGCGTGGCAGATGAGCACGACCGGCAGCGGATGATCGGCGCGCGGCGCGACGACATATCCCTCTAGTCTGGCGTCGCCGTCGGAGTACTCGATGACTTCTCGTCGCATGTTGCTTGACATCGAAGCAAGTGTATCGAGCACAGGTTGCCGCGCGAGTACCCGAAGCGCTCGGCGCCGTGCACTCAAAATTCCGCGCCGAAAAAAGGAACGATCTCGCTGAGTTCCTCAGATCACAGAGTAAAACCTGCAGGTCGGGATGTGCGCGGATCGGCTGCGCATTAAGCGACGAATGGTTGGTACGAGTGTGATCACACGCAAGGCGGGCGTTCGTGATGTAGCGCAGGCGGAAACGGAAACATGCGGCGGCGGTGCTGTGGAGAGACTCTCAAGCGATGGCCTGCTCGACAGGACGGGTGAAGGACATACGCAGACGTGGCGCGTGTGGGCCGCACGCAGCAATGCAGCAATGCAGCAGAGGCGCGCGCGTAAGAACGGCGGTTGCCGGGCGAGGAGCAACTCGATGAGATCGAAAATCAGAGTGGGATGCAAACAAAGGCGGATCTATGCATGACTGGAAGAGACAACACATGACGCATGCCAAACACGCTCGCAGCAGGCAAGATTTGCTGCTACCGCGACGCACGGACACGAGCGTTGTTCCGGCTCCGCAGGGCGAACCACCACCGCACCGGTATCTGAGTGCCTTCGGATGCGCCTGGATCTGCTCGCTGCTCGGATCAAACCTGGCGATCGCGGGAGTTTCATCGCCGCATTGCGCGCCGCTCATGAATCGTGAGCGAACCACACTTGCGATTGACTACGGCGAGCTCGTTCTCGCTCCCGCCACGACTTCGTACGAACCGAGATTCGGAGCATCGCTCTCAACTTCGGCGCGCTGGTTAGCGGTTGGTGCACCCATGGATCACGACGACGGCAACGCGTCGGGGTCCGTGCACCTTTACTCCGTCGAGCGTAACGCGCACGGGAGCGTCACGGCCGCGGAGATCGCGCGAAGCGACTCCCCAGTGGGTGGAGATCGATTCGCCGCTGCGCTCGTGATCCGATTTGGCGAAACGCCTTCGCCGGAGTTGCTCGTAGGTTGTGATACATCGGACGAGCTTCTGCCCGATGCGGGCTGCGTACGAATGTTCCAACTCAATGAAGCGCGACTTGACGCAGCATCCGTGCTCTTTTCGCCACGCCCAGAACCCGGGGAGGCATTTGGTCACGCCATCGCAGCGAATGGAAACTGCATCGTCATCGGCGCGCCTCGCGGTGACACTGTGCTCGTGCAATCCGACATCGATGGGTCATTTCACTCAACGCAGATCTACGATGCTGGACATGCCTACATCTTCTCGCGAAGTCCGCAGAGCGGTGCGTGGTATGCGAGCGCCACGCTTGATCGCGAGGCGCCGGAAGCGAGCGCGTGGTTTGGTCGCGCGGTCTGCGCGAACGAGGAGTGGATCGCCATTGGCGCCCCAGGGGTCGATGCACTCGCGGATGACGGTGGCACTGCCATCGCGATGACTGTCGGCGAGGTAAGCGTGTATCACCGCGCGCTTACGGGTGGTTGGAAACTCCATACAACCCTGCGACCGCCGCGCATTGCCGAGTTCGCAGCATTCGGCAGCGCACTCGCACTCGAGGGAAGCACGCTTGTCGTGGGAGCGCCGGGGTACACGGACTCTATGAGTGAACCCGGAAGAAACTCCGCGGTTGGTGCGGTCTTCGCGTATGCACTGTCAGATGCGGCGATCGGCTCGCCCGTCAGCCTGACCGCGCCTGATGGTGGAGCGAGTAGCTCCTTCGGGTTGTCAGTTGCGCTCTCGCGAGGCCAACTTCTTATCGGCGCGCCAGGCGCGAATGATGCGGGTCAATCAAGCGGAGCTGCGTGGCTCTTTGCACGGCGTGGTGCAGAAGATCCGTTTCTTCCAGTCGCTCGGCTACGCGCTGCTGAAGCGGGCGAGATGTTTCTTCTCGGCAGCGCTTCAGCGCTCATGGATCACTGTGCGGTTGTTGGTCGGTTTCATGATGAAGAAAGTGGACATACACGCGGATCGGTCCATCTGTTCTCGACTGAGCCACCACTCATTGCTCACGCCGAAGCGCCAAGTTCATCGAGTCGTGATGAGGAACACCGAACAGAGGCGGCTCCGTGATCCCGCCGCTCCGTCGTACGAGCAGCGCTATCCAGCTCGATACACCTACATCCGCAGCATGCAGAAGAGACGCGGTGTGGTGACTGACGAACGGCGGCAACTCGTCTCCAAGTTCATCCAGCCACCTCGATCACGAGTCGCCTTCAGTTTCGCGCGTGTTCACTCTAGACGACCAGCGCAGCGCGATGGCGCAGGAATCCGCATGCATATCCCTGCTTGACGCTCTGCACGCGGCAGGTTCGCATCAGTACGCCGCCCTCTCGCAGGCTCAGTCCCCGCTCGATGCGACGCCAGAGGAAGCGTAATACTCGCGCAACACCTGCTCCCAGTCCCTCGTTGTATCGCAGCGAACGAACGCGGCCTTCACGGCGTCGCTCTGAGGATGGTGGCGGGAGAACTTGATGCCGAACTTTCGCATCCGCCGACCCGCAACCGATTCGCCGTGCAGCTTGTGGGCAAGTTCAAAGTGATCGAGCAGCGCCAATCGTTGTTCTTCGAGCGTAGGAGTCGTCGCAAGCGCTCCTGCCATGAGCTGTCGAGCTTGCCGAAAGATCCAGGGATTACCGATGCACCCGCGCGCGACAGATACGCCGTGCACGCCCGTATACGCATGCATACGAAAGATATCGTCGACGCTCCAAATGTCGCCCGAACCGAAGATCACTCGGTCGCTGCGGCGCGCAACGAGATCGCGCAAGAATTCCCACTTCGCCGCGCCGAGGTACTTCTGCTGCACCGTTCGGCAGTGCACGACAGCCCATGCGTAACCAAGTTCATAGGTCGCGTCAAAGATCCTCTCAAACGCTTCTTCCATCTCGGGAGTGTCATCGAAACTTCTGCGAAGCTTCACGGTGCACGGAATAGTCGTGGGCACTGCCTCACGCACCGCGCGCAAGACTGCGATCGCATCGTCAGGCACAGCAAGAAAGTGCCCTCCGCGATTGCTCTTCTTCACTTTCTTCACTGGGCAGGCGAGGTTGACATCGACAACGTCATACTTCATGGCAACGAGCAACTCTGCCGCACGCGCCATTTCCGCGGGCAGTGTTCCCATGATTTGCCCCGCGATCGGATGATCGTCAAGCCCCGCGGCGATGTTGTCCTCAATCTCGCCCATCCCGCACTCGGTTGCGAGAAGATCCGGATCTTCCTTCCGCCGACCGCGACCACCATTGATCAGCGTGCGATCGAGCAGTGCCTCCGTGACGCAGAACGGCGCACCATGTCGGCGCGCGACAAGCCGCATCGCGCCATCCGAGTAACCCGCGAGCCCCGCCTGAAAAAAGGGTGCATCAAAGCCCGGGACCGTTGCGGGAATCCTTGGGTCGATACGCCACGATCGAGCGATCTCCGAAACCTCTCGCGAGATTTCATAGTTCGAAGTTCCACTTGCATCGAGCTCGACGGACATGCGCTACAGCGTATTCGGATTCGCCCCACGAAATGCGCAAATCTCGCTCATTACGCTACGCCCTCGTGCGCGCCCGGCGCAATCTCGCTCGTTCGCGCGCCCCAAATGCTGTCGCGCGCACCCTATTGCCGCGTCCATGACTCGTGCATGATTGCTTCGCATGGAGTGACGCGGCAATCAATATGCAACGCAAAGAAACCGCCGCGATGCTTCTGCACTGCGGGCCAGAGAATCCGTTTGTCGGTGTCAGGAATCGAAAGGCGTTCCACATCCGGGATTGGATGCCACTCCAACCTCCCCTCTTCGAATTCCGTGTGCGTAAGCTCGTCATGCTTGATCGGACGAGTGACCTCGAAGAGGAAAATCAGCCAATGCTCCTCACCCTGATACGCGGCCTCGCTCACCATCCCAATGAGGCGAACCTCATGCTTCGCCAAGCGCACGCCTGCTTCTTCCCACACCTCCCGAACAGCGCAATCATGCGGCGCTTCGCCTTCGGAGACTTCAAGTTTTCCGCCGATGGGCGAGTAGAGGTCCGCGTTCGGTTGCTTCTTGCGATGCAAGAGCAACAGCCGTCCCTCTGTGTCGTAGAGGTAACAAAGCACCGCGACCTTATAGGGAAACGCGCGGACATCGTGAGCAGCACTCACGCTTAGGCCCCTGCCACGCGTGCGATCTGGCCGAGTCCAAACTCCGCCATGAGTGTGGAGATCTTGGCGACCGCATCCTTCGACGCTTCCGCGAGAGGAAGCCGAACAACGCCTCGATCACGACCGAGAAGTTTCATCGCCGCCTTGAGAGGCACTGGATTCACATCGATTGATAGCAGTCCCTTTGAGATGGGGAAGAGCTCCATGTGAATCGACTTTGCGCCCTCGAAATCTCCGTCGAGAAACGCGTTGCACAATCCTTGAACTCGCGCGGGGAGCAGATTCGACACCACACTCACAACGCCCGAACTTCCGCATGCCGCAAACGGGAGCGTGAGTGAGTCGTCGCCTGAGAGGATCGTGAACTCGCGACCGCAACGCTGAAAAATCTCGGTCGCCGAATCCATCGATCCGGTCGCCTCCTTGATCGCGACAATGTTGGTGTGCCGCGCGAGTCGAGCAACGGTCTCAGGCAGAATCGGCACGCCGCATCGACCTGGGATGTTGTAGAGCACGATCGGTAAGTCGCATGCGTCCGCAACCGTCATAAAGTGGCGGTAAATGCCCTCTTGCGATGGCTTGTTGTAGTACGGCGTGACTTGCAGTCCCGCGTCGGCTCCAAGTTCAAACGCGAGCTTCTGGTACTTCACCGCGTGTGCAGTGCAGTTCGACCCCGCGCCGGCAATCACCGTGAGGCCATGTCGATGTCCAACTTCGATGCCGCGCTCCACAACCGCGCGATGTTCTTCGAACTCAAGCGTCGGTGCCTCGCCAGTCGTTCCGCATGGCACGATGCCAGAGACCCCACCCGCGGCCTGAAACGCAATCTGCTCGTCGAGTACATCGAAGTCGACCTTCGCGCCGTTCGCGGTAAAAGGCGTGACGATCGCGGTGTAGCAGCCTCGCAGAGTGAGCATGTGGCGATCCTATCCGGTGGACGGGACAACCCCGACCGATCCCTCTATTTTTCGACGAAATTTCGTCGGCCTGTCGTTTGACGGACGCGCACTGCGCTCTAACACATCGCAGCCTTCATCCGCGACACCGCCTCGCGCATTCCCACAAACACCGCCCGACTCACGATCGCATGACCGATGTGCAACTCCTGCAACCCTGCGATTGCGGCGATTGGGCGCACATTGTTGTAGTGCAGTGCATGTCCAGCGTTCGCAAACATTCCTGCCTGCCCGATGCACGCGACCGCACGCACGACTCGCTCGAATTCCGCCGTCGCTCGCGCACTGGCTTCGTGACATTGCGTCGCCGTCGCCAGCGCGTATGCGGCATGGGCGTATGGACCGGTGTGCACTTCGCAGTACGCGAAACCCGCGCGCGCGGCGGCCTCAATCTGCCGCTCGTCCGCATCGATGAAAGCGCTCGCGGGGATCCCTGCGTCGGCTAGTTCGCGCACTCGCTCACGCAGCCGCGACTCTTGTGACGCAACATCGAGACCGCCTTCGGTCGTCACCTCAAGACGATTTTCTGGAACGAACATCGCCATGTGCGGTTTCAATGCAATCGCGATTCGAACCATCTCATCCGTCGCCGCCATTTCAAGATTGAGCTTCGATCGGACTGCGCTCTTCAATCGAGGAAGGTCGGCATCTTGGATGTGTCGACGATCTTCTCGCAAGTGAACCGTGATGCCATCCGCGCCGCCAGTTTCGGCTTCGACTGCCGCCTCCACCGGATCAGGTTCGTGCGTCCTCCGCGCCTGACGAATGGTGGCGACATGATCGATGTTCACGCAAAGGCGAACTGTCGAAGAGGCCTCGCTGGATCTTGCCAACTGCATTTCTCAAGTCTAACGAGCATTGAGAGTGCACTCGCCGCATGCGTACGAAGCAGGCGTATACTCATACCCCCCCACGAGGACCGCCCCTTGCCTACCTTCGATGACAGTCTCAAAGCCCTCCGTCAGTCCATCAATGAGCAAGGCGAACGCGTCCTCGCGTTGACACTATGCGCGGTTGAAAGCTACTTCGATGGCGATCGCGAAAAGGCTTTAGCGGTAATCGCTGGCGATGAGGATGTCGACCGCGTTGATGTTGAAATCGAGCGCAAGTCGGTTCCCCTCTTGGGCATCGGGATGAATGATGAATTCCGTATTCGCTCCGTGCTCACGATTGTGAAAGTGAACAACGAGCTTGAGCGCATCGCGGATTGCGCTGTAGAGATCGCGGAACATGTATTGAAGGACCAACCCGCCTCCATGCGTGTCCCAGCTGTCTTCCGCGTCATGGCCAACAGCGTCATCGGCATGCTCCGAGACGCGAATCGTGCGCTCGCGACCGGCAATGCCAATCTCGCGCAACAAGTCCTTCTTTTCGACGACACCGTCGCACAATTCAAGAGCGAACTTCTTCGAACCGCACAGGCCGATGTCGAGGACGGAACCATCACGATTGCATTCGCGTTTCGATTGCTCGGGATTACCAAGTCCATTGAGCGCATCGCCGATCACGCGACCAACATCTGCGAGCAGGTGATCTACCTTCAAGCAGGTCTCATTGTTCGACATCGTCCCGAAGGTTGGTCGGCACCACTTCCTCCTTCTCCGTAAGGGCGCAATCTCCCCGCGTCCAGTTTCCCTTGCTCCGAGCCCCGCATGCAAGATCGTTATGAATCGCTCCGCCAGTCACTCGATGCCGCAGGGCAATCGCATTTGCTCCGTCACTGGGGATCGCTGCAAACCAAGCAACGCGCCGGATTGCTCGCGCAGATTGCGGATCTCGATCTCGCGTTGATCTCTCGCTTGACCGCGCGGGCCGAGGAATCCGCGCACGTCGATTTCACTTCGACGCAACCCGCGCAGTTCCGCGCCATCGGCGACCCAACGCTGCCATCCTTTCGCGCGGCAGGCGAGGAGATGCTCCGCGCGGGGAGAGTCGCTGCGTTTACGGTGGCAGGCGGTCAGGGCACGCGTTTAGGATGGCGCGGTCCGAAGGGCAGTTACCCAGCGACGGTCGTGACAGGAAAGCCACTCTTCCGCGTGTTTGCTGAGCAGATTGCCGCAGCAGAGAAGCGATACGGCCGCGTGATCCCGTGGTACATCATGACGAGTCCAATCAATGACGCTGAGACTCGCGCGTTCTTTCAAGACAACAATTGGTTCGGGCGAAGCCCGCGAGACACGCTTCTGTTTCCGCAGGGCACGATGCCATCGATCACTTTCGATGGCAAACTCATTCTCGAGTCACCTTGCGCGCTCGCGTTGAATCCAGACGGACATGGCGGATCCCTTCGTGCACTCGCGGCGAGCGGCGCAGTGGAGGACATGAAAGCTCGCGGCATCGAGCAGATCAGTTACTTCCAAGTCGACAACCCGCTCGTGAAAGTCATTGACCCAGCATTCCTTGGGCTGCACGCGACTGCGAGTGATTCGAGCGGAGAAATGTCCAGCAAGATGGTGCGCAAGCGAGACGCGGCTGAGAAGGTGGGCGTGTTCTGCCATCACGCTGGAAAGACGATCGTCGTCGAATACAGCGATTTGCCTCGCTCGCTCGCAGAGGCAACCGACGCGGATGGGATGCTGCGCTTCGCGGCGGGCAGTGTGGCGATTCACGCCATCTCCGTTGCATTTGTCGATCGACTCACGCAAGGCGATTTCGCGCTGCCGTTTCACCGCGCAAAGAAAAAGGTTCCCTACTACTGCGAAAAGACAGGGACAACGATCGAACCGAGCGAACCAAATGCAATCAAGTTCGAGACCTTCATCTTCGATGCGCTGGTCCTGACCAAGCAATCGCTGCTTCTTGAGACGAGCCGCATGGAGGAGTTTGCTCCAATCAAGAATTCGAGCGGCGAAGACAGCCCAAGCTCAAGCCACCAAACGCAATCGAATCGGAACGGCGCATGGCTCGAGCGCTACGGGACGCAGATTCCGCGTCGCGCCAATGGTGATGTCGACGCTCGCATCGAGATTTCCGCAGCGACAGCGCTCTACGAAGATGACCTCATGCCGCTTGCGGCAAGCGGGCAACTTCCCAAGCGGATCGCGGCGGACTCTGACGCCGTCCTCTAATCCTTTCAAGTATTCCGCGATTGCTCGTCGATGCACGCCGCAGTACTCACGGCGCGTGCGCAGTTTTCGCTGCATGCCGCCGACGCCGCTTCCCTTTCGGAGACTTCCATGAGCCGCTGTACGAATGTCTTTATCGCTGCCGTTGTTGGCGCCATCGTCCTCTTCGTGTGGGGGGCCGTTTCTCACATGGTGTTCGATCTTGGCGGGCGGAATTGGTCCGGCCTTCCAAACGAAGAAGCAATCATCAGCGAACTCAAAGCGAACACACCACTTCCTGGCGTGTACTTCTTCCCGTTCGCGGATTGCGCTGAAGATGACGAAGCCGCGATGGAGGCATACATCAAGAAGTACGAGACGAGCCCGACTGGCTTGATTTTCTACAAGCCACTTGGCGGCAACATGGACATGACGCCCATGCTCTTGAACGAGTTTCTCAGCGGCTTCGCGGCGGCCGCGCTCGTCGCATTTACTGTTGGCTCACTCCCCCTCGGCATGCGGGGCACGGCAGTCATGTGCGGCCTCTTTGCACTCGCACTTTGGTGTAGCACCGAGTGGTCGAACCACATCTGGTACGGCTTCCCACTGGGCTGGATCATCGACGGCGCAATCGAATCAACCGTCGGTTGGATTCTCGCCGGCGCGGTCATTGGAAAGATCGCGGGCGGTCGAGCGATGACAGCCGCATAGGCGCGAGCACGCTCACGCTATGCCTTCGCGTCCATAGCGACTCGGACGTCGATGATCTCCGCTTCGATGGACTTTTTCCCTCGAAACTCGTTGAGCTTTGGTCTTGCGAGCAGATCGACGCGCATCCCAAGCTTCAGTGCTTCCGCGAATTTTCCTCCTCGCCACCACATCGCGCGCAAGGTTTCTTTCTCTGATTGCACTGGCATCGCGCTTGCCTTGAGCTGCAGCGCGAGATGTTCGCCGTGCGTCCCGATGGGTTTGGGCGGGCCGGAGAGGAACACGCCGGGGACCAAGAATGTTGGCGGCAGATTCCCGCTCCCACACGGCTCAAACGCGCGCATCGCGGCAAGCATCCGATCCGTAAACGCGTCGAATCTACACGCAATGTCGTACACCTCCGGGCTCGCTGCTGGAGTTTCGGGGAGGTGCGCTTGCGCGTACTTCTCCAGCGCGGCTTGAAGAGCCTCCACTTCCTCTGGCTTACATTGAAGCCCAACTGCCATCGCATGACCGCCGTGCGTGAGAAGGTGTTTGCTCGCACCTTCAAGTGCCTTATGCAGTTCGAATCCGGGGATGGAACGCCCAGAGCCCTTGAACTTCCCGCCATTTCCTCCAAGCAGGATGCATGGCCGACCGAACGCCTCCACGACTCGGCTACAGGTGATGCCGACCACACCAGGATGCCACGCGTCATCCGCAAGCACGACGATCCTCGGCTGCCTCTCGCCTCGCTCTCGCGAACCCTGAAGCAGCGACTGCACTTTCGCGAAGACTTCCTCTTCGATCCGCTTGCGCTTCAGGTTGAGTTTCTCGAGAGCGTCGACGATCTCTCCTGCCCGAGCCTTGTCTGCCTTCGTAAACAGCTCGATCGCATCCTCGGCGTGCCCGAGTCTGCCGCATGCATTCAGGCGCGGCGCAACACGGAACGCAATCGTCTCTGCGTTGATCTCGCTCCCAATTCCCTTCTGCGCAAGGAGGGCATCGAGACCCACAATCCCGGTCGTCCTCATCATTCGCAATCCAAGCGCGGTGATGACGCGATTTTCCCCGATCAGTGGAACGATGTCCGCAATAGTCCCGAGCGCGGCAAGTGGAAGAAGGCGCTGGAGTTCAATCCTCAAGATCTCCGCAACTCGATCGCTCTTGCAGTATGCAACCGCAAGCATCCACGCAAGTTTCCAAGCGACGCTTGCGCCACACAGATCCTTGAACTCATGCGTGGAGTCCGGATGGCGAGGATGAATGACCGCGAGCGCGTCCGGCAACTGGCCATCTGAACGGAGCGCGTGATGATCGGTGATGATGAGATCGAGCCCAATCTCCTTCGCAACGTTCGCGTGATGCATGGAACTCACGCCGCAATCAACCGTGACGACAAGATCGACCTTGTCCGCCTTGAACTTCCGCAGCGCCTCCTCATTGAGCCCATAGCCCTCTTCGATGCGATGCGGGATGTATGCAGTCAGCTTGCCGCTGGTCTGCATCGACCCTTGGATCGTGCGCAGCATGTGCCAGAGGATTGCTGTCGCCGTAATGCCGTCAACGTCGTAGTCGCCGTAGATGACGATCGACCGCTCCGCCCGGAGCGCCTCAAGGATGATCTCCGCCGCGCGAGCCGCGCCGGGGAGTTCTCGTGGATGCGCGACGGCGTTCAAGGATGGCTTGAGAAACGCGGCACGGCCTGTCGGCTCCTCGACGGGAAGCAAGCCCCGAACCCTGAGCAGAGCGTCAATGAGCTCCTCGCTCGGCTGCAATTGCTCATCGCGACTGCTCTGAGACCGCCACGCTTTGCCACTCAAGCTCAGTTGCGCACCGCTGTCGGACTGGCAGGAATTGCGTGAGGAGCGCGCCTTGGGCTTCGTCATGACGGTTCGGGGATGGAGAGCTTGCGAAGTGGGGGCGAGTGTAGTGCTGATCTGACGCAGGGCTCCAATAGCTCCGTTCCTGCGCAACATTCTCGAAAGTTTCCACCCACGCTCCGCTTCCCAAACGCACGAACACCCCTGATACTTCGCCCCATTCCTCCGGAGGACGATACGGAGGAACGCCTGCTCACCTCCGCGCCTCGCGCGCAAACTCACTCCGCCCCTGATTGGGATCCTCGCATCCCCGTCCTCACTGCAAAGGGACTCCGCATGCCTCGTCGCTACAAAACAATTCTCCTCTTCGGCGCCCCTGGCGCTGGCAAGGGCACGCAAGGAAAAATTCTCGGCAAGGTGCCTGGCTTCTTTCACCTGGCTTGTGGAGATGTCTTCCGTTCGCTTGACATGTCGAGCGACCTTGGGAAGCAGTTCCTCGCGTTCTCCTCGCGCGGCGAGCTTGTGCCCGACGAACTCACCATTGAGATGTGGCGACAGAACATGCACGCACAAACCGTGCTGAGTTTGTACAAGCCCCATGTGGACATCTTGGTGCTTGACGGCATCCCGCGCAATGTGAATCAAGCGAAGCACCTCGACAAACATCTCGATGTGCTCGAAGTGCTCCACCTCGTTTGCCCGGACATCGAAGCGATGGTGCAACGCATGCGTCGCCGCGCGCTCAAGGAAAATCGCATTGACGACGCGGACGAGAAGGTGATCCGCAAGCGCTTTGAGGTCTACGACCAAGAGACGAAGCCAGTGCTCGACTGCTACCCGAAGGAGATCATTCGCGAAGTCAACGCGATGGGATCGCCATCGGAAGTCCTACAGCACGTGCTTGAGCTTGTCGTTCCCGTGCAAAACAAGCACTTCCGCAATCCGCTCACTTCGTGAGCGGATTGCCATCCCTTTGAGCGCTCGTGGCAGGTTTCTTGCCGTGGCAAAGCCCACGGCAAAAACGCTGCACTCGCTTTGGACTCCGACCGCGCGAATGAATCGCGACGGTCGGAGATCTGGCTCAGTTCGTCAATCGAACGCATCCCTTGAGCGCGAGGGTTGAGCGCTCGCGACTTGGGATCTGCTCCAAGCCGCAGATTCCTCGCTCGCTCTGGTGTGCGGCGGCGCGAGTGCAAGAATTCGGTGTTGGGCGACCGCCGCAATTTCAATGTCTTCGGACGCACGGAGCTCGATCTCCGGCGGTGCCGATTCACTCGGCCCGCCGGAGTCCAAAGCGAGTGCAACGATTTCGCCCGTTGCGGGCGAGAATCTTGCACGAGCGCTCAAGGGATGCGAACGCGGATGCGACTGATCTCGAGGACGATGGCGTCAACTCGATCTGCGAGCGCGTGCAGATGCGCCCGTTCAACTTCGCTCACGCCAGGCCGATCTGCTTGCTTGCGTAACTTCGTCGCCTCAAGCAGCAGCAACTGCATCGTCGCCTCATCTGCTCCGCCTACTTTTCGCAGGAGTTCGAGACTTGCGAGTGCTTCGCGCACGACCGGATGTTGATCAAGCGCGCGCGCCTTCTGTTCCGCCTCAACACGCGCCGGTGCTTCGAGCAACTGCGGCTTTTCTCCGAATCGCTCCGCGACTGCCGCCGCAAGTGCCTCACGCTCAAGCGAAATCGGACTCGGCAAGAGGTTCGCAGGTTCTGGTCCCCCCTTCACCTCAAGCGTCTCGGTACTTGCAAGCGCGATATCAAAGTCGTGCTTGTCATACAGCGGCGCATCCTTCGCGTCGAGAAGCCCTTTCCCTTTCGCGTCACGCTGTTGTCGGTGGACCGAAATGGTTACCGTCGTGCCGGGTTCTTTCGATTGCACGATGCGAATGAGGTCTTCGCGAATGGACACTGCATCGCCATCAATCGCGTACACGAGATCATCGACCCGAAGCAGTTTCTCGCCCGGCATGCCGGGAACGAGGCCAGTGATTCGAACTCCCAGCTCATCGCGCATCGATTCCATTCGCACACCAAGCGCGCCGCGCGGTGCCTTCAGAATGCGCTGTTGCAACGCTGTAATCAGTCGCGCACGCGCTTCTCGATCAAGATTTGGTCGCGCGAGCAATGCCATCAATTGCCTTTGATCCGCCTGCTTCTTCAGTAACGCATCACTCGCAGCGACGCGCTCCTCAAACGATGCCGAAGCGAGTTGTTCAACAATCGCAACGAGCCATGGATCAACCGAAATCGCATTCAGTTCGACATCGGATGGAAGCGGCGGCGTTGACACCGGTCCGCCAATGACGATGCTGCCGGTCGCTCCAGGCTTTCGCGGGAGTGGCTGGCCAATGCCGATGCCTTGTCCGGGTCGCTCCGTCGGAAGCCCCGCGGGAACTTGGCCTGACGCCAGTGAAACCGCGCTGGCTCCGAGCAGGAGCACGCATTGGCGTGAGAGCGATACAAGGGCTGCTCGCATCACTCAAGTGTACGATCGGATCGATGCGTCGACGAGACACGCCGAGCGACAACCGCGAGAGATTCGGTCTGCCCTCTCAAAGCGTCGTGATTGCGCGCGAACGATCCCCGATCCAATCCAGCAGATTCGCCACTGCGAGGAGCACACGCTCGGCGCTCACGCCGGCGAAACTCCCTTCCCGCGCGATTGGAACGGTCGCTTCTGCGGCGATCGCCTCGATCATGAGCCAAGGAAGAATCGTCGCCTCCTCCGGGCTGATGTTGCTGCGTTCGTGATACGCGCCAGCGAATGCCTGCATGCGCGCCGGATCAAGACCGACCGGCCATTCGAGTGGATCCGCAGCCACGCGACTTCGGAGCGCAAACTGCACAAGCCCGTTCGCGATGTCGGCAGAGCGCGGCTCTTGTCGAGCGCTATCGAAGTCGATGACCGTGATGCCTCCGCCGGCCTCAAAGATGGTGTTACCCGGATGCCAATCGCCGTGAATCGGTTGCTGCGCGAGCGCGTCGTAGCCGTACTTGGTTGCCTTCGACTCTGCCATCTCCAAACGCGCGCGCACGCGTTCAAGCGCGTCGCTCAACATTCCTCGATCGCACGCAGGATTCGCGTAGAGCACGGCCTCGGGAATCCGAGTGATCGCTGCATGTGCATGCCGATTGTGATGCACCCGAGCGTCAGGCATCTGCCCAACCGCGCGGCAAGTCAACAGCGCGGTGTGGAGTTGCGCGAGCACGCTGCCGGCAGCGCGCGCATGCCCCTCGGAGCGTGCGTACCGCACCCCATTGATAAATCGGAACAGCTCGTAGCGCCGACCATCGAGTTCAAGCAGCGTCTCTCCCGTGCTTCGTGTTGGGATCAACCCCGCGACGCTTACTCCGCACTCGCCCACATGCTTCTGAATCGACTGGCAGAATCGGACGCGCTCGACTGAATCGCGCTCCGTCGATCGGCGCTTGAGAAGGAACTCACCGCGGTCCGACCGGATGCGCAACTTGGGTGCCCTTCTCGATCCGCGATGAAACTCGCGAATCGTCTCGATGACACCGAGATCGAAGTGCGAAAGAACCTTCGCAATCTCCTTCGCATGAAATCGATCCCACTCTGCAGATCGCTGACTATGTTCGCCGGCGGGTCCACCCATGACAATCTCTCATTCGGCGTTTTGACTCTGCTCCTTGATGCGGTCAATCGCCGTCTTCATCTCAACAACGCGGCGCGCGATCTCTACCTCTTGCGACTTGCTCGCAATCGTGTTGGCCTCGCGCAGCATCTCCTGTGCGAGAAAGTCGAGCGTTCTCCCCGCAGCCTCACCATGCGCAGGCGAAATCACCTGCGTGTACTGCGCGAGATGCCCACTGAGTCGCGTGATCTCTTCAGCGATATCACTGCGCTCCGCAAACACCGCAACTTCACGCAGGATGGTCCCTTCGTCGACCTTCGCACCTGCCTCAGCGAGCAGCGCAATCATGCGTGTCCGCAAGCGATCCTCATACGCCTTCACAGACGCAGGAGAAAGAACGCGCACTGCATCGAGCGCATTCGCGATCACTTCGCCGTAACGAACAAGTTCCTTCGAGAGTTCCGCGCCCTCGCGCGACTTCGCGACAAGCGCGGCAGCGACCGCCTCATCGACGAGTTGCAAGAGCACAGGGCGGGCAAGCGCTAAGAGTGCTTCGCCACCTTGCGTGTGTGCGATGCCTGGCGCCGCGAGCAGCGATGCAAGGTCGACCGTCGCGCGATCGCGCAGTTCAAGGGGAAGCGCATCCATCAACTGTGAAAGCAGCGCGCGCACTGCTTCTGGATTAATCTCGACTCCAGCGACGCGTCCACCGGGAACGAATCGCACAACAACGGACACGCTTCCGCGGGAGAGTCGCTTCGCAACGAGGGCTTCAATCTCCGCTTCGAGTGCGGACAGTTCATCAGGAAGGCGAACGCTGCACTTGAAGAAACGGTTGTTGACCGACTTCACCTCAACCGAAAAACGACAACCCTCGGCTTCGGCCGCTGCAGCTCCGAAACCGGTCATCGATCGAATCATGGTTGCGTTCGAGTAGGTCGTCGCATCACGGTGCGACAGGAGCATCCACCGGCGCTGGTGTATCGGTTGCCGGTGCGGTCACAGGAACCTCCGCGGCAGGGGCGTCGGTTGCAGGCGCGACAGGCGCGGGTGCGGAGTCAGTCGTTGGTGCAACTGGAGGAACTTCCGCCGTCGACGAGTCAGTCGCTGGCACGACTGGCACAGAGTCGGTTGCCGTCGCTGCGTCAGCCGCTGGCGCTGGCGCATTCCGCATCACGTTGCTTGTGATGTTCAAGCCAATGGCGAGAAGGAGGTAAACAACAAACGCTCCGATGGTTGCGACTGTGAGCGCATCTCCGGTTCGTCCGCCGAATGCTGTGTCGGTTCCGCCACCACCTGCGCCACCGAACGCACCTGCGAGTCCACCGCCCTGTGGGCGCTGGACGAGGATGATCAGCACCAATGCTGCGGAAACAAGAATGAAGAGGACGGTGAAGACGGAATAGAGGGCGTTCATGAAAACCTCAAAGGGCGGTCGGACAAGCTCGTCGCAGCTCAGACTAGGCCAGCGCTGCTCGCGCTATCGATAGAAACTCCTCGCTTCGGAGCGACGCGCCGCCGATGAGACCACCGTCGACCTCGTCGGAGGCGAAGAGTTCAGCTGCATTTTTCGCATTCACCGAGCCGCCATAAATCACGCGGGTCGATTGAGCGAACGGAGCACTATACAGGTCAGACAGCACCAATCGGATGGATCGATGCGCCTCTTCGGCGTCGAGGGCCGAAGCTGTGTCCCCGG
>SXUI01000032.1 GCA_005790605.1 Planctomycetia bacterium | reverse complement strand
GATCAATCATCCGCGCTGTCATCGAGCCATCAGGCCCGAGCTTCCACGCGACAGCCTTGCGAAGCGACTCGGGGTCGCTCGACGCAGCGCCGAAATCGCCGACAATCCACCCATCATCATTGACATCGCGAGCAATCGAATTCCTCTCAGTGGGCAGTACGGAAGGCAAGAAGTTCACCGTGCCTGCAGGCAGTCCTGGCCGCGTTCGTGTGGAGTACAGAAACGCACGAGACAGTGACGATCCACCGTCCGTCGCCTGTATCATCTGCCCGACGATCAAGCCGCAATCTGAGATCTCGTAGGCGATGTTGTACGGGCTGCTTGGTTCATCTTCCCCAAGCACAACGAGTTCGTAGTGATGAATGCCGCCCAACGACTGCGCGTGGAGCGTTGCGGCCATTGCGAGCGTGCTCAGTCCTGACATGAGCCAGCTGCGTGAGCCCAGTGTCCACAAGCCAAGCCTCCATGTTTGCCGCACAATCGAATGCTCACGATCGGGTCGGTTACAAACCACTGCGCATCGCCTTTCTGAGGAAGGTCCTCATTATGGATTTACGCCATCGCGAGTCACACGAACAAAAGTGCGAAAAAATAGTTGAGAATTTTTCGGGCATGCTCCATGCCTCTACCCGCAACCATCAGCCCCGCGAGGGCTTCCAGACGCGATCCTGAGGTCACAAGGCACCTTGCAACGGCAAGGACTGCGCCACGGGCGACGGCTCATGCGACGGTCCCTGCGTGGACTCGACGGGTGAACCCGCTGGCGCGAACCATACGGATCGATCCCAAGCGCGTCCGAAGCGTAGTCGATACGACTCAAGGCATCGCGAAAGAGGATTGCATTCGCGTGACGACGGTGCATCGCGTCAAAGGACTCGAGTGGAAACATGTGTTCATTCCCGAGTGTGATGAAGGCCGCATGCCGATTCTCGGCGACGCATCGAGCCAGTGCTTTGACACGAAGGACGCGTCGAAGACCGACGGGAGATCCGACGCACTCGAGAGTGAGCGGCGATTGTTCTATGTCGCGCTCACCCGCGCATCAGAATGCTGCTGGATTTCCTGCGGCGATGAGCAAGCGCGCAGTCGCTTCGTCGATGATGCGATGCGAACTCATGGTGCATGAGATTTGAGCAGTGCTCAATTCTGACGCCAACCGCCGTCGCGACCAGTCGACCCAGAGGGGTTACCTCGCATCGTTCGCGCCGATCGGAGGCGCGCACTCCATCGCCTCACGAATCGTCACTTCGGCGCCAAGAGCGTCTCGCGGCGCACGCCGACGATCCGATCGCAGCGGCGTAGATCACAGCCGCCTTCTCGAGAAGGTCGCTATTGACCTCAGAGCCGTCAGGGGCGCCAACATGCGACGCGTGCCCCGCGCACTTGAGAATGTGAATCACGGTTGGGGTCTTGTACGATTCCATAGTGGAGTTGACGGAACCTTCCACCCATCCTTCGCCGTAAGTGTTGGGGTACAAGTTCATCCAACCACGCGAAGTGATTGTGATCTGTCGTGACTGTTTCCAATGGCTGATACCTCTCCAAGCTCGTTCCGAATCGCGCGCGGCGCGCGGACGCTGATCCGCGTTCTTGCGTGCGGATTCTTGTTGCAGTATCTCGTCGCGATCGGATCGTCGTGGCTCGTCTATCAACAAGGACTTGCAGATTACCCTGACTCACGACGAGATCCGTTCGCGCGCTGGATCCTCGCTCACTTCGTGCACGACTCTCGCTCAGTCAATGGCATTTCTCGATGGCCTAAAAATGTCGGCGCGGACGATCGGCCCGATCTTCGCATCGATCCGCCGTGGAATCCGTTCGATGCTAGCGTGTGGCGCGACCAACCGCAGTTTGCTATGACCTGGAACGGAACGCACATCGGCGCGATGCAGGCTTCGAGGGAGGCGGTTTTCTCGGGGAAACCTGGTCGATGGTTGCGCCTATTAGCCCCCGCGAGGCAGGGGAAGAGTCCTGGTCCTCAAGCGCTTGGCCAAACGCTGCTACGGTGCATGGATGGTGGAGTGAACACTGGAAAGATCCGCAAGTCGAACTCATCACGACGGAGGCTGTTGGGCGAAGGCTACGCGATTTACCGCCCGAGCGGCAGTGGTACCGCATGGTCTACGCTTTCGACGAGCTAGACAATGATCAAGTCGCTTGGATCTCCCACCTCCTCGCGGTCCAGACGATGCGCCTCACTCCACCATCATGGGTGGATACGGCGCGAGTCGTGGATCGATCTCATGCGCCACTCGTCACACTGCGCAGACCAGTTCGATATCTGGCGCACGCTTGTGGTTTCCCCTTTCGATCCGTCGTCGATCATGCGGAGTTCATGTTCCTCCCTGATCGCGAAAGCGCGTACGGCTACACGGCTGCGTGGGATCTCATGGATTGGGAGTTGTTGGTGTACGACGGAGTCCTCCTCGCGAATGTTGGCCGAGGCCACCATGGCTTCGACAGTTTGGGGATGGCATTTCGCCCGCTCTGGATCGGCACGCTGCTCAACACAATCGTGTACGCCGCTCTCTTGTGGTGCGCGTGGCTTGGTTGTGTGAAGTCGATGGAGCTACTTCGACGGCGTCCGATCACTCAAGTCGACGCGCTCGCATCCTGATCGATGAACCACTTCAGTTCACCGGCGAGTGGCGAGATGCCGAGAATTGGAATCTCGTGGAAATCATCTGCCTTCTTCGCGATGCGCGCCAGCATCGCGGCCTTGTTCGCACCAAGCACAAGCGGCGCGATGAATCGCGAGGCATTCAGGAGTTCGTAAGTCATCGTGAGTCGATCGGGCGGAACGACTGTGCTTCCGCGGTTGAAGACCACGAGCCGATCCTTCGCATCTTGCGCAACTGAATGAGGAAAGAGACTCGCGGTGTGGCCTTCGTCGCCCATGCCTAGCAACACAAAGTCCAATCGATCATGTCCTCGCTCGCGCCAACCGAGTGCCTCGCGAAGTTCTTGCTCGTATCGCGTGTCAGCGTCGGGCAGATACGCCTGCATCGGATGCACCTGATTCTTGGGAATGTCCGACGCTTCCACGAGAATCTCGCCTATCTGCCGCCAGTTCGACTTCTCGTGGTCGAATGGAACGCACCGTTCGTCGACCATCCACAGATGCGTTCGAGCCCAAGGGAACCCGCGCGCCCGCGGATCCGTCATGAGTTGCTCATAGAACGGCATCGGCGTGGAACCGCCCGACAACGCGAGGTGGAAATCTCCAAACTGTCGAACACACTGCGCGGCGTGGATGAGTAAGTCCGCCATCAACGCGTCATACGCGTCGTACTTGTTCGCACTCACATGCACGCGGCCGGGAAGTCTCAGCGCGGGAAGCGCCGCTTCTTCGAACGCATACGGCTCGTTGCCCTCTGGTTGCGCCGCAAATGCGTCGGTCATGTGTTGTTCCAACTTCGTCCTGGGCCGATCAGTGCGTTCGCGCTCTCTGGACCCCACGAACCGCACGCATAGTTGCCATGCATCCCTGCACGCGCGCCCGCTGAACGCGCATCGAGGAATGGCATGACCGCGTTCCACGCGCGTTCGACTTCGATCTTGTGCTTGAAGAGGGTTTGATCACCGCGCATCGCGTCAAGAATGAGCGGACCATACGCCTCGACTGGATCGGACTTGAATTGGCGCGCGTAATCGAGGCGCATATCCGCCGCTGCGATCTGAATACCGGCACCAGGAACCTTCGCGCAGAAACGAAGCGAGAAGCCTTCACCTGGCGCGATCTCGATCACGATGCGATTCGCTTCTGGCGCGTTGGGCATGATCGTGCGGAACAAGTTCGCCGCCGGTGGCTTGAATTGCACGACAACTTCGGTCTTCTTCTTCGCGAGTTTCTTTCCTGTGCGAAGGAAGAACGGCGTGCCTGCCCAACGCCAATTGTCGAAGTGCAGCTTCACTGCGGCGTAAGTCTCCGTCGTCGAGTCCTTCGCGACGCCAGCGAGTTCGTGGTACGCGCCTTCCTTCGCATCTGCCGCGAACTGTCCAAACGCGCAATGCGATGCCACCTCGTCTGCTTTGGGAACTTGCAAAGCATCAACGATCTTGATCTTCTCGGCCCGCACATTGTCGGCGGTGTAACTCGACGGCGGCTCCATTGCGACGAACGCGAGGATCTGAAAGAGATGCGACTGAATCATGTCGCGGAGCGCGCCCGTTTGATCGAAAAATGCTGTGCGCTGGCCGACGCTCACCGTTTCCGTTGCGGAAATCTGGATGTGATCGATGTACTGACAATTCCAGATCGGCTCGAAGATCGCGTTGGCGAACCGAAACACCAACAGCGCCTGCACGACTTCCTTGCCGAGATAGTGATCGATGCGATAGGTCGATTCTTCTTCGAATGCGCGACCGAGAGCACGATTCAAACTCTCCGCGCTCGCAGAGTCGTGACCGAATGGCTTCTCCACGATCACGCGCTGCCATGATTTCGCCACTGGATTCACGGAGCACCAGCGCTTGCCTTCCGTCACGAGTCCTGCGGCGTCGATCTGCGCGATGATCGGTTCGTAGAGCGATGGAGCGACCGAGAGGAAGAACAACAGATTGTCGGGAAGCTTGCGCGCAGCTTGGATCGCGTCGAGTCGGGCCCGCATCGGTGCGTAACAGTCCGGCGTGGTTGCATCACCCGCAAAGTAATGAATGCGCGAGGCGAACGCCTCCCACTTGGCGTCGACATAGCCGTTTGCGTTCTGCGCAACCCATGGCTTGAGTTCCGCGCGCCACGCTTCATCCGTCTTGGCACTGCGACTCACGCCAAGGATCGCCGTGCTTTCCGGCAACGCGCCTCGCACGAACTGCTCGAACATCGCAGGGATGAGTTTTCGAGCGGTCAAGTCGCCACTTGCGCCAAAGATCACGAGCGTGCATGGGTCAGGCAGTTGCATGCGTTGAGAATATCGGATTGCGCCGGTTCACAACCCTTGTGGCGTCAAGCGACGCGCGGGTGAAACTTCCGCAGGACTTCGTTGAATTTGGAGCGGTCGACATGCGTGTAGACCTCGGTTGTGACCACGCTGGAGTGGCCGAGAAACTCCTGCACAGTGCGGAGATCGCAGCCGCCGCGAAGGAGGTCCGTAGCGAACGAGTGGCGCAACACATGCGGGTGCGTCTTGGAGAGCCCAGCGATCGCTGCGTAGCGTTTGACGAGTTGCCAGACTGCCACGCGTTCGAGCGGTTTGCCGCGAACGCTCACGAAAAGGCGGTGATCGCTCCGCACTTCGTCTCCCTGCACAAAGTTCGCGCGCGATTCAGACAACCACTTCCCTATCCAACGCAGCGCGTGCTCACCAACGGGAACCATGCGGTGCTTCGATCCTTTCCCGACAACATGAATTGCGCCCGCAGTCTCGCTGAACTGATTCAAGCGCAGCGCGCCGACTTCGGATGCGCGAAGTCCGCTCGCGTACATCGTTTCGAGAATTGCTCGATCGCGAATCCAAAGCTCGCCATGCTCGCTTGTGGGTGCCTCGACCAGCCTTCGCATTTCGACGGGTGAGAGCACATGCGGCAGCTTCTTCCACTTCGTCGGTCGCTCAAGCAGGCGTGCCGGATCGACTGCGAGTTTCTGCGTTGAATGCAAATACCGAAAGAACACGCGAATCGTGACGACATGTCGTCCGATGCTGTTCGGTTCGAGACCCCGCTCCTTCGAAAGAAACCGCGTGTGCTCGAAGAGATGCTCGGGCTTGACGGCCTCGAGCGAAGTGATACCGCGTGCGCTCAGGTCTTCAAAAAGGTCACGGATGTCTCGTTCATATGCTTCGAGCGTGAGGGGCGCGAGGCCTGCTTCAACTCGTAGATGCGTCAGAAACATCCTCAACCCAGCGCTGAAACTCTGCGTGAGTTTGACTTCGCGCGTCGAGCGGGACTCCGTGGCCTTCGACCGCGATGGCGACCGTGACGGCGGCTGCAGCCGCGACAACGCGGAGATCGCTCGCGAAGCCGAGGGCGAGGAAGGGGCTGGAGATTTGCCCGTTCGCCTCGCTTTCGATGGAGTCAAATGCGGCGCAGGCGTGGAAGTTGCCGCAACATGTCGAGAAGGCTTCATCAAGATGGCCGAGTTTGAGGTGGGGACCGCATCGAGCATCGCCACGCTCAAGATGCGGGCAAAGGTCCGTGCGATCATCAACGGGCATAGGACAAGACTTCATCGGCGTTGGATCCGGTTGCTCGGCAGATTCGATGAGCCAAGACGAAGCGGGACCGGACGGCATTCCAAGAGCCCGCGACTCATGGCATCGAGTTTGCAACAGCGACGCGGGCTCACCACCCACCTGATCCGGAGTGATCAGGAAACGGCAAGGAGTGCCGAACATGCAGCAGCGACTCGACAGCATTGCGCAACTCATCATTGGCCGCTCGGCAGTTCCTGCCGAGGGCGATGCTCATCCAACGCGGCCCCTGCCATCCATTCTTTCGCTAGGCCGAGAAATCACGCGGTTCGGTTCGATTGCAGCGGCACTTGATCGAAGTCGGCGGCCGGCTCAGCCCGCCTTGTCTGTTCAGGCACGCTCTGTGCAGTTGATCGTTGGACCTGCCACCTCCCTCGAAGCGAGCGAGTCATGAACTACGGATTCCACCTCTCTACAACCGGCGTCATTACGCAAATGCGTAAACTCGATGTCATCGCGAACAACCTCGCGAATGTTGAGACGGTTGGGTTCAAACCCGATTTCCTCGTCGCGGTCGACCGGAAGCCCGAGCGCCTTGAGAACGCCGATGCCGCAGGCATTGAGCCAAATGCACTCTTAGAGCGACTCGGCGGCGGAAAGCTCTTTCTTCCGACGCAGATCGACCTTTCAGAAGGTTCGATCGAGCCGAGCGGGCGCGACCTCGATGTCGCGATCAAGGGCGATGGTTTCTTCGTTCTGCAGAGCCCGCAAGGAAAGTCCTCCGACAAGATCCTCACCAGAAATGGCAACTTTGAAGTTGATGCGAAGGGTCGGCTGGTCCTCTCCACCAGCGGGCAGGCTGTTCTCGATCGAGACGGCGCGCACATCCATGTCGATCCGACGAAGAAGATCGTGATTGGCAAGGACGGCACGCTCACACAAGACGGCGCGAGCGTCGCGCAGCTCGCACTCGTGCAACCCACGCGCGCCGAAGCACTCGTGAAGGACGGACGAAACGCGTTTCGCGTGGTGGGCGGCGCAGTGCGATCCATCACCGGCAACGATTCTGAGATTCAGCAAGGCGCATTGGAACGAAGTGGCACTGACCCAGTGCGAACGCTTGCGTCACTCATCGCCACGACGCGCGCCCTCGAGTTCGGCACGCAAATGCTGAGAACCCAAGACGAAATGACAGGTCGACTGTTTCAGACCTATGGACGACTGAGCTAGCGAACACACCTCGCGAAACGGCGACACCAGCCGCGACGCAACACGGAGCCTACCGATGAGCGCAATTTCCCTGAATGCTTCCGCAAGCGGCCTGTCTGCGATGCAGACAAGCTTGGATGTGATCGCCAACAACCTCGCGAATGTGAACACGAGCGGATTCAAGAGTTCGCGCGTGAACTTCGAAGACTACTTCTATCAGGAGTACGCCCAGCCCGGCATTCCGGAAGGCGAAGGGAACACGCGGCCAACGGGGCTCTATGTCGGCCTTGGCGTGCAGGTCAGCGGAACGCAACTGAATTTCACGCAGGGCGCGCCTGAACCAACTGGACAACCACTCGATGTTGCGATTTCTGGTCCGGGCTTTTTCCAAGTCACTGCAGAAGATGTTGGCAACGGCATCGGTTACACGCGCGCTGGCTCTTTCACGCTCAACGCGAACGGTCAAATCGTGATGTCGAACTCGCAGGGCTATGTCCTTGAGCCAGAGATCACCGTGCCACAAGAGGCCGACAACATCACCGTGCAACCCAATGGCCAAGTAACCGCGATGTTGCCCGGTGAAACAGAACCGACCGTGCTCGGCCAGATCATGCTCGCAAACTTCATCAATCCCGCAGGGCTCGAAACCGTTGGTTCCAACATCTACGCGCCCACTGCTGCGAGTGGGCAACCATTCGAGAACGAGCCTGGACTCAACGGCATCGGCACGCTGCAAGGCGGAACACTCGAGGCATCGAATGTCGATCCTGTCACCCAACTCGTAGGGCTCATCAAGACGCAACGCGCCTTTGAGTTCAACTCGCAAGTGATTGAAAGCACGAGCGAAACCCTCCGCCGCATCGCTGAACTCCGCGCCTACTGACGCTAACTAGTCACCCGTTCTCTATGAGGACACGACCGTATGCAACGCCTCTCGACCCCCATCCTCACCGCGCACATCTTTCTGCTGACTTGCGCAGGGTCCGCATCGCTGCTGGCCGACACCGTCGCTCTGAAGTCTGCCACGCGACTCGCGCCAGGCACAACGACGATCCGGCTCGCAGACATCGCCACGCTTCAAGGTCCGCACGCGCAAGCGATGGGAGATGTCAAGATCTCTGACGCGCCAGCGTCTCCAGTTGAGATCCGACTCGAAACTGTTCGTGAAGCACTCGTTACCGCGCAGGCAAACTTCGCCAAACTCGACCTCTCTGGTCGAGCATGCATGGTGCGACCTGGCGCGACCGTCGTGAGTGCAGCGCAGAACGCGAAGATTGAAGAGCCGATCGTGACCGCGAGGACTGCCATTCCTGAGCCTACTCGCACGATCATCGATCCATATGCCGTGTGCGATGATCCGACGCCTATTGGCGTTTGCGCACAGTTGTTCATCGCGAAGCTTGGCTCGCGCAATCTTCCACTTCAACTCGAATGTACGGCCGAAGATTTCGCGAAGTTTGCGCCCCGTGCAGGAAACTCCGTTGATGTGCTTCCACGAAATGTGCTCGAGGATGAAGTCGTAGAGATCGAGCTCGTCTTCCGCAAGGGCGGACAAGTGCTCGCTCGTGACCACGCACGCATCGCGCCAAAGCTCCTCACCCCAGTCGGTGTCACGCTGGTTCCGATCGCCCGAGGAACAAAGATTGCGCAAGATGAAATCAAGCCTGAAACACGATGGCTCGGACCCAAGGCAAGCGCATCGGCGCTCACTTGGAACAGTGCGAGCGGTCGCGTCGCGCGTGTGAACATCGCCGCGGGCGTTTCCATGAGCGCTGCGCAAGTGAAGGATGAAGTCGTCATTCACAAGAACGACAAAGTCACCGTCCGACGAGAAGTCGGCCTCATCGCGATTGAGCTTGATGCTGTGGCAATCGAAGAAGGTGCGGTCGGTGACCTGATCAAGCTTCGCGCGACTGGGAAGTCGCAGCGAGGCGCACGCCTCGCAAAGGCAGCGGAATTTGCGGCCGAGATCACAGGACCGGGGACTGCAACGCTTCGCGCCGCCTCGAGTAGCCCGAAGCAGACCGCACTCATGACGCAGGGAGCCAACCGATGAACTCTCCGAAGAATCAGACTTCGTTCGCAACGCGCGTCGCGTCGCTGCTAGCGCCGACGAGCATCGCTCTCCTGACAACGGCAGCGATCGCGCAATCCGCGCCGACGCCGCCGCCGGTAACGATTCCACCAACCCCACGCGCGGTCGCTCCGACTCCGCCGCGCAGAGAACACAGCGGACGCGTGCTTCGACGCGACGAAGCGCCTCCGCCACAGGCCACTCGCAGTCTCGCTGCGGAGGCGCTCGCATCAGAACCCCCCTTTGAAGCGGACGGCACGCGAACAGACTTCGGCTGCCTCTTCGCGGTTTCTGATCCTGAGCCGAAATTGTTCGCGATTCACGACTTGGTGACCATCGTCATCAGTGAATCAAGTCGCGGCAACAGCAAGCAATCCTCGAAGTCGAACAAGTCCTACGAACTTGATGCCGGAGTTGAAGACTGGCTCACGAGCGACATCATTTCGCCTGGCGACCTTCCCGCGTTCTCTTTGCAAACCGAAAAGGACTTTCAGGGCAAAGGCGACTACCAGCGCCGCGACGATTTTACTGCGCGCGTGACGGCGGAGATCGTGGAGATCAAGCCCAATGGCCTGCTCGTCCTCGAAGCGCATCGCACGATCGTGCAAGATGAGGAAGAGCAAACGATCATGCTCACGGGACTTTGCCGACCGGAAGATGTCGACACGAACAATCAAGTCTCATCGCACCGCGTCGCCGACGCGACGATAAAGAAGATCAACACGGGCATGCTCCGCGACACCGGTGAGCGCGGCATCATCGCCAAAGTGCTCGACACACTCTTCGCCTTCTGATCTTGAGCGCTCGCGACTTGCGATGCGGTGGATCCAACTCGCTCGAAGCGTTGTAAGCGCATCGCCTCGCTCGCTTTCGACAGCGCCGCCGCGAGTGAGTCGCCACCGGCGCAATTCCGACGCCCTCCGACGGACTGAGTTCGCTCTCCGACCGTCGCGATTCAGTCGCGCGGTCGGAGTCCAAAGCGAGTGCAACGATTTCGCCCGCTGCGGGCGAGAATCTTGCGCGAGCGCTCAAAGGATGCGCTCAAAGGACGCGCGGCCAACTGATGAGATGCATGCGCTCCTTGGCAAGCGCGAGCGTCGCTTCCGCGGTTTGATTCGCGCGCGCCGTCCCCTCGCGCAAGATCTCAAGCACAAGGTCATCGCGACCCTCGTACGCAGCGCGTCGCTCTCGCATCGGTGCGAGCAGCGTGCTAATCGCTTCGGCAACCTCAAGCTTGATGTGCCCGTCGCCAATGTTGTCACCGCGCGCGTACTTGTCTTCAAGTTCTGCAACACGCGCCTTGTCCTGAATGAAGGTGCGGACATACTGAAAGAGAGCGTTCTTGATATCGCCAGGTTCGTTCGCGCTCGTGCGACCTGTGAAAATGCGCTTCACTTTCTTCTCGACTTCCTTCGGTGGATCCGCGATGAAAATCGCGTTGCCAAGAGACTTCGACATCTTGTTCGTCCCATCCACACCGAGCAATCGACCCACCTCGCCAACTTCAGGATTGGGAACGGGGAACACCCCGCCCTTCGCGACATGATCCTTGTCCTCCGCGTGCTCATCCACGCCGCAGTACACGAGATTGAAGCGACGAGCGACCTCGCGCGTCATTTCTAAGTGCGGCACCTGGTCCTCGCCGACGGGAACCCCGACCGGACGGAACGCGAGGATGTCCGCAGTTTGTCCGACTGCGTAAAGCGGGAATCCAAAGGAGTAGGTGTCACCAAGCCCCTTCAGCTCGATCTCGGTCTTGAGGGTTGGGTTCCGCATGACTCGATTGAACGGAAGCAGCATCGCGAACAGGAATGTGAGCTCTGCAATCGCGGGGATTTCGCTCTGGATGAATATGGTCGATCGAGTCGGATCAATGCCCATCGCGAGGTAGTCGCGGACGATTTCGATCGTGTCGCGTCGAATCTCGTCGCTCTTCTGCCAGCGCGTGGTGAATGCGTGCACATTCGCGATGATGAAGTAGCAATCGTGAGAGTCCTGGAGAGACACGCGTCGCTTCACACTGCCGACCCAGTGCCCGAGGTGCAACTGCCCTGTCGGCGTGTCGCCGGTGAGAATGCGCGGCCGTGATGCTCGAGCGAGAACTGCTGTCATGGGACGGAAGATAGAGGAAAAGGACGGCACTCGACGGAGTCGAAAACTGCATGATTCTCACGCCATGGAGACGAACATGAGATTGACAGCGTTGAACGCGGCGTGCAAGCCGATGGGTGCAGCGAGCGAACCTGTCCTGGCGCGGAGCCAGCCCAGAGTCAGCGAGAGGATGCTGAGGAGTACGACGGACTGCATCATTGCTCCTTCGGTAATGGAAGGAAGATGCACCGCCGTAAAGAGCGCGGTCGTGATGACATTTGATGCGATATGCGAGAATCGAAGGCGGCGCAATGAAGGAAAGAGCAAGCCGCGCCACCCGATCTCCTCCGCGATAGGGACGAGCACGCCAGCATTGACCAACAACACAAGGGACTGCATGCCCCATCCGGTCTTCTGAAGTTCGAGGAGCGTTGCATGCGCGACTTCAGGGGTGGCTGGCATGCCAAGCTGCTCGCGAATACCTTCAACAAGGGCCGCGGCACTCATGAGGATTGGTAAGACAACCGCCAATGATCCCGCACCCGCGAGGACGAGGAGTGCATTTCGAAGGAATGAATTGCTCGCAGCCTGAATAAAGGCGCGCGAGCGGAGCGCGCATGCACCAAACGAGATCTGCGCAACAGCGGCCGCTGCGAGCGGAAGCCCTGTCGCAACCCCCGCCGCTGCGCTAGACCCAAGCAGAAGCGACGCGATTGCCGAGGCACACGCTCCGACGAAAACAAACACGATAAAGAGAAGCAACCCCAAATCTGCCGCAACCGGACGGTAGCCAATGTCCTCTCCGACCGATATAAGCCGATAGAGACGCTTTGGTAGACCGCGCCGTGCGGTTGCGCGGGTCGCGTCTTCCTTGGTGTCTGGTGCAGGCTGAAGTTCATCCATGAGTGCAGTGCTCGACACCATCATCGCTCGAAAGCGAATCGAAGTGAAAGCGGCCAAGTCCGCCGTCACTCTACGCGAATTGAAGGCGCGCATTCGCGAACTCGGTCGACCGCGAAACTTCTTCAGTGCGCTCGTCGACCGTCGACACCCCGAGCAATCGCATGTCATCGCGGAGATCAAGCGGAAGAGCCCCAGCGCTGGCGTGATTCGCGAGGACTTCGATCCAGTGCGGATCGCTCGGCAATATGCCGCCAATGGCGCAAGCGCGATCTCTTGCCTCACGGACGAGGTCGACTTCGGCGGTCGGCTCGAATTCATCCATCAGATTCGTGATGCAGTGAAACTTCCGGTCCTCCGAAAAGACTTCATCATCGATCGCTACCAATTGTGGGAAGCGCGCGCCGCGGGCGCGGACGCGGTGCTCCTCATCGCAGAAGCACTTCCGGAACGCGACATCATCGATTTCCAAATCCTCGCGACCGAACTAGGGATGACGGTGTTACTCGAGGTGCACGATGTTGAAAATCTCCTGCGAGCGATCAACATCGTTGGCTTCCCGCACCCGAGTTACTCATTACTTGGGATCAACAACCGCGATCTCCGCACGATGGAAACAAAACTCGAGCACTCCATGCGGTTGGCGGAGTTGATTGAAGATACGAGTGTCCTCGTCAGCGAGTCGGGCATTCGAACAGCTGAAGACTTGCTGCGACTTCGCGCGCACGGCATTCACATCGTACTTGTCGGCGAGCATCTCATGCGGCAACCCGATCCTGGCGTGGCGCTTGCTGCCCTGCTCCAACGACCTCCGACGACGATCGAATAGCTCAAGTTCGGTGCAAGTCGAAACAGAGATGATCGGAAACTACTCACTCACGAGATAGAACCGAGCGATGCGCGCTTCGAAAAGGCTGTCGTCACTTCGTGCAAACACGAAGCTTCCCTCCATCGTGCCCCAAGAAGTTTCGAGCGGAGCAAAGCTCGAGTACTCAAAGCTCTCCCCCACGCGAAGCAGCGGCTGCTGCCCAACGACGCCTTCGCCCGAGACCGCGTTCGCATCACCATCAGCGTCCACGATGCTCCACTTCCGCGAGAGAAGACGCACGATTCCCTCGCTCTCATTCGTGACGACCACCCGATAGCCAAAAACCCAACGACCCGCCGCTGGCTTCGACTTTGACGACAAGAACGAAGGCTCCACGCGAATGCGAATGCCATCCGTGACCGCCTCAGAGGCATGCTTGGGCAACGCTGCAAGCGGCAGAGTGGTCGACGAGGTCATCATGCGGGAAAGCGTAGCCAACTTCGCGCATGTTGACGAATCGCGGCTACGCTTGACCATCATGAAAGCGCTCGCTCCACATCCGTCCGTTGCCATTGTCGGCGCCACCGGCGCAGTCGGACGCGAAATGCTCACGATTCTTGAGACTCGCAACTTCCCAGTCTCATCTTTGCGACTGTTCGCGAGTTCACGCAGCGCCGGCGCGAAGATCCCGTTTCGTGGCGAAGCGCATATGGTCGAACCACTTCGGGACAGCTGCGCGGAAGGCGTCGACATCGCGCTCTTTTCCGCTGGCAAGTCCATCAGCCGCGATTGGGCAGCGCCCTTCGTTGCATCAGGCGCATTCGTCATTGACAACTCGAGCTGTTTCCGAATGGACGCGGGCGTACCCCTTCTGATTCCGCAAGTGAATCCCGAGGCTCTTGATGGCATGCGCTCGCGCGGCATCATTGCGGTGCCAAATTGTTCGACGATCATTGCGCTTGTCGCGGTCACGCCGCTGCACCGCGCGCTCGGGGTGGAACGAATGATCGTGAGCACGTACCAAGCGGCGAGCGGCGCGGGCGCCGCTGCCATGCAAGAACTTGAGCAACAAGCGCACGCCTTCGCCGCCGGCAAGGAACTTGCGACACCAATCTTTGGACGGCCCTATCTCTTTAATCTGTTCAGTCACAACAGCGCGATTGGCGAGGATGGATTCAACGAAGAAGAGCGAAAGCTGCTGCTTGAAACGCGCAAGATTTGGGAGGCCCCAAGCGTGCGCGTCGCAGCCACTTGCGTGCGGGTGCCAGTGCTTCGAGCGCATGCTGAGTCCATTCATCTCGAGCTCGCTCGATCGACGAGCGAAGCGGAGGTTCGGGCGCTTCTTTCGCGCGCCCCAGGCGTTCGAATCGTCGATGACCGCGCTGCGAATCGATTTCCAGAGCCTCGAGACGCGACGGGCGGAGATGATGTGCTCGTCGGTCGCATCCGCATGGACCCCAGCGTTCCGGATAATCGCGGCGTGATGCTCTTTGTCGCCGGCGACCAACTCCGAAAGGGAGCCGCGCTTGATGCTGTAGAGATCGCGGAGTGCCTCCTTGAGCGTTTCGGCCCACGGCATGCCCACGCTTCGTCCTTGGCAAGTGCCCAACTCGCACCTTGAAGCCCGCTGCGAAACGGCTACGATGTCGCACGACCAATACCTCGCATCGCGATTGGGGATTGGTGTAACGGTAGCACAACTGACT
>SXUI01000031.1 GCA_005790605.1 Planctomycetia bacterium | reverse complement strand
GTCGGGTCAACCGCGCCAAGTTCAGGGTAGGCGCATCGCCTCGCTCGCTTTCGTGCTTCCTAGCCTTCTTGAGCGCTCACGACTTGCGATGCGTTGAGTTCAGCTCGCGGTGCATGTTGTAGGCGCATCGCCTCGCTCGCTTTCCTGCTTCCGAGATTTGTTCTAGCGCTCGCGACGATCTTGAGCGCTCGCGACTTGCGATGCGTCGGGTCAACCGCGCCAAGTTCAGGGTAGGCGCATCGCCTCGCTCGCTTTCGTGCTTCCTAGCCTTCTTGAGCGCTCGCGACTTGCGGTGCATTGAGTTCAGCTCGCTAGCCATGTTGTAGGCGCATCGCATCGCTCGCGAATCAGGAGACTCTCTGGCACTTCACGGCCGTGCCGTAGCACAGCACTTCGGTCGCGTGCGTTTGACCACCAATATCTGAAGCGTCATAACGGACACCAACGATAGCGTCGGCGCCGATGGCCTGTGCGTGTAAGACCAACTGCGAATACGCCTCCGATCGAGTCTGCTCGCACATCTCCGTATACGCGCCGATACGACCGCCGACGATGCTCTTCAATCCGCCAAGAATGCCCTGTCCGATCGTCGGCGCGCGCACGACGATGCCTCGGACAATGCCGAGGTGCTGTGTCACGGTGTAACCTGGAACATCAAATGTTGTGGTCACGATCATGATGCCGCTCCTGTGTGCGCTGGACGCACGATGCCTCTGCACTCTCCGAAACCAACGCGTGGATAGCCAGCCTTTTCGCAGTAGCCACGCATGATCACTTCATCTCCATCTTGCAAGAATCGTCGTTCCGTCCCATCGCCGAGCATCAAGGGCTCGGTGCCGCGCCAAGTTCGTTCGAGGAGGCAACCGCGGGACTCTTTCGTTGTTCCCGATACGGTCCCAGACGCGAGCAGATCACCAACCTGCATGTTGCATCCGTTCGACGCATGATGCGCGAGCATCTGCGCTGGCGTCCAGAACATATCGCTCATTGAACCGCGCGAGATGAGGGTCGGCGGCGTGCCGTCCGCGCGCATTTTCGCGCTCGCGATCCACACTTCGAGCGTGACATCCACATTGCATCCGTGTGGATCTGCGAGGTACCCGAGCGGCTGCGGATCCTCCGGAGCGCGCGGCGGACCCGCGACGCAGAAGGGTTCGAGTGCCTCGCGCGTCACTACCCACAAGGAGACACTCGTCGCGAAGTTCTTCGCAAGAAACGGACCGAGTGGTTGGTACTCCCACTTCTGAATGTCGCGCGCCGACCAATCATTCACAAGAACGAAGCCGAAAATGTGCTTCCAAGCTTGATCGACAGGAATCGGCTGACCGAGCGCGTTGCCCGCGCCGACAAAGAAGCCAACCTCAAGTTCGTAGTCCATCAACTTCGATGGGCCAAAGGCTGGCGGTCCCTCATCAGACGCGACCGTCTGCCCATACGGGCGCACGACAGAAGTGCCAGACGGAACGATCGAACTCGCGCGACCGTGGTACCCGATCGGCACATGCTTCCAGTTTGGAAGGAGAGGAATCGTGGGCCGAAACATCGAACCGACATTCGTCGCGTGATGCAGCGATGCGTAGAAATCGCTGTAGTCGCCGACGCGAAATGGAAGCACTTCAGACCCTTCATTCTCGCGGACCATCCGAAGCAGTGGTTCGATCTTCGATCGCGCGGCGGAGCCTTCGGCGAAGATCGCGACCAATTGGCGTCGGATCTCCGACAGCACCGTTGCAGGTAAGCAGGCGAATGCATTGAGGGAACCGCTCGTCAATGACTGCGCCCACGCGAATGCGGCTAACTCGCCTTCAAACGCCTGCGCTCGTACGATCTCATGCAGGCAGACATAAGTCTCGCCGATGCGCACTGCCACGGAACCATCGCGGATGCCGTAGGGCAAATTTTGGATTGGGAAATCCCCTTGCGGATCATTGGCACTCGTGACCCAGGATCGGAGTTTGCCATCAACCGCCTGACCGCGCGAAGACATCACGCTCATGCCGACACCTCATCCACCGAGGTGAGCAGTTTCAGCTCGCGCAGATCGGCGAGAGGTTCATCAAAGGAGCAGGATCCGAAGGAGTGCGCGAATCGTTCGCGAGCGACCGCAATACGGTCATGTCGAATGCCCCGATCCTTCCACGCGAGGCCGGTGGGCGAAACATCGAACACATCGCTTCGTTCCTCCGTGAGCACCGCTTCAATCTCCGCTTCCGACATCTCTTCGTGTTCCCACAGGAGCACACCTGCCACGAAGACATTGAGGAATCCAAACTGTTTACACCCCAATTCCTTCGCCGTGTGTCGAAGCGGATGGTGCAATCCAGCAGTGGCCTTGAATGGGACTTCAGCCATGCGGCATGCCTTGAGGAATCGCGCAACCTGCGCTGGCTCTGGATGCGCTGACGCCGTCACGCCACCGGTGCGAATCTTCGCACCCGCATCGAGTGATGCCATCGCAGCAATCATGCCGCGCGGATCCGTATCGACCGGCATTTCGAAGTAGGCGAAAATCTCGTCCGGAACATACTCAAGTGCGCGGTCAATCTCTGAAGGCGACGTTGCTTTCGATTCGACGGTGTCGATCAACGCGCGACCATAGACCTGCGAGAACTCTCGATCCTCCATCCGCGAATTGAAGTGTTCGATGCGTTCGAGATCCGCCACGATTTGTCGATCCTGCGCACTCGCGACAAGGACGGAGAGCACCCAGGGTTCCACGCCACCGGTTTCTCCGACGCGCGGGAGATAGGCGTCCGCCTCCTTGACGAACTCGGGGAATCGTGACACCGGAACGATCAGTCGAGAGAGCATCCATCGGTCTTTACTTGACAGCGCTGCGCTGTAGGTACGAATCGTCGAACGCATGTCAAGACTCGCAGGGGGAAACAGCCCGGCATAGTCGAGAGTTGAATCTAGAAGGACACGGATCGCATGCATAGCCATGGAGTTTATGCTCGATTGCGCTCGCGCGAATCATGCCCCGCAACCACCCTCGTGAAGCCTTGCGCCGTCTCGCATGCTCACCTAGACTGCGTCCTCGGTGTCATCGTCTTCGGCTCGCACTGTCAGGGGAGTTCGCATCATGATCCAAATTCGGGATTCGCATCGATCACGCAGCGGCTTCAGTCGACTGCTTCGCACTCCACTGGCGATCTTGAGCCTCGGATGCAGCTCAACCCTCGCATTCGCCGCTCCGCAAACGACCGCGCCGTCCCCTGCCCCCGGACGGGTCGTCGTCGGTGTGCCGCCAGTCGTCGTGCTCCCTGCGGTGCTTACGAATGCGCAGACGCACGGCACCGCAAATGAACTCGCGCAGATTCAACAAGCGCTTGATCGCAAGATCGGGAGCGCGCTCCAGACCTCGAGAAAATTCGATGTGATCGCTCAGGCCGATCTCGGTCGAGTGCTCCAACAGCAAGACGATGTTCTCAAGAGTGGACGCTTCGATCCGAATGATCCGAATGTTGCAAAGGTCGCGAAGCTCGCGGGAGTGAAGTACATCGCGGCAATCACGATTGATGATTTTCAGGATCAGATACAGACTGCGAACTTTGAAGGCACCGGGCAGTCCGCAACCCGCCGGCAGATTCGACTCTCGGCGATCACGGACATTCTCGACACGACAACCGGCAAGGTGTACGAGAGCTTCCGGACGACACTCGGCGACATGAACGCGCAAGCGAACCCGACCTACACGATTGAGAGTCGAGGTGGGAGTCTCACTGAGTCGGTCGTCAACAGCATCGCCGATCAACTCGCCGACAAGACTGCGCAGCGTTTCCTTGACATCATCTTTCCAGCCAAGGTGACTGCCGTGCGAGACGGCGTGGTGACGATCAATCGTGGCGACACGACAAGTATCAAGGCTGGTCAGATCTGGCAGGCCTTCGCGACGGGTGCAGAGCTCTTCGACCCAGATACGGGCGAGTCGCTCGGAAAAGAAGAGGTCTCGATCGGATTTGTCCGTATCACCGATGTGCAGCCGAAGTTCTCGAACGGAACCGTGTGTGGAACTGATCGCGGCATCGCGCCACTCTGCATCCTGCGGAAAACCGATCGAAAGGAATGTGAGGAGATCGGCAACCCGAAAGTGAGCAGCGCGCTGATGGTCACGACGATCGCGCGCGAAGCGGAGTTTTCGAGCGCTCCAACAACTGCAGCCATCGCACCACGATCGACGCTCGTCATCGAAGCCGCGCCTGCTCCGCGCACGCAAACGAGCGATGAGATTCCGCCGGCAGTCGGAGGGCGCGATGCGAGCGGTCGCGTCACGCCTCCCGCAAGTGCATCCGATGTGTCTCACCCTTACTCCGCTGCCATCTTTGTCAAAGTGCGTGGCAAGACCATTGATCCAGAAATGGTGATGGTGCTTGAGGATTACCTCGTCGGAATGCTCGATGAAGCGTGCTTCACCACGATGAGCCGCGAAGACGCGATCAACGCGGTCGCAAAGTTCAGCCGTGCGGGCGCGAATGCGGGGACCGCTGCAGATGTGCTCGATCGAGAACTTTCCGATCGCACCTCCGCCACGCGTCTTGCGCAGAACATGGGCGCGGACTATGTGCTGATCGCGTCGATCGATGCGCCATCGCAAGATGTCCGCGTCTGGAATGATCCCGCGCGCGGCGTGCACAGCGATCTCACCTTCTTTGGACTCGACACGACTTATCGCATTCTCGGTCGCAACGAAGGAAAGGTGATCTTCTCTGGCGTTGCGAGCGGACAGGTCGTTCGTGCAAACCCCGTGCTCGGTTCTCCGGCGATCACCGAGCAACTGCTGAAGGACTGCGCTCGCCAGATGGCGAGCGAACTGCTGAAGAAGTGCGCAACGCGAGTGATGCCGAAGCCCGATGTGCTCCCGCTCGTTGCAGTCAGCATCAAGGGCACGCTCGCCGACCTGACTGTTCCAGAAATCGTCAAGGGCGCGAAGGAAGGCGAGTGGAAGGTCTCGAGCGGAAGTTACAAGCTTGAGCCGACCGCATTCGCCATCGAGGTTGATGGCGTGCTCATGGGTTCCACTGAGGCGCCATTCCAAGCGGGTACCGGACTTCACAAGATCCGCGTCACGCGACCAAACTTCGAGACGTTTGAAGGGACTGTGAACTTCGCCCGAAATCCAGACGGCATGTGCGCGCTGACGCTTCCGATGCGGCTCAGTTCGGAAGGACTCGCGCGCTATAAGGAAATGGCGACGTTTTTTCAGAACCTCAAAACGAACGCCGCGCTCACCGAGGCGCAAGTCAAACAGATGGAGGGATATGCGACGATGTTGAAGAACTCTCGCGTCTCCATTGCGTCGGATCAGACTTCTGACATCAAGGTCGACACAGACGAACCGCTGCAAGCACCGCTCTATCAGAACAGTTTTTGGTCACCGTGGATGCCCGGAGCCAACGGCGCCGGATTGCCCACACTTCCAAGCCCCGGAACTCCCTAACCAAGAGGAAAAGACCCATGACCATTTTCGGCACGCGGCTTATCACCGTTCGCAAGCTGCGACGGGCAGGAGTGTTGCTCCTCTTGCTCCCTGCATGTTCACATACGGATCGGATGAAGCCAACGCTCGATGCCTACACGAAAGGCGACTACACGAAGGCGCTCGAGGTCTATCAGCCACTCCTGCAAGATCGCTCGGACAGCGAGAAGGACCGGACGCTGTACGCGCTTGAGGGCGGCGCGATCGCGATGGCTGCGGGCAATCGCGCCGAGAGCATTCGGCTGTTTGAGGACGCGTATGACCGGATGCGCCCCTATCTTGACGAAGCACCCGATGTCCGAATCAGCGCGGAGGCTGCCGCGATTCTGACGAACCAAACGGTCATCCCTTACATCGGCACGACCTACGACCGCATCATGGAAAGCGTCTACCAGGCGCTCAACTACTACGCGATGGGCGACGCGAACAAGGCGGGAGTCGAGCTCCGGCGAGCCTACATGTGGCAGAAGGATGCCGTCGAGAAGCGAGCCGACGAGATAGAAGCCCTCGAGAAGAAGACTGCAGAAGCAGCAAAGAAAAACTCGTTCGATCCATCGCAGACGCTCAAGGATCCTGGCTTTGACGGCTCGATCAAGACCGCGTACGCGCCGACGAAAGAGATGCAAGGCTACGCAGACTTTGCCGTTCCGTACGCAAGCTGGCTTGAAGGCGTCGGGCTGCTCGCATCGAATCAGAACAACTCCATCGCGCAAGCGAAAGTCGCGTTCGAAAAAGTCGTCGGCATGCTGCCTGAGTCGGGCCGCCCCATGGTGGCTGCGGACGCGCTGCTCGCGGAGAATGCAGTGCGCGGAGCTACGCTTCCGCCGCTCGTCCTCGCCATTTACGAAACGGGAATGGGGCCGAGTCTGAAGGAATTCAAGATTCAGATTCCGATCTTTACTCGACAGGTGCCCTATGTCGGCGCGTCGTTTCCGGTGCTTGAACTTCACGGGGGCAACTCGAATGGGTTCATGCTTGAACCAGAGGGTGGCACTGCCATCGCGGGATCACTCCTAACCGACATGGATGCGGTCGTTGCAACGGACTTCAATCTCAAGCTCCCCGCGATCATCACCAAGACGATTGTGTCGAGCGCGATCAAGGCAGTGGCCACCTACGCCGCGCAGAATGCCGCGAATCAGCAAAACTCGAATGCGGCCATATTCGTCGCGCTTGCGGGCGCGATTTATCAAGTGGCGACGAACAGCGCAGACCTTCGCATTTGGAACACGCTTCCCAAGCAAGTGATGTACGCACGGATGGAGCGCCCAACAAGTGGGTCCGTCACCTTGGTTGGGCACGACGGCGTGCGTGTTGGACCCGTGACATGCATTCCGAATGGAATCACCCTCATTCATGTTCGAACTCCTGCACAGGGAGCCCCGGTTGCGGCGCAAACGATGCACCTCGTGTACCCCAACTATGTTGCGCCCGCGACCGTCGCGAGCGCCGAGTCCGTCAACCACACGAACCCAACCCAGTAAACTTCACATTGGAATGGACGCGGGCCTTCGCGCGTCGATCTCACGAGTCACACGCCCGAGTCTCGAAGAAAGGTTTGCCGCATGCGATACCCATCCATCCAACTTCACATGTTCCGATCCATTTCTGCGCTCTTGCTCCTGAGCGGCCTCGCGCTGACCGGCTGCAAAAACACCAACACCATTCGATCGACCGGAGACGGGGGCTTCCAGCAGATCGTCACCAATGGTTGGCTGCAATACAAAGCCAATGTCGTTGCCGTGCACGAAGGCACTGTGAATGGCGACATGAAGAAGGTTGCCGTCGACATCTATAGCGATCAATCCACACAGCAGAATTTCTCCTACCGCTTCGAGTGGTTCGATGGCAATGGCATGCCCATCCGCTCGGCAACCCAGATCACAACCGGCGTTTCCATTCATCCAAAGGAAACCATTACGGTCACTTCCGTCGCGCCAAGTGCAAGTGCGGCACGCTGGACGCTCAAACTGTACGACACACAGCATCCTCTCTAATCGGAACGACTCATGCGAATCCACACACTGACTACCTCCGCCGCCCTCACGACTCTCTTGGCACTTCCTTTCGCGACTGGATGCAAGAGCCCCACTCGCTATGTCGACGCTGGCGGCAACGATGTCATCGTCAACGCGGGAAAGATGAATGTTCAAGATTGGTCGCTTCTTGCAGATCAATGCACGCAGAGCATGATCAGTGCAGGCGTGCTCCAACGCTACGGCGATCAGTCCAAGCCAGCCGGCGTGCTCCTCAATGCGCTCGTGAATCAGACGACCGAGCAGTTCGACGGCGATGCGATTCTGAAGAAAATCCGAATCGCGCTTCTGAACACGGGTCGCGTCGAAGTCATCATGACTGCAGGACCAGGCGGTCGCGCCGAGGATCCGATCGCGCAGAGTGCGCAGCAGTCCAAAGCCTTCATGAGCGGTGACGACAATGCGCTGATGGCGAAGAACACACCAGACCTCACGCTCACGGCAAAGTTGCTACAAGATCAAACGAAGGCGGGAAGCGACACGCAAACAACCTACATCCTGCAGATGACGCTCACCGATACCACCTCGGGCCGAGGCATCTGGGAAGGTGAGGCCAATGTGATGAAGCGCGGTGGCAAAGCCACGATCGGCTTCTAACCGTCGCGCCGCAGCGCGATGCTGACGCCAACTGTCTCACTTCACACACCCGCCGCACTCGGCGGGTGTGTTTCTTTTCCTGATGTCGCTGGGGCGGGTTGAGGGTTGTAGACCGCCGGAAGAGACTCCCCGACCTTCTCAACAATCCACTCCGCAAGCACGCGCGGCATCGGATGCTTGGCCGTAGTCGTGACTAGAAATGCGTAAGCCTCATGCGCATCGCCTACGGATGCGATCTTCTCAAGCGCCGCTGTCCACTGCGTCCGCGCATCGTCTTCAAGCGAGAGTTCCCACGCGCAGTACGACGCAAGCGCTTCTCCTTCGAGAATCACGCGTCGGAAGATCGATTCTTGTCGCTGTGACGGCAGTGACCACATCGCGTAGTACGGCGCGTTGTATGGCGCGTATCGCGCGCTCGACTCATAGAAGTCGCCGCGGAACACCACTTGCCCCGTCAACGAGTCGTACGCGCCATTCGTGAAGAACGGCGTCGATTGGAGGTTGAGCTTGACGAGTGCCTCCGTCACTTCGGGCTTTCGGTCAACTTCAAATCCGAATGGCGGCGGGAGCTTGAAGTCCCACACGCCTGCCCGAATTGCCTTCTTTGTCGAGTCCGGAATCGCGTCGGATGCAAGGACAAGATCACTGTACTCACGCGACATTTTCAACCAGAGCAGAAACTCAAGCCCGACCGGAGCGAGTTCCGCGACAGTCATGGTTTGGACCGTCGGATCAAATCGCTGCACGACACGAAGTAGTGCAGGAACCAAGACTTTCTCACCCAAGCTCGTTCGCTCACGCGCACTCGCAAGGCCGTCCGACCCTGCCGCTTGAATCAACGCGAGCTCGTCAGGCGTCAGCCATGCGCGTTCGGCGAGGAGGAGAAGCAACGGCTCAAGCACCTGTCGTCGAAACTCCTCATCTTCGGTCAAGGGAGCAAGATCAGTCGCCCTCCGCGGCTTCGCACCAATGCGCTGCGCTTGAATCACTGCCTGCATGCCTGAGTACATGAGGTACAGATCGCTCGCGAAGGGCACAACTTCATCCCGCCACCAGGCGTGAAACTTCACGCGCGCAGCATCATCCTCAATCTTCCGAGTCTCAAGGAAACGCCCCACGATTTCAACCCAGAGCACGCCGGCATCGACACGGCGCTTGAACGCACTCCACTCGTGGCGCGGCTCAGCAAACTGCTCGAAGTACAGACTCGCCGTCCCGAGCGAACTCTGCACAGAACCAATCGCGCCCCGGTTCCCCATCTCACTCGGAAGTGCGTCCTCCACGAATGTTCCCGTGAAGCGGCGACCAAGTTCAGCATCAGGCACACCGTCGCTGCCATACGCTTGCGAAACCGACTTGAGCGCATCCGCGCGAGAGTCGTTGGTTGCAAACGAGCGAGTGGCGCCATCCGCGCTTGCCGTGATCTCCACGCTCACCTTTCGATGCTGGCATCCGATTGCCGCGCTCAGAGGCAAGAGCATGATCCACGGGATGCCACGACTCATCACGCGCGAGAGTGCAGATGCAACCAAAGGGATTCGTCGTGATGACATGCGCACAGCCTATCGAGCGACTGTCGCGGCGGCGCGCGAAGTTCAAGACGAACTTTCACACTGGCTTCCATGTCGCTCCCACATGCAGCATGACGCTCCGTAGACTGCTCCGCCTCCCACGCTCGCATGTCGACTTCCCCGCAGATTCCGACCAACGCCTCTGGGACGCCTGCGCGGCACGATCCATTCGCCGCACTTCGCGTCGCGAACTATCGACTGTACGCGAGTGGCTTTGTGTGCTCGAGTACTGGCCTGCAGATCATGTCCACCGCACTTGCGTGGGAGATCTGGGAGCGCACGCATGATGCGTTTCTCCTCGGTCTTGCGGGTCTCGCGCGCGCGTTACCCGTCATTCTGCTCACCCTTCCGGCCGGGACAGTCGTGGACAAAACGGACCGCAAGCGAGTCCTTGCGATCACGCAGTTCGGATTTGCCGCAGTCGCGCTCATGCTGGCTCTCACGAGTTCGCAGCACGCGCCTCTGTTCGTGACCTACCTACTTCTCTTGATGAGTGGATGTGTGCGGAGTTTCAACGCGCCGTCAAGAGGCGCGCTTCTTCCAAGTCTCCTTCCAGAAGGCGGTTTCGAGAATGCGATTGCGTGGCAGTCTGGATTCTTCCAGTTCGCCGCAATTGCAGGGCCTCTCCTTGCAGGTGGCATCATCTGGTGGACCGGTTCGACATCGCTCTGCTACGCCGTGACGAGTATCGCGTGCGTGACCTTCGCGATCACGGCACTCTTTCTCAAACCTCGGCCGGTTGCGCTCCGAAAGTCCGCGCCGGGCCTAAAAGGGATGATGGAAGGCGCCGAGTTCATCTGGAAGGAGAAGACGATCCTCGGCGCACTGGTGCTCGATTTGCTCGCGGTCCTCTTTGGTGGTGCGACGGCGCTTCTCCCCATTTACGCCGACAAGATTCTGCATGTGGACGCGGTCGGACTCGGAGCGCTCCGCGCCGCCCCGTACATTGGCGCACTCGCAATGGCAGGTTGGCTCACGATGCGGACGGGATTCACGAACGCAGGCAAAGCGCTCTTGTGGTCGGTGGCCGGATTTGGTGTCTGCATGATCGTGTTCGGATTGAGCACCTCGTTCTGGCTCTCCATGATCGCGCTTGCCGTGTCCGGCGCGCTCGACAACATCTCTGTCGTTGTTCGACATGTGCTCATTCAAATGCGAACACCGGATGGCCTCCGAGGTCGCACGACCGCTGTGAACTCTGTGTTCATCGAATGCTCGAACGAAGTTGGGAGCTTTGAGAGCGGACTCGTCGCGCAATGGACGACGCCAGTGATTTCCGCGACGAGCGGCGGCGTCGGAACGATCATGATCGCAGGGCTTATCGCGTGGGCTTTTTCGGATTTGAGAAAACTCGGGCGACTCACCGAAACCGGACGGGATGTCGCGCAAGCGGAGTCAGAGGCAGAACCACATCGCGGACTTGGGGCTGAAGGCCAGTAGCGCCTCGGCAGCAGCGGACCGAGAGTGACTCGCGAAGCTAAGGTCGACTCGCAGTTGCATCTGTGGCGTATGCTGCGCGGATGATCTCTGCGCGCGAACCCATGCCGCTTCACACGAATTGCGCTCACTCGCGAATGCACTGCGAATTGCGATTGCCTCTTGCAAGCGCGATCGCTTTCCTCGCCCTCTTGGGTTGCTCCAATGTCACCGGAACCAATGCGCCACTGATGGCTCCGCGTGACCTGAAACCGAGGATGAACGATCCGATGTACGCATCGGCGCCGCTTCCTAAGTCAAATCTCGCGCTCGGAGTTTCTCCATCAGCGCAGACAGGGCAAACCGCAGGTCCGGCGAATCCAAGTTCGAACCCGAGTACGAGCGCGAGCGCTAACGCTTCCACCATCGCACAGCCCGACCAAACGAGCGTTGCGCGGGGAGCAGTCAACGCGAGCGCCAACGCGAATCCCAGCGCGAATGCGAGTTTGAACGATGCGCCGTCCGCGGCACCGAGCGTCGCGTCGACAATTGCGGAACAAACTCAAGTGCCGCCCGTCGCGAAGACAGAAGTCACCGCGCAGCGAACAACATCGCAGCTTCAACAAGGATCGTCGGACGCAGCGGCAGCGACATCACCATCCACGGTCGCGACAACCACAACACCAGCCGCCGCATCGACTCAACCCACCGCGAACCGCGCAGCCCCTGCATCATCCGCAGCACCTACGACAACTCCATCTTCGAACACACGATCGACGGCAGCGGCGAATGCGCCAAACCCAGCGGCCGCATCGACGCAACCCGCCGTGAACCGCGCAGCCCCTGCATCATCCACAGCGCCTACGACAACTCCATCTGCGACCACGCGATCGACGACAACAACGAGCGCGTCGACTCAACCGAACACGACACGAGCCCCAGCTCCAGCAGCGACTGTGAAAGGGACTTCAAGCACTCCAGTGCCGACTTCTCAGCCAAGCGGAACGCGAACAGCGCAATCTCCGCCGAAGCCAGCGCCGGGAATCGTGCCAAACACGCCACCTGTTCCAACGAAACCGGTCGAAGGCCCGCTCTTCAGCAACTACCCACCGAAGCCTCAGTCGAAGAGCCCTGCCTCGCCGCCGACTGCACCAGTTTCACCAGCGCCGACCGCGCCTCTCGCGACGCCGAAGACAAACTAGGCGCTCCCCAACACCATCGAGCCGCCGTGCATGGACGGCGGTAGATCCACCGCGGCGGATGAGCGGTGGTGGATGAGCGGTGGTGGATGAGCGGTGGTGGATGAGCGGTGGATATCCGCGCGGGCTTGGCACCCCGCCCGAGGAAGTGTTTTCACTGGCGAAATCCTAAACATGCCCCCTCACTTGAGTTGCGAACGCTGCGCGGTATGGGCAAGGGATCGAACCTCGGAATTCCTCGAATCCTCGCGGAAAACACTCGACACGGCTGCGGAACTGATTAGGCTCCGCATGCGAGATGAGTCTTGCTCACCAAGCAAGTGCATCCTGCTCATTTGTGTGTCTGAGGTGAGGCTCTCGGCGTCTCTGCTCCACAACAAAGTTCATCCTTTTTGAACCGGACCGGCACTCCTTCCGTAACTCGCTGCACTCGTGTTTTCTCGACGCCTGATCTCAGATCGTTCGAACCCTGCTTATCAAGGCCACTGCAAGAACTGATTTCTCACGCATCCGATTGTCGACCAGCATCCTCCCTGCCAACAGCGCGCCGTCCATCACTCTGCATCTTCGGAGACGTCCGCTCCTCACAACTCGCATCCGCTGCCCTTGTGCCGACAGACTTCATCCGCACTGATCCTTGACCTGCGGGCTTCTGACTTCTTGCTGCCTGCCTTCTTATTGCCTGACTTCTTGTTTCCTGACCTCTTGCCTACTGACGACACACCTCCTGATTTCAAACTCTAGATTTCTCAACCTATGTTGGTTGAGCATCGGCGAAGGATGCCCCCCTAAGCTGATGTGCGTCCGCCCGTCACACACTTTCCGCGTGCCGGGCGGATTTTTTGTTCCGATTCCTGCCGCCCTCGCCTCTTCAGACTTGGCGCGTGAGTAGATCCCCCACATCACGAAGTCCACCGACGAGCACATGGACAACACCATGCCTGCGCTCGACCTTCCCTCGCGCAAGCAACACCACCGACATGCGTGCGACACGGCGAAAGCGTTCATACACACGCTTGCGCACGATGAGGTTTGCGATACCGGTTTCGTCCTCAAGCGTGATGAAGAGGATCCCTTTCGCGGTTTGTGGTCGTTGTCGAACCGTGACAAGACCAGCAACACCAACCGATGCTCCGCAAGCAAGCTTTGACTCATCCGCGAGCCACGCACAAGGAACACACCCAAGCCGCTCGATCTCTTCTCGAACACAAGAGATCGGATGGCATTTGAGGGAAAGTCCTATCGCGCTGTAATCCCGCGCAACTTGCGAAAGTTTGGAAACGCGCGGCAGCGCTGGTTCGAAGTCATCGCCAACCGCCGTCCAAGATGATGCACCCTCAGAACTAGATGCCTCCCCTCGCACCGCTATTGGAGAGGAGTACGAGTGCATACATGCATCAGGTAGTGATCCCAAAGATGGGACAAGAGATGAGGCAAGGGATCGGTCAAGGGATCGGTCAAGAGTCGCATCAAGGGACGCGCTGAGAGATGCGGCAACAGACACATCAACAGCCGCATCAAGAGGTGCGCCAGGAGAAGCATCCGACGAAACGGTAGAACGCACGCTCGAGGACGCATCGACAGCTCCATCCACAGAGAGGTCTACTGGCACCGCACAACCGTCCGCCTGCTTCATGGGATGAACCGAGAGCGAAGGCCCTAAGTGTTCATCCACTTGCGCGACGGATGCGTGCGGTGATGGCACATCAGCGGGCACTTCCCAAAGTGGCCGTTCTCGATCTCGCAATGCCATGATTTGCCAAAGGGCCTGTTGCCGATCAAGACCCATGGATCGAAATGCATCTGCCTGCGCGAGCTTCTCAAGCGTCGCGGCAGAAAGTCCAGATACATCCTGAAGCATTTGCACCGATGTAAATCTGCCGTGCGTCGCGCGCGCGCGGGAAAGCTGCTGAGCCTCCTGCGCGTCAAGGCCTCGCACAAGACGCAACCCAAGGCGCAATGCAGGCTGACTGGCAACTTCAAATCGACCGCGCGCCCCATCACCGCGTCTCAATTCATGCGCGCCCTCGCGTGCGCCCTTGTGTTCCTCCACGTGTTCCTCCACGTGTTCCTCCACGTGTTCCTCCACGTGTTCCTCCACGTGTTCCTCCACGTGTTCCTCCACGCGCTCCTCCACGCGTACGCCGTCGTAGGAATGTCCGCATCCTTCGGTGAGCGAGCTTACTCGTGCATGAGGCAGCTCACGACACGCAATCGCCGGAGTTGTGAACGCGAAACTCGGTCGTCGAATATCAATTTCTCGTTCTTCATACAGTCCAACGGAACCCCACTCCGCCTGCCGTGATGCAAGAGGCGGACCTGCGCGGGCAGCTAAACGCGAATCCACATCTCTTCTTGAGACGGCTGCATTGCGTCCAACGCTCGATCGCATATCCGCGCGCAGACTCGCGTGCATGCCAAGGCACGCTTGAGCAGAATCCCTGCAACTTGCGAGATCGAATGCAAAGTCGAACTCGCGTTCAAGTGAGCAATCCCATGCACTCGCATGCACATCCACGCGGCGCACGCTCACACCATGCATTTCAGCATCTCGCACAATTTGCGAGGGTGCGTAAAAACCCATCGGTTGGCTATTCAGCAATGCGGCCGCGAAGGCTGCGGGATGAAATCGCTTGATCCACGCAGAGACATACACCAAGAGCGCAAAACTCGCTGCATGCGACTCAGGAAATCCGTAGCCCGAAAATCCTTTGAGTTGCTCGAAAACCTGCAGCGCAAATTTTTCGGAATACCCTCGCTCACGCATGCCGCCCACAAGTGATTCACCGAATTGCGCAATGAGATTGCCTCTCCGCTTCCACGAAGCAATTGCACGGCGGAGCTCATCGGCTTTCCCCGGAGTAAAGCCCGCCGCGACGACCGCGAGTGCCATGGCCTGCTCTTGAAAGAGTGGTACGCCAAGCGTCTTCCCAAGAACCTGTTCGATAGCCGCGCTGGGGTACTCAATCGGTTCCTCGCCATTCCGGCGACGAAGATACGGATGCACCATGTCCCCTTGAATAGGGCCTGGCCGCACAATCGCAACTTCGATCACAAGATCATAAAAGCAACGCGGGCGTAACCGAGGAAGCATGGACATTTGTGCGCGCGATTCGATTTGAAACACCCCCACGGTGTCGGCCTGACAGACCATGTCATACACGCGCGAGTCTTCCGCGGGAACTGTGTGAAACTCCAACGGTTCCAACGGCGCGCGCGTCTGTTGTGTTTCTCGCGTTCCTCGCGCCCTATGTGCCTCTTGCATCGAGTGTGTCTCGTGCGTTGCATGCGCCCCCTGTGTCGTGTGCGTTCTCTGTGTCGAGTGCGTCTCTTGCGTCGAGTGCGTCTCTTGTGTCGAGTGCGTCTCTTTCGTCGCGTGTGTTCCTTGCGCCGCCGGCGATTCCGAGACCGTGTGTGACTCGGCTAATCTTCGTGCCTCCTCTGTGCGGTCGTGATTGATAAGCACAATCGCCTTACGGATACAGGTCAGCATGCCGAGCGCAAGCACATCCACCTTCAGCATGCCGAGTGCCTCGATGTCATCCTTGTCCCATTCAATCACGGTGCGTCCGGCCATCGCGGCGTTTTCGACTGGCACCGTTGCATCAATCGCATCGCGCGTGATAACGAAACCCCCTACATGCTGCGAACGGTGGCGCGGAAATCCAAGAATCGCGCTCGCGATGGCGGCCACACGCTGCCAAAGCGGCGCGGATGGATCCAAGCCGACTTCTCGCAATCGTTCGCCTTCAATCGAACCTGTATGCCATGGACCGAATGCCTCGCCGAGGCGTGCAAGAAGTTCGGGAGCGACGCCGAACGCCTTTCCGACATCGCGCACGGCACTTCGCGCTCGGTAGGTAATCATCTCTGCAGCTAGCGCTGCGCGATGCCGCCCATACTTCGCGTACAGATATTGCATGACCTCTTCGCGGCGTTCATGCTCAAAATCGACATCGATGTCTGGAGGCTCGTTGCGTTCACGACTCACGAATCGCTCAAACAGAACATCAATACGGTCAGGGTCAACAGAGGTGATGCCGAGTGAAAAGCAGACTGCGCTATTCGCGGCCGCTCCGCGACCTTGACAGAGAATGCCTCGGCTCCGCGCAAAACGCACGAGATCATGCACCGTGAGAAAAAATGGGGCGTACTGCAAGTCGTCGATAATGGCGAACTCATGTTCAATCTGCCGACGCACGCGAGGCGAAACTCCACCGCGTGAGCGATAGCGCTCCGAAGCGCCTTGCCATGTCAGTGCGCGGAGATGCTGCATGGGCGTCACGCCCGCCGGAACGATTTCCTCGGGATACTCATACCGAAGCTGGGCAAGTGAAAACTGTGAAGCGCGCTGCGCAATGGCGCCAGCGCGATCAAGCCAGTGCGGACGATCTTCAAATCGTGCGAGCATGGCGCTTGGGTCCCGCAGTGTCCGTTCTGCATGTTGCTGCAACCTCCATTGCGCGCGTTCAAGCGACACACCGCCACGGATGCATGCGAGAACATCTAAAAGCGGGAGGCGTTCAGGCACATGCATGCGCACATCACCGAGCGCAACGAGTGGGATATCGAGCGTGGACGCGATAGATTCCAGAACCAGCGAGCGTTCGCGGTCATCCGGGTCTCCGAGGCGACGCACTCCAAGCGAAAGTTGATCGCGGCCAAAAAGTGCGCGCAACACGCGTGCAATTTCGAGGTGCGATGCGTCGGGAAATGCGGGCGGGAGCAAAACGGCAAGCAATCCACCAAGGGATGTGGGCGTGGACACGCCTGCCGTCGCTGCGCTTCTCCGCGCGCACCGAAGTATTGCACCAAGATCCACATGCAGGACTTCAAAAAGATCATGCAAAGTAAGAAGGCATTTCCCCTTCTCTGAGCGCCGACGCCCAATCGTGAGCAAGCGACAAATGGACGCATGCGACACACGATCTGAGGCGAAAAGGAGCATCTCAATGCTGCGGCCTCCATGATCTAAACCATGATCTAAACCATGATCCGAACCATGATTGTGATCATGACTAAAACCATGGCCCAAACCATCATGCAAACCAAGATCAAATCTGCGATCTAAGACTCGGTCCACTCCGCGACGAGGATGCACACTCGAAAGACGAAACCTCGGGTCTGTCGCTCGATCAAGTGCTTCCGTCCGAGCACTTTCCCATGCGTTTCCAAACTCCGTCGAGACACCATGTTGCGCGACATCGAATCTGTGACCTTCGTGCGCATCGATCGGGTCAAGAAAAAGCCGCACCCGCGACCCAACCGCAAGCGGAATGTTGTGCTCAAGCGCTGCCGTGTGGGCGCGGACAGCGCCACCGAGCGTCGCGAAGTCAGAAATGGCAACGGCAGCATGTCCTAAGGCCGCAGCGCGAGCAACGAGTTCTTCTGGATGGCTCGCACTTCGCAGAAACGACGCATTCGTCGTGACTTCTAAATCACACCATCCTGAAGGGACTCGCGATGTGAATGCGTGTATGCCTGCGCATGCGACACCTCGCCATGCCGCTGCTCGCGTGGACGCTCCTTGGCGTGAAGGCGAAGTGCTCGAGGCATCATCACTCTGAGAAGAGGCGGCACCTGAGGCAAGACCGCGCGCTGGCAGAACAGATGGCTGCGGCACTGCTTGTGGTCGATATTTCGGCGGCGGTTGTTCAGGCATGCAATCTCCACTTCGAGATCCATTGCACTTCAACATCATGTGCAGAGGAAACAACACGCACTCGCTTCAACATCAAGACCAGATGAGCGAATAGAGAACCGAGTACCGCGCTCATGACTTTTGAGCCGTGCATGGCGAGTAGGAAATGGAGATTCGAAATCCAAAAGCCAAATATGGAATCCAAACCTAAAAGCGAGGAACTGGAACGCATAAGTCAGAAGCCATAAGTCAGAAGCCATGAGTCAGAAGCCATAAGTCAGAAGCCATGAGTCGAAAGTCATGAGCCGGAATCCATGAGTCAACAGCCAGGACCAATGAGTCATGAGTCATGAGTCAGAAACCGCAAGAGACCTCGCAGGCAAGGTCATCCATCGCACATGAATCATGCATAGACACGCACCTCTTTTTCAAACAACAACAACAACAACGATGATGACGATGAAGATGACGACAACAACCGAAGGCGCGATGACTTCGCTCTGTCGCATCAATCGATCAACGCGCGCCGCAACAGAGCGAGTCCCGTATCTCGGCAATCAAAACATCACCACGCTCCAATCGCATAGCAAACATCCTCATCTTTCCACAACGCCCAGAGCCAAAGTCCATCTTGAAGTTGCACTCGAAGCGCAGTCCAGCTCCGAACTTTCAATGCGTCCACGGAAGTGTCGCTAGAGTCGCAATGCACCAAGGAGGAGCGAGAAAGACCTCCATGCGCGTTTAGGAATACCTCCCCGCGTCCATCTTCCCGCGCGTCGCTCCATGCATTACTCGATACGTCATTCCAACCACCAATCCACGCGTTACTCCTCCCATCCACCCACCACGGCGCAATCAGACGCTCAAACCCGGCGACCTGCTTCACTCGATGCCAACATCCGCGCCAATGCACTTCAATCGTTTCGCACCACGGCAAACCGCAGATCGCAGATTGCACAAGTTGCGTACGAATGCATTGCTCGCCATCCTGCCGCCACAACAGCGGTTCCACTCGCGCAAAGAGAACCGACGGGCGGAGCGCAGGAACAATGACCGCCGTGGGCTCATCAGGTGATGGCAACTGGGAATCGACGAGCTGATCTTGCATGCGCCACGGCACTGCAGAGTCATCACAAAGATGGACCCTCCATGTGGATGCATCACCAAATCGCGCACGCACCGTGTCAATCAATTGCATCCCCTGCTCAACCGCACTTCGAGCGAATGTGTGAGACATCGCATCCGTATGGTCACAAGTTCCAACCCGAAGCCTGTGAGGCGCAGATTCAGTCTCCGCAAGTGTGCCTTCCGAAACTAAAGACCCTGTTGATGACCGATGATGCTCTGCACGCATGACAAGCGATGCTGGAAGCACTTCATCGATCTCCAGAGGAGCGCGTGGCGCCGCACGCTGGTCGGTCGCATGAGGATCAAGAAGAGAGAGCGTATGGCGTAGGCGTGCGGTTTCAACACGATGCACCAACAGCGTCACACCCAAGACCCCGTATCCAAGTTGCATGCGTTCCAACTGCGGACGAAGGAGTGTCCAAATCCTTGCACGAGAAACCGTTGGTTGACCCAATTGAAGATTGACGCGTAGTGCTGGGAGATCTGCTCGATCGAAATGCAATACGCACGATCGCAAGAGCAACCCATCACGAGCGAGCGTGATGCACACTCGGTCAAGAACTGATGCCACTGCTAACAGCACGGTTTCAACCAGCAAGACTGGCCCTGCAAACACCTGCTCCTCGCGGATACGACGAATGAATCGCACTGGCGCGAGTACCTCAGGGATAACGCCGATTGCTTGATCGAACCGATGCAAGATGTTGTGCACTGCATGAAGAAGTGCCTTGCGAGGCACTCTGCGCTGGAAACTTTCTTCTCCTCGTGAACTCTCTCCTTGTGAGTCTATGCATGCGGTCTCGTGTGCATGATCATGCGCACGATCATGCAAATGCGCGCGTGCTGCTTTATGTGCAACAACACGCCCTCTTGGGGCTCTCGTTGCGAACCGTGCTGCAATGCCATGACGGCCAAGCACCGCAAGCTGCCCCACTGTGTGAACATCCACGCTCGCAAGCGCTGCAACTGTGCCAGGATCGGCTCGCAACGCAATGAGAGGCAACGGGGCGAGCGCTTCGCGCTCCTTTCCTGAAAGAACAGACCCAATCGAATGTGCGTGATGCAAATCTTCGCCACGGCTCTGCGTACATGCATCTTTCGCATCACGCAAAGAAACACACGCAAGACCATGAAGCAAACTGTGCCGCGCGACCGCAAGCGCAGCGCCTACCGTATCCGCCATGACCGCTTGCGCACGCACACCTTGGGTCGCAAGCCAGTCGCGCATGCTCGCGAGAAAGCAGCCTTCCGTGCCATGTTCTGCGCGAAAGAGTTCCGCACAACCGCGAAGATCTCCAACGATCGCGTCCACGCCATCAATCGCGGCCACAGGCATCCAACGCTCAAAGGAGAGCGCGAGCGCATGCAACGACGAGCGCTCCATTCGCACGGACCGTCGCAATGCGAGCACGCGACCTCGCACGGAAATCAGTGCTGCATCTCGCTCCGCAAGTTGCACAAGAAGCTGCTGCTGCTGCGCCCGAAGCGCATAAAGATGCACATCCTTTCCATCTGTCATAGAAACTTTGGAGCTCTGCAAAGCCTTCGAATCTGTGTGGATTGCCGTGGTACTTGTCGCGAGTGCTTCAGCTTGCGCGAGCGCCATGCCTTGCCGAATCCCCAAGGACCAACCCAGGGAGCAACATGCCGCTACACGCATGACGCGATGCGTTTCCTCGACGACGAGCAAAGGTCTCTGCTCCAATCGCTCGAAGATCGCTTGCTGCAATGCTCGACGGATAACCCCCACTTCGCGATGCAACTCCACCGCGCTCTGTCGCGGCAACGCAAGTGGCTGCAGAGAGTCCTGATTCGTCACTCCATGCTGCGCTTGACTGTCGACCCATCCCTGTTTGAGCATCTGCTTCCATGACACTCTCTCGGCTTCGCATGACACCTTCGCTCCATTGCGATTCACCTCCAAAAGTGTTGCTGGTGTGCAAAGTGCTTCTCGCCTCACCATCGCTGCCCACTCTGGGCAACGCCACAAGCGTTTGATCAATTGCATCCGTGCGAGATCGAGAGACCATTGGGCTAGATGGACTGCGATGTATCGAGGCGCTGCCTGCATGACTTGAGGCGCTGCCTGCATGTTTTCCGGCACATTGCTTATGTGAGGATGAACCACGCCGGCCTCCAACCTGTCCTGGGATTGCATGAATCAACTCCTTCGGCGCACGCGACAAGGTCTCAAACAACGAGCGCCTCTTGCGCGCTAGACGCAAGGCCCAATGCAAATGTGCTTGCACAGGCACAAGCTGCTCCTCAGTTCCACGACGACGACTCATTCCCCCACGACTTCGAACCAACTGCACTACACAGGACGGGTCACAGCGCAATGCTTGCCATGATTCTCGCGATGCTTCTTGCTCATGCGAGTCATGCCTCGCGTCATGAGCGAGAGGAGTGCATGCATCTTCTGTCGATACTTCCCAACGCGTCGCAGCGATACAAGAACGGCGCACGCCCTCTGCTGGAGAACGCAGAAGTAACACAAGCACTCCAACTGTTCCTGATCCATGTTGTTGCGTATTTCTCCGCGCCGCGATCTGTAAGCGGCGACATGCTGCAACATCGAACCCGCGCGCGTCCACAATGATGACCCCAACACTTGCCTCTGCGAGTGCTTGCTCCGCACACCACAATCGCTCTTGCACTCCCTCATGCGTGACATGAGAACGCGATCGAGGCTGCACTTGAAAATGCACCGAGCGGCTATGCCTTGGTTCCGGCGTGAGCACAATTGAGCGTTCTAAAAGCGCCGTCGTCGCCAAAGGTTCCCGCTCTAGGAGCACTCGGCGCATGTCGTCTGCTTTCATTGACTCTCTCATTGAGTCTCTCGTGGAGTCTCTCGTAGAGTCTCTCGTGAGCTCTCGTGTGATCGGTCCATTTCGTTCACTCACGACGGTGCTCGTAAGATCGAGGTCGTGCTCCATGCACGCTTTCTCTACGCATGCCTCTTCCATGCATGCCTCAATGCCATGCGCGAATGCGCTCCAATCTGGGCGAAATCCAGCAACAAGCAATGCCTGCGAAGGCGCGACTGCACGCCCAATCCACACCACCAGTTTCTGCCGATACGAAGCTTGACCAATCGCTTTCCACGCAAGGTCCGCAGCAACGGAAAGCGGAGGTATCCAAGAACTCGGAATAGATGCACCTTCATGAGATGTGCTTGCACGAAATCCCTGCGCGCGAGAAGCGCATGTATGCACACCGACAAACTCATGAAGCTCGCCAGTCCGAAGCCCCCCTCCTAAAAATTCGTCGTAAGCATGCCAGCCTGTCGGCACGCATACTGTCATTGCGGCACGGCGATGAAAACAAGGAGTCGCATGATCAAGTTCATGATCAAGTGCATGATCAAATGCATGATCAACTTCATGACAATCTCCACGATCCGTTCTACGCGGAATGCCCGCAGCATCAAGCACGCCATGTTGCTGGCGCCAGCTTTCTTCGCTATCGCATGCGTCGCTTCCCGCTCCACCCAAAGCGCGCGACTCACATTGCGCAAGCGCGCGTGCGACAACGCGAGACATACGCACCGCGCGACGCTCCGTGCTCATGCGCTTTCCGTCTCTCGGCGGTCCCGCACGCGAAAGCGGCACTTCGCGTACCACGCCATCGGTATTGCGCGAGCCACGAATTCGCTGCGCCACTTCCGATGTGACTGCTTCTCTACAGGCCTGCATCCATGGCGTGTCACACTCGTCTTCTCTCGCATGCTCTTCCGAGTCCGGCATTCGCATCACGGCTTCATCTGCAGCCACACGCGCGCGTTGGAAAAAAGCATCCTCCCCAGAGGCTAATTCTCCGCGCTCAACTTGCAGAATGATCTCCTGCATCGAATGCAACTTGCGTAATTTCGCGCCACGATCAAGACCAGAATCAAGTGGCGCGCAGGAATCACGGGGACATTTCGCATTGCGATGAGCTGAATCTAAAACTGGCATCTGTCCTTCCATCTGTCCTTCCATTTGCCTTTGCATGTGTTACGCCTCCCATTTCAAAGGTCATGACTCAAGAAGTGCCTTAAGGAGTGCCTTAAGGAGTGCCTTAAGAAACGGCTTAAGAAATGGCCTACCTAGTACTGCTCCACGAACTGCCCCACGAGGACTCCATGAGGGCTGCATGAGGGCTGCATGAAGGTTCATGAGGGCAACATGGCCCGAACTCGCCTTCACCCTGAAAGTTGGATGTTCGGTATTTGTTAGGGTAATTGGTTCAGGGGCGGTGTCAAGCAAATGCTTCCAAAATTCTTGGGAGTTCATGCAAAAATTCCCTCGCGGTTTCCGAGCGCCGCCAGAAAGGCGAGGCGCGCACGAGCCGAAACCAGCGCCGGCACGAAGACGGTTCAAGCGCGCGAGACCAACCCGGGAGATCACCACCGAAGCGACAGCGACCTTCAACGCTCGCGAACGGAACGATGGAAGGCCAGAGAAAACTGACCCGATCCGTGAGAGCAGTGATCGGCGCCGTGCGCTGACGATCCCCATGCGCCCGATGCGACTACAATCAACCCCCCCAAAGCGCCGGTGTGGCGGAACTGGCAGACGCAGCGGATTCAAAATCCGCCGCCCTCTAAAGGCTTGCAGGTTCAATTCCTGTCACCGGCACTCAAGGCACGAGGCACTCTCATCGGAGAGTGCCTCGTGCCGTTTTGCCTCATGCGCGCTCGTTGATGGACTCGCGAAAAGTTACTCCGCCCGACCGCTCGTCGAGGACGAGTAATTCGGAGCTTCTTTCGTAATCGTGATGTCGTGCGGGTGGTTCTCCACCACGGTCGCATTCGAAACTTTCACGAAACGCGTGCGCGCACGGAATTCTTGCATCGTGGAACAACCACAATATCCCATCGCACTCCGGACTCCGCCCACCATTTGATACACGAAGTCCGAAAGATTTCCGCGATACGGAACCATCCCTTCAACACCTTCAGGGACGAACTTCCGCGCTTCGCGAATACTCGCTTGCCCGTAACGATCGCCGCTGCCGGCAGCCATCGCGCCTTCACTTCCCATACCACGGTAAGTCTTGAACCGACGACCGCGATGGAGAACAACTTCGCCCGGGCTCTCGTCAAGTCCAGCAAGCAGCGACCCGAGCATCACCGCGGAAGCTCCGGCGGCGAGGGCCTTCGCGATGTCGCCGGACTGCCGCACACCACCATCAGCAATCACCGGCACACCGGCCGCGTCGGCAGCGCGAACTGCCTCAAGAATCGCTGAAATCTGCGGGACCCCAACACCTGTCACCACGCGCGTCGTGCAAATCGAACCG
>SXUI01000030.1 GCA_005790605.1 Planctomycetia bacterium | reverse complement strand
TTTGCGAGTGCCGGTACACAAGCCTTCGATCACGCGCCGATATCCGACGAAACTGTCGAAGTGCTCGAGGCTCTTGGGGCGCCACATGATGGTCATAGCATGCGACTGAATGCGGAGATGATTCGACGCGCGGATCTCGTGCTTGGGATGACGCAAGGTCATGTCGGTCGCGCCAAGGCACTTGTCGCCGGCGACGCGGCGGCGGAGTCGCGGATTCATCTGCTCGACCCAGCTGGCGACATCCCAGACCCGATTGGGCGAGGAAGCGCTGCGTACGAGGCACTTGCGCAGGTCTTATTGGCGATTCTCCCCGCGCGGATCACGGATTTACTGCGCGACGCTTCGGTCTCGCGCGGCCTGCTTGACTCAAAGGACTCCCTACCCGAGACTCTCTCGCCATGAAGATCGCCCTAGGTTGCGACCATCGAGGAGTCGTCGCGGTGCAGTCGTTGGTCTCGCACCTGACTGCCGACGGTCATGAGATTGAAGTCATTGGCGATCTCACAGGGTCTGTCTGCGATTACCCCGACAGCGCCTATGCGGTTGCGACCATCGTGAGCGGCGGAGGCGCCGAGCGTGGCATTCTCATTTGCGGAACAGGCATCGGCATGTGCATCGCCGCGAACAAAGTCAAAGGCATTCGTGCCGCACTCGCGCTTGACGAACTCTCCGCACAACTCTCTCGTTCGCACAACAATGCGAATGTGCTTTGCCTCTCCGCCGATCTGATCGGACAAATCCTTGTCCGACGCATCGTCGACACGTGGGTTCGAACGCCGTTTGAAGGCGGGCGGCACGAGCGTCGGCTCTCGAAGATCGAGAAGATTGAAGACGGACACTCGCCGAGCGCGTAGTCGCGGCTTTTAGAAACGAAACAACTCATGTTCACTTCTATTCACGCAGCATTGTCGTCGAAACAGACCGCCCGCTCATCGAAATCGCAAACTCGCGTTTGCTTCGTGCACAGTGACGGAGGGAAACTCCCTGAGGCAGCACCGGCGTCACTGCGCAGCACTGCCTCGCGCGCGGCGTTCAAGGCAGAGCTCGGTGAGTGTGCGTTTGGCGATGATGGAGCGGCAGTCATCGGCTTGGGTCTGAAGGCGAGTCTGACGACTGCGACGATGCGCACCGCTGGTGCTCGAGCAGGGAAGGCGCTCCTGCGCGCGGGTGTGACGCACATCGAGTTTGACGCAACATGCTTCGACAAGTCTTCTCGATCGAGTTTTGCGCGAGCGCTTGCAGAAGGATTTGCGCTTGGGACTTGGCGATTTGATGCGCTTGATGGGAGCGCGACGACACGCGCAGCACGAGCGGCGAAGCTCATACTCGCAAGTGCGGACACCGCGTTTGCTGAGGGGCTCGCGCAAGGACTCGCGGCTGCGGAGGCTGTGAATCTCACCCGCAAACTCGGCGCAACACCTCCGAACATCTGCGATCCAGCTTTTGTCGCGAACGAGGCCAAGCGCGTTGCCAAGGCGTGTGGATTGCGGTGCCGAGTGATTGGCTACGCGGAGGCAAAGCGCCTCGGCATGGGGGGCATCTGTGGTGTAGGACAAGGAAGCGATGCCAAGCCATGCCTCATCGTGCTCGAACACAAGCCCAAGCGTGTCAGCGCGCGCATGAAAGGCAAGACGGTCATGCTCGTGGGGAAGACGATCACCTACGACACCGGCGGTTACTCACTCAAGGTGAACAACGGCATGAAGGGGATGAAGTACGACAAGATGGGAGGCATGGCGGTGTTGGGTGCCATGCAAGCGATCGCGAAGAGCGGGGCAGCCGTCCATGTTGTTGCGCTGTTGCCTGCTGCAGAGAACATGGTCTCATCGAATGCGTATCGTCCGGATGACATCATCAAACTCGTCAACGGTGTGACCGTCGAAGTCACCAACACTGACGCTGAAGGCCGGCTCGTGCTCGCTGATGCGCTCGCTTGGGGCGCCAAAGAGTATGAACCTGCGATGATCTTCGATCTGGCGACTTTGACCGGTGGCGTTGTCACGGCACTTGGGAACTTCTGCGCAGGCTACTTCTGCAACGACGCGAAACTTGCGACGCTTGTCGAAGAAAGCGCGACACGCACCGGTGAAAAGGTTTGGCGACTCCCGCTCTGGCAGGAGCACAAGGACTTCATGAAGTCGCAGCACGCGGACATCATCAATTCGAATCCGTCGCGACTTGCGCATCCGATCCAAGGCGCCGCGTTTCTTGCCTACTTCGTGCCTCCCACGATTCCGTGGTGCCACATCGACATTGCAGGCGTCGCGCAGACCGACTCGGCGACAGATCTCGCGGCCGCCGGTCCAACCGGTTACGGCGTGCGCCTGTTGATCGACATCATCGAGCAGCTCGGCTGACGGCGAAGTGTCTTACTTCGCGTGCCGTCTGATTGCGAGTGCGAGCAGTGAAAGGTCCGCTGGCGAAACGCCGGCGAGGCGGCTCGCCTGACCGAGCGTACGCGGCGCGAACTTGAGGAGTGCATCGACGCACTCGCGACGCATCCCCTGAATACTCGCAGGCTCGAGCGACGAGGGAATACTCGCGTGCTCGGCTTCCTTCAGTCGTTTGATTTCGCCAGCGCTCCGCTTGATGTAGCCCTCGTACCGAAGATCGTTACAGATGCGATCGACGAGCACGATCTCGCAGTCGCTTGTGAGGCCTAGTTTTTGTGCGATATCGCGACTCTCGACATCAGGTCGCTTCGCATAATCCACAAGTGGCGCACCGGCATAAGAAGTCTTCGAGAGTGCGCTTCGAATCGACTCAAGTCGTTCGCTGCGCTGCGTCCAAAGTCGCGAGCGCGTGCTGTCCACTAGACCAAGCGCAGCGCCGCGGGGCGTGAGTCGCTCATCCGCGTTGTCAGCGCGCAACAGTAATCGATGCTCAGCGCGCGAGGTGAACATGCGATA
>SXUI01000006.1 GCA_005790605.1 Planctomycetia bacterium | reverse complement strand
GGAGCAGTCGTCGCGCAGCGTGCGCTTGAGCCTGTCAGAACAATCGCGCTCTACACCGGGCCCGTTCCTACTCTCATATGCCGTGGAACGCGGGCCCGGCGCTGCCACGGTGCTGGCCTACCCAATGCCACCCATGCCGCCGTGGCCATGATCGTGACCATGTCCGCCGGCCTTGTCATCCTTGGGTTGTGGCTTTTCGCTGATGGCGCAATCGCAAGTGAGCAGAAGTCCGGCGACACTCGCAGCATTCTGCAGCGCGGTTCGATCGACCTTTGCTGGGGTGATGACGCCGTCATCGATGAGATTGGTGTACTCAAGCGTGAGTGCGTTGAAGCCGTTGTCGCCCTTGAGTTCCTTCACACGCGCGACGACGACGGTTCCCTTTTCGCCGGCATTGTCCGCGATCGTACGGAGCGGAACGCAAAGTGCTTCGGCAACGACATCGATGCCTGCGCGCTCGTCATCAGTCGTGCAGGCCTTGCGGACTGCATCGAGTGAGGAGAGTGCACGAACGAAGGAAAGACCACCGCCGGCGACGACGCCCTCAGCAACCGCCGCGCGCGTTGCGTGCAGTGCGTCTTCCACGCGTGACTTCTTCTCCTTGAGTTCTGCTTCGCTTGACGCACCGACATTGATCTGCGCCACGCCGCCGGCGAGCTTCGCAAGTCGCTCTTGCAACTTCTCGCGGTCGTACTCGCTGTCAGTCGTTTCGATTTCGCGGCGGATCTGCTCGCAACGCGCCTTGATGGCCGTGCTCGAGCCAGCGCCTTCGATGATCGTGGTCTTGTCAGAGTCGATTTCAAGTTTCTTGACTTGTCCGAGGTCCTTCAACGAGACCTTCTCAAGATCGATGCCGAGATCCTTCATGATCGGCTTGCCGCCGGTGAGAATCGCGATGTCCTCAAGCATCGCCTTTCGACGATCGCCGTAGCCTGGAGCCTTCACGGCGCACACATTGAGCACGCCGCGCAGCTTGTTGATGACGAGCGTGGAAAGGGCTTCGCCGGTGATGTCTTCGGCGATGATGAGCAGGGGCTTCTTCGACTCCATCACCTTCTCAAGGAAGGGGACGAACTTCTGGAGCGAGTCGATCTTGTCTTCGTGAATCAGGACGAGCGCCTTCGAAAGTTCGCAGGTCATCTCGTCGGGGTTCGTCACAAAATTTGCGCTGAGGTATCCGCGATCGAACTGCATACCTTCGACGACATCAATCGTGGTCTCACGCGACTTGCCTTCTTCAACGGTGATGACGCCATCTTTTCCAACGCGCGCGAATGCCTCGGCCATGATCTTGCCGATGGCGATGTCGTTGTTTGCGCTGATGGACGCGACTGATGCGATGCCGCCGGACACCTTCTCGACTGGACGCGCGGATGCCTTGATCGCGGTTGCGACCGCTTCGACACCCTTCTTCATGCCGCGCACGAGACCATTGGGGTTCGCACCTGCGGCGATCTGGCGCGTGCCAGCTTTGAGCAATGCTTCTGCGAGCACCGTCGCGGTCGTCGTGCCATCGCCCGCATCGTCGGATGTCTTCGATGCAGCTTCCTTGACGAGCTTGGCGCCCATGTTTTCGACTTTGCAGCGCAGTTCAACTTCTTCTGCAACGGACACGCCGTCCTTCGTCACGGTCGGGCCGCCCCAACTCTTGTCAAGCACGGCGTTGCGGCCGCGAGGTCCGAGGGTGCTCTTGACTGCTGCGGCGAGTTTTTCAACTCCCGAGAGAAGGGCTTTGCGAGCGTCGTTGTCGAAGGTGATTTCCTTGACTGCCATGATTCATTTCTCCAGAACTGTTCAGGCATCGCCTCAGTGAGGGAAGCCAGGTGCGGAAGGCGAGCAGGGTGCTTGACCTATTGGAAGACTGTGCGGGGAGGCGCCCTTGGAGATCGCATCGTGGATGCACGAGGTCGACTTCGAGGGGGCAGCGAATAGACAAACCCCGTACCAACCCCTCCTGAGTCGAAAGACGACTCTGGCGGCTTCAGAACGCGGGTTCTTGTGACCTGCGGAGCCTGATACGAGGTTCCCGCGCTGGGCAGCGTGACAGGGGGATCGAGCCCGTGACGGGCTTCTGCCAGAACGGCAGAGCGCCGGATGTGCCTATTCGCGGGGCGTGCCGAGGAGGGAATCGAGTTGCGGAGGTGGCGACGCGAGTGCGCGCCAGATCCACCAGCAGTTGAGCACGAGATAGAGCAGCCCAATTTCGAGCAGAGCGAACGACGCGAGTGCGACAATCCCAAGGAGGTGCTGCCACTCCTCGGTCTCGGGAAAACCAACTTGAAGGAAGAGCTTCGTGAGGCTTGCCCCGCCAGCAAAGGCGCATGCAAGAACTAAGAGTTGCACCGGTTGCCGCGCGACCGACGCGCGATAGACCTTTGATCGTGCACCCGCCTGTGCAACGAGTGGTCGCAGTCCAACCAGAACCATGATTGCGGGAATGGCTCCGTAGGTCGCGAGTGGGAGTGAGAGTTGCGCGACCGACGGGGAAAGTGCGAGGAGCCAAAGCAGGAAGCCTCCGCTCATCAACAGATCCGATCGTGATGGCTTCCGAAATCGCATCCGATCGAAGCTCGTGGACTGCCACAACCATGGCCCAGTGACGAGGACGCCAAGGCAGGCGCCCATGCGACCTACTGTGAGAAGCGCGGTCGAAATCAAGGAGAGCGACGCGCTCAGCGCGGAGGAAGAACCTGTTGGCGAGATCGTGGTCATCAACTCCGCAACGAAGTACGCCACGGGGCCAACGGTGGCGCTCGCCGCTGCAAGTGTGCAAATTGCGGCGAGGAGCAACATGCCGCCGAATCGCGAACCATTCTCGAGTGGAGCAAGTCGATCGGTCGCGAGATCAATGCTCGATGCGAGTGTTTCGAGAATGCTCGCGCCGCATTCTGGGCAACGCCCATTGGCTCGCAGTCCTTCGAGGTTGTAACGACAACGCGAGCACGCGATCGAACGCCGCAAGATGGGGTCATTCGACGAGACGCTGTTGCTCTCAAGGGAGGATTGCTGTGATTCGTGACTCACGACGGTTCGCTCGAGGTTGCGCGCGCTTCAGAAATACTCGGCTGTATCATCGGCGGTTTCTACCTCCGCCCACCTCTCAAGGCAGTTTACCCCGATGTCGATCTCAGACGCTCTTGTCAAACTCGACGCGCTTCGCCAGAACATTGTTTCCGTCTACATGGGAAACACACAGGTGGTCGATCGTTTGCTCGTCTGCCTGCTCGCCCGCGGTCATGTCTTGATCGAGGATGTGCCAGGAGTAGGGAAAACAGTCCTCGCCAACGCGCTTGCTCGTTCGGTGCATTGTTCGTTCAGCCGTATTCAGTGCACGCCAGATTTGCTGCCTAGCGATGTGACAGGCACGAGCGTGTTTCACCGCGACAAAGGGACCTTTGAGTTCCGCAAGGGACCAATCTTCGCCAACATCGTGCTCGCGGACGAGGTAAATCGCACCACGCCGCGCACCCAATCCGCCATGCTCGAAGCAATGAGCGACGGAACGGTTTCGGCAGAAGGGCAAGTCCTTCCGTTGCCGCAACCATTTCTTGTGGTGGCGACACAGAATCCATACGAGTTTGAAGGCACCTACTTCCTGCCGGAGAACCAGCTCGATCGATTCCTCATGCGGCTTTCGCTCGGCTATCCATCGCCTGATGATGAGAGCCGCATTCTGCGAAAGCAGCCAGCCCGCACGACGCTTCCGGAATTGAAGCCGGTGCTCACGCCTGAAGATGCGCTGCAACTCCAGCGGCTCGTGGATGGCGTAAAGATGGATCAGGGCATTGTCGACTACATCATTGCGATCGCGACCGCGACTCGACAAGCCGAAGACCTCCAAGTTGGGATCTCGCCTCGCGGGGCCCTCGCGCTCGCGGCGGCGGCGAAAGCAACGGCGATTCTCGCCTCTCGCGAGTATGTCGTGCCCGACGATGTTGTCCAGAATGTCATCAGTGTCTGTGCGCATCGTGTGGTGAGTCGCACCTACATGCACGCAGGCGACACGCTCACGACGCGTCGCATCATGCAGCGGGTGATCGAGAGCGTCGCGAGTCCTGTCTAAGGCAGTTGGAACTCTCGCATGGCGCACGGTCAACGCAAAGCAGTGGTTCTCCTGAGTGGCGGGCTCGACAGCGCAACGGTCCTCGCGTGGATGCGTCGCGAGGGCTTCGCGTGTTACGCCCTCAGTTTTCGATACGGACAACGGCACGCAGTGGAACTTGATCGCGCGCGCGAAGTGGCGCAGCACTGCGGTGTGGTCGAGCATCGGGTCACGGAGATTGACTTGCGCTCACTCGGGGGAAGCGCGTTGACCTCGGACATTCCGGTGCCGAAGGATCGCGCCGAGAGTGAGATGCAGCATGGCGTGCCCATTACCTATGTCCCTGCGCGCAACACGATCTTCCTCGCGTTCGCGCTGGCCTACGCTGAGACGATTGGCGCGACCGATCTTGCGATCGGCGTGAATGCGATCGACTACTCCGGCTATCCCGACTGCCGTCCTGACTTCATCGCGGCATTTGCTGCGCTCGCGAATCTCGCGACGAGAGTGGGCACGGAGGAGCAGGGGAGATTCACGATTCACACACCGCTCCAAACGCTCTCGAAGGCGCAGATTGTGAAGCTCGCAGTGGAACTTGGGGTTCCAACAGCGCGCACGCTCTCGTGTTACGACCCTTCCACCGAAGGACTTGCGTGCGGACATTGCGATGCCTGCATCCTTCGCGCCAAGGGCTTTGCCGAAGCGAATGTGCGTGATGGCGTTGTTTCGCGCTAGGGATGTGGTTCAATGCGTGTTCTTGGGGTTTCGCTTCACTCTTGCTTGGAGTTCACATGCTGTTCACGCTGCCTCTCGTCGTCGCCCTTTCACTGATCGCACCGCCACTTGCGCCTGCCGCACCGGCAAACACGCCGCCAGCTGCCGCGAGCGACGCACCCTCGACGGAGGCGATCACCGTTGAAGTCGTACGCGCGCGATACAACAAACTTCGCTCTGACCTTGCTGCGGCCAGAGCTGCAGCGCCGAGCAAGGAGGCGGAGACGCAAGAACTGAAGGACGCTGCGGCGACTTTCAAGGCTGGTCTCGTCGCGGCTGCGCTCAACGGGATTGATCTCCCCTCGCTTGACGCAGCAGTCTTTGACGCCGCGCAGCCGCTCTATTCAGTGGCGGGTGGCGCAGCAATGGAGTCGTACATGGCTGAGCTCACGACTCGGGCGAAGAGACCCACAGCGGACGGGTTTGCCGCTGCGTCCGTACAGGCGGCGCTGGAGTTTGGGAATGTGGAGGGCAAGTCGGATACTGGTCTTTCATTGCTTTCTCATCCGGCCTTCGCTGAGGGGATGAACAGTCCAGTCGCAAGTGATGTGTTCTTCTTCTTGGAGCAGATTGATGCGGAGAAGCTCGCTCCATATGCGAAGCAACTTTCGGCTCTAGGCGCGAACTACGGCGCGGATGCTTCGAAGTCGGTCTTCGGCAGCTCTCTCGCGTGGATCGAACTCATGCAACGCATCATGCCGAAGGCGGACGCGGAAGCGGCACGACAGGCGGTGATCGCAGCAGCGAAGACCCGACTCGCCGCGGCGACCGAGGAACGCGTTCAAAAGTCCTTGCAGCGCATGCTTGAGCGACTCAACGGCGCAGCGATGCGCGGGGAACTGCTTGGCGCGACGGCTCCGAATCTTGATCTTCTGTGGGTTGCACGCAGCGATGGTCGTACGCCAGAGTGGAAGCAGCTCGCTGATTTGAAGGGGAAAGTTGTCGTGCTCGACTTCTGGGCTCCGTGGTGCGGGCCATGCGTCGGGAGTTTCCCAGAAGTGCGTGCGATGCGCGCGAAGTACGCCGAGTCTGATCTTGAGATCATTGGCGTCACAAGTGTGCAGGGCAATGTTGCGCACACCAAGCGGCCCCGCGTGGATTGCAAGGGCGATGTCGAGAAGGAGAAGGCGGAGCTCATGAACTTCATGAAAGACATGGAGATGACTTGGCCGGTTGGACTCTCCGGTAAGGATGTGTTCAACCCAGACTTCAACATCGGTGGCATCCCATTCGTTGCGATTATCGACGCGGATGGCAAAGTCGCCAAAGTTGGGTTGCATCCTGCTTCTCACGAGGCGATCGAAGCGATCGTCGACGAACTCATCGCGAAGAAGAACGCCGCCTCGAAGTCATAGTCGCTTCGACAACGACTTCTCAAGCGCGTCGAAGCGTCGCTTCGCAGCAGGTGAACCGAAGTCTGGATCAAGCGCGCGCAGTCGGTGTAGCCGAGGGAGCGCGTCGTTGCGCGCGTCGATGGTTGCGTCCGTCGAGTCGTGTGCGAGAAACTCGAGCATCGCGCATTGCGAGAGCCACCAGATTTCATCGCGCTGGGTCGCTTCCGCTTGCAGCGGCGCGAGTGCCTTCAAGCACTCCAACGCGCGCGCATGTTTCGCCGGAGATTGCAGGAGTAACTGGGCATATGCGTATGTGCCATCGCGACCTGCGCGATTGGCATCCACGAGAGGCGCGAGGAGCAAGAGCGCTTCCTCGACTTCATTCGCCGCTGCGAAGACCCGCCCTGCATCAACGCGCATGGACTCTGAAATCTCATTCGTCGCTGTGCTCGCCTCTCCGACAAGTACGCGCGCGAGCGGGACGCCTCGCGACTTTGCCCCTCGCAGTGCTGCATCAGTTTCTCCCGCGCGAGCGCGTTGCTCTCCTTCGGTCGCAAGCGTTCGGACTGTTCGCGCGACATCGTCGAGCAGCACGCGGTGCGAGGCGATGAGTTCGGTCGTCCCCTCAGGGATGACAATCGCGTCACCGCGCTGAACAACTGCTGCGAGCCACACACCGAATGCGGCGCTGCGAACGCGAAGCGGAAGCGAGGTCGTCGAGATTGCGAGCGCTGCACGATGCGCAGCATCCGCCCATTTTCCGAGCGCCGCGCATGCAGCGGCGTCGGCCATCGCAAGCCTGGCGTGGAGTTGGCTCGTGCGAGGAAGGAGCGCAGCCGTTTGGCTTGCTTCGCGCGCGAGATCCTCGGCGCGGCTCGAGAGCCCTGCCGTGTTGTTGGCCCCTAGGCGCGCGAGCAGGTCTATCGCCCGCGCCTCGACTTTGCGAGTGGCCGCTTCGCCGCGTGCCTCACCGCCGAGCGCTTGCAAGAGATCCGCGCGTCGAAGCGCGAGGGTTGCGTCGCCAGCATCGAGCGCAAGGTCAGTCGATTCGGCAAGCCAACGCATGCGAGTTTCGCTGTCGCCGAGCACGCGAGCGAGCGCTTCGAGTTGCGCGCCGAGCGTTGGCAGTGCTGCCTCGCGCGCGATTTCGAGCGCAAGCAGCACTCCTTCAAGCGCTCTGGGATCTTGTGGAAATGCCTGCGCGAAGGCGAACAGCGCGTCTGCGCTCTGCTGCGCATCGCCCTTGGATGCCGCGAGTTGGGCGAGGATTGGCAATGCAATCCGCATCGCGGTCCGGTCCTCCTTCACTTGATGCAACGCTTCGAATGCGGCCGTGATGTCGCCGTCGCGTGCGAGCGCGGCGCCAGCGATCGCCGAGCCGAATGGCGTTTGCGCCTCCGCGCAGAGAGCGAGTGCGAGTTGCTTCGAAACTCGAGCAATGATCGCGCTCTCAAGCGCTTCGTGCTGCTGCGGCGGGGCATGCTCCAAGAGCATCTTCCACGCTTCGATCGCACGCGGAGGCGCAAAGCCAGCACGCAACCTCGCTCGCACACTTGCGTTGGCGCTGCATAGACCAAGTGCGTTTGGCGTGAGGTCAGAAGCAAGAGGAAGGTCCGATGGCGGGAGCGCGATGGCTCGCGACTGTGCCTGGAAGACGGGGTCGCTCGCGCGCGTGAGCCGAGCGAGAACCTCTGCTCGCGCGGCGTCGGTGGTGGCGCGCGCGTACGCCAGTTGCACTGCTTCGCGCAGGGGCGATGGGAGTTTCCCAACATCCGCTTCAAGCACGCTCAGGCGTTGCGCAAGTTCTTTCGTGGACGGTGCAGCTTCGCTCTTCACGGACACTTCGTCGAGCAGTCGAACGCGCAGCAATTCTGCCGCATCATGGAGCAGTGCAGCGCTGAGCGCATCGAGCGCGGGCGCGCGGATCGATTGATCAACCGCGATCGCTTCATCCGCGGACGCAGACGCACTCGAAGATGACGCATCTTGAAAAATCGTTCGCGCGCGTTGGATGAAGACTCGAGATTCCTGCGCGACACGCAGTGCGAGGTCAAGCTCACTGCGTGTCGGAATGCCAACCGCACACTCCGCATCGGTGGTGCCTTCAGCGAGTCGGTGCAGGAGCGCGTCTTGTGCGATGTCGAGAAGGAGCGAGCCAGCGCGAGCATCGCGACCGAGAGCCTCCGCAAGCCGAGCGCGCTCTCCCGCGAGCTGCACCAGCGCTTGGGTGCGTCCGGCAGCCTCTTGTTGCAGTGCGTCGATATGCGCGAGCGCGAGAGCAAGGCGCGCGCGTTCGGCGGTATCGAGCGAACTTCGCTTCGCGATCGCTTCAAGGGACGCGCGATCAAGCAGCGCGTCACTGCGGGTGATATCACGCCAATCCGCGTCCTCGCCGGGTGCGTGTGCGAGTGTTGTCGCAGGGCAGGCGGCGACGAGGGCGCTGAGTAGGAGAACGCGCGAGCGACTCATTGATTTGCGAATCCCACGCTGGTGTAGCCGCTGCGGACGATCGCGTCGAAAACGACCACAACATGTTCCCAAGGGACATTGTCGTCTGGAAGGACGAGGATCGGATGGTCTGGGCGGAAGAGCGCGTTCGGATTCCCATGGTTCGCAATCGCGTCAGTGAGGAATCGCTCGAGGTCAAGTTCGTCGCTGGGCTGTCGATACGGACCGAGAATTCTCGGCGCTGCTCCGGCCGAAAGTCGGATGCGCAGAGGATCTTGTTCAAGGACAAGTTCATTTCCGCTGCTTGCGACTTCGTCAGGAGTGAGTGCGGTGCGAAACTGCTTCTCATCGGCCGCAAAGTTGGTCGTGAGGAGGAAGTAGATGAGCAGCAAGAATGTCACATCGATCATCGGCGTGATCGCGAGTTGCACTCGGAATGGCTGTGCACTCCCACGAAGTTCCCCTCGGATGCGCGTGTGTCGAGTGCTCTTACTCACTCGCACCTCCAAACCTAGGTGTAGCACTCGTGACCACGAGATTCATGCGTGGCACGATGCCTTCGGCTGGGGCATTCGGAGCATTCGCCGCGAGGGTCGCTGCAGTCGCGGCTGCCTGAAAACAAGGCGAGATCCACTCGTAGTGCGTGGATTCGTCTGCTCGGAGATTCACGGCAAGCGTGGGATTGCCTCGGTAGAGCGCGCTGAGTGCCTCCGTCAGCATCACAAGCCCATCGGGATTCGCGGGGAACTCATCGAGGTCGAGGCGATAGCCGCGCGCTTTCCCGTCTACACCGGGAAGCACGCTCAACACAACCCGCGCTTCCTCGCGGCCTTGTTCCGCAGCGCCTGCGCGAACTTCGGGAAGTTCAAGTGGCGCGCGTTCGACATCGCCAATGCGCGAGACGAGCACAAAGAACACGATCAGGAGAAAACTCACATCGATCATGGGCGTGAGGTTTGCCTCAACGCGTGCAATCGGTGGGAGAGCTTTCCGTGCCATGTCAGTCTTACTCCGTGAGACCTACGACTTCGTCTCGGCGCCGTCGGTCGCTGTCTTGGGACGGAAAAGCGCGAGCATTTCTTCGACGCTTCCGAGTGTGCCTTCGCTCAGCGCGATCGCGCGGTTGCGAACGAGCGCGTAGACCGCGGTGGCAGGGATTGCGATGAGCAGTCCCCAGAAGGTCGTCACCAATGCGGTGCCGATACCACCGGCGAGCATGACGGGATCGGCGCTTCCGCCTGTGGCGGCGATGACCATGAAGGCGACGATCATGCCGTACACCGTGCCGAACAATCCGATCATCGGCGCCACTTGGCCAAGGATGTTGAGTCGTTCGATTTTGCGCAATCGCTCTGCAAGGAGGACATCGGCCGCCTCTTCCGCCGCGCGCACCATGGCATCGGCGCCAGCGGGCGCTTGTGTGAGTGCAGCGCGAATCGTGCGTGCGAGGTCTGACTTCTCAATGGATGCGAGATCGAGCGCATCGCGGTAGCGGCCGGACTGCAAACGATCGCGAAACTCGACGAGTACGCGCGGAGGGATGACGAGCGCTTCCTGGTTCTCCCTCCACAGCGTGATGGAGAGGCTCACATTGAGCATGGACATGAAGATCAGCACCCAAATCATTGCGCTGCCGATCCACTCGATGGAGCCATCGGCGTTGGCGCTCCAGAAGAAGATAGAGCCGAAGCTCGGTGCGGTGACGGTGTCTTGTGCGTTGGCTTGCGTGGCGAGCACAAGGAGTGCACTGATCGCGAGCGGTATCGCGAAGCGTTGTCCGTGTCGAGTCTGCGTGAAGAGTGAGCGATCCATAGTTGCGTGGTTCATTCGAGTCCGAGGTCTCTACGGGTCAGGGTTCGGAATCCGTTTGGCGTGCCGTGTGCGCGGCTGATGGCTTCGAGCGTGGCTGCAGGATCTGCTTCAAGAAACTGCACGCATTGAATCACCGCCCGGCGTGTGCCATCCGCGTTGCGGGGATTCATGCGCTCAAGTGCGTCGAGGATTGCGTCGCGATCAAGTTCAAACTGCCCCGAGCCGGTGATGTTTGTGGAAAGAAGAAAGATGACATCAGGTTTGAGCGCGAGCGCTTTCTGCAGCGCATCAAGCGGACTCGATCGTCCTTGCGGTTTCACGGATCCTTGCAGCCATGAAACACATGCATCGCGAGAGGCGGGGCTCGACGCGCGTAGCCTTCCTTGCGGCGGCAACGCGACGGTCCCGTTTTTTTGAAAGCAGAGGATGCTGAACTCCTGCCCAGGCTCGAGTTGGGAGATCGATCGATCTAACTCCGCGATCACAATCGGAAGCGTTGCAATCATCGAACCACTCGCGTCCACGACATAGACGATCTTCTGCGCGTTTTGAGCAGTGAGCCCAGCAAAGGTCGCAACGCCTCGACTCGGCGCAGCAAGTCCGTCGCCACCGCTGCCGCCTCGATATCTGCGTTCCACCGCTTCGAGCGCGGCGTTTCCTCGCGCGCCTTGGCTCAGCGCCTTCACTTTCGCCGCGAGTGTGTCACTCACGCTATTGCTCGGTGACGCCACCCGCCCGGGTGCTCGAGCCGCGCTTGGCGCGCCAATGTCGACGCGCGACTCGTCGCGCAATCCGGGATCGAGAAAATCTGCCGCGATCACGATTGGCGTGGCTCGCTGCGCCTGCAACGTACTGACGCCCACGGCGGTCGTGAGCGCGATGACGGCAATCACAGCGTGCAGCGCGATGCTTCCGAGTGCAGTCGTGAAGAGACCGTGGGATCGGCGGGCGGTGGGTGACGCGAGTCGACGCAGATACGCGACTTCCGCGTCAGTGAGGGCGCGGTTTGCGTGATGATTGAGTCCGTCGAGGCGCGTCATGAGCCGTAGGTGCATCCTACGGATTCAGGCGCGTGCCGTTCCCTATTCAGGCGCGCCCTTGCCGCCTTTGCTCTTTCCGCCGCGGAAGAGGAAATGATCCATGCTCGCAGCACCCGGACCAGTTAAGACGACGCCAAGCGCGAGAACGAGGAGCCCGAGCTGCGCGAATGCGCGATTGAGATCGGGTTCTGGTGTGCCGAAGAACCAAGTGCCGTGGAGTCCCGGCATGGCGGTGAGCCAGAATTGTGCGCAGCCCCAAATGAGCAGGCCGCCCGCCCAGAGTCTGCTGAAAAGCCCGGCGACGAGGAGCGCGCCTCCGACAAGTTCAAACACACCGACTGCCCAAGCGGCGACCTCAGGTCGGGTGATCCCATAGGAGTCGAACGCAAGCGTCATTTCGTGAAGGCAACGACCGGTGTTCGTGCCAGGGTCGATCGCGCCGAGTTCGACTAAGCGGCCGGTGGAAGTCGGGTCGAAGACCGCGATATCCATGAGGTGATGCCAGCCTGGGGGGACGAATGCGAGAAAGAGCAGCAATCGCGCGAGCAGGGGGACGATGTTGGCGGCGGCCTTTTGGCTTGCGTTCATGGAAAACTCTCCGGCGGGCAAGCGCCGTTGGGGAGACTCTTCGGCGCTTGCCTCCGACTTCGTACAATCCTGCCTCTCACAAGGCCTTTGAGGTCGCCGCGGGCGTGGCGAAATTGGCAGACGCGCGGGATTTAGGTTCCCGTGGGCTAAACCCCGTGCAGGTTCGATTCCTGTCGCCCGCATCCGTTTGAGCGGGAGGGTGGAATTCTGCCGTGCCAAAGCGCACGGACAAATTCCACCGCTCCCTTTCGAATGCGCTGGGGCGAGTGAATCGCCACCAGCGCATGGCGAGCTACTGCGCGGTGGATTGCGTCCGCATCCTTTTGAGCGCTCGTGCAAGATTCTGACCCGCAGCGGGTCAAATCGTTGCACTCGCTTTGGCGTGCGCGCACGCCAAAGCGAGCGAGGCGGCGCGTCTCCAGCGCCGATCGCGAGCTTGAAATGACGCGGCGCAAGTCGCGAGCGCTCAAACCTCGAGCCGATAGGAGGAGTCCATGAACTCAGGGTCGATCCCGTCCTCGCCAAGCGCAACCCAACCGGCGGCTGCGAGCCACACCGGCGCACCTGCTGACTGGACTCCATCCTCATGGCGCAATCGCCCGAGCGTGCAGCAACCGCACTACCCAGATTCTGCCGCGCTCGCTCGGACCCTCGGTGAACTCTCTCACCTTCCGCCGCTCGTGACGAGTTACGAAATCGAAGGACTCAAGACCGCCTTCGCTGAGGCATCGCGCGGCGAACGATTCATTCTTTGGGGTGGCGACTGCGCGGAGAACTTCGCGGATTGCACCTCTGCGGCCATCGCCGCGCGATTGAAGATCTTGTTGCAGATGAGTCTCGTGCTTGTGCACGGCACACGGAAGCGCATCGTGCGCATTGGGCGATTCGCCGGTCAGTATGCCAAGCCACGAAGCGCGATGACTGAAACTCGCGACGGCGTTGAACTGCCGAGTTTCCGCGGTGACAATGTGAACCGACCGGACTTCACTGCGGCTGCTCGAACTCCTGATCCAACGCTGCTCCTGCGGGGTTACGAGCGCAGCGCGTTGACGCTTAACTTCATCCGCGCTCTTGTGGATGGCGGATTTGCGGATCTCCATCATCCGGAAAATTGGGATCTCGACTTCGTAAAGCACTCGCCGCTTGCGGCGGAGTATCAGCGCATGGTCGATTCTATCGGCGAGAGTCTGCGATTCATGGAATCGCTCGCTGGCGGCGCGATCCTCGCGATGCAGCGCGTTGACTTCTATACGAGTCACGAGTTGCTGCTTCTTGAATATGAATCAGCGTTGACCCGCCAAGTGCCGCGTCGCGAAGGTTGGTTCAACCTTTCGACGCACCTGCCGTGGGTTGGATTGCGCACAAGCGATCCCGATGGCGCGCATATTGAGTTTTGCCGAGGAATCGCGAATCCAATCGGCGTGAAAGTCGGACCAGATACGCATGCGGAGTCGCTCCTGCGAACGATTCGTGCGCTGAACGCGAGTAACGAACCTGGTCGGGTGCTGCTCGTCACGCGCTTTGGCGCGCATCAGATTGGGCCGGGGTTGCCTCGTCTTGTTCGCGCAGTCAAAGAGGCTGGGCTTGCGGTGGTGTGGGTCTGTGATCCAATGCACGGCAACACCGAGACGGTCGTTCCATCGAGCGGTGCTTGGGCGGGCAAGAGCGTGAAAACACGCAAGTTCGCGCATGTGCTCGCAGAAGTTGAACAGGCATTTGAGATTCACCGCAATGAATGCACGGTGCTTGCGGGCGTGCACATTGAGTTGACGGGTGAAGATGTCACCGAGTGCACCGGCGGCGCGCGCGGGCTCACTGACGACGATCTTTCAAGGGCATATCGCTCGAGCGTTGATCCGCGGCTCAACTATGAACAAGCCCTTGAACTTGCGATGCTGATTTCACGAAGGCATGGATCGGGAGCGAGCCGCTAGAACTCCTTTGGGATGCGCGAGTCGTCGGCGGCTGACGCCGTTCGCGGCTCACTGACGGCTTCTCACACGAAGCTCCCTTCCGAGCGAAGACAGAAGCGTGGGCAAGCCATGCCGCGCGCATCGCAGTCGCCTAAGAAATTGTGTCGCCCGGACGGAGCCCTGCTCGCAATCTCGAGAGATCCTGCTTGATTTTGATCGGGGGGGGTAGGCTCCGTCTTGGGTCGCGAGGAGTGCGCGCCCGCGAGTGGGCTTGAAACGAATGGCGAGGAGACAAATGGCTTGAAGAAAGGTGGACCCAAGATGCGTGGTCAAGACAAGCGGGAAATCGTGGCAACAAGTGTTGCTGGGAGATTGAGTAACACAATCAAGTTCTTCGAGCGAGGCAGAGGTGTGCGACGGTTGATTCGTTCCATCGCGTCGAGTTTGCGCGCCTTCGTTTGCGCCGCGCTCACCCTTCAGAGTTCGGTAGTGACACTGAGCGCCCTCGTGGTCGCCGCTACCGTCAACGCCCAATCACCGCCGGCGCTCACCTTGTCCGAAGACCTCAATCGTGACGGCATCGCCGAGACTATCACTGCCGACGCGAATCAGTTGACCGTGGTGAACGGCGCGTCCATGAGTCCGCTCGTTCGCATTCGTGGTGATGCGCCTTCGGACGGCTTCGGTTCGGCCGCGCTCGTCATTCCCGACGCGAATGGCGATGGCGAACCAGAGTTGCTTGTCGCCGCGCCCAACGCCTTCGGAGGAAGGGGAGCGGTTTATCTCTTCAGATCGCCGTAGATGTCGCCGTGTAGTGAATTCGTCAGCGCATCACGCGCCGATGCTGTTGTCAGGGCGCCCGATGCGGATACTTCGGTGACGCTGTTTGGAGGCGAGCTCCGAGAGATGTTCGACATCGACGGCGATGTGGTGGGCGAGGTGCAGATTTCCGCGAGAACGGTCAATGCCCAAGGGGAGTCGTCCGTACGCGTTTACATTTTCTCACCGAGTCGCGCAGAAGTCTTAGTTCAGTTTGATCCAATCTTCGCGCAGCCGGAGTTTCCAGAGGTCCGCGGCGATGTCGATGCGAACGCGGAAGTGACGGACGCAGACCTCGGTGTGGTGCTCGACAACTTCGCATTGCAGGCGCCAACACGCCAGGCAGGCGACCTTGACGGCGATGGCAACGTTGGGCTCGCTGATCTGACGGAGGTCATGACCGAGTTCGGTTGCCGAGGTTACCGAGCGATCGCGGCACCTCTAGGATCCGTGGAAACGGTTCGATGCGACCTCGGCACGGCGGGTGTAGCGTTGGTAACTCCAAGAGCGTCGGAAATCATGCGGCTTGTGATTGTGGAACGGGCGGGATTTGAGGAGTTCGAGATCGGGTTCGTGCCTCTCCCCAACCACTATCCACCGGGGTTCGGTTTCCGAGGGAACCTCCCATTATTGATGGGGTGCGCATCTGACCCGAGGGTGCAATTCGCTCTTCGACGAATTTGGATCGACTGCCCGCTCGAGCCATACATAACCGTGAATGCTAGGGAGTGCCTGCCACTTGAGAGTTTTCCCGCTCCGGCGGTCACCATTCCGAACTGCGTCGTTCACGGTCGGAAGATTCAAATCGAGGTGTGCACGAACGCCGAGGATCCGTGCGGTCTTTTGGCGCACGAACTTCTCCACGCCGCCCAATTCTGCGCGCTGGGTTTCTTTGAGTCGTCCACCTCGTGCGAAACATTGTTCGGAAGAGTGAGCGATCGCTACGGCTACTTGTGCCGCGAACTCGAGGCGAATCGATTCTCAGGGCTGTGCAGTGGTGAGCCGCTTGTTTCCCACGCTGAGTGCTGCGAACGGATCTGCTTTGCGTACGCACTGGCACTCGGGTGGCGCGGCGAGGGCTGCAGCATAAACTGCGTCGACTGCTGTTCTCAGTTTGCGAATCCGATTGACTCGTCCCCGTTACCGCACTGCTGTCATCAGGGAGAATGGATTTGTGACGACATTTGTAAATCGTTTAGCTCATCTTCCCCATAATGAAGCTTTACCGATGTCTTACTTATGCCCGTTCAATCAAGCGTTTCGCGTGCCGAGCCATGGCCGCGAGGTCGCGGCCATGAAGGACGGAGTGCGGCGGTGGATTGCCCTCCTCGCAGGCTCTTTGTTCGCTGCGGCGCTACTCAACGGATGTCGCAGCGCCGCGTCGAATGCGTCGGTTCCAGAGTTTCCCGCAGGCTCCGTCGATTGGAAGTCACTCAGAGGAGGGTTTCTGATCACGCCGGTTGGATTTGTCGATCCAGTCATTGCGCTCAAGTCGATTGGTCCCCTTGGGGTGGGTTGGCCGAGCGTGGATGGAACCGATAGCTTGGGCGCGCAATACCTTGCGAATCGAGTTCGAATTCATCTCATCGTCGCGGTCATCGGTCCCCAGAATGGTGCAGTTCGACTCGCACGAGCCGTGCGGCAGGACAACATCATTTGGAAAAAAGTCGTCACGCTTGTCGATGGATCAAACCGAGAGCTCGCAGCGAGTCCAGAGCGCGGGGATCCGCACGATGTTGGTGCATTGATGTACGACCAGAAAGCGCCGATCGATGTATGGGACTCGAAACCAGTTGCTGGTGGCGGTTCGTTCCCTGGCGGTGAAGATTCGTCGGGGGACATCGGGATGAGCCTCGTCACTCTCCGTATTGATCTTGATGCCGAGTGTCTGGATCAATCGTATCTCGTATCGTTCGAGCCGATGTGCAAGCTCCTCCATGGAACTTGGGAGGGTCTTCCGGTCACTACCGAATCCCGAACCCTCGAGCTTGTGCCTCGCGCGAAGTGACTCGGAGAAATGTAGGAATTGCGCCGCAAAATCCGGCACTCGCTTTGGACGCCGACCGCGCAAATCTGCAATCAGGCGAGCGAGCCGACGGGGGACTACGGTCTCGACGCGAGCCAGTCTCTGGATTGGCGGAGAGAATCGCACGATGCGCGCGGACGAATGGGGTGAGCATCGGTACCAGTCGGAACTCTTCGGTCCCCCCGAGAAACAATGTGAAAGGAGATTGGTGCAGGGGAAAATCACAAGATTCCTCTTGACTCAGCGTTCCGCACGGCGGCAGACTGCCGTGACTACGCGCGGGGCGGCTCGCGGCGATGCGTATGGGTATGAACGGAATCGAATTCTTGATGCGCTGAAGAGAGGTGGATCACAGATGTTTGGGAAGATCGAAATGAAGTCAATCACGATCAGAACTTGGAAGCACGCGCGTGATGCGTTGCATTGCTTCAACCCTATGGCGCGCGCGGAGTATCACCTGGCGCTCGCGGGGAGCGTGCTCTTTGTGACGCTGGGCGCAGTCACGCCGCCAGAGGTGATTCAGCCATGTTGTTGTTACCGCGAGAACCAGACCTTTGCTTGTTACATCCCTGGCATGGGGGCGAGCTGTGGAGACTACTCGTGCCCACACGACATTCTGACGAGCGAACCAGTGACTCGATGTGTAACGGCGAGCGTGGGTGAGCGAGGCAAGCGCAACTGCGACGCTCACTACGAAGTACCTGCATCCTTATGCGAGATGTTGCTGAAGACCTGCCAGCCAACAAGCGGGTGCGCGAGCACTGGAATCGTCCATCGCATTTACTACGCCAATCAGCGCGTTTCGGGGTTGGGATGTCCATGAAACAGGAGTGCTCCGTATGAACCTAATCGTTCATTGTCTCGCTCCCTTGCTCGCTTGCTTCCTTGGAGATGACCCCAAACTCCTGAAGGACTATGTTGAACCAGAGGTTGGCTACGCACATGTAGCGTTGCCGTTTGAATCCGTACTGACCCGGTCGGAACTCAGTGACTGGATTGGCATTCTGGACGCGACACCGGAGCAGGCCACCGCGATTCGCTTGTTGTACGACGAATTCGTGGAGCAGCGACACAATCCTCTCGTGCACCGAACAGCCGTGGAGTATCTCGCGAGGTCAGCGGCTGCGTCGAGCGCGCTGCAATCGCACGGGATGACCTCCGACGAGTTTCGAGCGGCTTGGAAGCGGGCGGAGCAGCGCGGTCGAACGCTGATTGCCTCTGCAGCACAGGCTGAACTGCAGTTGATTGACTCGATAGAGTCCATCGAGCCGGAGTTGGCCTCTGAGCAGATTGATGCGCTTGCTGTGCTTCGTGGCATCGCCTCGCGACGGGCAGCGCACGCGGTGCCGAGTTCGAGTCGGTGGGTCAAGTTTGAGTTGCGACAGGTCTGGGGCGAGCGGACGTGCCCAGGACAACCTGAGCCAGATCGGCTGATCATTCGCAACCAACTCGCAGAGTATGAGCACGAACTCACAGATGTGCTTTGCCAATGGTCGCGCGCACGACAACGCGCTGCGTGGGACATGCAAGAGTATCTGTTCAACGACGCGCGCGAATCGACGGCTCTCGATCCTGCAAGAATCTGGGAGAGATCTGCGAAACTGACAAAGCAATTGCGTGACTTACATCTTCGCGCGAATGAGCAACTCTTGATGCTGGTTGATGCTCGCCTCGCAAATGCAATGCGATTGGCTGTATTCACACGGCTGTACCCAGAGCTGTATCCCGACACTGCGTATGAGCGGGTGATTGCCCAGCTGACGGAAGCGATTTTCTCCGCCGCCGACGCGGAGGATCTACGGGGGCGCATCATGGAACTGCGCGACGAATTCGAACTGCGTTACCGAGAAATGTCCAAACAGCTTGAGCAGGTGTGCGTGGACTGGGATGACGATGTCGCAACGGGCGTTGGACCGGCAACCTCGCAAGGTCTTGCGAGCGACTTGCCGCCTTACCGCGAAGCACGCGAGAAATTGTGCGAGGACTTTGCGAAGCGGTGCGCCGAAGCACTGGCCGCGCAGCAGCGCGATCCTCGGGATTCTTCGAAGTAGTTAGAACAATGGCTTCCTTGCCTTGCCGGCAGAAATTGAGTGCTCGCGACTTGGCATCTTCTGCTTCGAGGCAATAGTTTCTTTGCTCATGTTGGTGCCGCTGCGGTTCGACCGACTGAGCCCGCCCCTGCGCGTGCCGCACGCCGTAGATACCATCCGAGATGCCTTGGATTAGGAGCGGTGCGTTGCCAAATGGAAACGAAGATCCAACATGGAGGGAATGAACTCAATGGACGGTTCACGAGATTGGCTGAGACCGGACCCAGATACTCGGCGAACACACAGAAGTTGTAAGCGCCTGCGATTGGCTCTGGTTCGGTGCAGTGTGGAGGTCGCCGCGCTCGCGCAGTCGCGATCTCTGCTGTGACGAATGCCCAATCCATTCCGCCACTCGTCTTGAATGCAAATCTCAATCTCGACGGTGTTTGCGAGGCGATCACTGCTGAAGCAAATCAAGTGACGGTGATGAACGGCGCGACGATGAGCCCGCTCGTTCGCATTCGAGGTGACGCACTGGAGGACGGCTTCGGCTCGGCTGTGCTCGTCATCCCAGACAGCAATGGCGACGGCGAACCGGAGTTGTTGATAGCTGCGCCAAGTGCTTTCGGAGGGAGAGGGGCGATCTATCTCTTTAGGTCGCCGTGGATGTCGCCGTGCAGTGAGTTCGTGAGCGCCGCACGCGCAGACGCCGTCGTGAGAGTGCCAGACGAGGATGTCGCGGTGACGATGTTTGGAGTTGGGCTTCGCGAAATGTTTGATATCGACGGCGATGCGATGAGTGAGGTTCAGGTATTCGCGAGAACCGTCAACGCGCAAGGGGAGCCCTCCGTACGCGTGTACATTTTCTCTCCGAGTCGCGCAGAAGTCTGAGTGCAGTTTGATCCAATGGTCGCGCAGCCGGAGTTTCCGGAAGTCAGAGGTGATGTCGATGCGAACGCTGAGGTGACCACTGCGGATCTGGCGGTCGTACTCGACAATTTCTTGCTCCCGGTACCGACGCGCCAGGCCGGTGACCTCGACGGCGATGGCATGGTTGGGCTCACCGATCTCACAGAGGTCATGACCGAGTTCGGTCGCCAAGGCTATGCAGCGGTCACGCCACCGCCCGGATCCGTAGAAACCGTCCTCTGCGATCTCGGCACGGCGGGCGTGGCATCGGTCACTCCGAGAGCATCAGAACTCATGCGGCTTGTGATTGCGGAGAGGGCTGGATTCGAGGAGTTCGAGGTTGAGTTCGTGCCGCTCCCTGGTTACTACCCCCCAGGCTTTACATTTGAAGGCGACTTGTCATTCTTGACGGGGTGCGCATCTGATCCACGGGTGCAAGTTGCGCTTCTCAGGGTAATGATGGACTGCCCTCTTCAACCAAACATCACCGTTTCAGCCACGGTGTGCCCGGAACTCGAGATTCAGCCCTATTGGGCGATGACATTTCCCGAGCGCACTTCACGCGAACGGACGATCCGGATTGCGGTGAGTACCAACGCAGAAGACCCATGCGGTCTTCTGGCGCATGAGCTTCTTCACGCCGCCCAATTCTGCGCGCTCGGTTTCTATGAGTCGTCAATCTCGTGCCCTTCCTTCTACGCAAGATATCGCGATCGTTACGGCTACTTGTGCCGCGAGCTCGAGGCGAATCGATTCGCAGGGCTGTGTGTTGGAGAGCCGCCTGTGTCACAGTCTGAGTGCTGCGAACGGATCTGCCGCGCCTACGCGCAAGCACTCGGGTGGCGCGGCGAGGGCTGCAGCATAAACTGCGTCGACTGCTGTTCGCAGTTTGCGAGTCCGAGTGCTTCGTCCCCGTCGCCACAGTGTTGCAATTCTGGAGAGTGGATTTGCGATGACATTTGTGATCCGTTCAGTCCGTCGATGCCATAACGGAGCCTCAACTATGCCTTACGCAATCAGCACTATTCAGGCACTCCTCGCAGGCTCTTTGTTCGCTGCGGCGCTAGTCAACGGATGTCGCAGCGCCGAGTCGAATGCGTCGGTTCCAGAGTTTCCCGCAGGCTCTGTCGATTGGAAGTCACTCAGAGGAGGGTTTCTGATCACGCCGGTTGGATTTGTCGATCCAGTCATTGCGCTCAAGTCGATTGGACCCACCGTGGAGGGTAGGCCGGAGGTGGTCGACTACGAAAGCGTGGCCGCGCAGCTTTATGCGAACAGAGTTCGAGTTCATCTTATCGTCGCGGTCACAGGTCCCTCGAATGGCGCTGCTCGCCTAGCGCGATCGCTGCGGCGCGACAGCATCTGGAACAAGGTACTTACTATTGTTGGTGCCGCAAATCGAGAGCTCGAAGTGAGTCCGGAGCACGGGACTCCCGTCGATTTTGATTCACAGATGACAGATCTCAACGCGCCGACTGATGTATGGGAGTCGAAGCCAGTTGCTGGCGGTGTTTGGCTCGTCAGCGGCGAAACACCCTCTCGAGGCACTGGGATCAGCATCGCCATCCTCCGCGTTGATGTTGAAGCCGAGTGCTTGGGTCATTCCTACCTCGTATCGTTCGAGCCGATGTGCAAGCTCCTCAATGGAACTTGGGAGGGTCTTCCGGTCACTACCGAATCCCGAACCCTCGAGCTTGTGCCTCGCGCGAAGTGATGGTCGTTCCGCGGCGAGTCTGTCTTTCGGCGCGCTGAAGTGTTTCGCATCTGAATTAGTGGAGTCACAACATGAACTTCCTCATCGACGGCCTGGCAACGCTGTTGATTTCCCTCTCCGTCGATGATCCGAAGTTGCTGAAGGACTTCGTCGAACCAGAGGTTGGGTATGCGCACTCGGCGTTGCCGTTCGAGTCGGCACTCACGCGAGCTGAGTTTGATGCTTGGATTGCGTTACTCGATGCGACGCCCGCGCAGGCCGCAGCGATCCAAGCACGGCACGATGCGTTCATAGTCGAGCAGTACAACCCACTCGTGGAGCGAACCGCAGCGGAGTACCTCGTGAAATCGGCCACTGCCTCGCGTGCGCTGCAATCGCAGGGCATGGCGTCGGATGAGTTTCGCACTGCGTGGAAGAGCGTGGATCAACGCGCGCGGGCGCTGATTGCGACAGCCCTTCAACTCGAGTTGCAGTTTATTGCCGCAATGGAATCTATTGAGCCGGTACTCACGATCGAGCAGGTTGATTCGCTCGAGGTGCTCCGCGACATGGCTTCTCGGCGGGCAGCGCATGCGGTTCCGAGTACCAGTCAATGGGTCAACTTTGAATTGAGGCAGGTTTGGGGTGCCCCGACACTCCCAAGACAACCTGAGCCGGATCGAGCGATCATTCGGGATCAACTCGCACAGTACGAGCACGAACTCACTGCGCTACTTGAGCAGTGGTCGCGCGCGCGCCTTGATGCCACACGAAAAATGCAACGGCACTGCTTCGACGCGGCGCGGGGAGCACTGGAGGAATCTGATGCAGATCCAGCGCAGATTTGGGCACGCTCAGCGAACCTAACCAAGCGATTGCGTGTCTCGCACTTGACCGCGCACGAACAACTTCTCGCACTCGTGAGTGGTGGATGTGCTCAGCACATGCGCGCAACAGTTTCGGCCAGGCTGTATCCAAACTTGTATCCGGACTCCGCGTACGACATCGCGATGGCAACCATGACGGCCGCGATCGCGAGTGCCTCAGGCTCGATGGAATTAGAAGGGCGCTTGACAGCGGTGCGCGACGAATTCGAACTGCGCTATCGCGAGCTCTCGAAGCAACTCGAGCGCGCCTGCGACGACTGGGATGATGAAGTTGCGTCCGGCGTCGGGAGCGCCACGCCGCAGGGGCTCAGCGCGGCATTGGCGCCTTATCGCGAAGAGCGCGACAAACTATGCCAAGAGTTTGCGGCAAGGTGCGCCGACTTGCTCGTCGCGAACGCGAGTAGTCCCTAGCAGCCTCGACGAACGCCGCGGAACTCGATGGCATGTGCGGGAGATCGAACGGGCCGACGGCGTTCGGTTGCTCGCGGGGGGCTCCTCGCATTGCGCTTCACATCGCTCGTCACGGCCCATCGAGGACGAACGCCGAGGCGACCTGGGCGCCATCGACCTCGAGCACGGCGACGCCGACAAGGCTCCGATGTTCGACTGCGCTGCGGCCAAGCGTGGTCGAAATCTCCCACCAGCCTTCAGCGTGCGGATCGATGGGGTCGAGATATCTCAGCGTGATGTCATCGACGGTCATGTCTGGCGGAAGTCGCCAATCGACGCTGGGAACTTTCCCTTCGGAGCTCTGAATCAATGCGGTGATGACTCCCGCTCGCTGCTTCTCGACAATCAGAACCACCGGCCAGAGTCTCGGCCTTGCTCCCCACTCTCCCGTGATTCCAATCGCCTTCATGTGCACGATTTCGTGCGTTCCATCGTCGAACATGGCCGTGAGGTGCACCCGCTTCTCTCCACTCGATGAAAGTTGTAGCCGAACGGGCACAGTCCATTCTCGTGTTTGGTCACCGCGCGCCCTTGGAAGTTGAGCGCTCAGGCAAGGGCAAGACGGGATGAGTTTGACGATACTTCGGAGGTTGTCGTCGTGAGCGGCGAATCGAACTGCGCCGTCAATCGCGCCAACTCCGGTTGTGAGCCGCACGCTTCCGAGATCGAAGAGCGGCGCGGCTTCTGAAGTCCCGAGCCGTTGCCACATGAGGCTCCCTGTACCAGTCGCGATGAAGCTCATCGCGAGAAGCCCCATCCATCGCGGGGGTTTTCGGCGCGCAGTGGAGGCGTGCGCGTCGTCAAATCGTCGGTCCGAGTGGATGACCGTCGCAACCCAAAGGACGGATCCGATGGCGAGCGCCGTCCATGCGCAGAGCGCCCACGGAGTCGAAGGAAGCCGCGTATTTGTGGCGGGCGCTACGGACAGGAGCGCGCGTGGCAATTCGGTGCGTGCGCCGCGAAGCGTCGGAAACTCTTGGGCTGCACAGAGCGAAGTGATCGATTGTGATGCGAGTATGTCTGCAGGTAACAGTGGTCTTCGTAGCCGAATTCGCACGCCTTGAAGGCTCAGCGTGTCATCTCCGATGCACGAAACCGCACCGCAGCGATCATCCGCGATTGCCGCTTTGGGCTTGAGCCACTCGGAGAGTTCGACCATGCGATCGGGATCTGCGCTCGCGAGTTCGCTCGAGGTGAGTTCATAGATCGTCCTTTGTGCTTCCTGCTTGTCGGCGTTGGGAAACCACGCATAGTTGGTCCGCTCGAGTCTGGCAGGGATCTCCATTTCACCGACTCGTTTCCACAGTGTGACATGGGCTTCGCCCCCATTCGCGACAGGCTCATCATCGCTCGGGCGCTGTGGAACCTTTGCAAGCGCGCGAGTCGATTGCAGCCTCGGTCTGAGGCCAGGTTCGAGCACGAGTGCCGTGTCAAACTCGGGTGCAACGCCGTCGATTGCGAGGACGCGCAGCACGATTTGACCATCAGCCTTCACTTCGACCGCTTCGGGCGGATAGACCATGATCGCCTGTGTCAAAGTTGGAAACAAGAGCGATGGAATGTGTCGAAATGTTTGAGCGAGGAGCGGAAGATCGTCGCTCACGATTCCCAGACTCGGAAACTCAGCGATGCTGATCGTGCGTTCGTTTCCTGATTCGGCTGCGCTGAGCGCGGGTAGCGCATCGCCTCGCACGAGGATTTCGTGTTTCGATGCCGGCATTCCCGCGAGCGGCGCCCAATGCACAACTCCCCAGAGCTGTGCGCCCCTTGACACGACTCGAACGGTGCCTCGGTGCGTCTCCTGCCCAAACGAATTGCGCGCTGTCTCGCCAAGCTCGACGGTGATCGCCCATGTGGCATCGAAATTGTTTGACTGCGCCGCCGCTGCAAGAGCGTCGCAGAGCGTGTCTCGCGTGTCGAGAGAAGTCGGAGGCGGTGCTTTCCCGCTTAGGGGAGAAGCGAGCGCAAGGATGCTCAGCACCGCGAACACCCTGCTCGCGCGCGTCACGGTCGTTGGATGCGCTGAACGGCTCGTCCTCGAGAGATGCCACATGGTGAATGCAGGGCCCCCGTGTTAGGAGCAGTCTGGTCGCGGGCAAGTGCGGCCGTTCAAGACGCCATTGGTGCAGTTCGTTCCCGAGAGGTTACACGCGCCGACGAACATCGAGCCGCAGGTGATGGTGGGGGCTGGCTGACTTATGACCTCGTAGCAATTTTCGAAGAGGTCGAACTCGCATTCATACATGGTCATTGGGTTTTCGCAGTAGCGACAGCGCTGTCCAGCCGATCCGGCGCCTCCGCACGCCGCGTTTTGAGCAAGACACTTGCCTGACACGACGCAGTCGAAGTAGGGGTGCCACTGGTATACAACTTGGCCGCGGGACTGAGTCGAGAAGATCACGGCCAATGCGATGACCGCTGGGACAAGCGCCTGTGTAAGTAGAGCGATTGATTCACGCATAGCAATTCTCCTTTCAGATGTTTCTCCAACGCCGAGCCGGATCCCACTCCTGTTGCAACGACCCCAAGTATTTTTCGAGGCGCGCCGCTTCGTATTCGCCCAAGACGGCCTGCATTCTGGTGATGGCATCTGTTGCGAGCGCGCGGCGCTGAGCCGTGAGGTCATCGAGCTTTCGCGATCTGTCAGGGCTCGCTAGCGCCGGGATGGCGCTCTTGCGTTTGGCGTCCATGAGCGCTCGTCTCGTTTCTTCCCACAGTGGGCGACGATCCTTCAAGTAACTCCGGTGAATCGCACGGCACGCAGCCGTCGTCTCCGTCCCGGAGTCGATCGACTCAATCCATCTCATCGCTCGTGTCGGAAGTTCCTGCTGAAATGCGACTCCGAGCGCGGCGCCCCATGACAGGTCTTCCCAATCAGCGCGCGCCTCTTCGCCGTATCGTTGTTCGAGAGCCGTCGACACTTGGTCGATCGCCGTGAACACGCGCTCGCTCACGCGCTGCGCGGTGCCTATCCGCCGCGTGTGGCGAGTCTGAGCAAAGTCCTGTGCGTCCTCGTTCGCCGCTGGCAGTTTCGCGGCATCCCCACGGCGCGCGTGGAAATATTGCGCGAGATCTCCCATCGACTGTTCCTCATGCGCCGTGAGAATGCTGTCCACCTCGCGAACTGCGGCATCAACCTCGGCCTCGTTTGGTTCGGTCGTTGCTCCAGAGACCCCACGGACGATGTTGGCGAACTCCTGCGACCACGCTCGGCTGCCGACATGGCTCGAGAGTAGGCTCCGAAGGTCGACGCCTTCGCCCAGACTGCTCCAGCCGTTCGTACTTGTCGTGTGTCGCAAGTAGACCGCCCGAAGCAGTCCCATCTTTGCGCGAACACCGCGGTGCACTGCATCCGCATGAGTCGGATCGATGCCTGACGAGATGCGACTCCATGCCTCTTCGAGGGCGCTGTCAACGCGCGGCCAGGTTCGAGTCTTCAAGCGATCGAAACACCGTCGCGCGAGCGCGGTCGCATCGCCTGCCCCGGAGCCACTCACCGCAATCTGGCTCAGTTGTTCGCGCAGCCGCAGCTCCGCGCAGAGTGCTCCGACATCGTCAACTTCTCGTTCGAGTTGCCGCTCATACTCGCGAACCGTCGATGCGACGAGTTCCGGCGAAGGCGCACTCTCGCCGAGCGCTTGGGCTGCGCGCAACCATTCGTCTGCCCCAACCCGTGGGATGACCAATCGGTAGTATGTGACGGGGTTCTCAGCGTCAGTGGTTCGCGGTGCCGGCACAGCTTCCTGAGCTCTAGCAGCGAGCCTATCAACAGAAACCAAGGCCAATCCGAAGACGAGCACCGACAGAACTCTCAGTCGAAGTATTCTCAATCCTGCCATTGCGGGGAGCCTCACTTTCATTGGTCGCCACGATCGATCACCGCCAAGAATAACTCGCTCCGCGATTTCTGGCAAGGCTGCGGGTGAAATTGTACCCACTGCCAGATCTCGCTTCCGGCGGAGGTCGCTCGCGCACTCGCATGGATGTGTTCGAGCGACGATCGGTGACGCACTTGCATGGTCGCGCACGTCACGCAAGATTGCGCTGCACTTTCATTGGATGTCGGTGGGCAGGCTGTAGCGATGTCCTTAGGAGTGAATCTCGACGGAGTGCCTGAGGATCCGCATGGAAGCGGTCTTCGCCTCTCCTCTATGATGCCCGCCCTATGCAGCGGCGACGCGTTGTACTCACGGGTCTTGGACCCGCCACGGCCTTTGGACTTGGCATCGACCCACTCTGGGCGGCGCTTGTCGAAGGCCGTTCGGCGTTGGCGCCGATTCGCGCGTTTGACGCAAGCGGATTTCGCGCAGCCTGTGGCGCGGAAGTTCCCGAGTCGTTTGATGTGAAGGACTTCGTGCTGAAGAGTTACCGCAAGGCGACCAAGGTCATGGCGCGCGACATCGAGATCGCGGTCGGTGCTGCGTTGACCGCGGTTCGCGACGCGGGATTGACGACGCGCGGCACCGATCCCGATGCGCCGCCAACGATCGCCCCGAATCGCTTCGGTTGCCAGATTGGTGCGGGGCTCATTGCAGCGGACCTCGATGAACTGACTGCCGCGTTGTGGAGTTCGAAGGGGACCGAGTCGCAGTTCGATCCCGAGAAGTGGGGACAACAGGGCATGCAGGACCTCACGCCGCTCTGGCTCTTGAAGTATCTGCCCAACATGCTCGCATGCCATGTGACGATCATTCACGATTGCCAAGGCCCTTCGAACACCATCACTTGCAACGAGGCGTCGAGCGGATTGAGCCTCGCGGAAAGTCAGCGCGTCATCGAGCGCGGCGCTGCCGACGCATGCCTCTCCGGAGGCGCAGACAGCAAGTTGAATCCGATGGCCTATCTGCGGCAGGAACTCGCGAATCGACTTGCTCCGTGCGCAGTCGACGCGGATGCAACGAAGATCGTGCGACCATTTGATACTGCGGCGATCGGCTCGCTCGTCGGCGAGGGTGGCGGCATTCTCGTCGTTGAAGCACTCGATACGGCGCAAGCCCGCGGTGCGCGCATTCTCGCAACGCTCTCTGGAACTGGCGCATCGCAGTCTTACTGCGAAGACACGGTTGGCCTCGTCCCAGGCACGAACGGTGAATCACTCGCGGATGCGATCGAAGCCGCACTTCGAGACGCGGGTATTTCCGCGAACGAGATCGACGCGGCAATTCCTTACGGCTGCGGCGTTCCTGCCATTGACGCAATCGAAGCCGACGCCCTGACCCGCGTGTTCGGCGCACGCGCTTCATCGATTCCACTCGTGACGCTCGCGCCGAACATTGGCGCGACCGTTGCTGGGTTCGGAGCGATCGCCGTGGCGGTCGCGGCGAAATGCGTCATGGAGCAACGCTTGCCGGCGCGATTGAATACCCACGCAACGCACGGAGTCTGCGCAAGTGCGTCGCCATCGCAGGCTGTCGCTCTTCGGCATGTGCTTGTGTTCTCGCCGAGCCTAGGCGGTCAAAATAGTGCCGCGGTCATTTCGAGATACGAGAGTCACGGCTAACGCATGAGCACTCGACCTGATACACATCGCGTTGTCGTCACCGGTCTTGGTTGGATCACCCCTCTTGGTCACAGCGTTGATGCTGCGTGGCAACGCCTATTGCGTTCCGAAAGCGGCATGGGACCGATTACGCGCTTTGATGCGAGGACATTCCCAACAACCTTTGCTGCAGAGGTGCGTGATTACGATGTATCGAAGTTTGTGGCGGACGCGAAGGTGCATGCGACGGCGGGATTGAATTCCCAGTTCGCCCTTGGCGCGGCCAGCCAAGCGTGGGCGCAGTCGGGACTCGCGAACTACACAGCGCTCAATCGCAAGCGGGTTGGCTTGTACTTAGGCGCCGGCGAAGGCGTGTTGGATTTCGATCAATACGCGGCAGCGAATCTGGCTGGTTGGCAAGACGGCGCGACGAAACTTGACGCTGCGCGATGGGCTGATGTCGCGCACAAGTGTCTTGAGCAGATGCGCGAAGTTGAGCAGGAACCAAACATGCCACTCGCGCATCTCGCACGGGAGTTCGGCATTCGCGGTCCTGCGCTCAATTGCCTCACCGCCTGCGCAGCAAGTACCCAGGCGATTGGCGAGGCCTATTCGCTCATCTTGCGTGGTGATGCGGATGTCATGGTGAGCGGTGGAACGCACACGATGATCCATGTGCTTGGCGTGACTGGCTTCAATCGTCTGACTGCGCTTTCGACTTCCAAGGGCGATCCAACGAAGGCGTCGCGACCGTTTGATGCAACGCGCGACGGATTCGTGATGGGCGAGGGCAGCGGCATGGTGGTGCTTGAACGGCTTGAGCATGCACTCGCGCGAGGCGCGAAGCCGCTCGCAGAAGTCGCGGGATATGGCTCAAGCGCGGATGCGTTCCGTATCACCGACATCCAACCCGAAGGTCGCGGTGGTGCGGCATCCATGCACCAAGCACTTGCGCAAGCGGGCATCGATCCACTTGCGCGCCGGATTGATGGTCGCGCGGCGATCGATTACATCAGCGCACACGGCACAGGCACGAAAGAGAACGATTCCATTGAAACTCGCGGCGTGAAGCGGGTCTTCGGCGAGAACGCGAAGGACATTCCGATGAGTTCCATCAAAGGCATGATGGGGCACTTGATTGCTGCAGCTGGCGCGGTCGAGTTCATTACCTGCATTCTCGCCATTCGCGATGGCATGTTGCCGCCAACGATTAACTACAACACGCCCGATCCTGAACTCGACCTTGACTATGTGCCCAATGTGGCGCGCAAGGCGAAGGTGGACATCTGCCTGTCAAACAGTTTCGGATTCGGTGGCCAGAATGACACGCTTGTGGTGAAACGGTACGAGTAATCGTGCGCACTTCGCGTGCAACCCGAATGGCGATGGCGACCTTGGGCGGAGCATTGTTCTGCGCGGTCGTGATTGCGTTGATCCCCCCGACATCAACAGGGTCGATCGCGCAGGACGCCGTTCGGCGCGCGGAACTCCTCGAGCAAGGCATTGCCGCGCAAGTGCGGAAGGTGCGACCCGACGACGCGCCTTGGGCGATCTCGATCGAAGTGGACGATGTCAACGCGTGGCTCTCGACGCGACTGCCGAAGTGGATCGCACACGACACCGCGCTGAAGGATCTCGAGGATGCGACGAGGCTGGTGCTGTCGGCAAACCGAGAGGGCGTTGGCGTCGTGAGCCCACTTGGACCGTTTGCGATAAGTGTCGTGCTCCAACCCTCCGTCAACGATGCGCGTGCTCTACGCCGCCTCCAACTTCAGGGCGTTCACGCCGCGGTGGGGCGTCTCCCGCTTCCATTCGTTGGAGAGTGGCTCCTTACACGCGCATTGACTCCGGCTTTGCACACCCAAGTTACGGATGGAGTTGCCGTGTCGTTTCGGCTCGGTGATGGTCGCGTTGTCGAACTTCTCGATGTCGAGACTTCCGATGGAAAGATTTCGCTCCAATTCAGAACTTTGAAATCGACACCATGAGCGCGTCGTCGTACCATCTCGCCATCGCAGTGAGATTGTATGGGCCAAAAAGATATGGATGACGCCTCTGGTAGCTCCTCTACGCGCACGCCCCGTGATGGGTTAGGCGTTGAGCGGGTTTTTCTCCGTACGCCGCGCTCGGACTTCGATCCTCGAGCATTTTCGCCTGCGGAAATCGCGGCGCGGTACCTCATTCATGGTTCGACGGAGCACCCGCCGCCAGCGTGTGACGCTTCTGGCGCGCTCGATCTCTCACGGACACTTGTCGTGCTGCCGGGTTCTCGTGCGCGCCGCTTGTTTCTTCGCGCGCTCGCTGAGGCCGCAGGAGAACGGGCGCTCGTACCTCCGGTCACGACGACGCCTGGATTCATCGAAGAATATCTGTTTGAACCGAACAAGCTTGAGAGCGGCATGTCACTTGCGGGAGCGGAGGTTGAGCGCCTTGCATGGGCGCACGCCCTTTCTAACTCGCCCGCGCGAGCCCTGACGGACGGGGCGCACGACACGAGTCTCATCGAGCGATTCGAAGCAGCGCCGGTAGTTTCGCGCGCCCTTCGCGAACTTGAGAGCGCATTGAAGACCACGCAGGATGTGATCGATGCAGCGCGTGAACTTGGTGAAAGAGAGTTGGAGTCGCGATGGCAGGCGGTTCGGTCTCTCGAGATCATCGTTGCCGCATGGCTTGCGGGACGGAAGCTTGTTTCGAGCTTGACCGCACGCACGGCGCGAGTGTCATGCAAGCCTTCGTGTCAGTTTGAACGGGTGATGCTTCTCGGGATCGCCGAAGCGCATCCGCGATTTCGTGCGGCGCTGAAGGCATGCGGCACGAATGTTGTGGCGTGCGTTTTCGCTTCCGAGCGCGACGCGCATCGGTTCGACGCGATCGGCATTCCCGACGCATCGTTCGCGGCGCCGCTCGATTTCGAGAAGCAAGCACTTGTGCCCTGCGCAGACGCTGAGGACATGGCATTGCATGTGCTTTCATGGCTCACGGATGCTGCTGGTGATGAGCAAGGCGTGATGGTCGAAGACATCACGGTCGGCATCGTGGACCCGGCGTTTGCGGAGCCAGTGGCTCGCGTTGCAGCATCACATGGCATCGCGCTCCACCTTCCGGAAGGAAAGAGACTGTCGCAAACGATTGTTGGGCAAGTCTTCCTCGGCCTTGAGCGCGCGTTGCGCGATGACGATTCCCGCGCAGGAACTGCACTCTGCGCAGTGCTCGGAGGACCGGCGTTTGGAGGAGTCTTTGGTGACTGCGAGAGCGGCTCGCCAACCGATCCCGCGAAGTGGAAGGGTCAAAGTGCGCGAGCGTTGCTTGAATATCTTCGAGACGAGTGCTGCGAGCGGGGCACCGCAACCTGGCCGCGGCGACTTGTGGACGCATTGCTTGCGCTGCAGAACTCTGGATCGTCTGCGGAAACTGGCGCGGAGCGCGCGTTTGAGAGTCTGACGCGAATCGCGTGGGCTGCGGATACTGCACAGCATCCGTCGAAGGGGCCATTCGACTCTGAGCGTGCGGCGATTGGTCTTCTCCTGAGAGAGTTTCAACGCCTCTCGCTGCAATTCTCGTCCAAGAGTACCGAGTGCGTGTCAACGGTTGCGCTTGCGTTGGTCAAGGAGTTCATTCTGAACCATGCACTGCCTATGGACGGGGACGAACACGCGATCGAAACGGTCGGCTGGCTTGAGCTTCCCTTTGATCCTGCCACACGCGTCGCGCTCTTGGGTGTGCATGCTGCGGCACTTCCCGGCACGACGGCGGAAACCGGACTGCTTCCATCGGCGTTGCGCACAAAACTTGGGCTTCCAACGGCGCATCAGCGCCGAATGCGAGATGGCTTCCTGCTCTCTCAGTTGCAGGATCGCCTTTGTGCGGATGAATTGGAAGGATCAGCGAGACGACTCCTCGTACTTTGCCCGCGCCTTGATATCGCGGGGAACAGTCTCTTGCCAAGTCCAATGCTGTTTGGAGGGACGAGGGAAGCAGTTGCGGACCGCGCCGTTCGCTTCTTTGATGAGGATGCGCGCAAGCATGAGACCAGTCTGGTCTGTGCTTCGACAGCAACCGCGCCGTCGGTCTCTCCGTTTGATGCGCTCCCCAAGTTGCATCCGTATCCGAGTGATCAACCGTTGCGCGTCACGGACTTCAAGAGCTACTTGAACTGCCCGTACCGTTGGCATCTCTGCCGCACAGAGTTTCTCGAGCCCGCGCGCGAGATCGGCGCAGAAATCTCCGTTGCGGATTTCGGCGATGTCATACACAAGTGCGTCGAGCGAGTGTTCGCCGCGCCTGCTTCCGCGACGCGCGACGCCGTCGGTGTGGCGTTTGAGGAGCAGCGCGGGGGAAGCGTTGACCAGACACGACGAAGCTTGCACGCAGCGCTGATGAGCGAGTTTGAGAGGTTAGGCCTCGATGCGATGAGCACGGAGATGCTCTTTCAAGGGGCTGAACTGCGACGACGCCTCGACGCGTTCGCCGTGTGGCAGCGACAAGCATTCGCAGAAGGCTGGAAGATCATCGCAGTGGAGGCGAAGTTCCAAGAGCCAATCGAGCTCGCCGATGGATCCACGGTCGACCTGAGAGGTCGAATCGATCGGATCGAGTACAACGAAGCCAAACGCATCGTGCGACTTCTTGACTTCAAGTCATTCGACGATGTGAAGAAGACCGCCGACAAGGATCATGCGAAGTTTGTGAAGGGGACGAGGGTTGTTGAAGCGTGGAGCAATCTTCAATTGCCGCTCTACCGATTGCTTGGTCGCAAGACTTGGGCGTGGGTGCTCGCGCCAGACGAAGCCGTGGAAGTGCAGGTTGGGTACATCATTCTCCCTGCAGGTGGCAGCACCGAGACCTCGCTCGCGACTTGGGATCTTGCCGACGACGAGCACGCGCTCGAACTCGCAAAGAAACTCGCGCTGAGCATGAGGACGCTTGTTCCCGAACCGAAGCCGCTGAGTGTCATGGAAGACTTCGATGACTTCAGGACCGTGTGTCGCGCAACCATCGTTCGTGCTGAGGATTTGCAGGAAGATGCGCTTGAGGCGGCGGGAGCGGAGCAGTCGGCGGCGAGCCACGGGGAGGAGCAATCATGACGAGTGAGGCGCGTCGAAACGACGGAGTGCGGTTCTCGCACACGCTGATTAGCGCGAGCGCGGGCAGTGGAAAGACCTATCAACTCTCGACTCGCGCCATCGCGTTGCTCGCTGCGAACACTCCTGTCGAAAGCGTGCTCGCGACGACCTTCTCGCGCAAAGCGGCCGGCGAAATCCGTGACCGCATTCTTGCACGAATCGCGCTGGCGGCGAACTCGGATGAGGGACTCCGAGGGCTCGCAGAAGCGATGACAGAGACGCAGGGCACGAGCGCGACGAACGCCGATGCAATGCACAGTCTCTTGGCGCGAACTCTTGATTCGATGCTCGCGCTTCGCGTGGGCACGATCGATAGCGTTTTTTCGCAGATCGTCTCACGCAGCGGCGCGGGCGTGCTTCGCGCGCAAGCGCCTGCGGATGAGCATGAGTTTGAAGCGATCGAGCGCGATGCGGTCGTGCGGATGTTCCGCGATGCGCTCGCTACCCCCAAGGATGCGCAAGAGCTTTTCGATGCCGTCAGTGGGATTCTTGCTCGGCGGCTCAGCCGTTCTATCATTCCGAAGATCGCGAAGGAGTTGAAGGATCTGCTCTCGATCTATCGCACCGCGCCCGAATCTGCGTGGCAATGGACATCCAACGCGGTCATTCCGGCGAGTGAAGAAATCGCAACCGTGCAGGAGCGGATCGAGTCGGCGATTGCGCAGGTGGAAGCATCTGGCACACCGAAAGAGGCGAAGGTCGTGCAGAATGTGTCTGACCACTATGCGAAGCAGATCCAGCAGGCGCTCCGTCGTGCGATCGCGGACCCTCAAGACTCCGCGAACTGGACGATGATCAGCAAGTCGGCGCTGATCAAGAATGCCAAGGCAGCCCCAGCCCAGGAGGAAGTGAAACTCGCGAGACAAGTTGTTCCTGCAGCCATCGCGCAGCCGGCTCGTGCATTGGCCGCGCTGGCGTCCTCGGCACTTGAGCGGAGTTACATCGAGCGCACTCGGTCAACGCAGTTCTTACTAGAGAAGTACGACGCGGCGCTGCGTGCGACGCTCGAGGATCGCGGGCTCACGACTTACGACTCCGTCGCTCGCGAGGCGGAACTGATCGTGTCGAACTGGGCTGCATTGCCGCGCGAAACTGCGACCCATGCGGTGGTCGAGTCTCCGTTCGGAGGAACGACCCACCTGTTGCTCGACGAGTTTCAAGACACAAGTCTGTTGCAATGGGACGCGCTTCGACCGCTTGCCTCAGCAGTCGTTCTTCAGCGTGCGCGCGTGGGACATTCCGACCAACAGCCAGGCGCGAGTTTTTTCTGCGTCGGTGATGTGAAGCAATCGATTTACAGCTGGCGAGGTGGCGAACCCAGTTTGCTTCGAGACCTGCCGCGGCGCTTTGTGCATGGCGAGGACCTCAGCGGGCATCTTGAGGCGAAAACGCTCTCAACGAGTTACCGCAGTCGTCGCGCAATCATGGAGTGCGTGAATGCGCTTTTCACGGATATCGCGAGTAATCCGGCGGTCGCGCAGTTTGATCGAGTGTCTGCCGCAGCGTCGTGGGGGAAGAGCTTTGCGACGCATGAGTCTGCGCCGAAGTTGCGGGAATTGCCCGAGGGCGAGGTATGTCTCACGCTCACGAAGCAAGCGAAGGGAGAGCGTGCGATCGCCGACGCGACGATTGAGGCAATCGTCGCGAGCGCGCAAAGGTTGGTTGAAGCGCGCGTGGGACGAATCGCGGTCATCGTCAGCACAAACGCCTTTGTCGGTCGCGTCGTGCAAGCATTGCGCGATGCCGGTCTCGATGCTGCAGGTCGCGGTGGCGGTTCGCTCGAAGACTCCGCGGCGGCGAATGCGGTGCTCGACGCACTTCGATTCGCGCACTCCGCTCAGGAACTGCCAGCCTTGTTCAATGTCGTGCATAGTCCTCTCGGCGAAATGTTGGGATTGGGCGTTGACCTTCTGCCGACGGGCCGTGGGCAGCCGAGGTGTGCCGATGCTTCTCGCGCGTTGCACCGACAGATTCAAGAAGTTGGCGCTGCACGCTGGATTGACTCGGTCCGAGTACGAATGGACGCGTTGAGCCAACTCTCGCCGCGCGATCGGCATCGGTTGAAGCAGCTTGCCGCACTCGTGGAGCAACTTGAGGCATCGAGCGGGCCGCGCGGCGTGAGGAGCCTTGGTGAGTTGGCGCTCGCCGCATCGACGAGCAGAGTGAATGATGAGAGCGCCGCGGGTTCGCAGGCAGCGATCGAAGTCATGAACTTCCATCAATCCAAGGGTCTTGAGTGGGACGCGGTCATTGTCTCGCAATTGGACACACGCCTTGAGCGGCAGACGACTCTCTGTCTTTCACGAGGACCCGACGGTCGACCTGCTCGCGTGCTGCGAAGTATGCCGAATGAACTTCGTCTTGGCGCCGCGTATGAAGCGGTGATGGAAGAGACGCGCGGAGCGAACTTCGAAGAGCGGTTGTCGACCCTCTATGTTGGTGTGACGCGAGCGAAGGTATATCTCGAGTTTGTGATGGCGGAGCCGATGACCGCGAAGCGGGCCGGTTTCAAGAAGAGTTTGGCGGGGATCGTGTACGCCGCGCTTGCGCCTGATCTTGAGGCGAGCGCGGACGAATGTGTTTCGCGGACGCTGTTTGGGAATTCGATTTCGCAAGGGAACGCGCCATCGAAGCGCGCGACGACGGAGGCCACGCCTGCGCCGACTTCGTTCGCACCCATCTGTCCGCCATCGCGAGGCGGAAGGACGCGCAGCATGAAGGCGGCGTATGCGCTCAGCGAGCGCGATGAACGCGAGCTCGATCGCGGTATGGATTACTACCAAGCGGGACTCGATGCGCGCCACCGCGGACTCGTTGCACATGAGGTTCTCGGGAGCATCGAGTGGATTGCGAAGTCCGATGCGTTCGAGCTCACGCCGAACGAACGG
>SXUI01000029.1 GCA_005790605.1 Planctomycetia bacterium | reverse complement strand
GTTGGATGCAGGCGCGGACAAGCAGCTCCCATCACCACATGCGGCCGCATCGACGCGACCATCGCGCGGTGCCACGCTCGCGATCATCGTCGCTGCGCTTGGATACTTCGTCGATCTCTTCGACATCGTGCTCTTCTCGATCCTTCGCATTCCGAGCTTGAAATCGCTCGGCATTACCGAAGCGGCTGAACTCAAGTCGCTCGGAAAGCATCTCCTCGACCTTCAACTCATTGGGATGCTTTGTGGCGGCCTTGTCTTCGGCATGCTCGGCGATAAGTTCGGGCGCCTGAAGGTGCTTTTTGGCTCGATCTTGGTCTACTCGATTGCCAATCTCCTGAATGCGTTCATCACTGAAGTGTGGCACTACGAAGTCTTGCGATTCGTGGCGGGCTTTGGACTTGCTGGTGAACTTGGCGCAGGCGTGACGCTTGTGAGTGAACTCTTGCCGACCGCGCGCCGTGGCCTCGCGACGACACTCGTCGCAGCAGTCGGGCTCTGCGGCGCGGTTGCCGCGGGTATCGCGGCACAATTTTTCGAGTGGTACCAGTGTTACCTCATCGGCGGATTGCTCGGTCTGTTGCTGTTGATTCTGCGCATCGGCGTCGTAGAGTCTGGGCTCTTTCACCTCGCGCGCAAGTCGACGGGTGTATCGCTGGGGAACCCGCTGCAACTTCTTTGGCCTCCGAAACGACTCGCGCGATTTGCATGCGTCGTACTCGGCGGACTTCCCATCTGGTTCGTCGGCGGCGTCATGTTCATTTTCGCTCCAGAGATCGGCGTCGCTCTCGAGTACCCAACTCCGATCTCGCCTGCGAAGGTGATTATGTTTTCCTATAGCGGCGTTGTGGTTGGCGACATCGTGTGCGGACTGTGGAGTCAGTACCTGCGCAGCCGCCGTTACGCGATCATTTCGTTTCAGTGCATTCTCGCAGCCTCGATTGTGCTCTTCATCAACGCCGAAGCAGTAAGTGAGGTGCGTTTCTATTGGATGATGGCCGGAGTTGGCGCGGCGACGGGATTCTGGGCGGTCATCATCACGATGGCGGGCGAGCAGTTTGGAACGAACCTGCGCGCGACTGCGGCGACGAGCGCGCCCAACTTCATTCGCGCCACTGCTGTGCCAGTGACTTGGATTTGGTTCTGGCTCACGCCGTCCTTGGGCACGGCATCCGCGACGATGTGGCTTGGTTTAGGGTGCTGTGTTGTGGGCATCTGCGCGATGACCTGTTTGAAGGAGACATTCGATCGTGATCTTGATTACCTCGAGTCTTAGCGTCCTACTTCTTGCGCAGGTGTCCGCGGATCCACTCGTCGCCAAATCAGTGGAGGCGGTCTCACGCACGGAACTCGCGAAGTTTCACACGATGCTTGCGAGCGAGCCACATGTGGCAGGGTCAGTCGGTGATGCGCATGTGATTGAGAACATCGCAAAGTCGTTCGTCGACTTTGGTCTTGAGGTTGAGATCGATCGACTTGAACTCTTGCTCCCGCGTCCGAAGGCGTCATTGTTGGAGATTGTCGATGCGGAGTTTCCGCAGAGCACAGACCCAACGCTCGCGCCGCGACGGGGCGTGATGGCGCTCGCCATTACCGAACCGAACCTCGCGGTCGATCCGCAGACTGCGCATCCCGATCTCAATCTTGGTTGGAACGCGTGGAGTGGATCGGGCGATGTTGAGTCATCGGTTGTGTATGTGAACTACGGAACACGCGAAGACTTTGCGCAACTGAAGTCGCTCGGTGTCGAGACCAAGGGCAAGATCGCGCTTGCGCGATATGGTGGAAACTTTCGCGGATACAAAGCCAAGTTTGCGCAGGATGCAGAGTGCGCCGCGCTCGTGATTTTCACGGACCCCGCCGACGCCGGTTCAGGAAAGGGAAGCGTCTGGCCAGATGGTGGTGGTTGGGCCAACGATGCGTGCATTCAGCGTGGTTCGCTCTTGACGCTGCCGTACCCCGGAGATCCCGGCACGCCCGGACGCAAGTCAGTTCCGGGTGTTGTTCGTGCGCCAACCGACGACATGCTCCCAAAGATTCCCGTGCAGCCAATCGGCTACGCCGCAGCGCGAGAGATTCTCTCGCGAATGAAGGGCGAGATCGCTCCGACTGCGTGGATTGGTGGGCTTCCGTGCGAGTATCGATTGACGAGTGACGCGATGGAGTCAACCGAACCGGTGCAGGGCGTGCGACTTCACTTGAAGATCGAGCAAGAGCGGCTTGTGCAATCGACTGCGAATGTGATTGGACGACTTGCTGGCAAGTCCATTCCCGAGGAGTTTGTCGTCATCGGTTGTCACCATGATGCGTGGTGCTTTGGCGCCGCAGACCCACTTGCTGGAACGATCTGTTTAATGGAGAGTGCGAGAGACTTCGGATTGCTGTCAAAGAACGGCGTGCGAAGTGATCGCACGATTGTGTTTGCTGCATGGGGCGCCGAGGAATATGGCATTTTCGGTTCCACCGAGTGGGTCGAGGGTATGGAGCGCGAACTGAGCGCGCGGTGTGTGGCGTACATCAATCTTGACATGGCTGCGATGGGACTGAAGCCATCGTTCGCTGCGTCGCCGTGGCTGCACGCTGAACTGCTTCGCGCAGCATCAGCGGTGCCGGCGCCCGATGGTGATGGCACGGCGCTTGACTTACTTCCGCGAGTGTCAGCGGATTCGTCGGCGCGTTCGATCGGCGAACTTGGCGGTGGGAGCGATCATGTTGCGTTTTGGTGTCGCGCACTTGTGCCGAGCGTTTCGATCAGTTCGCATGGAAGTGCAGGAAACAGTTACCACTCAAACTACGACACGGTCGCGTGGTATCAATCGACTGTGGGGAGTGACTACCGCGCGGCTGAACTCGTGACGCGCCTGACCAACGCATTCGTCGGTCGCATGAGTGACGCAAGCGTTGCGGGGTTTGACGCGGAGCGCACGATTGCGTTGCTCGCCGAGCGACTCCTTGCGGCTGCGCGCAAGGCGCAAGACGCAGCGCTACCGATTGATGCGCTCACAGCGCTTGCGCTCCGCATCGATAGCTTGGGTGCGCTTGCGAGTGCAACTGACGAGGCGGTACGGGTCGCGAGTGCGACAGCAGACCTGACTGTCTCGACCCGAGCGGCGCTGAGGTCGTGCCGGGATGCTTTTAGAGCTGGCGGCGGACTCGCAGGGCGCCCTTGGTATTCGAATCTGTACGCCGCTACGGATCGATTCACGGGATATGGGACGAGTGTGCTCCCAGAGGTTTCGGAAGCGATAGAGGATCGTGATGGCGCAAGGCTCGAGCGCGCTGTGACGCGATTGCAAGATGCGCTTGCAAAGTTTGAAAACGCGCTTGTTGCGCTTCGTGCTTCAGTCGATCCACTCAATCGCCAATAGTTCGATCGCGGCAGCGAAGCAGGCGTCTTAGGTTTCAGAGGGCAGGAAGCGGAACTTCTGCGCCTGCAAAGCCGTATCTCTCGGACCAATGCGCGAGTTTTCGATTGGAAATGGCGATCTTTGGGCTACTCTTGAGCGCTTCGGATACTCGTTCTTAGGCCGTGCACTTCGCCGTGAGGCAGGGGCACGCATCTGATTGTTGGAATACTCCCATGCGGAACGCACTCACTCTTTGTCTCGCAGCAGTTCTCAGTTCTTCCGCGCTTGTCGCGTCACCAGCACTCGCAGGCGGAACTCCGCTCAAGACCAAGCGCGTGCTCACTGGTGTGAGTTTTCCAACTTGGGTTGGATGTGCTCCTGGCGACAACAACCGCCTCTTCATTCTTGAGAAGCGCGGCGCGATCCGGATCTTTGACAAGGCGACGAACACGCTCCTTGCAACTCCGTTCTTAGACATTGATGCCGCGCTCGTGACCAACGGAACTTCGACGAACGATGAGCAAGGCCTGCTCGGGATGGCATTCCATCCTGACTACACGAACAACGGTGTCTTCTTTGTGTACTACACGGGTGGCGCGTCTCCGGCGTACACCAATGTCGTTCGTCGCTACAACCGAAATGCGACGAATCCAAATCTCGCGGACATCGGTACCGGCGCGACCGTCATCTCCTGGTCGGACCCCTACACGAACCACAACGGTGGCGACATTCACTTTGGTCCCGATGGATACCTCTACATCGGAACGGGTGATGGTGGAAGCGCAAACGATCCTGCAGCCAACGCGCAGAATGTGAACGCATACTTGGGCAAGCTCCTTCGTATCGCGCCGGCGGTGACTGGGACGAGCCCGATGTACACGAACCCGAAGTCGAATCCCTACTACGGCGCGACGGCAGGCCTCGATCAGATCGCTGCGATTGGGCTTCGCAATCCATGGCGTTGGTCATTCGATCGTCTCACCGGCGACATCGTCATCGGCGATGTTGGTCAGAACGCCGTGGAGGAAGTGGATTGGGTGTCAGGCACGAGCGTGCTCGGGCGCAATTTTGGTTGGCGCTGCACCGAAGGAACTTCGTGCACGGGTCTCACTGGTTGCACCTGCAATGGGGCAACGCTGACCGCACCAATTCGCACGCATGCACACGCGGCCGGTACGAACGGCGGATACTGCATCACGGGTGGTTATGTCTATCGCGGTTGCGCGATGCCTGACATGAATGGCATCTACTTCTACGCGGACTACTCAACCAACAATCTTTGGTCGATGCGCTACGTCGTCGGCGGCGCCGTGACCGAGCACACGGTTCGCAACACCGAGTTGCTTACGTCGGTCGATGGATTCGCAGTGAATCAGATCGTTGCGTTCGGCGAAGACGCTGAGGGCGAGATCTATGTCGTCGATCACGGCTCGGGCGGCGGCACCGGTCAGATCTTCAAGATCATTCCCGCTGCTGGTGAGGTTGTCTGTGCGCCACCATGTGCGCCCGCGGATCTCGACTGCAATGGCCTTGTGAACGGCGCGGACCTCGCGATGCTCCTCAACAATTGGGGCGGTTCGGGTGTCGGTGATCTCGATTCGAGCGGCAGCGTCGACGCGGCTGACTTGGCCGCGATGCTGAACGCATGGTCGGCGTGATCAGTCGAATAAGGTGAGAGTGCTTCCGCGCGAGCCGGTGTTCATCACCGGCTCGCGTCGTTTGGGCTTTGGCGGGCCGAGTGAATCTCCACCAGCGCATGTCGGGCTCAGTCCGTGGGCATCTGTTTAAGCGCTCGTGGCAGGTTTCTTGCCTCGCAACGAGGCAAAAACGCTGCACTCGCTTTCGAATGCGCTGGGGCGAGTGAATCTCCACCAGCGCATGTCGGGCTCAGTTCGTGGGCATCTGTTTAAGCGCTCGCGGCAGGTTTCTTGCCTCGCAACGAGGCAAAAACGCTGCACTCGCTTTCGAATGCGCTGGGGCGAGTGAATCGGCGCCGCCGCAGAGCGGGCTCGGTTCTCCATTGGCTGAGAACCATTGTTGTCGTCAGAAGTTTGGAATCTGTCGGCTGGAGATACGGCATTATGCCGTATACTGTTCTTGGGGTACTTCATGCGCGCGATCCGATACAGCAAACTCACCATTCGACAGCCCGAACCACTGAAGTCAAAGATTTCGCGGGCCGCGGCGCTCCGCGGCATGACCGTAACGAGCTTTATCAACGGCACTTTGGAGTCGGCTGCGGACGAGACGCTCGACCGCATTCAAGCGCGGGCGCTAAGTGAGCGCGACAGCGCAGCGTTGCTTGAGATGTTGAGCAATCCCACGCGTCCAACCGCCGCCCTCCGAAAGGCCGCAACTCGTCATCGAGAAGTCACTCGTGGCTAGCGCGCTCCGATTCGCGCTCTTCGAAAAAACCAAGCACGATCGAGGCAGATTTGACTGTGGGGTGCCGAGTCTCAATGACTACCTGAAGACGAAACTTGGCCAGCACAGTAAGAAGAGCCTCACGCGGGGATATGTGCTTGCAGCGGGGGATGGCACGATTGCCGGTTACTTCACGCTCGCGGCGAGTTGCTTGACTGTGAGCGTTCTTCTTGATCGACGGGGCGTGCCAGCGAAAATGCCGCTTCCCACCACATTGATCGGCCGACTCGCTGTGGACTTAAAGTTCCGCCGACAGGGGCTAGGCGGCGCGCTTCTCGTTGAGGCGTTGAGAGTCGCGGTGATCGCGTCGGAGACAATTGCATCGGCCGCGATCGAAGTCGACGCCAAAGACGATCGAGCGCGCGCGTTTTACGCGAAGTATGGATTCGAGTCTCTCACGGATGATCGCCTCCACATGTACCTGCCCATGGCGGTCGCGCGAGGCTTGGCTGCTCATCGTTAGACGTTTGGGCGTTCGCGCGAAGATTGAGCGCTCGCGACTTGCGATGCGTTTCGTCGCGATTGTCAGCCGGGCAGTCGCCGCCTGGCTCGCTCCGATCTGCGCGGCCGCGAGTGAATCGCGACCGGCGCCATTCCAGCGCCTTTTACCGCACTGAGCCAGCTCTGCGCTGGTCTCGATTCATTCGCCCTAGCGGTCTCCAAAGCGAGTGCAGTGCTTTTGACACGCGCCTTGGCGTGGCAAGAAACCTGTCACGAGCGCGAGACTCTCGCGCGGATCTTGTCGCCCGCGATGTTCAGGCACTCGACACCGAGTCCGAAGGCCATCGCGAAGTAGATGTAGCCCTTCGACACATGTTGGCCGAATCCATCTGCGACGAGCATGGTGCCGATGAGCACAAGGAAAGTGAGCGCCAACATCTTGAGTGAACGGCGGCGCTGCACGAACGCTGAAATCGGTTCAGCCGCGACCATCATGACCGCGACACTGAGTACGACTGCGATGACCATGATGCTCACGCTTTCAGCCATGCCGACCGCGGTGATCACGGAGTCGAGCGAAAAGATGATGTCCATGATCGTGATCTGAATAATCACGGCTGTGAACGAAGCGTGCTTTGCGCCGGCATGTTGCTCATCGGTTGCAGCCACGAGATGGTGAATCTCGCGGACTGCCTTGACGATCAGGAGCGCGCCGCCGCCGATCAGGATAAGGTCCTTGGCGGAGAAGCTGAGATCGTGTCCATACGCGTTGAAGGCGAGCAGTTCTTCTTTCAGGCTCATCACCCATGTGATCGAGAGAAGAAGCAGGATGCGCATGCCCATTGCGGCGATGAGGCCGAGGCGGCGTGCGCTCTTTTGCTTAGATTCCGGCAGTCGACCGCTCAAGACTGCGATGAAGACGACATTGTCGACGCCGAGCACGATCTCGAGCATGGTCAACGTGGCGAGGGCGAGAATGTTCTCTGTCGAGAAGAGTGTGGCGATGTCCATAGTGGTCGACTGGAGTGCGGCGCGAACGGAGAAAGATCTGCGCGCAGCCGCGAGTGGGGGGAAGCGTACACTCTAGGCATGCTTTCGCGAGTCTCTCTTTCTTCACTCTGTGTACTCGTTCTTGCCGCTGCGGCACCCCTGCATGCTCAGCAAGGTCCTGCAAGCTCCGCGCGCGCGGCCGCTGTCGTCGAACCCGCAGTCGTGGAACTTGGAGCGATCGAGCCCGCGTCACTTCATCCTGCACACTTCGTGATTCGCAATCTCACCAATCAGTCGTTGACGGTGAAGGCCGCGCTCCCCAACTGCAAGTGCACCGACATCTCAGATGTTTCCGGGAAGGTCATCGCTCCGGGTGGAACGCTTGGACTTGATGCTTCACTGAAAGCACCGCGCGCGCCGGGTGAGAAGGAGGCAAAGGTCACGATCCTCTTCGAGGGTCAGGTTCCTCCAGTGACGGCAGCAATCAAGGGTGATGTGCAGTTTCCGGTGATTGCGGAGCCGCCGTACTGCGACGCGCTCAAGGAGAATGTGCGAGGCGTTGTCAAGCTGCGATCGAAAGATGGAAAGCCATTTCGCATCCTCCGATCGGGTGGAAAGGACCCCGCTTACTTGGGCTTCGACCCCAAAGCCGATGAGCCTCGCGCTGAGTACACGCTGCTGTGGGATCTTTCCGGGAAATCGTGTGAGCAAATGCCGCTCTGGTGGTTCGTGTTTACCGATCATCCGACGTGTCCGTCGATTCCTCTTCGCGTGCGCGATGAGTGCACCGGATCAAAGGCAGATGCCGCTCGGCATGCTCGATTCTGGATCGTGAAGGACCAACTCGTTGACGCCGAATTCGCATCCGTCGGCAAGGCTGCTGTCGTGACGATAGACCTTGAGCACTACAACCCGCCGATGCGCGGGCAGGTGACGAATGCGCGATTCCGCGAAGTTCAATCGGTGCGATCGCTCACGCCGTCGGTTGTCGCGACGCTTGTTTCAGCGACACCCCATGGAACGGACGGTGCGACACTCACTGTGAAACTCGAGCCGATCGCCGCTGCGGTTGGTCCGATCGAAGGCGAACTCGAAATCACGACCGCAACCGGCAGTGGGCGGGTTCCATTCACGCTGCTCGCAACGGAAAGCGCCACGAAATGAGCGCGATCGACGGGCGACGGCGCGCGTGGATGCGAAACGCTGAGGCGATCTGTGCGCTGCTTGAGGAGGCAACAGGAAGGCTTCGCGCGGGTCGTTGGCGCAAGCAATCTTGCATTGCGCTCCCGGCGACAGGTCGGTTGCTCCTGACGGGTGACCTGCACGACAACTTGCCACATTTCGAAGCGGTTTGCGATCTCGCTCGGCTCGATCGAAACCCTGATCACCATGTCGTCCTTCATGAACTCATCCATGGCGATCGATTGGTGAACGGCCTTGACATGTCCTTTCAAATGCTCGGGCGCGTGGCCGAATTAGTGCTCGCGTATCCCGATCAAGTGCATCCAGTCCTTGCCAATCATGAGCTCTCGCAGTATCGCGGGCATGGCGTAAGTAAAGGTGGCGGGGACCAAACTGCGAAGTTCAGCGCTGGCCTTGAGTGGGTCTTTGGAGATGACGCCTCTGCCGTCGAAGAGGCGCTTCACGCATTCATCGCGGCGATGCCGATTGCGGTTCGAACTGAGGGAGGACTGTTTTTCTCGCACTCGCTTCCCGGCGAAGCGCACCTCGATCACTTCGATTTCAGCGTCGTGGAGCGTGACCTCGTCGAGGCTGATTACGAAGGACCATTTGGCGCCGCGTTTCTCATGACTTGGGGCCGCGGGCACTCGATCGATTCGCTTCACCGCTTGGCGGCGGAGTGGGGAGCGAAGCTCTTCGTCATCGGGCATATGCATGTGCCGGATGGGGCGAGCGCGCCATTTCGAGACTTGGTGACCCTTGCGACCGATCACGCGCAGGGGCGCGTGCTTCCAATCGATCTTGCTGCAAGCGTCGGGAGTGCCGACGAGACGATCGAGCGCGCACTGCCGATCGCGTCGTTCCTACGAATTGAGGAGCATTGAGCGATGGCCGTGCTTCTTGCCCTCGATCTCACCCAGCGCCGAGCGTGTGTCGCGCTTGCGGATGGCGAAGAGAACTATGTCCGCGCGTTTGCCGGTCAAGCCACGCACGGCGATGACTTCCTCTTCGCTGAACTTGATGCGCTCTTGCTCGAAAGTGGTGTTGGCAAGTCCGAACTCGATGCCGTTGCTGTCGCAGTTGGCCCGGGGAGTTTCACTGGCATTCGCGTTTCCGTCGCGGCGGCGAAGGGCATCGCAACGGCTCTCGGCATCGGAGTGATTGCACTTCCATCCGCGTGGATTGAAGCGGAGGCGCTTCGGCAGAAAACAGGTCGCGCCGAAGCTCTCGTCGCGCTTGCGTGCAAGAAGGGGACTGCGTGGCTCGCGCCATGTGTCTACCGTGATGCGCGATGGAGATGCGTGCAAGATCCGCGCGTTGGCGGCGTCGACGTGCTCTCGGAAATGGCGGCGGCGATGCATGCCGATGGACACACTACTGCCGTCGGGCTCATGCACGACGAGCACATCGACGCGACTTTGCTTGAGGAAGCGAGACGGCTCGGGCTTGTATCGGAGCCACTCTGCGCCGACGGACCTGCGTTACTCGCGGTTGTGCGCGAACGGATGGCGTGTTCAGAACTCATCGATCCGATGTCACTGCTTCCGATCTATCCCAGGGAGCCAGAAGCGGTCACGATCTGGGAATCTCGGAGCCGCTAATCCTCACAGAGTGAACTGAAATCGGCGATTGGGCCTCAGAATCGCAAGTACGGGTAAAAGTCGCGCCTTTCCATGCCGAATCCACTGCGAGAGCCCACTCGTAGCACGTCGTTCCGCGCCTCACGAGGGGGAGATGAAGGTTGAGGAGGAGCGCATGGACGCGCAGCATTTTGATCATGGATTCAACCCAACAGGCGAACCCGCATCGAGCGGTTCGCAACTGAAGACCACCGTGTTGTGCGTGGGCTTTGGTGAGGGCACTCGCCTCGCGCTTGAGGGCACGCTTCCGGTGGGCGAGTTTCACATTTCTTTCGTGGAAGGTGAAGCAACAGCCCTCATGCAATTGGCGTCAACGGCGGCAGAAGTCGTGGTCGTGAGTGTTGAATTGCACGCTCGTCGCCGCGAGTCACTTGCAAGTCGCGTTCGCCGACTTTCTCCAGGCACGCATCTCGTCATCGCGGGTCCGCGCGCTCGCAGTGCAGCGCTCTTGACGGCGATGCGCGAGGGCTACCGCGATTGGATTGATCTTGAGAGCGAAGAGGCGCCACGACGATTGCGCAGCGCGATTGCAGCAGCGTGCCTCGAGCGCGAGCGAAACTCGCGCCATGCACGCTTGCAAGACTTGGCATCGTCGCGAGCATCAACAAACGAGACAGAGAAGTCCATCGTGCAAGTCACGAATCAGGATGCTGAGCCTGTGACGACGCCGCTGGATCAAGTGAAAGCAGCGGGAGAGTTCCGCGGACTGATTTCACAGGAGCTTGATCCAGAGGATCTTCTTCGAACCGCGCTTGAGTACATGTTGACGAAGACGGGCGCGACGAATGCCGCAGTCTTTCTTCCTGGATCGAAGCCATCCCAATGGGGACTTGGCGCGTATGTGAATTACGATTGCCCGCGCGCGACGGCAGAACCGCTCTTGCATCGGCTCTCGAATGAGGTCTGCGATCGTCTTGCTGCGAGTGACGACCTCTTCCGATTCTCTGACACAGCCGACTTCGTGAAGGCGCTCGGAGTGGAAGCAAGCGTCCTCGAAGAGTCTGAACTCATCGCGTTTCCCGCGCACTTTGCCGGTGAATGCATGGCCGTGTTCTACTTCTTCCGCCATAGCAGCGAGGCATTCCGCGAAGATCTCGCGACCCTCCTGGACTCACTCCGACCGGTGTTCGCCGAACAAATGCATCGCATCATTCGCATTCACCATCGAAGTACATTCACTTTCCCCGCATTGGCGGCCGACGACGACGAAGTGTGAGATTGATCGTCACGCGCGCGCACGGAGGATGACCGTCACGCCGCCTGTGACCCGCTCGCCCTTCGAAACCTCGATGGACTGAATGTTGGCGCGCGGAAAGATGAGTTCGGTGGTTGAGCCAAACTTGATCATGCCGTAGCGCTCGCCGCGCGCGAGTGCGTTGCCGCGCTTCTGAGGATTCACGATCATGCGCGCGATTTTGCCGGCAATCTGCTTCACTCCAAAGTGAACGCCGTTCGCTGTCTTGCACCGCATGAGAAGGTGTTCGTTCACTGCGGCGCTCTCTTCGATCCGTACATCGAGATACTTGCCCGGCGTGTGATCGAGGCCTTCGACAGTACACGCGCATGGCGATCGATTGATATGGACATTCAAGACGGAGAGGTAGATGCGCACGATCGTTGCCGGCAATCCGGCGGTTGCGGGGTGCGATTCCACTTCCACGATTGCGCTGACTTGTCCATCCGCAGGGCTCACGAGATCGGTCGGAATGCCCGTTGCAGGCTTGCGGAAGAGCGGATCACGGAAGAAGGAAGCCGGCGCTGTCCACGCCGCACCAGTTCCGAACGCTATCCAGAAGAGATCGAAGTAGATGGCAATGGCCACAATCGCCGCTGCGATGACTGTGATGATGAACCATTCGCGGAATCCGTATCGCGTCAGCAGCATCAAGGTCCTTGCGTGCGAAAACCGGGGGAGCCTTGCGGAGCTGATGCAAGGCGCGCGAGTTCAATCACTCGGTTGCGCGTCCGAGGAAAAACCCGAGGACGCCGAACACAGCGGTGACGCCCGCGAGTCCACCGACCCACACGAGCATGCCTTCGGCGAAGAAAGTCGCCAATTGCGAGCTGCCGCCTGTGGTCAGCGCGATGGCCGAAACCGCCACGCACACGAGCGCGATCACTGCAGCTGCCATGAGGCCGATGCCCACGCCGCTCCAACCGCCGTCGTAAATCTCCACTGCGACGGGGAAGGGTGATCCGCCCTGATTGCCGGCACCACTGAAGCTTCCGCCGCCACCAACTGGCTCGAAGATCCCGCTCGCACCTGGAGGTGGAAGATCGTTCGCGCCGTCGCTGCCGTACACGCCCTCGATGAGTTCCGCACCGAGTGCGGTTTCTTCGCTCTCGCGCGTGAGATCAAGGAGACCAGATCCGCTACCCACGGCCTCAAGTCCGAGTTCGCCGCCACCTTGGGAGCCAGACTTCCCACCGGCGAAGATGCTGATGCCGCTGTCGTCGTTGGCGAGGCTGCGCTTGCCGGCACCGCTCGCGCCCGCGCTGTCGGCGAGGCCGATCGCGGACTCTTCAAGGAGTGAACTCGATGGCTTCGATGGCGAAACATTGATCGGTGCGCCGCTTCCGGTGTCGGCGAGCCCGATGGGGGCGCCGCTGTTTCCGAGCGCGGGCTCATCGCCAGCGAGGAGGTCGATCTGCTCGACGCGGAACTTCACCTGGCCTTCATGCATGTTCTTCTGAATGAGACCCTTCTCCGACATCGAGAGCACAGTCGCCTCGGACTTTCCAAGTTTCTGTGCGGCCTCAGACAGTGTGTAGAACATCTTTGACATAGTGATCTCCAGCGGTCGGCGGCTTGCCTTCCGAGGGGGGATACGCTACCCGACACCCCAACTTGTCGCAAGGGAAGTCGGGGTATGGGATGCTGCTGCCTTGAGCTTGAAACGCACATCCTCACGGCAGAAAGACGGTGCTTCCGTCACGCTTGGAGGCCGTGAAAGGGAGCCTTGCGCTTCACTTCCGGTCGCGCGGGTTGCAAAGTTGCTTATTCCATGGTTTGCCGAGCATGCGCGTGTGTTGCCGTGGCGAAGCGACCGCACGCCTTGGGGTGCGCTCGTGAGCGAGTTCATGTTGCAGCAGACGCAACTTGGAAGGGTCGTGGAGCGCTGGCCACGATTCATGGCAAGGTTCCCGACGCCACAGCGCCTCGCGCAAGGCAGTGAGGTCACGGCACTCGCTGCTTGGGAAGGACTCGGTTACTACCGCCGTGTGCGGATGCTTCGCGCTGCTGCGATGAAGATTGTGCAAGAGCACAGCGGGTCGACGCCAACTTCTCGCGCTTCGCTGGAGTCACTGCCAGGAGTCGGTCGTTACACGGCAGGAGCGGTTGCGTCCATCGTGAGCGGGGAGCGCGAGCCGATCGTCGACGCGAATGTCGCACGCGTGTTTCTCCGCATTGGTGGCATCGCGAAGAGCGCGACCGACTCTGGAGCTCTGCGTTGGTGTTGGGATGAGGCGACGCGGTTGGCGCAATGCAGCCTCAAGCCCGGAGTGTCGAATGAAGCGTTGATGGAGTTGGGAGGAACGATCTGCACACCACGCGCGCCGAGTTGCGAAGCGTGCCCGCTTCGAAAGATGTGTCGCGCTCGCCGCGAGGGCACCGCCGACACGATTCCGTTACCGAAACGACAGTCGATTCGTTCGCGCGTCTACATGTCCGTCGTTCTGTCCCGAGATTCGCGTGGCGTTCTGCTTGAGCAGCGGGCCGCGACGGGGCTGTGGAGTTCCATGTGGCAACCTCCCACCGTCGAGAGTGCGAAGTCGATGGCGCGAGCATCGGTCGCCCGTTCACTCGGACTTGAGCGTGATGAATTGCACGCAACTTCGCGATTTGATTTTCAGACGACGCATCGCACGGTCGAGTTTCGGATCTTTGAGAGTTCGCGCCTCCCATCGAAGTTTCCCGCGCCATCCGACGGCGTAACACGAAAGTTCATCCTGTGGAAGGACGCTCAGCGAGTTGCGGTGTCGAGCCCATTGCGAGCATTGCTTTCTTCGTTGGCTCCAAGCAAGCCATCAGGACGGGTACTTCGGCGGACGCGCTGACTCAAGCATGCGTGCGGCGCGAAGCAGGAGCGCTTCGCTGAACGCGGGTCCTTGCAACTGCATGCCGATTGGAAGGAGAGCGCCGCGTTCCTCGGCGTAGCCCGCATTGAGCGAAATCCCTGGAATACCAGCGATGTTTGTGTTCACCGTATAGACATCGCAGAGGTACATCGCCCAAGGATCTGTCTTGCCGCCGATTTCGAATGCGGGCATCGGCGAAGTTGGTCCAAGAAGAACATCGCACTGCGCGAAGGCGCGATCGAACTCCTCGCGGATCCTCCGGCGCACTTGGAGCGCACGGTTGTAGTACGCGTCGTAGTAGCCAGAGCTCAACACATAGGTGCCAAGCATGATGCGGCGCAGCACCTCGGGGCCGAAGCCTTCACTTCGACTCTTTGCGTAGAGTTCTTCGAGTCCCTCTCCGGCAGAAATCTCTGCGCGTTTGCCGTAACGGATACCGTCGAAGCGCGCGAGGTTGCTTGATGCTTCCGCGGGCGCGATCACATAGTAGGTTGAGATGCCAACGTCAGTCAGTGGAAGTTCGACATCGACGATTGTCGCGCCGAGAGACTTGTACGCCGCGACCGCGTCTTCAAGCACACGCGCGACACTCGGCGCATTCGCCTCGCTTCGATACTCGCGTGGGACACCGACGCGTAAACCGCGCAGCGGTTCGTCAAGTTGCGTGAGACAGTCCGGCACTTCAAGAGGCGCCGTCGTGGAATCGAGTTGGTCGCTGCCGCAGAACGCCTCGAAGAGCTCGGCGCATCCGCGGACATCGCGTGCAAATGGTCCGATCTGATCGAGGCTCGATCCGAAGGCGACGAGGCCGTACCGCGAAACCCGCCCGTAGGTCGGCTTGAATCCAACACATCCGCACAGGCTCGCGGGTTGTCGAATGGATCCGCCGGTGTCGGAACCTAGTGCGGCATCGCAGAATCCCGCGCTTACTGCTGCGGCGCTTCCACCGGAACTTCCGCCTGGAACGCGCGTGCGATCCCATGGATTGCGCGTCGTTCCAAACGCGCTGTTCTCCGTGCTCGAGCCCATCGCGAACTCATCGAGATTGGTCTTGCCGATGAGAATGGCGCCTGCTGCGAGCAGTCGTTGAATGACCGTTGCGTCGAAAGGCGAACGGTAGTTCTCGAGGAATCGAGAGGAGCAAGTCGTGCGACCGAGCGTTGTGGCGATGTTGTCTTTGATCGCGAGGATCACGCCCGCAAGTGCGCCTGGATTCTCTCCCCGCGCAACGCATGCGTCGATGCGCGCTGCTGCCGCTCGCGCTTCGGCCGCAAACACTTGATTGAAGGCGTGGATCTCTGATTCGTGCGCTTCAATGCGCGCAAGACAGTTGGCGACGCGGGCACTCGCAGTCACTGCGCCAGTGCGAACTTGCGCAGCGATCGCGCGGAGCCCAACGCAGTCGTGTGGTTTGGGATTCACGCGCCGCCCTCGTCGAGGACCTTGGGGACCGCTAAGAATCGATCGACTTTCGCAGGCGCGTTGAGCAGCACCATTTCGATCGGCAAAGTCGCGCCAGATTCATCTGCGTCGAGGCGATTTGATATGGCGAGAGGGTGCGCCATCGGTTCAACACCCGCGACATCGACGGTCGAAAGTTTCGCGATGTGCCCGAGGATCGAGGAGAGTGAGGAACGCAGCGATTCGATCGCAGCGTCATCTGGCGCAAGTCGCGACAACTTGGCGATGTGCCGGACATCTTTGATGGAGAGGTCTTGTTCACTCATGGCAATGCAGACTGGTGTGGCGGGCGAGCGACGAAGGTATCGAAGATATCAAAAGTCTGCGTGCAGAGGAGTGCTCCTTGCGCGGGGAAACGCGCGTTCGATCGATCGATGATCGGGTTGGCTTGAGTACACTTGCGACCATGAAGATTGCGAAGGACAAGGTTGTCGCTGGCGTCGACCTCGGAGGCACCAATATCTCGGTCGGGATCCTCGACAGCGAGGGGAACATCGTCGGTCGATGCAAACGGAAGACGAAGGCGAGCGAGGGACGGGACGTCGTGATCAAGCGAATCGTCGAAGCGGTGTGGCGCGCGATGGACGACGCGAAGCGCGAAGCATCCGCACTTGTGGGTGTTGGCATCGGCGCTCCAAGCGCGGTCGATGTGTCTGAGGGAGTCGTGATCAAGGCTGGCAACCTTAGTTGGGAAAATGTGCCGCTGCGCGAGATTTTGGAGAAGGAGTTTCGACTGCCGGTCGCGCTTGACAATGATGTGAATGTCGCGGTGTGGGGGGAAGCGCAACTTGGCGCGGCGCGCGGAAAGAAAAATGTGCTCGCGGTGTGGGTTGGCACGGGCGTTGGCGGTGGCTTGATGCTCGGCGGAAAGCTCTGGCGTGGACCGTTTCACACAGCAGGTGAGGTCGGTCATGTCGTGCTCTTTCCGGGTGGACAGCCTGGCTTCATGACGGTCGAGGACATCTGCTCTCGCACCGGTGTCGTGAACGCTCTGCGTCGACTGCTACCGATGTATCCCGACTCTGTGCTGCACACGTTGCTCCGTGAGCGCCTCGCGGATGGCAAGGGCGATGATGAAGGGTCGATCAGCAGCGCGATGATCGCCAAGGCGTATGAACGCGACGACGAACTCACCTTGAAGGTCGTGAATCAGAGTGCAGAGCTGCTCGGACTTGCGATCGCCAACATCGTCACGGTGCTCGCGATCGATACGGTCATCATCGGCGGCGGACTTGCGGAGGCCCTTGGGAAACCGTATCTCACGCGAGTGCGAAAGCAATTCGAGCGCGTTGTGTTTCCGAGCGTCTGCCGTGCGTGTGAGGTTCGTGGAAGTGACTTGAACGATCTCGCAGGCGTTCTTGGCGCAGGCATGTTGATCGCTGCGAGTTGAGGTGCACGGATGCAGTCGCAATCTCTTGCTCATATCCTCTCCGCCCTCGAATCGCTCGCTCCACTTTCGCTTGCCCAACCGTGGGACAAAGTCGGGCTTCATGTGGCGGGTGACGGCCGACCAATTCGCCGCATCTGCCTCGCGATTGATCTCTTACCCGAAGTCCTTGAGGACGCGGCGAAGGGTGGCGCGGATCTCTGCGTGTCGTATCACCCATTGTTGTTCAAGCCGATGGAGCGACTCGACGGGTCGACATGGCAGTCACGCGTCGCGATGGCGGCCGTGCGCAATGGGATCGCTGTCTACTCGCCCCACACGGCGCTTGATGGCGTGCGTGATGGTGTGAACGATTGGCTCATCGCTGGCTTGGGTGCGGGCACGGTCGCGCCGTTGCAGCACGCAGCGGGGGTCGAACAGACGCAGGAGTATCGTGTGGTCGTATTCGTGCCAGTCGATGCAGTTGATCGGGTGCGCGAAGCGATGTCCGCGAGCGGGGCGGGTCATGTCGGTGACTACAGTGAGTGTTCGTTTGGAGCGATGGGAGTTGGGACATTTCTTCCAGGCGCATCGACAAACCCAGCGATCGGTGCGCGAGGAAAACTTGAGCGCGTATCAGAAGTGCGGCTCGAGATGCCATGCGCCCGCGGCGCACTCGCGCCAGTGCTCGCAGCTCTCCGAATTGCACATCCCTACGAGGAACCGCTCTTCGATGTCACGCGAATGGAGGCACGAGTTGATGCGACTCAAGGCGTAGGTCGCGTGATGGACCTCGCGTCGACGGCGAGCGGCGCAGAGCTTGCTGCGCGCGCGAAGGCGTACCTTCGGGTTGCTTCAATTCAGCGCAGTTCGCGAATAGGTCAATCCGACACCGAGCATCGGCGCGTCGCAGTGTGCGCCGGGAGTGGCGGCTCAATGCTCGATGCAGTCGTGAGCTCGGGCGCGACACTTTTCCTGACGGGAGAAATGTCACATCATGAAGTCATCGCCGCGCGGGAACGCGGCGTGGAAGTTCTGCTCGCGGGTCACACCAATACCGAGCGCGGATATCTCCCGCGGTATGCCGACCGGCTCCGGGCCGCAGGCGCGGGACGGGGGATTTCGCTTGAAGTCTTCGTTTCTGCGGCTGACCAAGAAGTCCTCCATTCCGTGTGAACCGCTCGTTTCAGTGGTGCGTAAAGATTTCGTGGACTTTTGGCGAGAAAGCCAAGGTTCCCCTTGAAAGGGGTTGCGGTGTGACGGACTATCCCCATAGGCAAGCTAGGGTTTGTCTCACGACTCTTCCTTTGTCAGACAACATACGAGCCAGATCGCCAATGGCAGCGAGGACCCGCATGGACGCAGGTACAAGTGGTAGCGCGAGTGTCGAATCCGTTCTCGGCACCGGTGGGGAAACCAATGGTTCCCTCGAAACGGCAACGCCGCACACCTTGAGCGCAGAAAGCGCGGAACAGACACCATCAGGGGTTCGAAAACATTTCGTGCTCGACACGAATGTGTTGTTGCACAACCCGAACTCGATCTTCAAGTTTGCGGAGCATGAAGTGGTGATTCCGCTCACGGTCATCGAGGAGCTCGACACTTTCAAGAAGAACAACGATGAAACTGGGCGCAACGCTCGGCAGACCATTCGCGCGCTCGACCGACTTCGCGAGCAAGGCGCGTTGTTTTCCGGTGTGCGTTGGAATGAGCAGGGCGGGTCGATTCGCATCGATCGAAGCGACACGTTCAAGTCGCCAAGTTTTACGCTTGACCTCGCGATCAACGACAATCGAATTCTCTCGATCGCGGCTGCGCTGCACGCGAGTGGCAAGCGGACGATTTTCATCTCGAAGGACATCGCCGCGCGTGTGAAGTGTGACGCGCTTGGCATTCCGGCGGAAGATTTCGAAGCCGATCGAGTCTCCGCGGACTACCTGCACTCTGGGTACCTCACGGTTCGCGTGCCGGGCGATTTGATCGACGAGCTGTACGACGAACGACAGCTCCTCGTGACGCGATTCGAAGCATTCGAGGGAACGACACCCGACGGTCTGCATCGATTGAAGGTCGAACCAACTGCGAATCAGTTCCTCTTGCTCATCGACGAACTAGACGAGAGCCACACTGGACTTGGTCGCATGCTCGCCGATACGGGTCATGTGATCCCTGTCACCGGACCGCGCAAGCCGATCTACGGGATCATGGCGCGCAATGTGCAACAGACGATGGCGATGGAGTTGCTGCTCGATGACGAAGTGAAAATCGTCACACTCACCGGACCTGCGGGAACCGGCAAGACGCTCATCGCGCTCGCGAGTGGCTTGCACAAGACGCTGCGCGAGGAGCGCTTCGACAAGATGCTCACGGCGCGCCCGATCATGCCGCTCGGCCGTGACATTGGATACCTCCCCGGCGACAAGGACGAGAAGTTGTCGATGTGGATGCAGCCGATTTTCGACAACATCTCATACCTGCTGTCCACGCGAGGAGCACATGTCTCAGAAGTCGAGAGCCGCACGACGGAGCAGCGGCTTGATCAACTCATGGCGAGTGGGAAGATCATCCTTGAGCCACTCACCTACATTCGCGGTCGTTCGATTCCGCACCAATTCATGATTGTTGATGAAGCGCAGAATCTCTCGCCGCATGAGGTCAAGACGATCGTGTCGCGCGTGGGCGAGGGCACCAAGATCGTGCTCTGCGGAGATGTCTGCCAGATTGACAACCCATATCTCGATGGGCTGTCGAACGGGCTCAGCCATTGCATCGAGCGCATGAAGGGCCAGCGTGTCGCGGGGCATGTTTCGCTGTCGAAGACCGAGCGATCGAACCTTGCGAGCCTTGCTGCGGAAGTCTTGTAGCCGCGCGCGAGAATTGTTTTTCAAAGTTGCCTATCATCCGTGCCGCACGCTCGTTGGACGAGCGTGCGGCAGTTGCTTTCACCGCAGTTTCGTTGGCACGAAGCTCGTCAAGAGTTTGCTAGGAAGAGGAATTCCATGTCGATCTTGCAATCCACCAACCCTGTCCTCTCTGACTCGTCACTCAATCGCGTCTTTGGCGCGCAAGAGATGCGCGGAGCCGCTCGAACGACGACGGTCTCCATCGCTGGTGTGATGGCGAAGACTGGTTTCTGCACACTCCTCGCGCTCGCCACGGGTGCGGTTGGGTACTCAGTCACGGCAGCCAATCCTGGATCGCTGATGATGGTCAACATCATCGCGTTGGTGATCACGCTGGTGATTTACTTCGCGATCATGGCAAAGCCTGCCTTCGCGATGATTGGCACGCCGATCTACTCGATGACGCAGGGATTCGTGATGGGCGGGCTCGCCTACCTTCTCGACTCGGTGTTGAAAGCACAGGGCATCGAGGTTGGCGGAGGCGTTGCGATTCAAGCATTCATCGTGACTGGCGCATCGATGGCCGCGATGCTTTCGCTGCACACCTTCAACATCATTCGTGCAGGTCCGCGGTTCACTTCGATTCTCGGCGTTGTGACGCTCGGCATCGCGCTCACCTACCTCGCCTCGTTCATCATGAGCTTCTTCGGCGCGAGCATTCCATTCCTTTCGCTCGGAAGCGCGATGGAGGGTGGATCCGCAGCATGGATCGGACTTGGCATCAACGCGCTTGTGCTTGTCGTCGCTGCACTATGGCTTCTCGTCGATCTGCAGCAAGTAGAACAAGCTGCGCAGAGCGGGGCGCCCAAGGCGATGGAGTGGCTGCTCACATTCGGATTGATTGTCACCCTCGCGTGGGTTTTTCTTGAGGCGCTCAAACTCGTCTTCCGCATCGCGCTGATGTTTGGCAATCGCGATTAGGAGCGGATCCCTTGAGCGCGTCGCTTGAGCGCTCGTGTCAGGTTTCTTGCTGCTGCAAAGCCAGCAGCAAAAACGCTGCACTCGCTTTGGACTCCGCCCGCGCGAATGAATCGCGACGGTCGGAGATCGGGCTCAGTCCGTCAAACAGCGCTGGAATTGCGCCGATCGCGATTCACTCGCGGCGGCGCAGTCGAAAGCGAGCGAGGAATCTGCGGCTTGGCGCAGATTCCAAGTCGCGAGCGCTCAAACCTCGCGCTGAGGCAAGAGCAAGAACTAGACTGAGATATCCCCGGTGCGATTCAGCGCGAGTTCCGCGAGTGTGCCGGATGGTTTTCCCGTGAGTCGTGCGTGTTTGAGGATGTACTTCAGGAGCGCGGTCATCACCGTGGCATGACTCCAAGTGAGCGGGCTCACCGAGATCGCAGCGCCTGAGTAGGGATCGAATTGTTCTGCGAGGACACCGGATCGGAACGCGCGATCCGCGGTCCAGTGGAAGTATGGCAACGCCTCTTCAAGTTGCGCGAGCGTTTCGGCACGCTCGATGAGCCACTCTGCGTGCCATAGTGTGCAGATGACCCATGGATTTCCGGGAACTTCCTGGAGTTTCACATGCTCGACTTGGTGGTAGTAGTCGTGCTCGTATCGCGCGAGTCCGCCAATCGGCGTTTGGACCCAGAGTCGATCGCGAACTTGCGTCATCTGGCTCACAACGCGCGGATCGTTGGGCGCAAGCGCGCCGAACGCGAAGAGACTGAACGCGCTCGCGTCGAGCGTCATATCGAGTCGGTAGGTTCCATCTTGTAGAGGCGTGGCCATGCGAGCGAAGCGTTGCCGCTCCGGCTCCCACATGTGTCGAATCATCGCGCCCCGCATGCGGTCCGCGCCCTCGTTGTACTCCGCCGCTCGATCGAACGCCCCCATATCTTGAGAAAACGCCGCTGCGGCCTTGAGTGCACCGATAGTTGTCGCGACGGTGAAGAGATGCACGCCGCGGCGCTCCTCCCACAAGTCCCAACTTGGCAGCGGCAATCCATTGTGATCGCGATACTTCATCAGCCAGTTCGCCGGCTCAACGACGAGGGTGTTGTAGGAACTCTTGATGAACTCGGTGTCGCGGAAGATCTGGAAGTGCTTGCGAAGCGACCACACGACGAGCGCAGTTTCGTCCTGCTGAATCGGGAGGACACGCGTGCCATCGATGATCGACGGGTGCCAACTCGAGGCGAGTGAACCTGATGGGTTGTACTTATGGAGGAAGTAGCCATCTTTCGTGATGGTCTTCTCGCAGAAGCGGAAGAAGTTCCGGCTGAGTTCGCCGTGGCCCGCAAGGTCGAGCGCGTGTGCGACTAGCGCGCCATCGCGCGGCCAACTATACGAATAGGTATCGCCCGCGAAGTGCGTGATGTCGTAATCGTTGGCCGCGATGATTGCGCCACCGTTGTCGATCTGCGTGCGGAGAATGATCTCGCTTCGCACGAAGAGATCCCGCAGGCGTTCCGGGAGCGGTGAAAAGTCAATTGGTTCTTTGAGCGCCCAGAGTCTCCAGTACGCCTCGCTGCGATCCATCATGCGCTGCGGAGTCTTTGCACGCACCTTCTCGTTGAGCTCTTGCACCTCGTCGTAGTGCTTGCCTGCGGCAAGCCAATAGAACACGCTTCCAGAACCCCAGCCCGCGAGGGCAAGCGAGAGCCCGATGGTCGAGTCCACCGATCCCTGCGCAATCGGATGCCGCGAAAGCAATCCGTCTTCCGCATCTCGCCAAGTGCCTTCCGCATCACCGATGCGTTTCGCGCCGGTTGCCCACCAGTCAATGCCGAATTTCTGTGCGCTTGACCCATTGAGTAGAAAGTAGGTCGCTTCCTTGTAGTGCACGAGCCCGCCGCTCTGCGGATCAAAGTGCACTGTGTCGCCGACGGGTGATTCATTCACACTGATGTCGTGGTGCAGAAAGATACGGACATCGCGCGGACGACCGAAGAGATCGGTGACGACGATCTTCCGCAGGAACACAGGGCTCCAGTAGTCGACGACATCATTGCAGAGCAGCTCAAGTCCAAGTCGCTCGTGTCGCAATCGAACCTCGGTCACCATCGTGTCGGGCTTGTAGCGAAGATCGCGCGTCCAACCGTCGCTGTCGATCCACGCAAACTGTCCGTCCGCCCACACTCCGAACCGCTGCAAGTGTCCGCAGGTGTGATTCGGCATGCCGACATGCGGCCAGTAGAGATCGCGAATGCGATACAGATCGTCAAACGCGACGAGCATCTCGCCATTGCCAACGGGAATGTTGCGGGGCATTGCTCTAAAGGCCTCCTGCCAAGTGAATGAGCGGAGTGATCATCAGTGATCACTCATCGGGGACGGGGGGAGATTACAGGCGGCGCGGGAACGCGTGTCGCGTGGGCCTTGCGCTTACCCGCCAAGTGCAGCGACGCGCTCGGCCCGATCGCCAACATCCGTGATTCGCACGCCGAAGTTCTCGCCGACCTTGACCGCCTTGCCTTGACCGATGGGATGATTGTTCACGAGCACATCGAGTTCCTGATCAACATGCTTCGGGAGTTCGATGATGGAGCCTGGCGCGAGCGCGGTCACTTCTGCGAGCGTCATTTGTCGTTCGGCGATTTGCACGATCAACGGCACTTCAAGCCGGAGCACACAGGAAAGATCGTTCGCCATAGGGAGGTCTATCGTCTGAAATCGAACAGAAGGTTCATACGCAGCGTCGGCAGGTTGCGAATACGCGCGCGAAGCGGCAAGGATTGCAGCGTTCCCCCTGAAAAGGCTCGCTGTGTGGCCTCCCTTTCAGGGTGTTCAGCCCTCAAATCGAGCGAAACAGAGGCTGACATTGTGGCCGCCGAAACCGAAAGTGTTGTTCAGCGCGATGCGCGTGGGGCGCTCCTGCGCCGTCTTGGCCGCGAAATTGAGATCGAAGCCTTCGTCCGGGTGGTCAAGATTGATGGTTGGAGGCGCTACGCCTTCTACAACAGCCATGATCGACGCGATGCTCTCGATGCCGCCAGCTGCGCCAAGCCCGTGTCCGGTCATGGATTTCGTGCTGCTCATGCAAAGTTTGTACGCATGGTCGCCGAAGAGCCGCTTGACGGAGGCAACTTCTGCAGCATCACCGAGCGGGGTTGAGGTGCCGTGCGCATTGATGTAGTCCACATCCGTCGTGTTCAACTGGGCGTCACGAAGCGCAAACTTCATCGCCATGAACGCGCCTGAGCCCTGTTCATCCGGCGCAGCGATGTGATACGCATCCCCACAAACGCCGTATCCGACTACTTCCGCGTAGATCCGCGCACCACGCGCGTTCGCGTGTTCAAGGTCTTCGAGAACCAAGACCGCCGCGCCTTCCGCGAGCACGAAGCCATCTCGATCCTTGTCGAAGGGCCGCGATGCGAGCTTCGGTTCGTCGTTGCGCGTCGAGAGTGCCTTCATTGCAGCGAAAGTACCGATGCAAAGCTGACCGACGGCGGCTTCGCTCCCACCTGCCAAAATCAGATCTGCATCGCCGCGCTGAATCGCGTGATACGCCGCACCGATCGCGTGCCCGCTTGAAGCGCACGCAGTCGCGGTGGCGGCATTTGGTCCGCGGAGGTTGAATCGAATCGAAACCTGACCTGCACCTGCGTTCACCATCAGCCGCGGCACGGTGAATGGGCTGACGCGCCGCACGCCGCCTTGCAAGAGTTTCCCGTGAGACTCTTCTGTCGAGAGGATTCCGCCGACGCCCGATCCGATCATCACGCCGTGGCGGTATGGGTCGCCTGTTCCAAAGTCGAAGCCGCAATCGCGAACCGCTTCATCCGACGCGGCAATCGCCATCATCGCGAAACGATCCATGCGCTTCTGTTCTTTGAAATCAATGAGTGGCGCCGGATCCCAGTCCTTCAATTGCCCCGCAAATCGAACCGGCCAGTCGGAAGGCATCGAGAATGCAGTGATCGTGTCGACGCCATTCGCGCCCTCCTTCATCGCCTCCCAAGTCTTCGGGGCAGTGAGCGCGAGGTCCGTCAGTGCACCCATGCCTGTAACGACGACTCGCCGAAGCGTGATGGTTCGCGGGGACCTGTTCATAGACTCAAACTTTGCCTAGTCTCAAACTTCAGCCTGCTTTGCTGGGATGTACTCTCGGATGAGCACGATCGCATCGCTGATGGTTTGCACGCTCGCAGCGGTCTCGTCTGGGATCGAAACATCAAACGCGTCTTCGAACGCCATCATCAGTTCGGTCTTGTCGAGGCTGTCGCCGAGCTTGTCGAACTCGCTTTCGCGGGTCACCTCGGAGCGTGGAACACCAAGCTGGTCAGCGACCAACTGAAGAACCTTGGCTTCGATCTCCGTTTCGGTCACAGAGGACCCCTGTTGCGCGGGCGCGGTAAAGGGTGGCACGCAGGATGCGTTTCGTTAGTTGCCGGTCTTGGCATGCATCGCCGACTTGATGAAGTCGATCGCTTGCCCAACCGTATGAATTTTCTCGGCCTGCTCTTCTGGGATCTTGGTTTCGAATTCTTCTTCGAACGCCATAAGCAGCTCGACAATATCGAGGCTGTCGGCGTCGAGGTCGTTGGTGAAACTCGATTCCTTCGAGATGAGCTCAGCATCCTTGTTCAGGTTCTGGGCAACGAGTTCAATCACCTTTTTCTCAATCTCAGCGTCAGTCACGGAAAGCTCCTCTGAATTTGGGCAACGCACCGCGTCGCCGGGGGAGAAATGATAGTGGAAAGGGGGTTAATCGGGGTGTTTCAGTTACCAGGACACGCAGCGTAACCGAGGCGCTCTCGCGCGTTCAGCAAGAAAGACCTCCGTCGACAACAATGACCTGTCCGGTCAGATAACCCGCGCTGTCGCTTGCGAGGAAGGCGACCGTCGCAGCGATGTCATCGGGCTTCCCAAGCCGTCGAAGCGGGATGGATGGAAGGATCTGCTCTTTGATCTTTTCGCCGAGCGCTTCGGTCATATCTGTCTCAATGAAGCCGGGTGCAACGACATTGCAGGTGATGGACTTGGCGCCCATCTCTTTCGCGAGGGTCTTGCTGAGCCCGGCAAGCGCCGCCTTTGCAGCAGCGTAGTTCGCTTGGCCGGCGTTCCCGGTGATCCCAGAGATGCTGCCGATGTTGATGATGCGCCCAAACCTTGCTCGCATCATGGGGCGGAGCGCTGCGCGACAGCCAACGAAGACGCTCTTCAAGTTCACATTGATGACAGCGTCGAAGTCCTCATCGCTCATCCGCATCGCAAGGCCATCCTTGGTAATGCCAGCGTTGTTCACAAGAATGTCGAGTCGACCGTGCTTCTCAGAGATCTGCTCGACGAGGGCGGCGTACGCGGTGCAATCCGCGAGGTCGCACGCATGGCATTCGGCGGAGCCGCCGCTCGCCGTGATTTCTGCGGCAACTGTTTCAAGCCCACCTTGAGAGCGGGCGACGAGGACGACATGGTTGCCGTCTTGGGCAAGTTTGAGGGCGATCGCGCGGCCGATGCCTCGGCTCGCTCCGGTCACGATAGCTACGCGCTGGTTAATGGGAATCCCTTTGAAGTTGAGTCACCGCGAGGGCGAAGGTGCAATCGACAAGACCGAGGAAATGTACAGGATTGGCGTTGGTCGCTCAGACGCGGTTGATGAAAAACGAGCCCGCGAAGGCGGGCTCGTTGGAGTACAGACTTGTTCACGAACCGTCGCCGCAGCGACAACTCGCTCGATCACTTGGTTCCGAAACCCGGTGGTCGCGGTGCGCCGATTGGCGCTCCAGGAGTGCGCTTTCCGGGCATTCCACCAGGAACGCCTGGCGCAGCTTCCGGTGCCGACGAACTCTCAGCGGTTGCTTCCTGCGTGAGATCTTGCGACGGCGCCTCGATGACTTCATCTGGCTTCTGCGCGAGTGCTTGCTCGTCGGAGAGCAGCTTGTACCACGCGGTGATCCAATCAGAGCCGCTCAACTTGTCGAGCACTTTGATCGGTGTTGCGACGGAATCGAACTCGGCTGACGAGTCACCGACGGTATAGACCCAAAGTTGCGGCTGGAAGTTTTCGCCGATCGTAAAGACGGCGAGCGTGCAGAAGTCGGTCTCATGCGCGCCGCATCGAACATCACACTTCGAGATGGACTTCGCGAGTTCTTCGAAAGCGTTTGTTGAGGCGAGTTGCTCGAGCTGATACTGATCAGGCGGCGAGAGCATCGGCGTCAATGCGCTCACATTGCCACGAACAATCGCGTCGAAGAACTGCAGCACAGCGATGCGTTGTGGATCGGTATCCGGTGCGCGGTCCTCAGCAAGCGACACGCGTGGATCGATGTTGTAGCGCGCCATCAACTCCGAGATCGGAGTTAACGCTGGTGGAGGTGGCGGCGGAGGAGCAACCGCGATGGGTGGTGGTGGAGGCGGCGGAGGATCACTGCAGCCACCAATCGATGCAACGACGAGCGTCGCGATCGAAGCGGTCATCAGCACGGAGCGCCGCAACGAACGCGAGACTGCGCCTTGCTTGTAGAGATTGTTATGCGGGTTGATCATGACTTAGTACCTCGGTCGCGCGATCAATGCGCTTCATGAGTCCCCTCAGCACGGTGCCAGGGGCGAGTTCGTGGAAAACCGTACCTTCGCGAAGGTTTCGCGAGTTGAGGGACGCGATGAGATTCGCGCAACTCTGACTCCATCGTACAGGGGAAACAAGCTGTTCCACGAGTCTCTTGCGAATGAGATCAAGATCGGCAGAATTGTGCGGTTGAGCCGTCACATTGGACCAAACTTCTCCCTTCAGGGGCGAGAACTGCGTCTTGGCCAACGCTGTCTCCATCCCTGCTGCCGCGGGCTGCATGAGGGGACTGTGAAACGCTCCCGCGACCGTCAAGACCGCGGCTCGAAGTCCCTTCTCCGACGCGATCGAATTCGCTCTCGCGCACGCTGATGCGTGGCCGCTCAGAACGATCTGCCCGGGCGCGTTGTAGTTCGCAGGGACGAGCACTTCTCCCTGGCTCGCTTCATCGCATACCGCTTGTGCGCTTGCCTCATCAGCGCCGATGAGCGCAATCATTCCCCCCTTCGACGCTTCTGCCGCCGCCTGCATCAAGCGGCCGCGCTCAATCACCAGTCGCAGCCCATCCTCAAAGCTGAAGGCACCGGCGAGGTGCAACGCGGTGTACTCGCCGAGGGAAAGACCCGAGATCGCGAGCATCGATCCGAAGGCGTCGTTGCCCAAGGCTCGTGCGCAGGCGATACCGGCGGTGTAGAGCGCGGGCTGACTGACATCGGTGCGATGCAATAGCTCTGCTGGCCCGTTCCAGGCGATTGTAGAAAGCGATGTCGCATGTCCGCTTTGCTCGAAGATTGCGTCAGCGGTTTCGAATGTCGAGCGCGCGTGCGCGTTTGACTCGCACCACCACTTCGCCATGCCGATGACTTGCGCGCCTTGACCGGGACAGAGGACAACGGTTTGCATAAGCGTCGAACTTTAACTCCGAGCGGACAATCCCGCGCGCTTAAGGCATGCGCCACACGGACGATGCCCAAGTCAAGCCGCCGCCGAAGGCGACGAGCACGAACGGTTTTCCTGGCGTGATTTTCCCTGCGCGCCAGAGTTGGTCGAGGCAGAGCGGCACGCTTCCCGCGCTGGAATTGCCAAACTTGTCGATGTTCACATAGACCTGTGACGGATCGAGGCCAAGCTTCTCGCGCGCCGCATCGATGATCCGAATGTTGGACTGGTGACACACGAACTGACTGACTTGATCAGGCGAGAGATTCGTCTTGAGCAGTGCGTCTTCGATCACTTCGCGGAACTTGGTGACCGCAAACTTGAAGACCTCTTTGCCGTTCATGCGCAGGCAGCCGAGTCGCGTCTTGTTCTCGATGTCTGCCGCCGGGATGTCGCGCGCTTGGCGCGGGATGTAGAGCGAGCCCCATCCCGTTCCGTCCGCGCCCATGTGTTGATAGAGGCATCCGATCGCAGGATTGTCATCGGCGCGAAGAATCACAGCGCCTGCGGCGTCACCAAACAGAATGGAACATGTGCGATCGGAGTAGTCGATGATGCTTGTCATCGCATCCACGCCGACTACTGCGACGGTTCGCGCGCGACCGCAGCGAACAATGGAATCCGCGAGATTGATCGCGTAGACAAATCCCGAGCAAGCGGCGCCCACATCAAACGCCGCCGCGCCAGCCGCACCCACATCCGACGCGATCCGCGCCGAAGTGGAAGGGCAGGTCATGTCTGCGGTCACTGTCGCGCAGATGACGAGATCAAGCTCCTTCGCAGGCACCTGTGCAGCATCGAGCGCATTTTGCAGCGCCGCGCGCGCGAGGGTGAGCCCGCTGGCTTTGTCAAGGTCAAGCACCCGTCGTTCACGAATGCCTGTGCGCTGCGTGATCCACTCATCGCTCGTGTCAAGCATCTTTTCGAAATCAGCGTTCGTGAGTCGGCGCTCGGGCACGCTCGAACCCGTGCCGAGAATGCGCACGCCACACAGAGAGCTGGCGTTCATGAGGCGGCAGGTTCCTGAATCGATTCGAGCCGTTGATTGATGATCTCATTGAGACCACTTGCGGCGTACTGACGCGCGCGATGCACGGCGTTCATGATTGTGCGCGCGATGCTTGAGCCGTGGGCGATGAGGCAGCATCCATTCACACCTAAGAGTGGCGCACCGCCGTACTCGTGGTAGTCGTGCTTGGAGTAAATGCTTTTCACGACGGGCTCGAATCGCACCGCGAGTTCAGGATCGATTTCGAGCACCTCTCGGGCGATGGCTTTGAAGATGCCGGCGCTCAAGCCCTCGGCGAGTTTGAGCATGACATTGCCAACAACACCGTCCGTCACGACGACGTCTGCTTCGCCATCAAACACGCCGCGGCCTTCGACGAATCCAATGAAGTTGAGATTGTCGGATTTGCGGAGGAGCTCGCGAGCGAGCTTCATGCCGTCCGTACCTTTCGCTTCTTCGCCGCCAACATTCATGATTGCGACGCGTGGATTCCCGATGCCGAGAATGCCGCGCGCGTATGCGTCGCCCATCACGCCGTATTGCGCGAGATGCACAGGCTTCGGATCAATGTTGGCACCGACATCGATGAGGACAATCGGGCCAGCGAATGTCGGGACGACAACGGCAATGCCAGGTCGAACGACATTCGGGAGTCGCCGCATGTACAGCTGACTTGCTGCGACGCACGCGCCGGTGTTGCCCGCGCTGATCCAGGCATCTAAGCGCTGCTCGTGCCGCGGACCTGCCATCTTTGCCGCGCGATTGATGGAGCTATCAGGCTTTGATCGGACTGCCTCGACCGGTGATTCATCCATCCCGATGACTTCGGAGCAGTGCACAATCTCGATGCGAGGGTCTTGAATCCGACGCTCTCGCATCGCATCCCGAATGATTGGTTCGTCACCCAAGAGGACGAGTGCATCACCAGGTTCCAACTTCGCGAGTGATGCGAAGCTGCCCTTCAGGATCTCGTCTGGGGCGTTGTCGCCGCCCATCACATCGACACCAATCCTCATATCGATCGAGACCTCGGGTGCTAGTGGGTAGGAGCCATCAGGGAAACACAACGCAACGCGCGGACTGTATCCGCTCGCGAATCATGCAGGTGCGCATGCGGAACTCGCTGCTGATTAGGCTTCAGGGCTCTTGCCAGTCTTCACTTGCAGACCGGGGCGAACATATCCGCATCCAGAGCATGCGCAGTGTGGGCGCTTCGCGGTGCCGCAGTTTGGGCAGAGCACGGTGTGCGTCTTCTTGATGGCGTGGTGAGCGCGACCGCGGCGAGTTCGTCCTGGTGATTTCCTAAATGCTGGAAGCATGGCTGTCTAGACCTTTCAGTCGAAGTCACCCCGCGAGTGGGGTTGACCTTTACAATCGGGACTCGCCGCTGTGGAAGCAGTCAGCAGATGCCAAGGCAATTCGAGGTCCTGTGCTCGAAACGACTTGTGCTCCGACCGCCAAACGAGTGCCGTTGGGCGAGCGGTGCGAAGAGCGGCTAGTCTAGGAAAAACCTCCGCCATGTCAAGCCATGTAGGCTCAAGCCGAGGAGAACGCGTCGACCGAACGCGCGTTTGGAGCCCGATCGAGTCCATCTGAGCGAAATCATGCCGAGTCCCGTTTCGAGTCACGCGCCAAGTTCCGCACGAGTCACGCTCTATACCGATGGCGCTTGCTCAGGGAATCCTGGTCCCGGCGGCTGGGCTTGGATCCTCGAACGGGGGTCGGAATCAACATCCGGCTCAGGATTTGAAGCGCAGACGACGAACAATCGAATGGAACTGTTTGCGGCGGTCGCTGGGTTGCGATCGCTTATTGGACCTCATTCAGTCGAGGTAGTCAGCGATAGCCAGTACCTCGTCAATGGCCTGAACGAGTGGCTCGATGGGTGGAAAAAGCGAGGTTGGAAGCGGAAGCAGGGGGCTCTTCTCAATGTCGACCTTTGGCGAGAACTCGATGCGCTGCGCGCGGTGCATTCGATTCGCTGCCGGTGGATCCGCGGGCACGCCGAACACCCGCAGAACACGCAGTGCGACCTTATGGCGGTCGCGGCAATCCAAGCCGGCGCGTGCTGATCGGAATAGGGTCGCTTTCACTTCTTTGGAAGTTGATGCATACAACCCTTTGCAAGCGTTCGAAGTTCCCGCTATCCTTCTCGATCCCCCGCAGGTTTTACCGCTATGCCGACGATCAACCAGCTAGTCCGCTCACCACGCGTTCACCAACCTTCCAAGTCGAAGGTCAGGGATCTCAAGGCCTGTCCACAGCGTCGTGGCGTTTGCCTCCAAGTTCGTACCGTCACACCCAAGAAGCCAAACTCTGCGCTTCGCAAGGTTTGCCGCGTTCGATTGACGAATGGCAACGAAGTGACTGCGTACATCGGCGGCGAAGGTCACAACCTTCAAGAGCACTCGATCGTGCTCGTCCGCGGTGGCCGCGTGCGAGATCTTCCCGGCGTTCGGTACCACGTGGTGCGTGGTGCGCTTGACTGCCTCGGCGTCGATGGCCGCAAGAAGGGTCGTTCGCTTTACGGCGTCAAGAAGAAGGCCGCAGCCGCAAAGAAGAAGTAAGTAGGAATCGTCAAAAATCTTTTGTTTGAAGTCGTTTCGGATGGTCCGAGCGACAGCGAGTAATCGCAGGCGTCAGTTCGGGAGAGCCCATACTCCAGCCTGCGGTGAACAGGGTTGCGAAAGCAGCCGTAGCAAAAAGGAGTCAGCAATGCCCCGTCGATACACCGCGTCTGAGTCGCAACTGAAGCCCGATCCTCGTTTTCAAGATCGCGTGCTTTCCAAGTTCATCAACTGCCTCATGGAAGGCGGCGAGAAGGCGACGGCGCAGCGCGTTATGTATGCCGCGCTTGACGCGATTCAAGCGAAACTCGAGAAGGAGAAGCCAGAGAATCTCCCTCGTTCGAGCATCGAACTGTTCCATCAGGCGCTCGACAATGTGCGCCCTGCCGTCGAAGTGCGCAGCAAGCGCGTTGGTGGCGCGAACTATCAGGTTCCCATGCAGTTGAACAAGCGTCGACAGCAGTCGCTCGCATTCCGCTGGCTCCTTGAAGCCGCGCGCGGTGAGCGCGGTCGACCCATGCACATGCGCCTTGCGAAGGAACTTTGGGATGCAGCCAAGCATGAAGGCAAGGCTGTGACGACGAAGGACAACACGCACCGCATGGCGGATGCGAACAAGGCCTTCGCGCACTTTGCATGGTGACCGAGAAGCGATTTCAAGCTTGTAATCGCACATTCGAGCCAGATTGAACCGGATTCCCCACAGAGGCGGTCACCACGCGTGATCGCCTTTGTTGCTTTTGCGGACGACTGCTGGCGCTTGTCGATATTCTGCATGCCATGTACGGACTCGTTAACAAAGCCGTCGAAGGTCTGATTCGCAGTCGGTTTGGCGATGAGACGTGGGGCAAGATCCGCACGGATGCGGGGGTTCCCGATGAGCCATTCATGTCTATGGAGAATTACGACGACTCGGTGACATACAACCTCGTTGGATCGACCTGCAAAGTGCTTAATCTTCCGCCGGAGACGGTGCTCGAAGAATTCGGAAAGTACTGGGTGCTGTACACCGGCGAGGCCGGTTACGGCGGACTCATGCAGAGTGCGGGTGGATCCTTCGTTGAGTTCATTCGCAATCTCGATGCGCTGCACACACGCGTGAAACTCTCCTTTCCGAACTTGCAGCCACCGTCTTTTCAAGTCGCCGAAGAGAGCGACCGCTCGCTTGTGTTGCACTATCACTCACATCGTGCGGGTCTCGCTCCGTTCGTCGTAGGCCTATTGAAGGGACTCGCGAGCCGGTTCAAGGTTGAGGCGGAGATTGCATACAAGCGGGTGGATGGAGCGTCAGCGCACGACACTTTCGTCATTCGTTGGAATCCCATTTCGTGAGCCGAGAGGGAGCCGCACCAGCGCTCAGTCGCGCGGAACTCGCGGAGCTCTTTCCGTTCTGCTTCGAGGTTGACCGCGAGATGCGCTTGACTGGGCTCGGCCCGAGGTGGAGTTCATTCGTCCCAGAGATCCGAGTTGGAGATGACTTTCACGCGCACTTCGAGGTTGACCGACCTCTTGGAGGGCGCGACTTCGACTCAATCTGGAGCCGCATTGGCGACATCTTCATTCTCCGCGTGCTTGCTAAAGAAAATCTGATGTTGCGCGGGCAAATGGTGGTGGAAGGAAGGCGCGAGCGACTGCTCTTCGTTGGTGGTCCGTGGATTGTGCGCATCGAGGATTTGGGGCTACACGGGATCGGATTTGAAGACTTCCCGCCGCATGACCCACGCGGCGATTTACTTATTCTGTTGCAATCTCGCGACGCGACGCTTGGAGATCTCAAGTTGCTCGCCACGCGATTGCGAGAAACAGCGCGGCGGCTAGACGAACGCAATCGACAGCTGGAAGAGCAGCTCGTGGTTCGCGAACAACTTGAAGCGCAGTTGCGACAGAGTCAAAAGGTCGAGGCGGTGGGACGCCTCGCGGGCGGTGTGGCGCATGACTTCAACAACCTGCTCGCGGGCATTCTCGGCAACGCGCAGCTGCTCCTGTATGAGATTCACGACACAGAACAGCGCGAGATGCTTCGGGTGATCGAGCGCGCGGCCAAGGATGGCAGCGAGAC
>SXUI01000005.1 GCA_005790605.1 Planctomycetia bacterium | reverse complement strand
GAAGACATGGTAGCCAGCGCCGAATGTCGTCCCGACACCAAGGCCGAGGAACATGTAGCCCAACTGCGAAATCGTCGAATACGCCCACACGCGCTTCATGTCGTACTGCGCCATGCCGATCGTTGCGGCCACGAAGGCGGTGAGCGCGCCAACCCATGCAACGGTGGCAAGCGCGTCTTCGTGCAGCCCGAAGAGCGGGTACATGCGAGCGATGAGGTAGATGCCTGCAGTCACCATCGTCGCTGCGTGAATGAGCGCAGAGACTGGAGTTGGGCCTTCCATTGCATCGGGGAGCCATGTAAAGAGCGGGAGCTGTGCGCTCTTGCCGAATGCGCCGAGCATCAAGAGGAATGGAATCGCGCTTGGCATCCAGTCGCCCGTGAGTGCGGTGGGGCCGGCCTCAAGCAACCCGAAGAGTGTCGCGTAGTCGACGGTGCCGTAGTTCACCCAAATCAATCCGATGCCGAGCGCGAGGCCAAGGTCACCGATGCGATTCATGATGAACGCTTTTTTCGCTGCGGCAACTGCGGAGGGCTTGGCGTAGTAATAGCCAATGAGCAGGTAGCTCGCGAGACCAACGCCTTCCCAACCGAGATAGAGCACGACGAGGTTGCTGCCCATCACGAGCGTGGCCATCGCCGCGAGGAACACGCTGACGCCGCCGAAGAACCGCGTGTATCCCTTGCCGACATCGCTCTCCATGTATTCGCTGGCGTAGATCGCAATCAACGACCCAAGCCCGGTGACGAAGAGCATCCAGAAAAGCGTGAGCGCGTCGACATAGAGCGCGAATGGCGCGCTGAAGGAGTGGAAGCGATCCGCACTGCCCCAACTAAAACTCATCCACTCAAAGAGCCCGATGACGCGCGGTGCGCCTGTGCCCACCTGATTGAAGAGCATGAAAGTGAGGACGAACGAGCCGAGCAGCGCGGCGACCGTAATGAGCGCGGGCAGCTTGCTTCGAATCTTGAGTGCGCCACAGAGCGTGCAAAGCAGCGCCGAGAGCGCAGGGAGCAAGATGATGAGCCCAGCCCATCGCAGATCGGGCGCGTCGATTGCTGCGGGAATGACCGCCGCACTCGCGGACTCTGCGTGATCGCCAGTCAGTGCAAGAAGGGAAAAATTCAGCATTCCTTAAGCTCCGACCAAGCCTCACTGTCAAGCGTCTCGCGCCGTCGATACAACAGCACCACTAAGCCGAGTGCGAGCGCAGCTTCGGCTGCTGCGATCGTCAAGATGAAAATGACGAAGGTCTGACCGTCCGCGTTGCCGTGGACTCGACCGAACGCAATCATCGCGAGTGCTGCGGCCTGAAACATGAGTTCCGTGCAGAGGAACATCACGATCATGTTGCGGCGCGAGAGAAATCCAACGAGCCCGATGCCGAACAAGAGCGCACTCGTGAGCAGTGCCGCGTTCACGCTCGATGCGTCGAAACTGGCGAGCATGGAAGTCATCGGTTGCTCCCCCCATCTGTCTCAACAGAGAGGCGCGAGAGTCCTGCGAGTTCGCGCCGTTCATCCTCGCCAAGTTCGACTTGCTTGCGAGCGAGCACCACCGCGCCGAACAGCGCCATCGTGAGAATCACGCCTGCGACTTCGATCGAGGCCGGAAAATCGCGCACGAGGGTTGTCCCGAGAAACTGCGCGTTCACGGGGAGATCGGCGGCTGTGAGGTCGACGCGCTGGTCTTTGCCCTGCACCGTGACGATGACGAAGTGCTGATCGCCTTCAACGCCGATGCACGAGGCGGGATCCGTCGTCACCAGCGCGATCGGTTCCGTCGCGCTCAGCTGCAATCGTTCGCGAACCGTTTGCTTGAGTTGCTGCGGAAGTGACGCGAGTGAATTCCATCGCGCGTCTTCGAGTTGTGCTTCGCCGCGCTGCGCACTCGCGAGTCGCCGTTCGCCTTCGTTCGGATGGAACAGCACTTGTGTGAGCGTCGCGACCATGACGAACGCAATGATCACGCACGAAACTGCTTCGCGTGGAACTCGGTCATACCAGTTCGCGGCTCCGTCGCCTTCAACGGGAGACTGCTGCGCGAGCATCAGCACGAACATGTAAGTCACGAGAATCGCGCCTGCGTAGACGATGATGAGCGCGAACGCCATGAACTCTGCTTCAAGAAGCAGGAACAGGCTCGCGGATGCGACGACCACGAGAATGAAGTAGATCGCCGCGAAGACGGGTCTTGGATGGGTCACGACGCGGACGGCGCTCGCGACCGCGGTCACACCGAAGATCACGGGGAAGATGGGAGGGGCACCTACACCTCCCGAGGCGAGTTTGAGCACTTCCACGAAGAGCCCGGCGACTCCTGCGAGTCCAAGCACGGTTCCCGCGAGGCGCAGCGATCGCGGTCCTGGTCGCATGAGCAGGACGAGCCCTGCCGAGGCAAGGGCCACAAGCGCGAGCATTCCAGTTGAGCTCGAAAGCAGGTCAGACGGCGCGGACTGATCCATCAAGTGATCCAAAGGGGGAAATGCCAAACTCGCGGTGCATCGCTTGGGTGCGCGAAGGGCGCGTGAGGTCCAAGAACGCATCGCAATCGAAGGGGGGAATGTAGAGCCGGACCCTGCAACTCGCAACTCGCATGGCGCGCGCCGAGCGTCACCCAACCATCCGCGCTCCGTGCTCTACCATGCCGTTCGATGCCGAGTGCGATGCAGGGATACCGACGATCCATTCCCAACGCGATCACGCTCTCGCGGCTCGCGCTTGCACTTGCCTTTTTCATCGGCCTCGAGTTCGTCGATCGCAGCGGCGCGAAGGAGTCGGCGGCGAGTATGGGATTCCTCTGCGCGATGCTTTTCGCAGTCGCCGCTGGCACGGATTATCTCGATGGATTTCTCGCGCGACGCTGGAATGTGGTGAGTGCGTTCGGAAGAGTGGCCGATCCTCTCGTCGACAAGATTCTTGTGCTTGGTGGCTTCGTGTACCTCGCCGCGCCAGGGCTTTCGGTCGAACCGACTCAAGGTTTTCTTGGGAGTGGCATGCAAGCGTGGATGGTGGTCGCGATCCTGCTTCGCGAATTCCTCGTGACGAGCTTGCGCGCCATGATCGAGGCGAAGGGGATTCCGGTTGGCGCCGACATGTTCGGCAAGGTCAAGATGGTGATCCAGTGTTTCTGCGTTCCGTGGTGTCTCTTCACTGCAACGCGCCCGAACGCGGCGGGGGAGATGTCGTGGATTGTGGTTCGAGATGTCGTCATCTGGATCACCGTTGCTGCGACGCTCTTCTCTGCGATTCCATATCTCTTCCGAGCGATGCGCATCCTCGGGGCGCGCGATGGTGAGCAGGGCGGTGCCAGCATGAAGGAGTCGTCGTGAGTGGATCAGGATCGAGTGCGAATGGTGGTGGGTTTCGGCTCTCGGCGTGCGAGGTCTTTGGGCTCGGACGGTTGCCGTTTGCGCCTGGAAGTTGGGGATCACTCCCGCCGGTGGCGCTCGCGTTCCTGCTCGCTTCATTCGGATTCGGCGGCCGCGATATCGATATGTCCGTTGGCTTGCTGGGGATCTTGTTTGGCGTGATCTGTTTGGTGTGGGGAGATCACGCGGAGAAGTGCCTCGGGCGGAAAGACCCCGGTCGCGTCGTCGCCGATGAGGTTGCGGGTCAGGCGATCGCACTGATGTGGCTGCCATGGAGTGCCAACTGGGGGCGCAATTTTGCGATCTGCTCCATCGCGTTCGTCGCGTTTCGGATCTTTGATGTCATCAAGCCTCCACCTGCGCGCCGCCTGCAGAAGATCCACGGAGGCGCGGGGATTCTTGTCGACGATCTCATCGCTGGTTTGTACGCACTCGCATTGACGCAACTCGTCGTGCGAACCGCGAACCTGTAACGCCCCTAGACTCAAGACCTATGCGGGAGTTCGAACTCCTCAGTCGCGTTTACGCACTCAACCAAACGCTCCCTGCGAGCGTCATGCTGCCACCTGGTGATGACATGGCAGCTCTCACGCTTCCTCGACATGCGGCATCGCTGCTTGTCGCGGCGGATAGTGCCGTGGAGGGAACACACACACCGCTCGGCGGCGATGCGTATGACCTCGGCCGCAAGGCAGTGCTTCGAAATCTCTCTGATGTCGCCGCGATGGGAAACGCTCAGCCGCTCGCGATCCTCGCATGCGCGATGATTCCGGAGGGCACGGAAGATGCGCGCATCTGGCGGCTCTTTGAAGGCGTTCGCGAGACGGGGTTAGCGTGGGGTGCGCCGCTCATTGGTGGTGACACCACGGTGGTGGGTGCGAGGAGCGCGCTGAGTGTTGCTGTCACGATTCTCGCCACACCTATCGACCAGCAAACACCACTGGCAACTCGATCGAGCGCGCGCATCGGTGATGGTGTCTATGTCACCGGCGTCGTCGGTGGAGCGTGGGATCCTCAGACTGGTTTGGGTCGCCATCTCCATTTCCCGCCGCGCCTCGCGGTCGCGCATGCGTTGTCGCAGTCCCTCGGTGTTCGCTTGCATGCAATGATCGATGTCAGTGATGGACTCGCGCAAGACCTCGGGCATGTCGCGAAATCCAGTGCTGTTGACATCGAACTCGTACTGTCGCAAGTCCCGCTTGCGAATGGCGTAGTTGTGGAAGATGCGATCCGGCACGGTGAGGACTATGAGCTTGCGTTTACCGCGAGCGGAGCGGTCCCCTTGATGCTTGAGGGCGTTGCGATCACGCGGATCGGAACGGTTTGCGGCAGCGGCGGTGAAGTTCGGATCGTCGATGTCTGCGGAGCGCGCGACCTGCCCGTCACCGGATGGGAGCATGGATCATGACGGATCACGCGCCGGGCGAACAGCATGTTGCAAAGAGAGTCAGGCTCTCCTTTCACGCGCGCGATGCGAGAGAAACAGAGCAACTTGCGAGCGTGATGGGCGATGTGATCGCGAGCCAGTCCGTTGCTGCGCGCCGCTTGATGCCTCCAGTTGTCGTAGCATTGCTCGGCGCACTCGGCGCAGGCAAGACGGCGTTCGCTCGCGGACTTGCGTTCGGGTTCGGCGTTCGCGACTCGCAAGTTTCGAGCCCGACCTTCACGCTCCGAATGGATCACAACGGAGGCGATCCGGAGCAGCTGGTGCTTTTCGCGCATCTCGATTGCTGGCGCATGGAAACCGGCGCCCTTGAGAGTGTTGGATGGGATCAACTCGTTCAAGAACCAAACGCACTCATCGCAGTGGAATGGCCGCAGCGCATCGCCGACTCGCTGCCGCAGCGACGCATCGAAGTGACGATCCATCATGTGCAAGAAGCCGCATCTGCAGAAGGCGCGCAGTCGCGCCGTGTGGATGTTGATTGCGCGCACCTTGCGCAGTGTGACGCGGCGTTTGCCGCACGCTTGATGGATGCGCTCGAACTTCTCTCGCAGGCGCCGCGTGTGCGAGATCCGGGTTGCGCTCGATGTGGATCCGCCTTGTCGAACGAAGCGTTCGCGCCCTTCTGTACTGCGCGTTGCAGATTGCTTGATCTCGGCGATTGGCTTCGCGGGAACTATGTGATCGAAGGCACGGATGAGTCGCTCGACGATGGTTCCGGCGAAATGGCGTAGATCTGGAACCGATGGCCGACCGCGCTCCAGCCGAGTTCGGCGCAGAGGCGATTGCGGAGCGCGACAAGTTCCGCTGAGTGGAACTCAAGGTGGCGTCCGCTCTTCATGCAAACCATGGAGTCCCGCGCGACCTTGCCGTAAATGAGCTGATAGTGACTCTGCTTGGAGTCGAAGAGCATCTGCTGAATGATGCCTGCGTCGAGAAGCAGGCGAATAGTTCGATACACCGTCGCCTTCGAGACGAAGTGCGACTGACTTCGAAGGTCGAGCATGAGCTCTTCCGCTTCGAATGCGCCGTCTCGCGCGATGATCGCTTCGAGCACATCCGCTCGTTCTTGCGTGTACTTCAAATCACGGGAGCGGAGGAAGCGACGAAAGACGGAACAGAGCGGCGCCCATGGGAGTGGCGCGTCGAAGGTCGGGGCCGACTCGACGCTTGGCTCTGATGGATGAGATGCAGGCTCTTGGATCACTTGGTCGATGCTAATGGGGCGCGGAACGCAGCGCAGCCCATCCCTTGTTTCCTCGGCGAACTTGGGATCCAAAGTCCGATAATGCGCCTTATGTTAAGTGGGATGTCGCGGGGTTCAAGGGTCGATGCAGATTGGGTCTGCTGGGTCGCCTTCTCCTTCGCCATCCACCCCAACTCTCACCCGGCTTGGCGGCCCCTTGAAGACTCTCTGACTTCCTATTCGTTCACCCCGTCGTCGCTTGAGACATAGCCGCCGCGCTCAGGCGTTCGAGCCCAAACCGCTCGTGGACCGCAAGCAGCGCTGCCTCGCCATCCTGCTTGCGAACGATGCAGGAGATCTTGATTTCGCTCGTGGTGATGTTCTGGATCGGAACGCCAGCGTCGCCGAGCGCCGTAAACATGCGACTCGCGACGCCGACATGCGTCTTCATACCCGTGCCTACGACGCTGACTTTCGACAGGCCGATCTCGACCGCGAGTTCGCCAGTGCCAATGCGATCGAGGACTTGGCTTGCGACGATTTTCACATCCGCGAGGTCCGTGTGATCGACGGTGAATGAAAGTGTCGCGACCTCGCCGAACTCCGTCTGCACGATGTCATCGACCATGATGCCCGCGGCAGCAATCGATTCGAACAACATGGCCTGCATGCCCACATTGTTTGGAATGCGACGCAAGCTGACACGACCGAGGTCCGCCTTGAGTGCAGCACCAACAACGACGACATCTTCCATCTCAGTGGTCTCCTTGCAGATGATTGTTCCTTCATCTGCGCGCTGACTGTGTCGAACATGAATCGGCACGCCGTACCGCTCGCCAAACAGCACGGCGCGCGGGTGCATCACCTGCGCACCTTGCAGCGCGAGTTCGAGCATTTCTTCGTAACTAATCTTCGGAAGTTTGACGGCGTTCGTGACGCGGCGCGGGTCCGCCGTGTACACACCTTCGACATCTGTGAAAATCTCACACAACCCACCGGTCTCAGCGACGCGGAGTGCGCTCGCAAGCGCAACCGCCGTCGTGTCTGAGCCGCCACGACCAAGCGTGGTGATTTCGCCTGCATCATTCGCGCCTTGAAATCCAGCGACAACCGGTGTGCGGCCTGCCGCGAGTTCTCGATCGAGGCGGGTTCTGTCGACGGAGAGAATCCGCGCCCTTCCAAAGACGCCGTCGGTCCGAATGCCAACTTGTTGGCCGGTGAGGCTGATAGCCGGAACGCCAATGCGTTCAAGCGCCATCGCAACGAGTGCGACCGACACCTGTTCGCCGGTCGTCATGAGCATGTCGAGTTCGCGCCGCGCGATCGCGCTCTGATTTCCAGACACGCGCTCGGCGAGTTCGATGAGTTCGTCTGTCGAGTGCCCCATCGCGCTCACGACCACGACGACCTGATGCCCTTGCTCGCGGCGCTCACGAATGCGCGTCGCGCACCGCGCAATGCGTTGCGGATCGGCGACCGAGGTACCGCCAAATTTTTGGACGAAGAGAGCCATGCGCTGTGTTGTGCAGAATAGCACTCCACGCGCGGAAAATTTTCAGCTTCCTGTTCCGGACAGGCTCGCGCTCACGCGTTCGCGGCCATGCGGTCTTTGTCGGCGCGCTCGGAGCGCTTGCGCGCGTTCTCTTCGAGGATGCGCTTACGAATGCGGATCGACGACGGAGTCACTTCGACGAATTCATCCTCTTCGATGTACTCAAGCGCCATCTCCAAGGTGAGTGTGCGAGCCCCCTTCAGCACGACGGTTGCTTCCTTGACGGTTTCTCGAAAGTTCGTCAACTGCTTGAGCCGTGTGCAGTTGACGACCAAGTCGTTGTCGCGATTGTGCTCGCCGACGATTTGTCCTGCGTAGACCTGATCGCCTGGTTTCACGGAAAAAACGCCGCGATCGGAGAGATTCTGGAGTGCGTGCTCCGTAATGCGACCGCCTTCAAGCGAGATCATCACACCGTTTTGTCGTTTCTTGACGGTGCCCGACCCAACGCGGTACCCGCTGAAGGTGTGGTGCATGATCGCATCACCACTCGTCGCGTTGAGCATGCGCGTGCGCATGCCGATGAGGCCGCGCGCGGGAATGTCCGCTTCGATGTGCATGCGAGTCCCCCGCTGGTCCATGCCCTTGATGTCTGCGCCGCGGGAGCCGATGAGTTCAAGTGCTGCGCCGAGCGCAGGCGCCTGCACATCAAGCGACAGTCGTTCCCATGGTTCCTGTGTCACGCCGTCGATTTCTCGCTCGATGACTTCAGGCTTGCCAACGCAGAGTTCAAAACCCTCGCGTCGCATGTTCTCGAGAAGGACGCCGAGGTGGAGCAGTCCTCGTCCGGACACATGGAATTCGTCCATCGTGTCACCAGGCGAAACCTTCAACGCGACATTCGACTCAAGCTCTTTCTGCAGCCGTTCAGCGATCTGACGACTCGTGACGAACTTGCCTTCGTTTCCGCCGAACGGACCGTCGTTGATGCGGAAGAGCATGTGCAGTGTTGGCTCGTCCACTTTCACACGCGGGAGCGGGAGAATGTCCTCGACGCGGCAGACGGTGTCGCCAATCTCGATGTCGGGAATGCCCTCGATCGCGCACAGATCGCCCGCGAGAACTTCAGCAACTTCATAACGACTGAGACCTTCAAATCGATTGACCTTCGCGATCTTGCCTCGGCGCGTAGTTCCATCGCTCTTGCACGCGACGATGTTGCCGGCCTTCAGGCGACCGCCGAACACGCGGCCGATGGCGATGCGGCCGACATAGTCGGAGTAATCGAGATTCGTGACGAGGAACTGCAGCGGAGCTTCCGTGTCATTGCTTGGCGCTGGCACGCGCGTGATGATCTCTTGGAAGAGCTCATCCACTCCCCTGTCCTGCACATGGCGATCTCGAGCGGCCCAACCATCTCGGCCCGATGCATAGATCACTGGAAAGTCGAGTGCATGATCGTCCGCGCCAAGGTCGACGAGAAGATCGAACACCTCATTGATGACCTCATCCACTCGAGCGTCTGGTCTATCGCACTTGTTGATCACGACGATGGGCTTGAGGCCAATCTCGAGCGCCTTGCCGAGCACGAAGCGCGTTTGCGGCATCGGCCCTTCCATCGCGTCCACGAGGAGCAGGCAACCGTCGGCCATGCGGAGCACGCGCTCAACCTCGCCTCCGAAGTCAGCGTGGCCCGGCGTGTCGAGGATGTTGACGCGGTAGACCTCGCCGCGATGCGTCCCTGCCCGGATGGTGTAGGTGACCGCGCAGTTCTTCGCGAGAATGGTGATGCCTCGCTCGCGCTCAAGCGGATTCGAGTCGAGCAGACACGGATGTTCCCCGTCGGCCAGTTTGATGACGCCTGACTGAGCGAGCATGGCGTCCACGAGCGTGGTCTTTCCATGATCGACATGTGCAATGATGGCAATGTTACGAAGGTTCGGATCAGCGGGCATAGAGGGCCAAGGAGAGGGGAAAGGGACGATCGTAGCCGAACCAAGACGCGAAGTCCCCCGTCGCCTTCGCAAAGCGCGTGAATCAATCGAATCAACATGTCGCGCGGAGTGGCGGCGACGCTCAAATGCCGTACAGCGGACGCAGTTTCGACTCGAGGTATTGCATAAGCGGCTCGGCCGAGAGTGGCTTCCCAGTGACACGCATGACGAGTTCGCTTGGGCTGAACTGTCGCCCATGCTGGTGAATCTCTTGATTCAACCACGCCTTCAGCGCGCCAAACTCGCCGCTCTCGATTTGCGTCATGAGGTTGGGCATCGCGCGCTTCGCGGCGTCGAAGAACTGCGCCGCGTACAGATTGCCGAGCGTGTAGGTTGGGAAGTAACCCATCGATCCCATCGACCAATGGATGTCTTGCAAGCAGCCGCGTCGATCATCCGGAACCCTGAGGCCGAGGTATTCCGAGTAGAGCCGGTTCCACATCGATGGGATCCCCGCGACTTCAAGATCTCCGCGCAGCACGGCGCGTTCGATCTCGAAGCGCACCATGATGTGGAGGTTGTAGGTTGCTTCGTCACTCTCGACGCGAATGAACCCCGGCTCGACGATGTTGGCTGCTTCGTAGAGCTCGTCGAGCGAGAAGCGCGAGGTCGGGATACCGAGTTCTGATTGCAGGGTTCCGCGCGCCCACTTCCAGAACTCCTTGCTCCGACCCACTTGGTTCTCCCACATGCGACTCTGACTCTCGTGAATGCCGAGACTCACACTGCTGCCGCTCGGGAGTCCGACCTGCGAGAAGAGCAAGCCCTGTTCATAGATGCCGTGACCGGATTCGTGCAGCGTGGAACCAAGACCATCGTTGAGGCAAGTCGGCGCGTATCGCGTCGTCATGCGGATGTCATTGCAGTGTGAGCCCGAGCAGAACGGGTGCGTGGATCGATCAAGTCGTCCGCGCGCGAAATCAAATCCGATCTTGGACGCGACGAACTTGCAATACGCTTCTTGCTTCTCGATCGGAATCTCGAATTCGTTGAATGCATTCGATGGCTTTCGCGGCGCGCTTCCGAGTTGTGCCACGAAGTTCTGCAAGCGGCCGCGCAGCGGCGTGAAGACGCCCTCCACCATCTTCGCAGTGCATCCTGGCTCATAGAGATCAGCGAGTGCGTCCCACGGTTCGCCTCCATTTCGATTCCAACCAAGGCATGCCGCCTTTTCGCGAAGCAGCGTCACGAGCTTCTCAAGCCATGGTTGAAATCGCTTGAAGTCATTTGCCGCCCGTGCTTGGGCCCATTCATGCTGCGCGATGCTCGCGGTCTTCGTCAATTCCTCCACTAACTTCGCTGAAACTTTGCAGGCTCGGGTGTAGTCACGGCGAGCCTCGCGAACAACGCCCGCGCGAACGGGATCACGCAGGACCGTCTCATCCTGTTCACAAGCGGAGATGAGTTCGCCGCGCGCCGTCGTTTGATCGCGTTCCGCGACGAGACGGGAGAGCAGTGCGAGCTGTTGAGATCGATACTCGACGCCCCCTTCTGGCATCATCGTTTCCTGATCCCATCCGAGGAGCTGCTCCGTGCTACTAAGCAACGTGGACTCCCGCAAGTCAGAGGCGAGTTCGTCGAAGGCGGAGCGCGTCGCAGTTGTCATGTGCGCACTGTAAAGGGCTTTCCAAAAAAGAAAGCCCCGAGCATCGCATGGCGTTGCTCGGGGCGCTCAAATTCTCGTTGATTGGAGGCAGCGACTTACGGCTGAGAAGGCACCGCGGGTGCTGCGCCCGTCGTTGCGTCAGCTGGCTTCGCCGCGTCTGCAGAATGCGGTGCTGGCGAGATTGGCGTGAGGATCTCGAGAATCTTCGCGCGCTCCGCATCACCGCGGATCGTCGCGTAGTCGAGCGCGGACCAACCCTTGGCATCGAGTGCCATTGGATCAGCCTTGCCCGCGAGGAGCAGCTGGACCTTTTCGGCAGTGCCACTTGACGCCGCTGCATGGAGCGGAGTCATGCCAACCTTGTTGCGAACATTGGGCTGCGCGTTTGCGGCAAGGAGCAACGAGATGCTCTTCCCGCTTGTCGAGCGACGCGCCGCGCGGTGCAACGCAGAGTCAGCGCTCTGGTTGTCAATGAGATTTGGATCGCAACCGGCAGCGAGAAGCAGCTCAACCGTTTCAGGCGTTCCGATGTTGGTGGCCCAGAGCAATGCGCTCATGCCATTGACATCGACGATCTTTGGATCGGCTCCCTTCGAGAGCAGGAACTCAACGGTCTTCGCGTTGCCAAGGCCGGACGCCCACAGGAGTGGGTTGCCCTTGAGCGCGTCGCGGACATTCACATCGGCACCGCTCTCAACGAGGAACGCACACACCTCGTAATTGCCAGCTTGCGCGGCAAAGGAGAGTGGAGTCTTGCCTTGGCGATCGCCTGCATTCACATTCGCCTTCGAGGCAACGAGAATGCGAGCCATATCCAACTTGCCTTCCTTCGCCGCCCAGTGCAGTGCCGTTTGGCGCTGCACTTGGTCCTGCTCATTCACATCCTTCGCCTTCGCGATCTCTTCGGCGAGCTTGGCCGGATCGCCGCTGCGAACAGCAGTCACGAGTGGAGGCAGGCTCGAAGAGGTTGGGGGCGATGGAGGCGCGACAGCGGTTCGGTCATCGAGCGAACGCTTGATGAGGAGTGTGAGGTTCGCGGCCTTTGGGTGATCCGTTCGGATCGACAACTTTGGTCCCTTGCCGGTTGCTGCCCACGCATCCCAGTCGATGTGCACGGTGTGCTTGGTGGCCGCATCGGGCGACATGTCTTTCACGATCGGAGGCGCGGATTCAATGACTTTGAACGCAGTTCCGTCCACGCTCTCCAGCACGATCTCGCCGTGCTTCAGCAGGACCTCGGCGCTCTTTTCGGTGGGCGATGGCGCTTCCACGAGGTCTGGCGCGATGGTCACGAATGCGACGACATTTCCTTCGACGGTGAGGATCGCTGGTGGAGCGCCTTCGATTTGGAAAGTCACGCGCTTGCTCAGTTTGATGCCCGCCTTCTGGCCCGGCTTCAGCGTGATTTCGGTCTCGCCGAATTCGCCAGGAGCGATTGGGTCCTTGGGCCAGGTTGGCGTCGTGCAACCACAACCAGGAACTGCCTTGGTGATCGTGATTGGCTTGTCAGAGATGTTCTTGATTTTGACCTTGCCGGTCTTTGGAACATCAGCAGTCATGTCGCCGAGGTCGAGGGTTGGCGGATCAAACTCCACCACTGCAGGGCCGGTCGCGATCGGCTGATTTGGCGGCGGCGCGCCCTTTGAGTCGTTCAAGTCACCGTTGGGTGATGGAGCGTGTGGGCTGAGCTGATTTGCGCCTTGCGCTGGTACGCGCGTCCCGGTTGGCTTCGCCGGCGCGTCAACCATCGGGCGATTCGGCGCGATGACGGTCGGCTTCGGCGCTGGGCCTAGTGTCGGCGGCGACGCCGCGGGCTTGTCTTGCATTGCTGCGGTAGCACTCGCGATCGAGAAGACGCAGGTGCTGAGGGTGAGAAGTGAGATCAGGTTTCGTCGCGTAGAGCGCATGAATTCCTCGCAGGCAGTAAGCGGTGCTGAACCAGATCAGACACCATGATCCGACGGCCGGATCGAATTGTCCCCGTGGATCATTCCACGCGGGGTTCCCGTACTCCTAGTCAGACGACCAGGCTCAGGTTCGCTCTTGATCGGACGAATACCGCTTCAAGATTCGAAAGGTCGGGTAAACGGGAGGGAAGATTGTACAACCCTCCTGCACGGTTCGGTTGCATTGCAGTCGCGAACGGAAGCCGAATTTGAACTCGGCTACACTCGCCGATTCACTTGAACGACCAACGGAGCGACTGATGAGCGAGACCGCAGCAACCAAGGAACTTCCCCCCCACATCCTCCGGCCTGAGCTCCGGCCGATCCGAATCATGCCCTTGGGTGACGAACAAGGGAAATTTCTCGGACTCCGCCTGATGGACCCTTACCACGGTCAAGGTCTCGATGTGCAGATTCCGACTCAGCAACATTTGCAGGGTGTGCAGACGCTTCTCCAGGCTTTCCGTGGTCAAGCGACGGTGCATGAAATCGCCGCACAGATCAAAGCGCCCGAGGTGAACCCCGTGTCGGAACTCGCGCTCGCACTTGAAGCGCGTGGGCTGCTGTGGGGACCGACGAGCGACGAACTTGAGAGCAAGATGCGCGAGCAGTTGCGCAAGGCGGGCGCATTTCCAGCGACCGTTTCTCGCGCGCTCGGTGAGGATGAAGCTGCGTGCCGCGCGAAGATCGAATCGATTCTCGAAGAGGCGGATGATCCAGAACTCGATGGTGCGCTCGCGGGCATCGTCGTGACCCATCTCGATTACGACCGCGGCCGCGCCGTGTACGCGACGAGCTACAAGGCACTCAGCGCTGCTGTGGCGAAGGGTCAGCAGTTTGATCGAGTCGTCATTCTCTCGACGCCGCACTTGGCGCTCGGCGATGGCGCGACAGTTTCTGACATCGGATTCGATACCCAACTTGGCCGTTGCCCCGCCGACGAGAAAACGATCACGGCGATTCGCGGTGCAGGTGGCGAGCGTTTCTTCATCGATCTGCTCGACCTTTGCCCCGAGCATGCTGTGCAGTGCCACATCCCGTGGATTCAGGCGATTCTCGGCAATGTTCCCGTGCTCGCAGCGATCCTGCCCGATCCGACCTCAAAGCTGTTGGCCGATGACGGCAAGCGCGGAACCGTCGCGGAATTCGTTGCGGCGCTGCAGAACGCGCTCGGCTCAGATCTGACGCGCACGCTCTTCATCGTGAGTGCTGAACTTTCGCATGTTGGACCGCAGTTTGGTGACCCAAGCGCCGTGAACGACGCACGTAAGAAGGAGATCAATCAAGTCGATCGCTCGCTCTTGAAGAGCTTCGTCGACGGCGATCCAGCAGCGTTCCTCCAAACCGTCACGGGTGGTGGAAATCCGACGCATTGGGATTCGCTCGGCTCGCTCTGGGCAGGTCTCACGCTGCTGACGAGTACGAAGGTTGAGCTTCTCGATTACTACCAATCGTGCGAGGCGGATGGCAGCCGCATGGTGAGTGCGGCCTCGCTCGCGTTCGTAAAATGATCGCAGTTGTGCAACGCGCCTCGCAGGCGTCTGTCGCGAGTGAAGGGTCGGTGTGTGGTTCTCTCACGACACCGACGGGTTTGTGCGTCCTTCTTGGTGTGGAGCGCACGGACACTGTTGAACTCGCCAAACGGTGCGCAGAAAAACTCGCGAAGCTGCGGATCTTTGACGACCCAGCCGGGAAAATGAATCTGTCCGTGCTTGATGTTGGCGGAAGTGCACTTGTCGTGAGTCAGTTCACGCTTGTTGCTGATACGAGTGGCGGCAATCGGCCGAGTTTCATCGGCGCGGCGCAACCTGAAGTTGCCGAGCCACTCGTGGAGACGGTCGTTGAACAGTTGCGCTCACTTGGTGTCCCTACGGAGACAGGAAGATTTCGTACGGCGATGCAGGTTTCGCTCGTCAACGATGGGCCGACGACCATCATTCTTAAGCTTTGAATGCAGGTGGTGGACGGATGAAGTTGAGCGCTCAAAAAAACGTTGGAATTGCGCCTGTGCCGATTCACTCGGCCAGGCGCACTCCAAAGCGAGCGAGGCGATGCGCCTACTGCACCGATCACCGACGGGACCCAACGCATCGCAAGTCGCGAGCGCTCAAGATTCGCGAGCGAGGCGATGCGCCTACTGCACCGATCAACGACGGGACCCAACGCATCGCAAGTCGCGAGCGCTCAAGACTCTCGAAGGCGTTCGATCACTTGCTTGAGATCGTGCCAGACTGCCGCGCGGGTCTCGTCGGTGTAGTTCCGGAGGAGGTACGCGGGATGGAAGGTCGGCATGACCGGAATCGCATGACCTGCGATTTCGATACTCCCCCACACTCCACGAAGTCTTGAGATGCCAAACTCGCTCGAGAGGATGAACTTCGCAGCCGGGCCTCCAAGCGTGATGATGACGGTGGGTTGAATGATCTCGATCTGGGCGCGAAGGTATGGCGCGCAATGGGCAAGTTCGAGAGCGCTCGGCGCGCGGAGTTCGGGCAACGGGCTTTTCAAGATGTTGGCGAGGTAGACATCTTCGCGCGTCAACTTCATCGCGCGAATCATCTCTTCGAGTTTCGCGCCGCTCTCTCCGGCGAGCGGTCTGCGCGCAGCGACTTCGGCATCAGTGGGAACCTCGCCGACGAAGAAGACGCGAGCGTTTGCGCTTCCTTCACCAAAGATGCTCCCCTGCTCACGGGAGCACTGGCAGAACCCGCACTGTTGTGCGTGCATCACCGCGAGCGCATCGAGTCGCGATTGCTTGTCCGGCCCACTTGGCAGAACAAGCGGCGCATTAGTTGGTGTGGGAAGCGTCTCACTGCGCGTCTGTACTGGAAGCGGACTCGGCGCAGCGGGACGGCGTTGGACCGGTGCTGCAGCAAGAATGGGATCTTCTGCGACCTTGACAGTCGTCGCCCGCGTCGATCGCGGCGGGAAAACAACATCATCGAGTCCCAAAAAGCGATCTGTCTCCACGAGTGTTCGACTCGCGACCACAGGTTGCGCATTGGGATTCAACGCATGCCCTCTCGAAGTGAAACCCGGATCAATGATCGCGCGAGCGCTTCGTCGGCGCTGACTTCGTCGACGCATTCGGCTTCGGTGTTACGAGCTGAAGCATGGACTGCGTTCGAAGGACGAGCCCGCAATCGCTGCGCAGGTGGTACCCCTGGATGTGCACCTCGGTCCTGAACCGCTGAATGTCGACCACCGAGAGATTCTGCTTCCCACAGGGATCCGTCCACGCCGAGAAGAGCGAATTGTTCTCGCGCACATGCTGCATGAGCTCTTTGTAGGTGCCCACATACAGGTGGTCGCTCAATTGCTCCGTCTGCATCGTCGTCATGTACAGGAGGTTTTCGGCGACCTTCTCTTCAAAGTCCCGTTCGCCTGCGCAAGGCAGCGCTGCAACGAGGCCGCGATCTGGAATCTGATCGATGTGCTCGTAGACCACTTCGCAAACAGTCTGACCAGCGAGTTGGAATCGAACGGCATGTCCACCCTTGAAGATCCAGGCTTCGGTCTCGTACTCGCCGTGTTGCACCCGTCGGCGACCTTCGATTCCGAAGAACTCTGGATGAAGTGCTTTGCGGAACAGGAGGAGGTGGTAGTTCTGCAGAGTCGCGAACCGAGAGGCATTTGGATTCGATCCCATCAATTGCGCTGCGCCCCCGCCGTCGACTGGCGTCGCGCTCTGCGCGTTGGTCGCTCCGGCGGCATGATTGCCTGCAGCGTTGGCGTCAAAGGCTGAGCTTGATGAGGGGTTCAACGATGGATCGTTGGAATTCGCAGCCCGGTCACGGTTCGTCATAGGTTTTCCTTACGGGGTTTCCTGACAAGGTTCGCTGCGAGCGGGAAGTCTTGAACCGCTCTAGGCTGAGCTTGCAGGTCACTGGGTCGGACACCCCTCGTCGAGAATCGTTCTCGAGAGGGAGTGGAGCATTCTTGCGAGACGACGGCGAAAGTAAAGCAGAATCTTTCAACTTCGTGATCCCACATATGGTGTTCAGAGGCTGTGCATCGCACAAGATCCGGTTATGCGGTCGTCGAATTCTCAATCGCGCGGGTGACTTCGCGCGCGAATGCCGCCGCCGCTACAGTGTCCGCGGTGTCAGGCAGCCGCTCGTCGATCCGTCGGCGGGAGGAAAGTCCGAGCACGGTAGGACATGGTGGTGGGTAATTCCCACCGGCCCCGGCTGCGGGTCAGGGACAGTGCCACAGAAAACAAACCGCCTAGCCTGAAAGGGCTCGGTAAGGGTGCAATGGTGCGGTAAGAGCGCACCGCTCCGCCGGTGACGGCGGAGGCAAGGCAAACCCCACCTCGTGCAAGCGCAAGCAGCTCCCGCCTCGATTCGTCGAGGTTCCCACGGTCCGTGGGCGTGGAGCGGGTCGCGTGCTAGACCCAAGTGGCAACACTTGGGCGAGAGAAATGGCTGCCACGCTAGGCACGCCTAGCGCCAGAACTCGGCTTACGACACCAATGCAGCCGCCAACCGCCGCCCCTTCACTGGGGCGGCGGCCTTTTTTGCGGAATGCACGATCAGAAGCGGCGCAATCGTCCGGCATTCTGATACGATTGACGACCCACCACTCTTCAAGAGGTGGTTGAAGGATTTCCCATGTACGCGATCATCGAAGACTCCGGCACCCAGATCAAACTCTCCAAGGGCGATGTCATTGACATCGACCTCCGCGAAGCCGAGGACGGCGCAGTCCTCACCCTCGACAAGGTTCTTGCGATCGGGGACGGGAACAAGGCTGCAAAGCTTGGCCTCCCTTACATCGCTGGCGCGTCCGTCACGGTGACCGTGCTCGGTGAAAACGACGGCGACAAGGTTCGCTCGGTGAAGTACAAGCGTCGCAAGGGGTACCGCAAGACCATTGGTCATCGCCAGTCGTACCTCAGCGTTCGCGTTGAGTCGATCACCGGCTGATTGCTCTTCTGACATCGAAGTGATGCAAATCCGCGGCGTGTCTCTGGACGCGCCGCGTTGCATTTCATCGTCGCTCGACTGCCGATTTCACCGGCGACCGCGCTTGTGCGGATTTCTCGTTCAGGTGATGCATGCGTTCGATGGCCGCGTGGAGCGTTTCGTCTCGTTTACAGAAGGCGAATCTCGCGAGCGTGCGCGCGTGCGACTTGTTCGCGTAGAACGCGCCAGGCGGAATCGCCGCAACCCCGACTTTCTCCACGAGAAAGCGGCAGAACGCGAAGTCATCGTCGAACTCGAACTTGGAGTGATCGGCCAGAATGAAGTAACTGCCTTCCGGAATGATGGGCTCGAGTCCGCTCGAGCGCAGTCCGTTCGCGAGAAGATCGCGCTTGCGTTGGTAGTCGGCGCGAAACTCCGTGAAATACGCATCCGGCGCACGGAGCGCTGCGGCTGCCGCGACTTGCAACGGTGTTGGCGCGCAAAAGGTTGTGAACTGATGTGCGGCGCGCACCGCTGCGACGAGCGCAGCCGGCCCAATCGCCCATCCAACCTTCCATCCGGTGAAGGAGAATGATTTTCCGAGACTGGATAGCACGATCGTTCGCTCACGAAGTCCCTCTTCAAGCGCGAGCGACACATGTGGCCGCGCGAAGAAGAGCTCCTCATAGACCTCATCACTCAGCACGATCAGGTCGTGTTCATTCGCGACTTCCGCAAGCAGGCGCCGCTCTTGTGCATCGAGCATGTGTCCGCTTGGATTGTGCGGCGTGTTGACGAGGATCATTTTCGTCTTGGGCGTGATCGCGCTCCGAAGCGCCTCTTCATCGATGCGAAAGGCGGGCGCATGGAGGGTCACGACCTTCGCAACGCCGCCTGCCATCGCAATCGCTGCGGGGTAACTGTCGTAGTAAGGCTCGAAGAGGATGACTTCATCGCCTCGTTCGAGAAGACCGAGCATGGCGTCGACGATCGCTTCCGTGCACCCGCATGTCACAACCGTTTGTGTTTCCGCCACGATACTGATGCCGGTCGTCTTCTCGAAGCGTTCTGCAATTGCAGCGTTGAGTTCCGGGATCCCCGTCATTCGAGCGTATTGCCCGCGACCGTCTTTGATCGCTCGGATCGCCGCTTCCTTCACAAATTCGGGTCCATCGAAGTCGGGCGCTCCCTGACCGAGATTGACTGCGTTATGCGCGAGCGCGAGTCGCGTCATCTCAGCAAAAATGGTCGCGCCGAAGGGGCGAAGCGAGGAGTTCACGCCATGCATAGGGGTGATGCTATCGCGCGCATGCGCTGCGCATCCCATCCCCTCCTTTTGTTACACTCGTCCGCCATTGGAGGTTTCTCAAGTGATGATTTCGCTCTTGATCGCTGCTAGCACTCTCGCGTCCCCCCTCGCTCCTTCCGCCGCCATGCTCGCGCTGCCTCAGCAGGCGACTTCCGCGCTCTCAGCCCCGCTTGCGAATCTCCAGATGGAGTTCAATGCCCTCGCGTCGGTCACGAACACCGCCGGAGACGGCACGCGTGACGCCAACAAGCGCATCGAGCTTATGAAGGGTTACATGGCGAGCGTCAAACTGACGGACGAGTTCGCCAAGCAGAAGTTTGGTGCCCCAAAGAATCCGGGCTTGACTTTCATGCAGGCCTACCAGGTCGCACTGCGCCAAGCGCAACTCGCGGGTGCACCAGCCTCCACAGCAACAGACATCGCGGTTCTCGCGCGTGAAGTCGGCGCGCAGACCACGCTCGCCCAAGATTCTTTCGCGAAGTACCAAGCCGCACTCGCGACCGCAGCACAGGGCATGGCCTTCTTGCAGAGCAAGGGTCAGTTGGATGCCTACTACCAGTGGACCGCGACGACCCAAGCCGACAAGCGCAACGCGCGACTCGCACAAGAAGCAGCACTTCGCGCAAAGACGGACGCAGCCGCTCAGGCGCTTGAGGATGCGAATGTTGCCGCTGCGCGACGCCTCCAAATCGCGTGGGATGAGCATCCGATCATCACCGATGGGAACGACTACAGCTGGCGTCCGAGCCAGTTCAATCCTTCCACGGAGAACAACGGCCAGAGCAACTACGATGAGTCGTCGACATCTGGATACAACAATGATCTCCCGAACTATTGGGGTGGATCCTACGAAGGTGGGTACGCGGACCCCTACTACGATGTGAATGGATTCCCCAACGGCATCGACCCGAATCGCAACGCGTGGCATCGCTCGAGCGGCGCCGGTCGCGGAAGCGCTGGGCCGATCGCGCCACCAAGCGCACCAGCGCTCGGCGGGCACGATGCAGGCGGCGCTCACCGCTAAGCGATTGATGCGGAACTGAACATCAGGCGGGAAGCGTGCGAGTCACGCTTCCCGCCTTTTTCTTTACTCGCTCATTCGCGTGCGAGCGCAAGGTCGGGCAGACTGCGCGAGTCAACCTGCATGGCTATTCCGATTCCCAATCCGAAGATGAGACTCTCCATCGTGCACGCGGATGCACGCGTGCTCGTGTGCGACAAAGGACCGGGCGTTGTGAGCGAACCAGGGCGCGGTCACGCAAACGACAGCGTGCTGAACGCCCTGTTTGCCAAGTACGCGAAGCAGCTTGCACCACTTGGCGAAGCGCGGGACTACGGGATGCTCCATCGACTCGATCGCATGACGAGTGGATGCTTGTGCTGCGCGCTCGATGCTGGGGCGTATGACTTCCTCCGAGGCGAGTGGGAAGCGCACCGTGTGCGCAAGAGCTACCTCGCCATCGTTCGGGCATCGCGAAAACTCGGCGAAGTTGGAACGGTCGGCGCTTGCGATCGCCCGCTTGCGGAGAAGCGTGTGGGCGGTCGGCTCGTGAGCGTCGTTGACGCGCAAGGCAAGCCCGCATCGAGTCGCTGGCGCGTGCTCGCCGTCGCAGAGCGAGCGATGCTGATTGAATGCGAGCCCGTCACGGGCAGGCTGCATCAACTTCGCGCGCACTTCGCGAGCCTCGGCGCGCCGATCGAGGGTGATCCGATTTATGCCGCCTTCGACAAACTGCTCCCGGTCTCAAAGGCTGTTGAACCGCCACTCGGATTGCATGCGTGGAAGCTCTCGTTTGATCACCCTGATGGTGGTCGCGTGGATGCCGAGGCGCCGCCGAGTCGGAAGTTCCTCGACATGCTCGCGCGGCACGGACTTCGTTTCCACGCGTAAGCGCAGGCAGAAATGAAAAGGGCCGCTCTCCTGCGAGAGCGGCCCTGCGTTTGTTTTCGTCGATCCGAATCAGTTCTTCGCGTCGGAAGGGATGCGCATGCCGTAGAAGCTGCGCCACACGAAGAACAGCGCGATCGCGCTGCAACCCAAACCGATCCAGATCTTCGCGGGATGATCCTTCATCGCGATCGCGATCTCGACGGCGAGGAGGCCGAAGAGCGTCGTGAACTTGATGACTGGATTCAATGCCACCGAGCTGGTGTCCTTGAATGGATCGCCGACGGTATCGCCCACGACGGTTGCCGCGTGCAGGTCAGTCCCCTTCGCGCGCATGTCGACT
>SXUI01000004.1 GCA_005790605.1 Planctomycetia bacterium | reverse complement strand
GCGCTCGTGCAAGATTCTCGCCCGCAACGGGCGAAATCGTTGCACTCGCTTTGGAATGCGCTGGGGCGAGTGAATCGCCACCAGCGCATGGCGGGCTCAGTGCGTCGGTCGAGCGCGAGCAAAGGGCGTCGGAATTGCGCCGCTCGCGATTCACTCGCGGCGGCGCAGTCGAAAGCGAGCGAGACGGCGCGGCTACGGCGTCGTCGGCGCATTGGAGGCATCGCGCCGTAAGTCGCGAGCGCTCAAACCTCGCGCTCCCGCTCAAGCCCTCGTGGCGCCCACTATGATTTCCTCATGCGGATTGAGTTGCGCAATCTTGCAGGCAAGCGGCTCGGCCATGTGCAAGCCGACACGGGTTCGCGCCCCGCACGCGTGCCTGTCATCCCGATTGCCGCCCGACCGATTCGTGCTGATGTCTTCCTGCGCTGGGATGAGGCGATCGACGACGCGGGGTCGCTGCGCAAGTGCGTGGTGTGTGGCTGTGAGGAACTTTATGTTCGCAAGAACATGCCCCAGGTCACGCCGTTCATTATTCTGCTGGCGTTCATCGGTGCGCTCGTTGCTGCATTGGGGCTCGCAAACCACCCAGCGACGGTCGCGCTTCTCATTCTGCTTCTCATCGTCGATGTGGCAACGCTCTTCCTCGCGCGAAGGTATCTCCATTGCTACCGCTGTCGCAGTACCTTTATGGGTGCGCAGATTGCGCGCTACATGCGACCATGGGACCGTGGGGTGGCGGATCGCATGCGAGTGACCGAGCGTGAGGCCTCGACGCTTCTTCCTACCGTGCTGACCGGCGCTGTGCCGATGCAAGGTGCTGTGGAGAGCGCCCCTTGACGAGTCAAACGACGCGATCAGAATCACTCATTATCCTCGGAGGTGGGGGTCACGCTGCTGTTGTCGCGGAAAGCGCCAAGCGCATGGGGTTGGTGCTGGTGAGTTTTGCTGCGGATCAGGAACCGAAAGATCTTTGCGGGTTGCACGGCGCTGCATGGTGCGGGCCGATTGCTGGCGAACGCGTTGCGTCCCTGCTCGCTGAAGGGGCTGTCGCACATGCGGCGGTAGGCGATGGCGCGTTGCGATTGCAGTGGATGTCCGCGTTGGCGTCCGCGCGCTTCAAGGCGATCATTGATCCAAGCGCGATCGTTTCCGTTTCAGCGCAGATCGCCGAAGGTGTGTTCGTGGGCCCGCGCGCGATCATCAATGCGCGTGCGACCATCGAAGCGGCGGTGATTGTGAACAGCGGAGCAATCGTCGAGCATGACTGCATCATTGGAAGAGGGTCTCATGTTTCACCCGGCGCGATCTTGTGTGGAACAGTGACAGTCGGCGCGCTCACGCACATCGGAGCGGGAGCGGTTGTGCTGCCTGGCATTCGAATCGGCCAGCGTGCTCGCGTGGGAGCCGGCGCGGTGGTCACGAAGGATGTCGACGATGGGTCGACCGTTGTCGGAGTGCCCGCGAATGCGCGTGCCGATGCAGTGCACTAGAGGCGCGCGCTCCACACCACCGCGGCTGAGAAGAACACCAACAGGGCCATGCCGAGCACGGCGTAGGCGACAGCGAGCAACGCGTCTTTGGGAGGAAGTCGAAAGAGCACGGCGTAGAGCAAGGCGCCTGCGATGAGTGGTCCTACATTGTTGATCGCGAGTTTCAAGAATCGATAGTCACACGGCACGATCCACGCGAGCATGCCAAAGGTCGCCATGAACGCGCACTTTGCGAGCAGCGACGGCACATCGCCGAGCGGGCGCTGTTGCAGGCACGCGAGGCACGCGATGCCGAACACGAATCCCACGGTCGCGAGAACAGAAAATGTCAGCGAACGCAGCGCGCCGGAAAGTCGCTCCATGATCGAGAGATCCAGAGTGGCAGCGTTCTCTGAGCCGCTCGGGATGGCGAGCCCTTCGGCGCCGGCGAGCCACGCAAGCAGGAGCACGCCGAGCGCGCACGCAGCCGCGATGCACCACCCCTTCGCGTGACTTGGGTGTGAGACGGGAGGTGGAAGGCTCGTGTCGTTTGAAAGCGAGGCATCGACTTCATCAGGATTGAGATCGGCGGTGTCCTCGCTTGGAGGAATCACGACATTCGACCGCGACTGTGCTTCGACTGCTCGCTCGACTCGCTCGGCGTGCAATCGCGCGGACGCGTCGTTCGGTTCGTCCGGCACAAGGTCGTAATGATCTGTCGAGTTCGGCTGCTGCATGTCAGTCCTCGCGTGGATCATGACATGCTATTGGAGTGTCCGCTCGTCATGAAGTACGCTGCTTGCGCCGCACCACGCTTTCCACGGAGCTCTCGATGACGGGTCCAATGCAAATGCCTCGACCGAACGACGCTCACCGCGCACTTGAGGCGCTGATTGGTCGATGGCAGGGCGAAGAAATCATGCACCCATCGCCATGGGACTCGACTGGCGGCGTTGCGGTTGGCATGGTGCACAACATGCGCTCGCTCGATGGGTTCGCGATCGTGCAGGACTATCAGCAGGTCCGCAATGAAGTGGTGAACTTCTGGGGACACGGCGTGTTTCGATATGACGCGCAGAAGTCCCAGTATGAACTGCACTGGTTCGACTCGTTCGGAGGTCCACCCTCAAACTTCGTTGGAACCTTCGATCACGGCATCCTGGCGTTGCAACAGAGCATGCACGGCGGTTTCATGCGAGCGACATGGGACCTCCGCCACGCAGGCGTCATTCGCTACAAGGCAGAAGTGAGCGGAGATGGAACCCAGTGGGCGCCGTTTATGGAAGGCGTTTACGAGCGGGTTTGAGCTCATCCCTTGAGCGCTCGTGGCAGGTTTCTTGCCACGCCAAGGCGCGTGGCAAAAACTCTGCACTCGGCATGGGCTTGAGCGGGGGCGTGGAATTCTGCCGCGCGTGAGCTGAGCGCTCGTGTCAGGTTTCGTGCCGCGCCAAAGCGCGCGACGGAAACGCTGCACTCGCTATGGATCGCGCCGCCGCGAGTGAATCGCGATCGGCGCGAATCGACCTCACTCGACGCGCGCGGACAAATTCCAGCGCTCCCTTTGGACTCCGGCGGGCCGAGTGAATCGGCACCGCCGGAGATCGATCTCAGTCAGCCAATCGAGCGCGAACAAAAGACGCCGAACTTGCGCCGCTCGCGAGCGCTCAATGTTCGTACTCCGGCGCGTTGCTTTACTCGCCGTCCTCGACTTCGGGCGGTCGCCCAGCTTCTCGGCTCAGTCTTCGTTCGTCTCTTCGGGCGGCGTGTAGTCGCCAAAGATCGCGCTTCCGATTCGAACCATGTTCGCGCCGCACTCAATCGCGGTCTCGAAGTCGCCACTCATCCCCATGGAGAGAATGTCGAAGCGCAATCCAGCGTCGGTGTTTCCGATGCGGCTCGCTTTGATCTCCTCAAAGAGCTCTGCGCAGCGGACAAAGGTGCGTCGAGCCTCGACGGGATCAACTGAGCCATCCTTGTTCTCAGGCGCCATGCACATAAGGCCACGCGCGCGCAAGTGAATCATCGTGTCGATCATCTCAACGACATGCCGAGCAGCCGCGGGTGCGACACCATGCTTGGATCGTTCTCCACTCACATTGACTTCGACAAGGACATCGACGGGCTGGGTTCGCTTCTGACAACACTCCTGGATCTCTTCGGCGAGGCGGAGTGAGTCGACAGAGTGCACGAGGCGCGAGATCTCGATCGCCTTCTTCACCTTGTTGCGCTGGAGTGTGCCAATGAGGTGCCAGCGCACACCAGATCCATTCGCATCTACTCCATTGCCATTGGGAAGCACGGCATTGGGGCGTTCACGACGCCGAAGCATCTGCTCATCCACAAGCGCGGCGCGTTGGATGAGTTGCTGCACTCGATTTTCGCCGAGATCGAGATGTCCAAAGGAGAGCAGGTCTCGCACTTGTTCCATCGAGGCGTGCTTCGTGACAGCGACCACCGCAATGTCCGACGCGCGCCGACCGCTTCTCGCCGCCGCGGCTGCAACGCGCGCCATCACGCTGTCGTAACGACTGCGGAGTGCGGCGCCCAATGGGACATTCGCATTTCGATCATCAGGCGAGGAGGGTTGTGCGTTGGGCTCGTGCTTGGGAACCATTGTGGCGGTTTCAGCAGGCATGGATGTCACGCGCGCACCTTTGGTCGTGGATGGCGTGGTGCTCTTCACAGTCGCTCCGGTTGCCGCAGATTTCATTGCAGGAGCAGCGTAGTCGTAGCGTGCAGGCGCGACAAGCAGGATTCTTCAGCGCTTGCTTGGATGCTACCTTTCCGGCATGCCCGCGATGGATCTGAAGAAGACTCCCTGCGTCCTCATCATTCGCGATGGATGGGGGGAGAATCCCCATGCGTCCCATGACGCGTTCAATGCCGTCAAGCTCGCGAGCACGCCGTGCGATGACATGCTTGCGGCGAAGTGGCCTCGAACACTCTTGAGAACGAGCGGCGAGGATGTCGGTCTCCCGACGGGGCCTGATGGTCCCGTGATGGGGAACTCCGAAGTCGGGCATCAGAACATTGGCGCGGGGCGGATCGTCGATCAGGAACTCATGCGGATCACGAACGCGATTCGCACAGGTGAGTTTGCGAAGAACCCAGCGCTGCTCGCCGCCTTCGCGCACGCGAAAGCGTCCGGCGGCGCAGTGCACTTGTTGGGACTCGTCTCGGACGGACAAGTGCACAGCGATCTTCCGCATTTGCTGGCACTCATCGATCTCGCGAAACTCGAAGGTATCGATGCTGCGCGCCTCTTTGTTCACGCGATCACCGACGGTCGCGACACGGCGCCATTTTCGTCGCTGCGATACTTCGACACGCTCGAATCACACCTCGAGAGCACTGGTGTCGGTCGCATCGCGAGCGTGATCGGGCGGTTCTACGCAATGGATCGTGACCATCGATGGGAACGAGTTCGGTCTGCGTACGATTGTCTCACCGGGCGAGCAGGAGGTGACGCGCGAGTGGCGGCGAACGCGACGGAGGCGGCCAGTACCTATCACGCGAAGCCATCGGACACATCACGAGGCAGTGACGAGTTCATTCTTCCTACCATCATCGATGCCTCTGGCAGTCAGGTCTCGTGCGGGCACACTCGGATCCGATCGGGTGATGCGGTCATCTTCTTCAACTTCCGTGGCGATCGGCCTCGCGAGCTCACCAAGGCGATCATGCTTGATGATGCTGCGTGGGCGAAGGTCCAGGGCGGCGGTTTTGAGCGTGGCGCACGCCTGACCAATCTCTTCTACGCGACGATGACGGAGTATGAAGTTGGGTTGCCAGTACATCTCGTGTTTCGTAAACCGCCGAAGCTTGAATTGATTCTCGGAGAAACACTCGCGCGCGCTGGCGTTGCGCAGTTCCGTTGTGCGGAGACGGAGAAGTTTCCACATGTCACCTTCTTCTTCAATGATTATCGCGAGGAGCCGTTCGCGCAGGAGTCGCGCTGCATCGTTCCGAGCCCCAAGGAGGTTGCAACCTACGATCAGAAACCTGAGATGAGCGCCGCAGGTGTGCGCGACGCAGTTCTCGCGAGGCTTGCAGCCCCCGATTGTGAGCCCGTCATCATCGTCAACTTTGCGAACGGCGACATGGTGGGTCACACCGGAAGTCTTTCCGCGACGATTCGCGCCGTTGAAACTGTCGATGCGTGTGTTGCGGAGATTCTTCGGGCGACTCTCGCGAGAGGAGGGAGTTTGGTGATTACGGCGGATCATGGAAACGCCGAGCAGATGTGGGATCCAGTGCATGCCTGTCCCCACACCGCACACACGAACTACCCTGTTCCATGCTCGATTGTTGCGCAAGGCTTGGATGGATCGAGGCTGCGCTCGGATGGGCGACTCGCGGATCTCGCGCCAACCGTGTTGGCGCTGATCGACCTTCCGAAGCCGGATGCGATGACAGGTCGAAGTCTTCTCAGTTGAGCGATGAGGCGTGGTGGGGAGGTGTGGGCGTGTCCGCCGCGCGTCAAAGTTGCGCCCAACGAGCGAAAGCCCGAGTTTTCGGCTTCGAAACGCGGGAATTGCTTGATTCGCGCGCGCTCTTGGAAGGCATGCGCGTAGACTCTTCCCCCTTATGCCGCTTCCGACCGTTGCAATTGTTGGCCGCCCCAATGTCGGGAAGTCGAGTCTGTTCAATAGGCTTGTCGGACGACGCGTTTCGATCGTTGATCCAACGCCAGGCACGACACGCGATCGTGTCTCACAGATCGTTGAAGTGCAGGCGCCGGTTGAACTCGAAGGAGCCGCGGAGGCACGCGCGTTTGAGTTGATCGACACAGGCGGATTTGGCGTCTATGTCGCAGAGGGCGGTCGCTTCGACGATGCGGGAGAGGATCTCGCAAACTTGACGCCGCAGATCGAGCAACAAATCGAGGCGGCGGTTCGGAGCGCCGACATCATCCTTTTCGCGATGGATGCACAGTCCGGCGTGACTGGTCTCGACCAACGGATTGCGAAGATGCTTCGCACGCGCAACGTCGCGCCGCGAGTGCGCATCGTCGCCAATAAGGTCGACGACGAGTCGTGGCTCGCGGCTGCGCAGGACGCCTCGCGCTTAGGGTTTGGTGAACCTTTCGCGTTGAGCGCGAAGAGTGGGTTCGGTCGACGCATCTTTACGGAGTGGTTGTGGCATGAGCTTCCAGCCAACGGCAGCGAGTCAACGCCCAGCGAGATGCGCATCGCGATCGTCGGGCGTCGCAATGCCGGAAAGAGCACGCTCGTGAATGCGCTCGCCGGCGAGCCTCGCGTCATTGTCTCGGAGATCGCAGGCACGACCCGCGACTGCGTCGATGTGCGGTTTGAGATGGATGGGCATGCGTTCGTGGCGATCGATACGGCCGGCGTTCGGAAGCGCAAGAGCTGGAGCGATGACATCGAAACGCATTCTCATCATCGCGCGCAGGCTGCCATTGGCCGCGCCGATGTGTGCGTTTTGCTGCTCGATGCACGCGAGAAGATTTCACAGATTGAAAAGCGACTCGCACTCGAGTTAGTCACTGAACACAAGCCGACGGCAATCGTCGTGAACAAGTGGGATCTCGTCGAGAAAGAACTCTCGCCCGACGACTACACGGAGTATCTCACGCAGGAACTCTTTGGCCTCTCCTACGCGCCGATCATTTTTGTGAGCGCGGAGAAGTCCGATGGTATTCAGAGCATGGTGAAGATCTGTTTCAATCTCTTCAACCAGGCCGGTCATCGCGAAACCACAGGCCGATTGAACGCGACGGTGACGCGCATTCTTGAGGAGCGCGGACCGAGTGCCAAACTTGGCACACGCGCGAAAGTGTTCTATGTCTCGCAGCTCGCAGTGCGTCCTCCAACCATCCACATGGTTGTGAATCGGCCGGAGTTGTTTGAAGGGGCGTATGCGAAGTACCTGCTCAATCAACTGCACGAGCAACTTCCTTTCTCGGAAGTCCCTATTCGTTTGACGTTCAGCGCACGCAAGCGCGCGGAGCTTGCTGAAGAACGAACGGTGACGAAGCGCAAGGCGTCGCGCAGCGAGATTTCCTCAGCGATGCTCGCGAAGAACGCACCGAGTCGCAAGCCGCTTGCTGCAAGCGCGGCCGCGTCGGATGATCACGATGTGCCTTCGAATCCATTCCGCGAGGACGGCGAGTTGCGCTCGAGTGGTGGAGCGCGCAAGCGAGGCGCTGGAACTGCCTCGCGTGGCGCGGGCAAGGCGAAGGCGAAGAAGAACCCGAATGAGAAGTCGTTTGGGAAGCCGCCGAGAAAGCCAGATCGCAAGCAGGTTGGGAAAGCGCCGGCGAAGTTCACGGGCGTGAAGCTGGCAAAACCGCGAAAGAGTTGAGCGTTCATGCGGGTTTCTTGCGGCCAAGCGCCGCAAAAACGCCGCACTCGCTTTGGACTCCGGCCGCGCGAGTGAATCGCGACGGTCGGAGATCGGCCTCCGCTTGTGATACGCCGCTAGAATTGCGACAGTCGCGATTCTCTCGCTCACGAGACCCATCGCCGTTAGACTGATGGGTTCGTATGTCGATCTTCCCACTCCCAGTTTTCGAGCGCGATGCCGATCCCGCGAATCGCACCGCGCTGACGGACGAGGAGATCTACGCGAAGCTGAAGCCGCCGTCGAGTATCGTCGTCCGTTTCGGGCGGATGAAATTGGTGGGCGAGTACCCATACCGCGGGGACTCCAAACCAGGGTGTGGATCCAAACTTGTCGTGAAGACATTTCGCGCGCTTGAAATCGCCGAGATGCTTACGACGACTTGCTCAAACTCGGGCTGCGGCAAGAGCGTGTCGCGGCGTGAAATGTTGGAGTATGTGGAGAACTCCGGTGGACGCGAGTACCCGTTTCAGACTCAAGGCGAAGTCTTGCGAGTCGCGACGGTCGAGGACCTCAATCGATGGTCCGCCGCGCAGTCGGGGATGAAGGAAGTTCTCCAGAAGATTCGCGCCGCGGCAGAGGACGCTCGATTCCCCGCGAAGATTGTGGATGTCGAACCTGTCCTCGATCAGTCGGTGTTGGTCGTCTACTACCTCAGCGACGAGAGAATCGATTTCCGTTTCTTCGTGGAGCATCTCGCGCCGCTCTTCAATTGCCGCATAGAGATGCGTCAAGTTGGGGCTCGCGATGAGGCGCGGTTGGTGGCGGACTACGAGCGATGCGGCCAACATTGCTGTTGCAAGAACTTCCTGAAGGTGCTGAAGCCGATTTCGATGAAATCCGCGAAGACCCAGAAGGCGACACTTGATCCTCTGAAGATTTCTGGTCGCTGCGGTCGGTTGATGTGCTGTCTGCGGTACGAGGATGAGACATACGAGGAATTGAAGAAGCGACTGCCACGCAACAAGACTCGCGTCGGCACCGTTGAGGGACCTGGCATCGTGCTCGAGTCCAAGATTCTCGTGCAGCTCGTGTTGGTTCGTCTCGAAGCAGATGGCCGCGAGATTGCGGTTCCCGTAGAAGAATTGTGTGATCCCGAGAAGTGCCCGACGCCCGCGGTTGCCGCGGCGATCGCGCCCGATCCCATGCGCGGCATGACTGCTGCAGGCGTGCGACGCAAGGTCGATCCCTCAAGTCGACCTCAGAGCGCATCGGCGCCGAACGCACGACGGCAGGATGAGTATCGTGAGAAGAGCCAGCGTCTTGACCCACAAGCGCCAGATGCTTCACCCAGCGCTGGAGGTTCGACAGCGCCAGTGCAAGGGGAGAGCGCTTCGCAAAAGAAGCGACGCCGCCGGAAGAAGAAGCGGCAAGCAGACGCGGACAATGCCGCGCGCCTCGGCCCAACCGCGAATGCACTGCCGAAGTCACCTGCACTCACTCCGCTAGCGACGAGCAGCATCGAAGATGACGACGGCGATGATGCGGATGACACAATCGAGGGAAGCGACGAAAGCCGCACTTTGACGCAAGGTGGATCCGCCGCTGGATCGATAACGCAGGGCGATGGTTCTGGAAAGCGAAAGCGTCGTCGTCGTCGACGACGAAACCGTGGCCCGAACATGGGCGGCGATGCGCCAGGGTCACTGCCTCCGTCTCCGCAAGCATGAGTCAATCGATTACCTATGAGCGCAACATCTGCATCTGAGTCGAAGAAGGAAGAGACGAATGTCGTGGAGACGGTGCAGTCGCTTGTCGTCGCCTTCGCTCTTGCTATGGCAGTGCGAAGTTTCGTGACGGAAGGCTTCGTGATCCCCACGGGCTCGATGGGGCCCACCCTCATGGGCCAACATGTCCGGCTGAACAGCAAGATGACCGGCGTCGAGTTTCCGATTGACTCAGGTCCCGCATTCGAGATGTACCGCTACTTCGGCGACCAAGTCGTGCGGCAGGCGCGACCAATCGTCGACCCAATGTTGAGTCATGAGCGTCCGATTGGTGGGATGGAGAACGGGCAGATCATGCAGTCTTCGCGCATGGGTGATCGTGTGCTCGTGCTGAAGTTTCTCTACCCCTTCCATGAACCGCAGCGTTGGGATGTCGTGGTGTTTAAGAATCCCACGGATCCAGTCGGGGACGCGCAGAACTACATCAAGCGTCTCGTCGGGCTTCCGGACGAACAGTTCGTCATTGTCGATGGCGATGTTTTCACGGCACCGATTGGCGCAACGAATGGGGATGCTTTTCAGATTCAACGCAAACCCGAGTTTGTGCAAACGGCCGTTTGGCGCAATGTCTACGACAGCGATTTTGTGCCCGTTGACCCCGCATCGTTGGCGAAAGTTTGGAATCGTCCGTGGTCGGGCGTCCCATTGCAGAGCGTGAGCACCGACACGGTGCAGTTCACGCAAGATGACACTCGTGTTTGGTCGAAACCCATTGGTCATGCGACGCTCGAGTGGAATCACGAAGTGCTTCCGATTGACGATTGGGCTGCGTACAACATGTGGCGTGATCGTTTGCCCGGTCCATACTCGGTGAGCGATATCCGCGTGCGAGCCGCGCTGGACTGCGATGATCCAGCGGCGTTGCGTACGACACTTTCGATTTCTGCACGCAAGCGCAACTTCAACTTCACGCTTGGTGACGGGAGGCTCGTGCTTGCGATCGCGGTGTCAGAGTCTGGTGAAGTTGAGTCGAAGCAGGAGTACCCATTCACAGCACCGTCGGCCGGAGCTCCGTTTGATCTTGAGTGCGTGCATGTAGATCAAACCCTTGAAGTTCGCGTGAACGGCGAGAGCATCGGCCGCATGGAGTACGCATTCCCGAGTCTCAGCGCTCGGCTTGAGGCGTCCTTCCCAGGTCGCACTGTGGAGGATTTCTTGCGCAATCCGATGGGAGTGTCAGCGCCGCCCACGGCAGTGCGCTGGGAGTTTGATGGCGCAGCAGTGGCGTTGCGAAGTGTTGGTGTCGACCGCGATCTCTTCTATCGATCGGTCGCGCTTTCTCCACGCGAACAGGGCACGCTCGTGACAGACCAACGAGACGGTCTAGGCTTCGCCTGCGATCCAACGCATCCGGCGCAATTGACAGAGGATCAATTCCTCATGCTCGGTGACAACAGTGCGGCAAGCCGTGACGGTCGTCTTTGGGGAGCAGCGCACGAGCTCGTTGGCCTGCGCTACGGCGAGGCTGCTCCATTCGTTGTGCCGCGCGAACTACTTCTTGGCAAGGCGTGGAGTGTGTACTTCCCCGCGCCGGTTTCGCCAGGATTTGGATTGCCCGCGATCGTGCCCGACTTCGGTCGGCTGCGGTTCATTCGGTAGCCGGAAGTTTCGGCTTCGCGAGTTCTTGCAGTCGAGCGAGCACCGCCACCTGCTCAGTCATGCGACGCGAGAGATCGAGCGGCTCTGTCGCGGTAAGACCAGCGAGCGGAGATGAACTTGGGACTTCGGTTGTTTCAAGGTGCTGGAGATACGACTCGCGCTGCGCGATAGCGAGTGCGAGTGCGTCGAGGTTGAACCACGAACGCACATCAAGCAGCGCGCCATCGAGTGGACATGTACATCCAAGCGCGGTGAGTTCGGGTTGCGCGCGCATCTGCACGGCGAGGAGGAACGCGAGTTGGTTTGGAGGCAATCCGCGGAGTTTCTTCTCGTCAAACGGTTGGATATTGCGCCCCTCTTCGCCGCCGACCCAAATGGGCGTGTTCGCGAGCGCGATCCGTTCCAACTCTAACGCGCGGCGGTATTGAAACGGATCCTCTGTGGAGAACTTGGCGACAAGGTGCCCGAGTTGCTCACGCGCGGTCGTGGTCAGGAGTCGCTTGTCCTCGAGTGCGTCAAGGGCAGCCACGGTGTCTCTCGCGATTTGTTCGGCGACGAGGGAGTGACCAATCGTTCCGACGCTCGCATAGTGCTGGGTCACGCGCACACACGCGAGTGCGAGCTCAACATCGTCGGTGAGAAGTGCGTGCGCGAGTGCGACGCGTACTGCGCCCTGAATTCCAGGCATGGTCTCGCGCAAGAGTCCGTTGACAAAGTCAAAGTCTCTCCATTGCCATGTGCGGGGGAATGAGAGCCCTTCGGCACGAGACCCTCGAAGCACATTCTCGATGATGGGCTCGCGCAGTCGGTCGAGTAGGCGCGCGGTTCTTTCAATCTGCTCGGTCGGCGTCGATGCTCTCGCGAGGCGAATCGTTTCGATCTCCGCTTGTTCCTCCTGGCGGAGCACCACGCACGCCGCAGCGGCCGCTGCGTAGAAGTTTGCTGCGAAGAGAAAATCCGCCGGTTTCTTGCTGCCGTCAGCGAGCGCCTGCATCTTCGTGGCAAGGGCCTTTGACTGTTCGTCGTACTCGAGGGCGCGTGCGATCCACTTTCCGATCGCGGGCGCGAGTTGCTTCATCACCTCGCCGTATTTTCCGGCGAGTAGGTCCGCTTCAAGGGTTGCGATCGCTTCCTTCGCTCCAGGGGCATGAGGATCCGCGACGATGGCACTGCAGGTTGCGTAGTACGCGTTGGCGTGGCCCTTGAACTCGTCAAGATCAATGTCACTGAGAAGCGCTTCATCGTCAGTCATGCCGAGAGCGCTGAGGCGAAGCGCGCGATCTTCCGATGAGAGTCCATCGATGGTCGTGAGTTCCTGAATCGTCATGTCGCGCTCTTGCATCAACACCTCAGGCAGATGCATGAACTCATGGGTTCGCGTGCCCGCCGTCGCGGCAAGCGCGAGCGCAGCGGCGCCTTGAGAGAGCTCGCCGCGATCGATCATGTCGTTCATGGTCGAGTGCTGGTGCATCGCAATCGCGAGCCCAACGAGCGAGGAGATCATGACATGATCCTCGGTGCTCCTCTGTGCGAGCGTGCTCTGTGCCCCCATGAGTTGTCCAAAGATCTCTGCATCGCCACTGCGGATCGCGTCGAGCGCGAGCCATCGCGTCGCGCGCGCAAGACTTCGCTGTTGACTCAAATGCGGGAGCAGGAGCGCGAACCCTTGCGAGCGATCGAGCGGTCGCGCATAGCGCAGCGTCGTTGCGCGGAGAATGTCGGCGCGAAGCGGCCGTGCACCTGCGAGCCATGCAGACATTCGCGCGTCAGTGATACCTTCCCGTTCGTATCTCAATTCTGAAGGGACCTCATTGTCAGGGGCCGAGGTCAGTGCGTCATAGAGCGGCGAGAAGCCTGAGGCAAGACGGTCATAGATCTCGACTGCAGATTCTGTCTGTCCGATCGCACTTGAACTCAGTGCCGAGACGGCGCTCATCGCGCAGCAGGCAATCCAGAGTCCAACGGCGGCGATTCTCGGACATCGGGGAGTCCTCAGCATGGATTGCATTGTTTCGCACCGTGTGGCGCGACGCAAGGCTTCTCAACTGCACAATCCCGCTCGATCATGTCGAGAATCTTCGCTCTTACCGCAAACACGCAGTAGATTCAGGAGAAGCCAAGTGCCTTGAGCGCACCCCTTTCGAGTTCCGTTCCCCAGAGGCCCACATTGTCGAGAATCTCCGCTGTCATTCTGCTGTTCCCTGCGTTCACCTTTGGGCTCCCCGCGAGTGGGCAACAGTTTCTCGATCAAACCGCGACGCGGTTTCCCGTGCAGGCTGAGTACACGAATCAATGCACGATGGTGGACATCGAAGGCGATGGAGACAAGGACATCGTGTGGGCGAACGGTCAGGGGTATTCGACGCTCGGCGCGTTGTTGAAGCCGCGTATCTACTTGAACAATGGAACTGGAACTTTCACAGATGTCACCGACTTGCAAGCGCCTGGCATCACTGGATGCTTTCGCGGAGTCGAAGCGGGCGATGTGGATCGCGATGGCGACTGGGATCTGATTCTCGCGCAGGACTACAACCGTCGTCCCCTATTGCTCATTAACGATGGCATCGGTCGGTTCACCGACCAAACAACAACACGCTTGCCGAATATCACGATGGGCTCATCGCGCGCGCAGTTCGGTGATATCGACAATGACGGCGATCTGGACATCGCGCTCTGCAATTCGGGCGCGAATCGTTTTTCCGCCACGGGTCGCCCGCGTATCTTCAACAACAACGGCAGCGGCGTGTTCACGGATGCACCGACCGCGCAATTCAACTCGACCGCGCTCGCGGAGCAGATGGACTGCCTGTTCTTTGATGCCGACAACGACCTTGACATTGACTTGCACATTGGAACACGCGCTTCTGCGGCGAACTCGAGCCAGCTCTGGCTGAACAATGGCGCGGGCACATTCACGAAAGTGACTCCGTTCGTCACCGATGCGACTTGCTACTCCTACGACGCTGGTGATATCGAGGGTGACGGAGACTTGGATTTGATCGGTGTGAACGCGGGTCCTACGAATACGGAGCTCTTGCTTCGTAACAATGGAACCGGGAGTTCGTGGACAGCGGTCTCCTCGCAGATCACACCGAATCCAACTGTCGACGATAACGACTCCCGCTTCATCGACTACGACAATGACGGCGATCTCGATCTCGCCATCGCCGCACTCGGCGCTGCTGATCGCATGTATCAGAACAACGGCACCGGCACCTTTGCGCAAGTCACTGGCATTTTGCCGACGCTCGCGGACAGTTCACTCGACATCAAGGCGGGTGATTTGACTGGTGATGGCAAGCCTGACCTGATCACGGCGCAGGGAGAATCTGGTTCGTTTCAGAATCGCATCTATATCAACAATGGTCCTGCAGACACGCGGCCGCCGAACATCAAGCTGACGGAACAAGTCGTCGCGACAACGCTCGGACCATTCGTTGTGCGCACCGAAGTGTTCGATGGCATCACGAGTGATCGTGGGTACGACGAAGATGGCGTGGACCTGGTGTACTCTGTGAATGGCGGCAAGCCAATTGCGGTCGCGATGCAGTGGAGCGGCAACAGCCTTTGGCGCGGCGTCATTCCAGCGCAGCCCGCATGCGCTGATGTGCAGTACTTCATCCGCGCGCGCGATGTTTCGCAAAATCTCGCAACGGGACCGACGCGGACATTTGTTGTCCCAGGCACTTGCACGGTGGTCGGGGATCTCAACGGAGACAGTCTTGTCGACGGCGCAGATCTTGCGATTTTGCTGAATGCATGGGGCAGCACGAAGTCCAACGCAGACATCAATGCGGATGGCACTGTGGATGCGGCAGACCTCGCAATCCTGCTTGGTTCGTATACCTGATTCTGTCATACACTTCGCCGCATGAGTGACGACTCCTTCTCGCTCGATGGCAAGACTGCCATCGTGTGCGGTGCAACGCAGGGCATAGGTCGGGCGATTGCCCACGCCTTCGCGCGGCATGGAGCACGCGTTGTTGTCGTGGGTCGAAACGAGGACGGTCTGCGGCGAGTGCTCGACGAACTGCAGAGCATTTCTGCGCTCGCGCATGAGTCGGTCCTCGCGGACTTTTCGCGACTCGACGACACAACGCGCATCGCGCATGAGACGGCCAAGCGGCTCGGCGTGGTCCACATTCTTGTGAACAACACCGGTGGACCAGCGGCAAGCGCGCTCATTGAGGCGAACCCAGCGGACTTCGGCGCAGCGGTTGCGATGCATGTGGGTTGTGCGCAGGCGTGGACGCAAGCCTGTGCGCCACTCATGCGAAGTGCAGGTTACGGGCGCATTGTGAGTGTCATCTCGACTTCCGTCGTCACTCCGATCAAGGGACTCGGAGTCTCGAACACAGTGCGAGCGGCGATGGGAAACTGGACCAAGACGCTCGCGAGTGAATTGGGACGATTTGGGATCACCGTGAACTCCATTCTTCCAGGCTTCACGCGAACCGGACGGCTTGAGGCGCTCCTGAAAGGCAAGGCTGCCCGTGCGGGTATGACGCTCGATGAAGTCGAGGCGGAGTCCTTCGCGGCGATTCCGATGGGACGCTTCGCTGATCCACAAGAAATCGCGCAGGTCGCGGTGTTTCTTGCGTCACCAGCCTCAAGTTATGTCAATGGCGTAAATCTCCCCGTCGATGGCGGTCGGCTTTCCACGCAGTGAGCAGCAGCGGAGCACGACATGCAAACGGCGCCGACTCAGGTTCAACACTTCATAGGAGGCTCTTTCTGCGCTTCGGAGAGCGGCGCATGGATCTCTCGAGAGAACCCGGCGACCGGCGACGCGCTTCGCCTCATTGCGCGTGGCGGCGCGTTCGAAGTGCAACGAGCGACCACTGCTGCAGAGATGGCCGCGAAACCATGGGCGGCAACAAGCGTGGCGGAACGATCACGCGTGCTCTTGCGCGTCGCAGATGGCATTGATGCGCAACTTGATGCGCTTGCGCTCGCGGAGTGCGAGGACACGGGCAAACCGCTCGCACTCACGCGCAGCCTTGACATTCCACGAGCTGCAGCGAACTTTCGGTTCTTTGCGACGGCCATCCTGCATGAGACGAGTGAATCGTATCGAACGGATGCGCCGCAGCACGCACTCAACTATGTGCTGCGGAAACCGATTGGCATCGCAGGCTGTATCTCTCCGTGGAATCTGCCGCTGTACTTGTTCTCGTGGAAGATTGCGCCCGCGCTTGCGACCGGCAACGCGGTGATTGCGAAACCGAGCGAGCTTGCGCCGACGACTGCTTCGATGCTGTGCGAAATCGCTTCGCGGGCGGGGCTGCCTCCCGGCGTGTTGAATGTGGTGCATGGACTTGGCAGCGAGGCGGGGGCAGCGATTGTCGCGCATCCTCAGACGAAGGCGATCAGCTTCACTGGTGGAACGACGACCGGCGCGGCCATTGCTGGTGTCGCCGCGCCAATGTTCAAGAAACTCTCACTTGAACTCGGCGGCAAGAACCCAACCATCATCTGCGCGGATGCGGATTTGGCGTCCGCGATGCCGGAGATCGTGCGGAGCGCCTTCTTGAATCAGGGGCAGATCTGCTTGTGCGGGTCCCGTGTCCTGGTTCACAAGTCGAGACTCGCTGAATTCATGGAGCTCTTCACCGCGCATGTTTCTGGGTTGAAAGTTGGCGATCCGCTCGAAAGCGAGAGTGACCTCGGTTGCTTGGTGTCGAACGAACATCGCGCGAAAGTACACGCGCTCGTGCAGGCGGGCGTCGCAGATGGCGCGAAGGTGGTCGCGGGTGGGAACTTCACAACCGGACTATCGGCGCGCGTCGCCAAGGGCGCCTTTATGAATCCCACAGTTCTGCTCGCGCCACCGCAGGACTCCCGTTGTGTGCAGGAGGAGATCTTCGGGCCGGTTGTCACCGTGCAGTCTTTCGATCGCCACGCAGACGCGATTCGCATGGCAAACGGAACTCGGTACGGACTCGCAGCCACGATTTGGACGCGTGATTTATCGCGCGCGCATCGCATGGCACATGCGCTCGACGCAGGCATTGTCTGGGTGAACTGCTGGCTGCTTCGAGATCTGCGCACGCCGTTTGGAGGCATGAAAGATTCCGGCGTCGGGCGCGAGGGCGGAAGCGAAGCGCTCCGGTTCTTCACCGAACCCACGAATGTGTGCATTGCGACCGGAGCACAATTGTGAGTGCGCCGACCATGCGGCTCGCGACGATCGACGATGTTCGAGCGATTTTGGATATCTACAACGAGTCCATTCCGAAGCGCATCGCGACGGCCGACCTTGTGCCTCAATCGCTCGCTGCGCGAACGCAGTGGTTTCAGAGCCACGATTTCACAACACGCCCGATCGTGGTTGCCATTCGCGATGACGCCGTTGTGGGCTGGGGGAGTTTTACAAACTTCAAAGAGCGAAGTGCCTACGCGCCAAGCGCGGAGATATCGATTTATGTCGCGGATGTGGCTGCGCGACAAGGCGTGGGCAGGGCGATTCTCGGCGACCTGCTCGCGCGCGCTGTGTCGTGTCGCATCGATCGCATTCTCGCCATCTGCTTTTCTCACAACGAGCCGAGTTTGAAGCTCTTCCGATCGCGTGGGTTTGAGCAGTGGGGCCTTCTCCCTGACGCATGTGAACTCGACGGTATCCGACGAAGCATCACCATTCTTGGACTCAAGCGCTAAAGCAGATCGCTTTCACTTCAACCGCGATCGGCGTAGGAAGACTTGAAATCTCAAGCGTCGTGCGCGTTGGATTCGGGTTGTTCGGACCCGCGAAGTATTCAGCGTAGATTCGATTGTAGATTTGGAAATCGTGCTTCATGTCCGTAAGGAACACTGTGACATCGGCGACGCTTGTCCAAGGCAGTCCGGCATCAGCGACGACTGCTTTGAGATTGTCGAAGCATGCGCGACATTGCACTTCGATGTTCTTCGCGGTGACCGTTCCATCAGCAGCGAGTGTCACGCCGGGAATGGCGCTGACTCCTCGCGTGCGTGGGCCAATCCCTGAAAGAAACACGAAGTTGCCCACACGCTTCGCGTGCGGATAGGCACCAACTGGTTCGGGGGCGCGGCTCGAGATGATGTCAGTCATGACGCGAGTTTAGAGGACGCGCAGGACGGCGCGCACAGGGCTCGCGTCGAAACCCACGAGTGGAAGGGGAAGTGCGATGAGTTCGTACTCGCCCGGCGCCACATGCGCGAGGCGGAGGCCCTCGAGAATCGACATGCCGCGCGCGAGAAAACGCGCATGGGTTGGTAAGTCTTTGGACTCCTGCGTGTCGACACTGGGCGTATCGATCCCGATCAAAGAAACACCTTGATCCGCAAGTTGATCCACAAGCGTTGGGTCAAGCGCCGCAAAATCGCTGTTCCAAAGTTCGGGATCCGGAAAGGTCCCCGTATACAGAAGTACGCGCGGATGACGCAGCGCATCAAGCCTCGTCTCAAGGTCTGCTGCTCGAATGCGCATGCCACCCGCCATGCGCATCGCCTTGGCGCGAATGACATGACACGGACCGATGTATCGATCGAGCGGCATCGCTTCGATGGAAGGCGCATCCTTTCCGTAGTGATTCGCGCCATCGGCGTGTGCGCCGAGATGCACAGTGGAGCGCAGCGAGGACAGCGTGACGCTCGCGCCATCTTCAAGTGTGCAAAGTGTTTCGCGCGTGAGTGGTGTATCACCTGGCCAGACGGCAGTCGATGCACTCAGGCGAGGCGTGATGTCGATGAGTTCGCGGGTCACATGCCTCCGGCGTTTGAAAAGGGATTAGGAGTATCCGCTTGCAAAGGGTCGGCGGGATCTCTCCTGTAGCGACTCATGCCGTAGATCGCACAAAGCAAGAGCGCGGCGAACATGATCGCGAGAGTCCATACAACGCCGTGAAACAAACTGTTTACACCGGGCGGACCAACCAGGACTTCGAGTTGATTGCGAAAGAGCGCGAGCGTTTCTTCGCTCGTTTGCGCCTTCGAGGCGAGCGACCACGCGTACTTTCCAATGGCTTCTCCGCCTCTTGCGGCCCAACCAATAGCCAGCCCGCCTTGCGCGACAATTCCAACAGCGAGGCCACCTTGAGCGAGCCCGCCAATGCTGAGTCCACCAATCGAGGATCCGAGCGGCGCAATCGCCAACCCCCCGAGCGCGCTCAATGTTCCAATCGACGCGCCGCCGAAAGTACAAATCCCTACGCTGAGTCCTCCGATCGCCACAACACCTCGTGCGAGTCCACCGATCGCGATGACGCCCGTCGCTTTGTCCCCGATGGCGATGAATCCACGCGCGTGTCCGGGCTTGCCATCACTTCCTGGTCCGATGGCGTACGCGAGTAATGGAAGCGAGCCAACGCGAGCTCTGGAAACATATCGCCGACCCATCGCGTATCGCAGAGGTCCTCGGACGAGCACTTCGACGAGAGGTCGTCCGCATTCCGGGCAGACTGCGCTTGTCGTCGCGCCCTTGAGATCGTGACCACATGCCGCGCATCGTGGATCCGGAAGGTCGGGTGTTGCTTGCGATAGGTGCAACTTCATGGGCGCGGCCTCGATTGGTGGCACCCTCGACGCAGCAGCGTCGAGATCACAACGAGCCCAATAGTGACTAGGAGGAGACTTTGCGCGGTTGACTCGCATGCATTTCGTTGGAGCCCCCAGTACAGCGCGCTCCACGCAATGGCCAACGGAATGGCAACACACCATTGCATGAACCCAACATTGCGTCGTCCGCGCGCCTGCGCTTCTGCGTAGGGCACTGTGGAAAAACTCACGAGGTCGTACTCGGGCTCGAGCGCGTTCCCGAAGACGCGATGGAGGAAGTGGCCGAACTTTTTCTTTCGAGCGTAACTCGGCTGCGCACTGTGATCGCGCATATCCACGAAGTTCGCGAGCGCCATGTCAGCAATGGCGTTCGAGTTCGCTTTGCGCGCATGCTCGTACGCGACGAGTGCATCCGCGACGGAAGTGTGTGCGGCAAGTGCGTCAACGAGCGCTTCGCAATCTTCAAAGCTCGCATTTGCACCTTGGCCATAAAACGGCACGACCGCGTGCGCAGCGTCACCGATCAGTGTGACGCGTCCACCAGCGCTCCACGGCGAACAGCGCATCGTCGCCATCGCGCCTGCGGGGTTTCGCTCGAAGTCCTCGCTCATGGTTGGCATGAGCGCGAGCGCATCTGGATAGTCGCGCTCGAAAACCGCGCGCGCTTCCGCGGCCGTACGAACAGTTGCGAAGCTCGGTACATGCGGCGCGGCGGGATTTGGTTCCCAAGGCCAGAACAAAGTGCAGGTGAAAGAGCCATCGGGATTCGGCAACGCGATCATCATGGACGCGCCGCGTGGCCAGATGTGCAGCGCGCTCGGCAGCATTGCGAACGGAGTGTTCGTGCCGCTTTGGACCGCAGGAATGTGCATCTCCTTGTAGCCATGCGTGAGATAGGACTGCGAAAAGTCGAATCGATCGAGGCGTTGCAGTGACCCACGCACCGCAGAGAAGGCACCGTCGGCGCCGATGATGAGATCAGCTGCGTACGACTCCGTCGTTGTCGATTCGTTGACAACAAACTCGGCGGTTCCATTTGATGGATCGACGACAGTGCATCGACGGTCGAAGAGAATCTCGACTCTCGCTTCCGCAGCAGCTGCGTCGAGCAGCGCGAGGTTCAGAGCACTGCGAGACACAGAGTTGATGCCACGCGTCGGATCAGTTGAATAGGGATGGAGATGTGGCTCGCCCTGGCGCGGGTGAATCATGCGTCCGTACATCCGCAGCGCAGCTCGCATGACGGGTTCTTCGAGTCCAGCGCGTCGCAAGGCATGAATGCCGCGCGCACTGATGGCGAGATTGATGGAGCGCCCTACTGCGAATCGTCGTTCGCGCGGATCATGCCTTCGCTCGACGATTCGGACACTCCATCCAGCGCGAGCGAGGAAGACCGCGAGGAGGCTTCCTGCGAGCCCAGCGCCCACGATGAGTACTCGACGACCCTCAGTCGATGTCATGCTGCGTATCGTAGAAGGAAATCACCGGCAGGCATCTCGCACCGCGACCGATGTGCGCCAAACTTCATGGAAGGTATTGAAGAGTGGCGCGGGTGCAAGTCGGACGATTCCAGGTTCGCGGTAATCGCACACGATCCCTGCACTCGTGAGGCGTTCAAATCGAGCGCGAGCGTTGTCCTTGAATAGCAATGAAAGTTGACAGCCTCGTCTCGAGGCAGAAGCGGGTGTGAGTATTTCTGCGTTCGTTCCGAGTGTGTCGCGAATCAAGTACTCCAAGAATCCAGTCAGCACGATCGACTTTCTTCGCAGCGCGGGCATGGTCGCAGCGTCAAACAACTGCAGTGACGCGAGGAGTGGGGCGAGTGCGAGGATGGGCGGATTCGAAAGTTGCCACGCGTCTGCGGTAGGAACTGGCTCGAATCGATCCGTCATCTGAAATCGCGTCTTCGGATCATTGCCCCACCAACCTGCGTGGCGTGGAAGTGATGTATCGCGGCCATGCCGCTGTGCGATGAAGCAGCCCGCGACAGCGCCAGCGCCCGCGTTGAGATACTTGTAGGAGCACCACACTGCGAAGTCGCAGCCGCACGCGGTGAGTTGCAGATCGATATTGCCCGCGGCATGCGCGAGGTCGAAGCCGCATCGGGCACCGACCCCTTGCACGGCGCGCGACAGACGCGAAAGATCAAACGCCTGCCCGGTTCGGTACTGCACCCCTGGCAAGACTGCGCAGGCAAGCGTGTCGCCGAGTCGCGCACACTCCGCCTCAACATCACTCTCCTCAAGCAACCACGCGTCCGTTCGCGGCGCAATCTCGACAACCTCGGCATCAGGGTCGAGTCCGCGCGCAGCAACATGACTTCGAAGCGCGAAGATGTCACTTGGAAATGCTCCCTTTTCAATCAGGAGTTTCGTGCGCCGGCCAGAGGGACGGTAGAAGGTCGTGAGCATCAGATGGAGATTCGTTGTCAGCGAGTTCATCGCGACAACTTCGTTCGGCTGCGCTCCGACGAGCCGCGCCAATCCATCACGCACCTGCTCGTGCCAGGAGTACCACGGACGCTTTGCATGGAAGTGACCTTCCACGCCCAAACTCTCCCACGCATCGAGCTCTTCGTTGACGAGATCGCGCGCTTGGCGCGGCATGGGTCCGAGCGAGTTTCCCACCAAGTACACACTTGGAGATCCGCGTGACGGAGCGGGCAACACGAATTGGGAACGAAAACGCGCAAGTGAATCTATCTGATCAAGATGGCGCGCGAATTCTTCTGTCGCTTCAAAGTTGCGGACTTGGACGAGGTCGAGCGCGGTGGGGAGAACCGGTTGTGTGGAACTCATGCGACACTCCTAAGCAGTTTGCGCTGCAGAAAGTCCAAGGAATTCAAGCGCAGTCCCTCGGAGCATGCGGAGAGCATCGTCAGCCGGAAAGCGCAAGCTCTGCACGAGTTCGCCCGGCCGATGTTCACCGAGCGGAAACGGGTAGTCGCTCCCGAGCGCAAGTCGATTCGCACCTACAAGCGCGTGGAGATAACGAAGCGCCGAAGCATCATGGACAAGTGTGTCGAAGTAGAAGCGCGCGATTTGGTCGCTTGGCGAGACGGCGCTCTCCGTGGCGCAGAGGTCGGGGCGTTCAGCGAATCCATGCGCGATGCGCCCAATCGTGAACGGGAGAGAACCGCCTCCGTGCGCGAGACAAATGCGCAGTGTCGGGAGCCGATCGAGAACTCCGCCCATCATGAGTGCGCATGCTGCGCGCGCCGTTTCGGCGGGCATGCCCACGAGCCACGGCATCCAGTACTTCGGCATCTCCGTCTGACCAAACATGTTCCATGGGTGCAGGAACACTCCAACATCAAGTGCTTGGCAGCGTTGAAAGAAGGGGAAGAACTCCGCTTCGTCGAGGTTCGCGCCCGCGATGTTTGTTCCGATCTGCACGCCGCGCATGCCGAGTTCACGCACGCACCGCTCGAGCTCGCGGCATGCAAGATTAGGATCTTGCATCGGAACGCAACCGAGACCGATGAACCGCGATGGATGTGCGGCAACAACGGATGCGATGTGATCGTTCAGAAATCGATGCAACTCCACCGCTTGGCCTGCGGGCTGCTGATACATGAACATGACCGGGACGGTGGACAGCACTTGCGCGCCGACTGCGCAGGCATCGCACTCGCGTATGCGTCGCGCCGCGTCCCAGCAGTTGGACTCGATCTCGCGAAAGGTGCGACCATCAAGGCGGAGTTGCGCGCGATCGCATCCGCATTGCTCGATCGTGAGCCAGCCCGTGCTTCCATAGCGAGCAGCAAGATCTGGCCACTCGGGTGGAAGGATGTGCGTGTGAATGTCGAGCGAACCTGCCTGCACGCGCAAGATGCTATCAGGCAGTCGATAAAACGCTTCCCGTCGAGGTTTTAGCGACTCTCGCGGGAGATGGGGATGCACCGCATAGGCGCAAACATGCGTACCATTCCCGACTTCCCGTGAGCACCCCGCCTGAACATTCGAACGGTTCTTCGCATGCGAAGCTTGGCACTGCCGGGCTCGCAGGGCTCGCTGTGGGAGCCATCGGCGTGGTGTTTGGCGACATCGGAACGAGTCCTCTGTACGCCATCAAAGAGAGCATCGCGCACTTGCGTTCGCATGGTGAGCCGCTCGAGGAGTTCATGCTCGGCCTCATGTCGTTGGTGCTGTGGCTGCTCGTCTTCGTCGTCAATGTGAAGTACATCTTCTCGATTACGCGCGCGTCGAACCGCGGAGAGGGCGGCATCTTCGCCCTCATGTCGCTGATTCCTCGCGGGCTTGCGCGAGGCGTTCGACGAAGCACGCTGTTCTATTTGATGATCGCGGTGCTCGGCGCTGGATTGCTGTTTGGGGATGGCATCATCACGCCGTCGATGTCCGTGCTCTCTGCGATGGAAGGGTTGGTTGTTTTCAGTCCAAACCTTTCAGGCGCCGTGGTACCAGGCACCCTTGTGATTCTCGTCGCCGTGTTCTTTGCGCAGCAATGGGGGACCGGCAAGATTGGGGCGTTCTTCGGTCCGGTCATGATCCTGTGGTTTGTCGTGATCGCGTTGCTCGGCATCCGCGGCATCGCAATGGACACCTCGGTGCTTCGCGCGTTCAACCCGATGTATGCGATGCATCTCATCTGGGAGCATCCGGTTGCGTGTTTCTTTCTCCTGAGCGCGGTGGTGTTGGTGGTCACTGGTGCCGAGGCGCTCTACGCCGACATGGGCCACTTCGGTATTCGATCGATCCGATTGGCGTGGTATCTCCTCGTTGGACCCGCGCTCACACTGAGCTACTTTGGTCAAGGCGCGCTCGCGCTCTCGAAAATCAAAGCGGGCGAGACACTTGCAGAAGGCTTCAATCCGTTCTTTGAACTTGTGCCCGATGGGCTGCTCATTCCAATGGTGTTGCTCTCGACTTGCGCGGCAGTCATTGCAAGTCAGGCCATGATTAGTGGCGTGTTCTCGATGGCGCGGCAAGCCGTTCGACTCAATCTTCTACCGCGCCTTGAGATTGTGCACACCTCGGATGAACACGAAGGTCAGATCTACCTCCCGACGGTCAATGGGTTGATGCTCATCGGCTGCCTCGTCACGGTTTTGCTCTTCCCGACGTCGAGTTCGCTCGCATCGGCGTATGGCATCGCAGTCACCGCCGTGATGGGTGTGACGACTTTTCTGTTCTGCACGGTTGCCTATCGACTGTGGCGCTGGAAGTTGTGGTTTGTGTTGCTCGTCGGATTTGCGTTCTTGTCCGTCGACGCGCTTCTTTTAGCCGCGAATGTGTTGAAGATTTTCTCTGGCGGATGGTTCACCCTTGCAATCGCGCTTGGCACCTTCATTGTGATGGCGACTTGGGTGCAGGGAAGTTTCTACATTGGAAAACGCATCGCGGAGGACAGCCAGACCATTCACGAGTTTCTCGCGGAGTTGTGGGATGACGCGACGCCGCGCGTGGATGGCACCGCCGTGTTTCTCACGACGAACTACAGTACGCCGATCGCGTTGAAGCACTTCGTGGAGCATGCCCATGTCGTTCACAAACAGGTGGTGTTGCTGACGATCATTTCCTCCAATCTCCCAATCGTTCCGCCTTGGCGACAAGTGCACGCGGAGTGGTTGCCGGACGGCGTCTGGAAGATCACCGCTCGATGCGGATTCATGGAGAGCCCAAACATTCCTCGATTCCTCGAGCGCGCGCGCAAGTACGAATTCAAGTTTGAACCTGAACAGACGACTTACTTCACTCGTCGCACGCTCGTGCTGCCGACTGGTCCTGCCAAGATGGCTCCATGGCGCAAGCGACTCTTCGCAGCGCTCGCCCGGAACTCAACGGATGCGACTCGGTCTTTCAGCCTCCCGCCGTCGAGAGTGGTTGACTTCGGTTCTCAGGTCGAACTCTAGGATTGGCTCGACGAGTCTTGGATTGTTTCTGATGCACTAGACAACGGGCTTGGTGATGACATGCCCGCAATGTTTGCAAGTGCAGAGGGAAGTGTCGGCCCAGAACTCATGCATCGCGCGCGCAAAGTGCACGACGATGTCTTTGCAATCGAAGACCTTGTCGTAGACGAGGTTCTCGCACTTCTCGCAGTAGAAGATGAGATGTTCGGTTTCGCCCGCGGGACGCCGACGCTCGACCACGAGTCCGATTGTGTTTGGACCGCGTCTGGGAGAGTGAATGACATTTGGCGGGATGAAGAACACCTCACCCTCTTTGATGATGTTGTCACGCACCCGTCCGTTCTCGATGGTCTTGACGACGATGTCGCCTTGCAGTTGAAGAAAAAACTCCTCACTGTTGACCTGGTGGAAGTCGTTTCTCGAGTTTGGCCCGACGATGATCATGACGAAAAAGTCGCGACCGGAATACAGGTACTTGTTCGCGACTGGAGGTTTGAAATGCGCGCGGTTGGCAGTGATCCAAGAAAGCAGGTGAAACGGAGAAAGCACTTCGCCGTCCGGCCCCCAACCACTGAGGTCATCGGGGGTGTCTGGGTTCGTGATGATCGCCGTCTTGTTCGCCGTGGTCATGGTTCACATGGTAAACACCTGCAAGTCGGATTGGTGCCCACGCAGTAGGGAGTGTTGAAGCTCGTTTTAATCCCGTAACATCCGTGTTTCGCGTCAGAATGAGGAATGCATATGGAAACGCCCCGCGAAACTGAGCGCATTCGCTTCTACCAAAGCCTTGCAGGTCGCCTCCTCATGCTTGGAGTGCTTCCAGCGACGCTGCTTCTCGCATCGCTCCTCGCTTGGGGAGCGATGGAGCGGTTTGCGGACTTGCGGGAGATTGGCGAGGAGAGTCTGCTGCGAGACGCAGACATCGCGGCGGCGAAAGTAGAGACATCCAACGAGCGCGCCATGGAACTCGCTGAGTCCATCGCTCGGCAGCAGGTCGGCGCGTTGTTCGGGAAGCGCTCGCTCACAGTCGAGGTCTGCACAGCGATGCTCGAGGCGGATGAGAATGTGACTGCCGCGTACGTGTGCTACGAACCAAATGCGGATGGCAACGACGCGGCTGCACTGAGCGGCGGCGACCCCAAGGAATGGATGGAGTCATCGGGTCGGTTCATCCCGTACCCATTTCGCGATTGGCGCAAGGGGGATGCGATTGGAATAAAGCCTCTCGTGGACTACGACACGAGTCTCTACTACGACGGTGTGCGCCGGGACTTCGCGCAGTCAGGTCTTCAGCGCACGCTCGTGACGGAGCCGTATGTGTACGACGGGCAACTCATCGTCGAAGCGGCCTACCCCATCGTGATGGACGGGAAGTTCAAAGGTGTTGGCGCTGCCGATCGCGCACTCGACAAGCTTGACGCAAAGGTGTGCGCGAGCGCGAAGGCGAGTGATGCCGTCGCATACCTGATCTCGGGTCGTGGCCGGTTTGTCGTTGCTTCCACCGATACTCCCATCGGCACAGCGCCCGCGAAGGATGCGCTTCCGAACCTTCGAACCACGACTGTCGCCGGAAGTCGTGTGGACTGGATGCTGCAGACCGTTCTTGGCAGCGCGACGGAAGATGGTGTCCTCACTGTCGTCGAGAACCCGACGACGCACGAGCGGTTCCTCACTGCATCCGTAAAGATTCCAGCTGGAGATTGGACGCTCGTCCTTGCAAAACCAGAGGCACTTGTGCTCGCCGCGGCGACCACAGCGGCGTGGGGGACGGGAATCATTTTCGTTCTGTCGATCACGGCTGCGGTTGGCCTCATTGCATGGATTGCCATGCGCACCGGCGCGCAACTTCGAAAGGCAACCCTTGCAGCGCAGCACGTCGCGCATGGTGATTTGCGAACGGCAGTCCCAGTGAGCCGGAATCAAGATGAAGCGGGCGCGCTGCTGCGGAGTCTTGTCCGCATGCAGACCAACTTGAACGCGCTGATGATCGCGGTGAAGGGCGCGGGAGTCACGCTCGATTCAAGCGCGATTGAGCTGACAGCGACAAGTCGCGAGCAGCAGTTACTCTCGCAGGCATTTGGAGAGTCGACGAGTCAGATCGCTGCAGCGACAAGGCAGATTAGTGCCACGAGCACCGAACTCTCGCGCACGATGTCTGAGGTCGATGCTGCGGTCGAGCGAACCGCGCAGACCGCGAGCGACGGACGAAGCGGGCTGACGGCGGTCGATGGGACGATGCGAGAACTGCAATCCGCAACATCCTCGATCGCCGCAAAGCTCTCGGCGATCAGCGAACGCGCCGTCGCCATCAACACGGTGGTGACGACGATCGCGAAAGTCGCAGATCAGACGAATCTGCTCTCAGTCAATGCAGCGATCGAGGCGGAGAAAGCTGGAGAACAGGGGCGAGGCTTCTTGGTAGTGGCGCGAGAGATTCGTCGTCTCGCAGATCAAACCGCGGGTGCAACGGTGGATATTGAGGAAATCGTGCGAGAGATGCAATCTGCGGTTGGCGCAGGTGTCATGGAGATGGATCGCTTTAGCGAGAAGGTTCGACGCGGCGTCGAAGAGGTTGTGCGCACAAGTCGCCAAATGGGCGAGGTGATCGAGAATGTGGCGGCAAACACCTCGCGCTTCCGCACGGTGTCCGCGGGCATGCAAAGTCAGTCCGAAGGTGCGGTGAACATATCTGACTCGATGTCTGCGCTCGTTGAGGCGGCGCGGCGAACAGTCGAGAGCGCAGAGGAGTTCGGCAAGACCGCGCAAGAACTTCAGCGCACAAGCGTGACGCTGCGCGAGAACATGCAGGCATTTAGGCTTGCGGAGTAGGCGGTTCATCACGCGCCTGCGCATCGTGTGACGCACGAACCTCTTGTGCGTGTTGTTCTGCGGCTTCGAGCATGCCGCACAGATAGTCCACGGATCCTCGTTTCTCTAGGAACTCGGCGAAGGACTTCAGCGCAACGGGACTGGCAAGCACAGACGCGATCGGTGTGAAGAAGTGAAGGGCCGCGCTTGATACGCCATTGAGCGGTCGCGACATTTCGAGAAACGCGAGTGCCGGTCCGGTGAGTTCACGCTTCGCGATTTCATCTGCGAGTTTTTCAAGAACGATCCGTTGATGCGGTTCAGGCTGGCACGGTGATCCATCGTCGAGCGCAAACGCGCGCCGCAGCGTCGCCTTCCAAGAGTGCGCTGGAACGCTCATGGAGTGGTCTCAATCGTGGAGTGTGAAGTAAGGCATCGACCAAGCTCCTTCGCAAGAAGCTCGCCGTCGTGACGGGGGAACAGGACTGGAAGCCCTCGAAGGCTCGCGAACGGTCCGGGGCGGAGGCGTTCCGCAAGCAGACCGCCGAATCGGTCGAAACGTCGAAACCGAATACTCGAGAGCGCGAGCGAGCGCGTGCCAAACATTCCAGTGAGCGTGATGCTCTCGGTGTCAACGCGGTAACTGCTGGGCAAGAAGAATCGGATGTTCGCGAGCAACATTGCTCCGATGGCAACGCCCGCCGCGGTACTCGATTGCAACAGGAGCGCCGAAGCAACACCCAGCCCAGCGATAATCACAATGGCAAGTGCCGTTCGCCGTGGCCACTCGCGCGCCGGCCAGACGCGCCACTCAAGAAGCGCTACTTGATGTGTTGGCGTCGAGCAGGACGGCATGAGGAGAAGGATGACTGCGAGTCGCACATTACGCAAGGGCGCATTTGGAGTCATACTGCTCCATCACCCTATGTCCGCGCCATCACAAACCAGAGCGTATCCGTCGATAGATCTGCGCGCAGTCCGCATCATTCTCGCGACGGATTGTGGTTCAACGACCACCAAGGCTGTGCTGATTGAGCGACAAAGTGACGGAACCTACTCGCAGACGCAGCGAGGCGAAGCCCCCACAACCGTGGAGGAGCCATTCGCCGATGTGACGATTGGCGTGATCAATGCACTCACGGAAGTAGGAGAGCTTGCGGGGCGCGAGTTCATCGATGCGGATGGCCGCATCATTCGAAGATCGAATGAGAACGACCCGCGAGGATGTGATCTCTACATTTCGACATCGAGCGCAGGTGGTGGCTTGCAAATGGTCGTGGCGGGAGTTGTCGCGCAAATGACTGCGGCGAGCGCGAAGCGTGCGGCGCTCGGCGCCGGTGCGATTGTGATGGAGACCATTGCGGCGAATGATCGCCGTCGTCCGCACGAGCAGATTCAGCGCATTCGCGAACTTCGCCCTGACATGGTGCTGATTTCCGGCGGAACGGACGGCGGCAATGTCCAGCAGGTTGTGCAAATCGCAGAGCTCATTGCACCCGCAAAGCCGCGACCGCGGTTCGGCAGCGACTACGCGATGCCTGTGATTTTCGCGGGGAACCGAGATGCTGCGCCGCGCGTCGAGGAGATTATTGCGAAGGGATTTGATCTGTCCATTGTTGAGAACTTGAGGCCGACGCTCGAGCTCGAGAATCTCGATCCAGCGCGGGATCGCATTCACGATGTCTTTCTAGAGCATGTGATGGCGCATGCGCCCGGCTACGAAAAACTCATCGCGATGTCAGACGCTCCAATCATGCCGACACCTGGCGCAGTGGGCGACATTCTTCAGCGCATCGCCGCGCGCGACAAGGTGAACGCCGTCTGTGTTGACATTGGCGGCGCGACGACAGATGTGTTCAGCGTGTTCGACGGGGCCTTCAATCGCACGGTGAGTGCGAACCTTGGTATGAGTTACTCCATCTCCAATGTGTGCGCAGAAGCGGGGATGGATCAGATTCTTCGGTGGGTGCACCTCGAGATGGAGGAGCGTGAACTCCGGAATCGCGTGAAGAACAAGATGATTCGCCCCACGACGATTCCAGAGAGCATCGACGCGCTGGTGTTTGAGCAGGCGGTCGCGCGAGAGGCGCTGCGATTGGCGTACGCGCAACACAAGGAGTTTGCGACGAAGCTCAAGGGAGTGCAGAAGCAGCGGACGGTTGGAGATCTTTTTGAGCAAGGCGGGGGAGACACGCTCGTTGATGACATGAGCCTCGGCTTGCTCGTTGCGAGTGGTGGTGTGTTGTCACATGCACCGAGGCTTGAGCAGACAGCCGCGATGTTGATTGATAGCTTCGAACCACGAGGGTTCACAGAGCTTGCGAAAGACTCGATCTTCATGATGCCGCACCTTGGCGTTCTCGCGAGTGTGCATCCGCAGGCGGCGATGGAAGTGTTTGAGCGCGATTGCCTCGTGCGACTTGGCTGGTGCGTGGCCGCGAGCGGTGAAGCGCGGTGGGGTAAACCGTGCTTCCAATTCAAGTTGAGTGGCGCGGTGCAGCAATCAGGAAGCCTCGCATGCGGTGATGTCGCACTCGTCCGAGTTCCTCACGGTGCCGAAGTGGAGATTACGGTCGAACCCGAGAAGGGGTTTGATTTTGGCGCGGGATCCGGAAAGCCAATGACGCGACGCGTCAAGGGAGGCGTGCTCGGAATCTTCTTTGACGCCCGTGGCCGTGCGCTCGCTCTCCCTTCGAATGCGGCAGATCGTCGACTCGCGGTGGCAAGTTGGGCACGCGCGTGGGAGACCTTCTCACTTTGATGCTGCTGCGCTGTGTGCGATGTTTCGATTAAGGATAGGTTGCCCACTATGGCGAAGGCCTATACGCCTGGACTCAAAGTCTCTGCAAGGACCACTATGCGGGTCCGGCGCGTGCTTCCTGTTGCAGGAGAAGTGCTCGCATCCGTAGGGGAGCGAGTGACCGCGAAGCAGCCGATCGCGCGCGCGCTTCTTGATGGTGACATTACACCCATCCATGTTGCAAATGGACTTGGATTGAATGCGGTGGAAGTTCCATCGGCGCTGCTTGTGCAAGTGGGAGATCGCATTGAAAAGGGTCAGGTCATTGCGCGATCCAAAGGCATCTTTGGGTTTGGCAAGAAGGAGTTTGCCGCGCCCGAGAGTGGCACGATCGAGAGCATTTCAGGCACGACTGGCCAACTCATGGTGCGGGGCGCGGCGTTGCCTGTCGAAGTCCTCGCGTTTGTTGATGGCGAGGTCGTTGCGGTGCACGATGGCGAAGGCGTCACGATTCAATGCGATGTCGCGCTCGTGCAAGGGATCTTTGGCATTGGTGGCGAAGCGTTTGGCGACATTCGATTTGCAGGGACGCGCGCATCCGACACGCTTGAAGCGGCATCCATCCACGCAGCGTTCAAGGGCGCGGTGCTTGTTGGTGGCGGCCGTGTCACGGCAGAAGCGGTGGCGCGCGCTCGCGAGGTTGGTGTTTCGGCCATCATCACGGGTGGCATCGATGACGCGGATCTCAAGGACATCCTGGGTTACGACCTCGGTGTCGCGATCACTGGTTCCGAACGCATTGGACTCACGCTTGTGATCACTGAAGGGTTCGGCGACATCGCGATGGCGCAGCGGACTTACGAGTTACTTCGTTCACTTGAAGGCCGCGCGGCGAGCGTCAACGGAGCGACACAGATTCGTGCGGGAGTGATGCGACCTGAAATCATCGTCGCGAGGTCAACTGATGAGGTGCATGTGCAGTTCGCGCGCGCGGCTTCGACAGAGGCGGGCGCGTTGGAGGTCGGCACATCCGTGCGATTGATCCGCGATCCAAACTTTGGTCGCATTGGCGCGGTCGAAGCATTGCCAACCGAAGCGGCGATTCTTGGAAGCGGTTCCAAGGCGCGCGTGGTGCGCGTGAAGATCGAAGGCGGCGCGAGCGTGGTTGTGCCGAGAGCCAATGTCGAGTTGATTGAAGCGTAGAGCGTGTTGCTGCGGAGACCTTGATGCGAAAATCCATCCTGCACTGTCGACTCACACGCGCTCTGCGCCTGCCTGGCGCATGGACTTGTGCATGGGCCTGCTGTTGGGTTTATGGATGGAGCGTGGCGCTGTCGCCTGCGAGCGCGGAAGTTCCGGAGCACGCGCAGGTGTCGCCGACAGTGGGCGGGTTCGTCGCGTTCGACAAGCCAGGCGATGATGGTCGAGCAATCGTGCTCCGTTGGAGTGGTGTCGAGAGTGGATCTCAGGTTCTGCTTTCTCGCACACTAGGCGACGAAGAGCGCGCGGCGGTCATTCGGGAGCAACGCATCGCAGCTGCAGCGAATGCGCTTGCAGCGAACGCGAGTCGCGAAGTCGCAGAGCAGGCGGCAGCCGATGCTGAGCGAGCGATGGAGAGCGACCTTGAACTTGGATGGAAGTTCATTGGCGTGGCATCTGGCCCTGAGGGCGCGGTCGGATATGAGGTGACCGATCTCCCCACGGCCGACAAGGGATTTCGATTTCGCGCGCAGGCGTCGCGGGACGGCGTTCGCTCAACTGCGGTCGAAACACTTGAACCGATCGTTACGGAGCGTTCCGCGTTGTTCGCTTCGCGACTGCCACTCATGGTGGGCATTGCCGCATTGAGCTTCCTCATCGGTTGGAGCGTGTGGCGTGCGTGTCGAGTTCGGATCCCCCAACTGCGAAAGATCCCAGCATTGAACGCGATTGACGAGGCGGTTGGACGCGCGACAGAGATGGGCCGATCGGTTTTGTTCGTCCCCGGCATTCAGGACATGACAGACATTCAAACAGTCGCGGGTCTGACGGTGCTCTCGCGAGTTGCTCGCACAACGGCAGAGTACGACGCGACGCTTGAGGTTCCGACGACGAGATCGCTCGTGATGACCGCGGCGCGCGAGACAGTGCAGGCAGCGCACTTCGCTGTGCATCGCCCCGAGAGTTTCCGACCGGATCTCATCAACTATGTGACGGATGAGCAGTTTGGATATGTCGCATATGTCGCCGGCAAGATGGTGCGAGAGAAGCCCGCGGCCTGTTTCTACATGGGCGCGTTTTACGCAGAGAGCCTGTTGTTCGCTGAAACAGGAAATGCCGTTGGTGCGATTCAGATCAGCGGAACAGCGGAGCCTTCGCAGCTTCCATTCTTCGTTGCGGCGTGCGACTACACGTTGATTGGTGAGGAGTTCTTCGCGGCAAGCGCGTACTTGAGCGGAGAACCAGCGCAGCTTGGTTCGATTCGAGGCCAAGATCTTGGCAAGGCGCTCGTCGCCGTGTGCATCGTCGTTGGCACCTTGCTTGCGACGATCGGCGCGTTCGCGCCCGAAGGAAGTGCTGCGTCGGCTGCATCTTGGCTTGTTGACGCGCTTGGATGAAGTTGTGGTGTGTGATTCCCGTCGGTTGAGACGGGTGTTTTCGTAGGAGAGTGCATGCTGAAGCGAACTATTCCCCTCTGTATCACAGGCATCGCTGGCGCGGTATTGATTGTCGCGTACTTCTCGCCCGCGACGACGAACTGGGGTGAGGTCGTGACGGATTGGATGAACACACTCGCAGCGGTCGCGTTCATTCTCGGCGGCGGCAATCTGCTGTTCGTCAATCTTGAGAAAATCTCCTCGCGGCGACCGGGCTGGGCGTATGCAGCGGTGACGCTCTTGGCATTCGTCGTGACACTTGCATTTGGCGTGCTCAAGATTGGCGCGATTCCGAATCCACAGTTTCCTGCCACGCCTTGGGCGGGAGACTTTGAGTCGGTGCGCGCACCGTTTGGTTGGGTGTATGAGTATGTGTTGTCGCCGTTGACGGCGACGATGTTCGCGATGCTTGCGTTCTATGTCGCGAGCGCAGCGTTTCGCGCGTTCCGCGCCAAGAACATTGAGGCGATCCTCTTGCTTGGCACGGCTTTCGTCATCCTGCTTGGTCGAACCGCGGCTGCAACCATCCTCACGGGTTGGATCCCGGTGGATGGTCCATTCGCAGTGCTCCGACTCGACACGCTCGCGGTGAACATCATGCAGTATGTGAGCACCGCAGGAACCCGCGCCGTCATGATGGGCATTGCGCTTGGGATCGCGGCAACGAGCCTTCGGTTGATTTTGGGGCTCGACCGTTCCTATCTCGTGAGTGAGTGATTGATTTGACGCATGCAGAGTGAGCGGTTTGAGTTTGATTGATGGGTTCGTGACTGCGCAGGGCTGAAAGCAAGTTCAAGTACATGGCAATCGCATGAGTACACAGCACACGCCTCAATCTCATCCGAAGCATGGACGAGTCATCGAGTTTCTTGCATCGATGGATCGCCGCTGGATCTTCTTGGCCATGATGCTCGCGGTTGGCACACCAATCTTGCTCCAACTTCGACCAGCTGAGACGGCGGGCCCTCTCTCAAAGGCAACCTTTGACGCGATCGAAGCGATGCCCGCTGGCTCGCGCGTGCTGCTCGCGTTTGACTACGACCCAGCGAGCGAGGGCGAACTGCAGCCGATGGCGAATGCATTCGTGCACCACTGCGCGTCAAAGGGACATCGGCTGGCATTTCTCGCGCTTTGGCCACTCGGCGCACAGAAGGCAACCGAGACGGTTGACACGATCCTGAAGCCGTTTCATCCGGAGTACAAGTTAGGCACGGATTACTGCATGCTTGGGTACAAGGCGGGAAATGAGGGCGTGATCAAGGTCATCGTCACCACGCTCGTTCAACAGTTCCCGACGGATGCGAGTGGAACACCACTGCAAGAGATCCCGATGCTGAAAGGGGTCGCAAACATTCAGGCGTTCGATCTCATTGTGAACATCAGTGCGGGGTATCCCGGAGCGAAGGAGTGGGCGCAATACGCGACCTCTGCATATCCCGATGCATTTTCACTGCTCGTGGGCACGACTGGCGTGCAGTCGAATCAGCTGTATCCCTACTACCCAGGTCAAATGAAGGGCATGTTGGTCGCGATCAAAGGGGCGGCTGAGTACGAAGTGCTCGTGAATGAAAAGTATGGGAGGACGGAAGCGATTGCCGCCGCGCAGGCCGCAATGGCGAAATCCGCCGCTGGTGATGCTTCAGAAACGCAAGTGCCAGCGGTGCTGCAGGAAGGGCAACGACGAATGGGTCCACAACTCATCGCGCACCTGCTGATGGTGTCGCTCATCATCCTCGGGAACATCGTCTACTTTGCAACTCGAACGAAGGGAGCGACGCGATGAGTACCTCAAGAACCGTTTGGCTCGCCCTCTTCATCGTTGGCGGACTCGGGTTGGCCTACAACGCATTCGTCCGCCCTCACGGTATGGCGAAGGTGTATGTCGAACGGACGGAGCAGACCTACATCGAGGCGAATGTGGCTCCGCCCATTGGGGCGCCGAGCGACGAATCCGCGACGACGAAATGGCTCGTCAAAGACAGCGCATCGTTTACGGACGGTCGCGCCGTCGCGGTGCCAAGTCAGGTACCGATCGTGGTCACCGAGACCGCGACCGTTGCGCCCCGAACAGCGCGTGAGCGCATGGAGAGCGGCGACACCAGTGTCTCGTTGAGCGTAGTTGATTCGCTGGGGTTGTGGATCGCGGCGTTCTTTACATTGGCAATCTTCTCATTTCTCTGGCGAGATAATCCGGTTTACAAGTTTGCGGAATCAGTGCTCGTCGGTGTCAGCGCTGCGTATTGGATGACGCTGGGTTTCTGGGCGACGCTGGTTCCGAATCTGTTCGCCAAGCTGGCGCCTGAGACGGTGAAGGCATGGGCGATCCCATCGCTTCCGATCGACGCAGATGGCCGCCTCAGCACGCTCCTCATCGCGCTCGTCCCGTTGATCCTCGGCATCATGCTGCTGATGCGTCTTTCACCGAAGGGTGGTTGGATCTCTGTTTGGCCACTCGCATTCATCATCGGGACGACCGCAGGACTGAAGTTCGTCGCGTTCATCGAGGGCGACCTGATGGCGCAGGCCTCCAACACGATCAAGCCGCTTGTTGCGTTGAACGATGGCCAAGTGCAGTGGAGTGAATCGTTCGGCAATATCGTGTTGCTCGTCGGAGTGCTTTCGGTGCTCACCTACTTCTTCTTTTCCATCGAGCACAGGGGCCGAGTCGGCTCGATGGTCGGAAAGGTGTCGCGCGTTGGAATCTGGTACCTGATGATTACATTTGGCGCCGCCTTCGGACTGACCGTGATGGGACGCATCACGCTGTTGTCGCAACGCTTGGAGTTTTTGTTCGGTGATTGGCTCTGGATCATCGATCCAGCAAACATCCGCTGACAAGCCACAGTCATTGCACGCGCACGCACAAGGGAGTGGTTTTCAACCCTCGCAAATGCGCGAGCGTCCATGCTCGCAGAATTCCATGAGAACCCCTCCGTGCCCACGAATGGGCACGGAGAGGTGGCGGTCCTGTCAGGCGGATCGTCGGGCGTCGAGTCGCGAGGCATCGTGGCTGGCTTTGTCGGACATCGACTCGCTGTATCGCTTCGGATACAGCATCGTCTCGCCTCCTTGGCATCCACGCGCCGGGCGCCTCTTTGGCCTTCGACTATCCGCCCTCCCGAACCTAGAGAAGATGCTTGTCGGACTCACGGGCGGAGCGATCACCCTCGAAGCCGGGAAAACCCCTCCGTGCCCACGAATGGGCACGGAGAGGCTTGAGAGAAGATGCAGGTTTTGGTTCGCGTTCGCTCGCGCTTGCGTTGTGTCCTTGATGATCGACGCGTTAGTCGATGCGGCGCCGTCGAGTACCTCGAGCAACGCAGCACGCGAAGAGACTGAGTGCTGCCGGTGCAGGGACGACGCTTCCCGTCACCGAGAGATTGTCGATGCGCGCACTGCCAGTGGAACCTGTCGCTCCATCGAATGTGAAGCGCAGAAGCGCAACTCCGCCCTCGAGTGCGTCGAGTGAGGTGAGGTCGATCATCCGTACCTCCCAATTGAGTGCGTTGGGGGAGAAGGTCTCGACATCGGCCCACAGATCGCCGCGCCAGTACTGCACAGTCACGCTTGCGAATCCGGTCGCGGATCGCCGGCTCGCGAAGGTCATCGACAGATCCATGAACCCAACGGTGTCGATCGCAACATCGAGATGACTTCCGTTGGCGCTCATGCCAGCCAGTCCAAGCGCGGTGCCTGCAGTGAACCCACTCTCAGCGTTCAAGGTCGTCCCCTGATAGACCTGTGCGTCGAGCCCGAACCCAGAGACGTCGATGGTTCCCTTCCCAACATCAGCCATGATGTTTGGCGCGCCGAGGGGGTTGAGGGTGTTGAGTGACCAAAACGCCACGACATCAGCTTGGGCGTGTGAGGCGCTCCAGAGCGATGTGCTTACGAGCGCGACGCCGACGATGTGTGCCCGCGATCGCGTGTTTCGTGACGCGCTGGAACGGTGATTTCCGACTCTAGACTTTGTGTTCTTTCCCATGATCTATCCTCCATACACTGTGCCACTCGTTGATGCACGAGTGACGCACAGCCGCGCCTGTGCAACAGGCCGCGGTACTTTTCCCGCGCGCATGCGACAGCGTCGGCGACCCTTGGAAACATCGGAGCCGCTCGAACCCTCAAAGTGCGTGGAGTCCGAGGAACCCTTCTAGTCCCTGCAATTGCCGACCGCCTGCGCCTGTGCGCCGTCCGATCCCTCTCGCGCGCACGCTTCATGCGTACATCGCGCGATTGAGCTTGATGAGCAGTGATCGACGAGCTTCACTGCGCCCGATGCGTCCGTCGCATCGAACAATGAATCTAACCGCGGTCTTCAACGCGCCTCGAATTTCCCTCCTTTTTTCTGTGCGGAATCTCAACATCGACGCAAGAGTAGGTTGCGTGCTCGCGCGTCGTCGTGCGACAATCCGCTGCATGTCGGACGCGACCTCGACACCCCTACAGCCGAGCTCCGATCCCTCTCACGGGCCCTTGTGCGCCGCATGTTCCTTTAGTCTCAGGGGATTGCCGAGCGAGGGAAACTGTCCGGAGTGCGGCCTGTCGTACACGGCCGCGACGCAGTATTGGGTGAAGCCTTGGCCTCCCGCGGGCGCAGTCCTTGGCCGATTGAGTTGGCCGCTGCTCCTCGGACTTCCCGCTCTTTTTTCGGTCATCGATGATGGACGGCAGCAACGACTGCTCGGGCTCGCGATGGTTTGCGGGGCGATCATGGTTCCCGTCGTCATGCTGAACGGATACATCTACGCTCGCCGCTTGGTGCGAGAGTGCGTGCCTCCTTGGCGGCGCAACTCGAGTCGCGGGCGTTTTCTTACTATTGGCGGCGGCGTGCTCTTTTTTCTCACGCTTGCGTTCGCGCTACTTCCCGCGTTTGTCGTTGGCTGGATGGGATTTGCGTGTCTGCTCTCTCCGGAACCTAACTTCGGTCGCTCTTGATGCCAACGGATGAAACGCCTCACGGTGGCTCTCAATGCGTGACGCCGCGGGCGCTCGAGCTTTTCCAATCGTCGCAGGCGCGTCTTCTCAAAGACACGCATTCGGTTTGTCCGCAGTGTTTGATGGAAATTTCCGCGCAGGTCATGGAGCGAAGCGGCGCGGTTTGGATGGTGAAGGAGTGCCTCGCGCACGGCAAGTTTGAAACTCGGCTCGAGACTCATCCATCGCGTTACTACACGAGCGCAGGCGATCGAAGTGCCGTTGGTGCTTCGAGCGACAGTTGCTGTGGCGGCGGTGGTTGTTGTGGAAGCGCGATGAACAAAGGAGCTGCACGCGAAGGCGTGTCGAGTCCATTCGATGTGCTCTCGACTTGCGTTGCTCTGATTGAGATTGTTGACAGCTGCAATCTCTCGTGCCCAACTTGCTTTGCGAGCAGTCCTCTTGGCGCGGACGGCACGGTGGATTGCACGCCATTCTCCGAATTCGTTCAACGAGTCTCCAGTGTGCTTGAGCGGAAGGGGTTCATCGACATTCTGCAACTCTCAGGCGGCGAGCCCACGATTCATCCGGAGTTTGAGCGCATACTCGAGTGGGCACTCGAGCAGAAGCAGGTCGGTTATGTCCTCATCAACACGAACCTCGTTCGAATCGATCGAGATGCTGCGTTCCGTGAGCGACTTGGCGCGCTGCGACGCGAACGAGGAAAGTTCGAGTTGTACGCGCAGTTCGACGGCACACAGATTGAAGGACAGAAGGAACTTCGAGGCGCGGATCTCCGCGCGCTCCGCGAACGGGCGATTGATGCGGCTGGTTCGCTCGGCATTCCGACGACGCTCGCCATGACGGTGACTCGCGCGACACTTCCGCACATCGGAACGGCGCTCGCGTTTGGATTCACGCGACCACATGTTCGCGGGATCACGCTGCAACCAGTGTTCGTGTCCGGTCGCATTCCAACGCTCGCATCGACGGGCGGTTTGCCGCTTTTTCGCACCAACGAGTTTCCAATCTCGGTGGGTGAACTTGTGGAATCTTGCGTGCAGCAATCCAATGGCGTCCTCAGCGACGCAGACTTCACGCCGCTTCCGTGTGGCGATCCGAATTGCCACACCATTGGTTACGCACTGCGTGCATTGGGCGAACTCCGCGGCATTTCTCGATTCATCGATCTCTCCGTATTGCAAGGGTTTCTCAAGAATCGCATCGACTATCGCATCGAAGACCTTGCCACATGCGGATGCGAGACGGAGCCGCTCGGGCTCGTCCTGAAGGAGATCGAGTCGCGAGTTGGATCGGTGGGCGACGCAGGGAAGTCTCTGCGGTTGACGCCCGACATGCCGTTTCGCATCTTCATCAAGCCCTTTATGGATGCATTCAGCTTTGATCAGGATCGCATTGATCGCTGCTGCACGCATGTCGTTCGCGCTGATGGGTCGCTTGATTCCTTCTGCCATTACTACCTTCATGGGGGGAAGGCGGGTTTCGAAGCGCGTATGCACGCGGAGCAGAAGCGATGACGAGCTTGGTGTTGCAGTCGATGTCGCGCGGAAGCGTCGCGTATCTTCTGCTTGCACTGTTTGGCGTCGGGTTGTCAGCGGTGCTCTGGGATTCTCTCTCGCGCGTGGATCGAGGGCGTGGCGGCGGTCAAGCGCAAAGCGGCAGCATGCTGCTCATCTATGGTGCGGCGCTCGTGGGTGGAATGCTCGGAGCGAAAGCCGCGTTCCTGATCGCCGAAGGTTGGATGTGCGCCGACGACTGGATGGCATTGCTCACAGGCAAGAGCGTGACTGGCGCGTTACTCGGTGGATATCTCGCTGTCGAGATCGCGAAGCACGCTCTCGGAGTGACGCGCGTTACAGGTGATCGATTCGCGGTCCTCGTCCCAGCATCCATCGGCCTCGGAAGAATCGGATGCTGTATGGCTGGTTGTTGTGCGGGCGTGAGTTGCGACGATGCGTGGTACGCCTGGCACGATGCTGATGGCCACGCGCACCTTCCGACTCAGGCTGTCGAGGCCGCATTCAACTTCCTCTTTGCTGCGTGGGCTTGGATTGCGTTCCGACGACGATGGCTCGAAGGAAACTGCTTCCATCTCTATCTCATCATCGCCGGCGCCGTGCGCTTCGGACTTGAATTCGTGCGCGAGCGAGAGTGCATACTCGGGCCGTTTGGCGGCTACCACTTCTTCGCGCTGGCACTTGTTGCGCTAGGGCTGTGCCGTTGGCGCCGTGCTCCGACGACAGGCGATTGCGTGGATTAGCACGGTCCCCAGTTGCCCAGCAAGATCGCAAGGTCGGCGCCGTTCGTTGCGCCGTCGAGATTGAGATCCGTATCACCAGGCAGTAACCACTGCGTGAGGAACAGGGCGATGTCTTCAGCGTCCACCGCGCCACTCGCGTTGAGGTCTCCTGTGCATACGAATATGCCCGCGCAATCTGGAAGGAGTGTGACGCGGTCTTCTCCAACAAGACCGGCGGCGTCCGTGACACGCAGGATGCACTCGAAGGAGTAATCCTCCGTGCCACATCCAACTGGGCTCGTCGTCGCGACTGCGACGCAGGTGTTGATTGGCGGTTCTCGGTGTTCGTGCGTGTTGTGATGCAAGATCACCTCCCATGAGCACGTAAGTCCAGCTCCAGCATGTTCCGCATCCGTGACTTGCGCGAAGAGCGGGAAGTTCTGGTTGTCCGTCATGGGATAATGCTGGCCATCCGCGATGGAATCAATCGCGACGACGGGCGGCGTGTTGTTGAGGCTCACGATGGTCGTTGCAACGGTTGCGTTTCCTGCGACATCACGCACGGTGACGGTCGCGTCGAATCGAGTGGGCTGACCACCCTTCGTTTGATAGACATGCTGCACGCTCGCGTTGCCCATGATCGGCGCAGTTCCATCGCCAAAGTTCCACTGGTACGTGAGTGCCGTGCCTTCGGGGTCGCTGCTTCCAGCCGCGCTCAGCGTTGCCAAGAGTGGAGACGGCCCGAAGTTTGGTGTCGCGTTGACCACTGCGGTGGGCGGAAGATTTGCGGTTGGCGCGTAGCGATATCGCACAACCTGATTGGGCCACGAGACTCGCCAGAAGGAGCCGTCGTAGTGATTCGCAAAGAGCCCGACGACAGCGCCTGCTGCACTGTCGAAGATGGTGACATTCGAAACACTGCCGCTCGAATCAATCGTGAGCGCGCGGATCCACCCACCAACATAGTCACCGATGTACGCCTTTCCGCGCCACTCTGCAGGCCAGGATGGCGAGCTTGGAACTCCGCCGCCGATGGCGCAATTGCCGGCAAATGGTGCGCCGCCCACCGAACCCGTGCCGCTGCCGAGTGTGTAGGTCGTTGCAGCGCCTAAGAGGAAGTCAGGTGTCCGCGCCTCTGACACGCCGTGCGTCCAATCGATCTTCGGTCGTGCGTGGCCGAAGGTTGGAATGGTTGCAGCGATGACTGGAATCGCGCCCACTGCATGCAGCGCGCTCGAATCAATGTTGCCGCCGTTCTGACCGATCGTTCGAAGTTCAATCGTGTGCGATCCCGCCGTCAGCGTGAGCGGAATTGTCACGGTTCGCCAATCCGTCCAAGTCCCCGTGGAAGGGAAGGAGATGGAGTTGTGCACGATCGTTCCATCGACACGCACACTGAGTGGTCGATCTGTCGTGCCGCCGTTGGTGTAGCGAACCGTCCACTCGCGCGCACCAGCGACGGTGTTGTTGATCGTGAAGCCAACACGGCCGCCGGTTGCGACATTGAAGTCGCGGTATCCCGTGCCTTGATAGCCAAGTTCCGTCGTGGTCACGGGCGCACTTGTGCCGGTCCCTTGTTCCGCTTGCGAGAAGACACTGACTTCGAGCGCGCGATTCGCTGTGACATTGAGCGACTCTTGGCGAAGGAGATCGCGGAACTTGTATTGTCCGCCGCCTGGGATGGGCGCATCAGCGTTTGTCGGACTCGCGGTCCAATATCCCGAGTTCATCGTGAGACCCTCGAAGACTGGCCAACCGAAGTTCAATCCGCTTCGGTCCGCGACTTGCCAATCTTCGCGCGTGTTCATGCCAACATCACCGATGAGCAGCGTGCCTGGGTCGTTGTCCGCAGGTTCATGCGATCCGCTTTCAGGAATGATCGACATGCGGAACGGATTTCGGAGTCCAAGGCACCACACGCGACTCTTTGGCGCGCGTGGGTTTTGCGCATCGAACCACGGATTTCCCGCCATGCCGTTTCCGGTTTGCGGATCGAGTCGAAGCACTTTGCCGCACAGGCAGTCGACGAGTTGCGAACGAAATGCGCCGACATTTTCCTTCGGACGAATGATGCCGCGCGCGATCGCGTCGTCAATCCAGCCGCCACTGGTTTGCCCGCCAACATCGATGGTTTCGTAGCTCGCGTTGTCGCCGGTGCATGCGAGAAGCGATCCGTCTTCGCCCCAGATGAGCGTGCCGATGCCGTGCGATTGATGTGTAACTGGAATGCCAGTCGACGCGCTTTCGCCTAGGAGTACGAGTCGACTCGCGGGATCCACTTGATGCATGCCGCTTGCGGCTGTCGCGGTGTAGCGCGTGATGCGCCCGATCGTCGCCGTGTAGTAGGTATCCGTGTTCGGGTTGTAACTTCCAGTGCCAGCGAAGTCGAGATGGTGACGATCCACGATGTAAAGCAAGTACACCCATCCATTGCTCTCGAAGTTTGGATGGAGGAGCACACTCATCAGACCAAAGTCGCGCCATCCGCCAACTTCATCGTGAATGTCGAGGAACGGGGTCGCCTCGCGATTGCCATCTTCATCCACAACCCAAACTCGACCTGTGCGTTCCCACACGATTGCGTGGCCATCGGGCATGAACTCAACGCCTTGGCACTCGTTCCATCCAGTCCCTCGGGCTTCTGCAACGAACCCGGCGGGCGGAGCCGCGCAAAGCGAAGAAGTGATTGCGAGCGCGACCTGTGTGATTGCCGTGACTTGCCACGCGAAGAGAGGACGAAAACGCATGGCTGAAACCTACACCGAGTGGGCTCGATTCGCGCAGAAAAATCAGGTCTTTGCTGAATAGCAGGGGGCGCAATTGGACGTCCGCTTCGGAAGTTGGACATCAACTGGAAGCATGCGGCCTTGCAACGCCCACAGGCGCGCCGCAGGAGCCACTGAGCGAAAGGCTTATCGCGAGCTCGATCGCCGCTCGCATTGAACTCTCGCTCGCCTGATTCTTCCCCGCGATGTTGAAGGCCGTGCCATGGTCGGGGCTTGTGCGCACGATTGGAAGTCCAAGCGTCACATTCACAGCCTTATCCCAGCCCAACAACTTCACTGGTATGAGACCTTGATCGTGATACATCGCGACGACCAGATCCCATTTGCCCGCCGCAGCGTCGATGAAGATCGTGTCGGCCGGGAAAGGTCCCTGCGCATCGATGCCCGCGTGCTGCGCCGCGTCGATTGCGGGCTTGATGATGCGCTGTTCTTCGTCGCCGAAGAGACCGTTCTCGCTCGCATGTGGATTGAGTCCACACACTGCAATGCGCGGTTTCAGAATGCCAAGTTGTTGGCAGAGTTCATGGCCAAGCGCAATCGGCTCGTGCACGCGACCGATCGTGAGCACATCTCGGATGTCCATCAGCGCGACATGTGCGGTGGCGAGTGCGACGCGCAGGCGAGGGCTTACGAATGCCATCGCTTGCCGCTTTGCTTTGGTTCGAGACGCGAGAAGCTCGGTGTGTCCGGGCCAACGATACGCCGCGCGGTGCCAAGACTCTTTGGCGATCGGCGCGGTCACAATCGCATCGAGATGGCGCCGATGCTCGCGAGGTCGCATCGCATCCGTGATGGCGTCTTCCACAAACATCTTGGATGCAAGGCCACCTTCTCGAGACGGGCCACGCTTGCTGGGCAATTCAGCGGCGATCGCATAGTCGATGACCGTCATATCTCCAAACATTGGAAGCTCTTCGCCCACCGACTTGGATGGGACGCGGAACCAAGTTGGATGCACTCCCGCGAGTTCGGCTGCGGCGAGTAAGCACTCGTTGTCGCCATAGATCACGAAGTTCGCGCTCTGGCGAATGCGAGCATCGGCAAGCGCTTTGACAACAACCTCTGGCCCGATGCCAAGTGGGTCGCCCATGCTGATGCCAATGACTGGTCGCTTCACCGAATCGCGCTCACTTGATTTCAATGGTGGAGTTGGGTTCGGTCAGGCATTCCCAAACGATTGCGACATCAGTGTCGAACATGCGCACGCATCCGAGCGACATGTCTTGCCCGATAGAGCCTGGATCGACAGTGCCATGAATGCCGTAGCCAATGAGTTCGCGGTTCGTTGCGTCAGTGCCCTCGAGACCGAGCCAGTGTTCCCCGATCGGATTTCGTGGATCGTCGGCGGCATAGTGCTCACCTGAGACGGGATGCGTCCACTCTGGGTTCACGAGTTTCGACTGCGGTCGAACGCGGAACTTCCCAAGCGGCGTGCCATTGGAGGAGCCAAGACCGACTGGGAAGCACGCGACGATCACCCGCTCGCCGTCCTTGTCGAGCACGAGATCCAGTCGGTAGTCGCGCTTGTGCACGATCGCGTGAAAAGTCCCGCGCGGAAGTTTCAATCGCTGTCCCTCGCGAATCGCGCTCTCGCTCTTGAGGTTGTTGATTCGCTTGACAAGGCGCCAGTCGCACGCCAATTTTTCGCGCTTCACAATCTTGCTCAGTGCATCGCCGGACTGAATGATGTACTGCGAACAGGTGCTGTCTTGCGCATTGAACACCGGAGTGAAGAAGATCTGCTGCGTGATGGCGTTCAGCGCGTCAGCAACGAGTCGCGCATCAGCGGGCGTGAGATCGCTCGAGAGGAGCAACACAGAGAGCTGTTTGCGCGCCTCGATGGGATTGCTTGCCACGAGGTCGAGCGCGCTCTTCAGTGTTGATGCGGCATCGCTCGGAGGCGCGCTCGGTTTCGCGACAACGCTCTCGCCCGCACTGAATCCGTTGCGAGCGGGGGCAACGGGAGCTGCCGGTTCGCTCACTGGCGGCGTCGTGGCTGGGGCCGGAGTCGGCGGCGCAGGGGTTGCGTTGGGAGGCGGCACAAGGGCGATCGGAGGTGCCGCGGGTTCTGGATCCACTGTGAGTGGTGGTTCGATCTCGTTTGACAGCGCATCTTGTGACGCGACAGGTCCCGCATCAAGCGCCTCTTCAAGCGCAGTCCGCGGTGGAGAAGTGGTGATGCCCTCAAGATCACTGCGGACCGCAGCGTGCACTTGATTCGTACTGTTGACGCGAACGACCCACCACACCGCAATGCACGCCAACGCGAAGATGGAAAGTGCAGTTGGTCGGAACAAGAACAGCATCGCTCGACGCTGCGCGGAGCGAGTGCTGGGATTGGAGGGTGTTCGTGAAGATTGGCTAGGGAGGGTCATGAAATTCCTTCCGTGGATCGCACTGAAGCTCGAAGCATATGCAGGCATGCTCGAAAATGCATCACGAGAGTACAGACTTGAAGACGCCGTCCTCGGTTGCGATCCACCGGACACGCGCGTCATGCGATTCGATGGGAAGGCGATTGCGAATCTGGCACGCGAATGCGATGCCGACCGTTGTCGTTTCAGTCGGGAGCGAAGCAAGCAGCCTGTCGTAGTAACCCTTCCCGCGACCAAGTCTCATGCCATCAGCAGCAAACCCAACGCCGGGTACCGCGATGAAGTCAAATGCGCCAATCAGGAGTTCTTCGCCGTTTGGCGCTCGAACACCGCAGGCATCCACACTCCAAGAACGCTCGTCGAGAGACTCCACGCGTCGAAAACTCATCCGTCCATCCGCTTCAACTCTTGGCAGCGCTGCAACGACGCCTCGCGCGAGTGCATCGGCCGCAAGCGGCGCGAGACTTGGCTCATCCGCGAATGCGGCGTAGAGCAGGACGCAACGAGCGCGACTCCACAGGTCCGCGTTGATGAGGTGCCCAACGATGGCCTTGCTTGCAACATCGCGCTGCAGCGCCGTGAGGGCCGTGAGTCGGCTGCGAAGTTCGACGCGCGCACACTGTTTGAGAAGCCGGATGCTCTCGTTGCTCATCGCACTTCACTCCGCGCTGCTCGAATCTCACGCAGCCGCTGCGCGATTTGAATCTCGAGCCCTCGCTCTACCGGTTCGTAGTAACGCTTTGCCACGCCGAGGTACACCTGCGTGCCGATCGCATCGGGCTGCGTATGAGGATTGATGTACGCCTTCGCGCTCTCTTCGAGCGGCTCCCCGTCGGCGCCCGTCGTCGTGAGTTTGCGCTTGGTCTGATCTTGAAGGTACATCGGCACCGGAAGTGTGCGCGACTCGGAGGCGTCCGCCATCGCGGTCCAGATCGCCTGCGCGCTTGCGCCGGACTTGGGTGAACATGCAAGGAAAGCGACGCACTGGCCGAGGTTGAGTTGCGCCTCGGGCATGCCGACGCGCTCGACGGCGTCCCAAGTGGCGATCGCGAGCTGCAGCGCTCGTGGATCGGCATTGCCGATGTCCTCGCTCGCGAAGATCGTGAGCCGACGAGCGATGAACCGAGGGTCCTCGCCTCCCGTCAGCATGCGCGCGAGCCAGTACATCGCGGCATCGGGATCACTTCCGCGCATCGACTTGATGAGCGCGCTTGCGAGGTCGTAGTGCTCATCGCCTGTTCCATCAAACACAGGGATCTTTGCGGAGAGCGCGTCCATCGCGAGCTCAAGCGTGACGCGTCGTTCGCCGTCGAGCTCGACCGCGGCTGCTGCTATCTCGAGCGCGCTCAATGCTCGTCGAGCGTCGCCGTCGGATGTCCGTGCAAGGTGCGTTGCAGCGTCTGCATCCAATTGCAAGTTTGCAATCGCAAGGCCGCGCGGATGTTCGATGGCTCGGTGCAGCAGTTCGAGCAAGTCCTCTTCGCTGAGTGGCTCGAATCGAAAAACCACACTGCGCGAAAGCAACGCGGAGCCACACGCCCAGTTTGGATTTTCCGTCGTGGCGCCGATGAGCACGACGCTTCCCGCTTCCACGCCTTCAAGCAAAGCGTCGCGCTGATTGCGCGCGAGTCGATGAATCTCATCGACGAAGAGCATCGTGCGTCGATCGCTGTCTTCGAGTCGCTTCGCTGCGGCGTCGATCATGTCCCGCAGCTCCTTCACGCCAGTTCTCGCGCCGTGCGCGCGGTCAAACGCCGCTCGCGTCTGTGACGCAACGATCTCCGCGAAGGTCGTCTTTCCAGTCCCAGGTGGCCCCGAGAGAATCACGGAGGACAGCGCATCGGTTTCGACAAGCTTTCGCAGCAACTTTCCTTCGCCGAGACAATGTCGTTGGCCGACAAACTCCGCGAGCGACCGCGGCCGCATGCGCACCGCGAGTGGCGCCGCATTGGCGCGTCGTTGCTCGCGGAGAGGTGACCAGAGATCGTGCATGGGCGTAGGCGAAGGAGGAAGATTCAGGAAATCAGGCGAAACCGCGGTTTCGGAGGGGTTCAAGTCGGCGCCGGAACCTGTGTGGATCGTACATTCCCTGTCCCGATTAGCCGATAGATAGCGGTCCCCGTTTCCTTATCGTTAGAGCAATTGCAGGTTTCATGTAGGACGCCTCAACCCCATGTGCGGAATCGTTGCATACATCGGTCAGAAGCATGCTCGCGACATCCTCATTGAGGGGCTGAAGCGGCTTGAGTACCG
>SXUI01000028.1 GCA_005790605.1 Planctomycetia bacterium | reverse complement strand
CCCTTGCGCATGACCGGTGAACACTTCCGGAAGCCCATCACCCGTGATATCCCCGAACGCAATCTCTTCATCCTCTGCCGGAACGACAGCGACCGTGACGGCGGCATCGAATGTTCCGTCGCCGTTGCCAAGCGCTCGCAACAGCGCTCCAGGATGGCCAGGACTGATGTACACAAGATCCTGATGCGTGTCGCCGTCGAAGTCGGCGACAACATGTCGAGCGAGGCTCGTCACAGGACTCGCGATCGCCGCGCCGAATCCGCCGCTTCCATTCCCAAGATAGACCTTGACCGCGCCGATCGAGGCGATGAGGTCAAGATTGCCATCGTGATTGAAGTCTCGAGCTTGGAACATCGAACTCTGTGCGACGCTTGAGGTCAGCATCGCGGGAGCGAAGGTGCCGTCGCCGAGTGCCTTGAAGAACGCATATCCGGTCACACTCGTGATCGTCTGGAGCTGCATCCCTAGGTCGGCCTTTCCGTCATTGTCAAAGTCCGCGATGAGCGCGTTGCTGGGGAAGTCTGCGGGCCGAAATCGCGTGGCGCTCTCAAACAGTAGTTGACCGTTGTTGCGTAGGATCGAGAATGTGCGCGCCGAATTGTTCGATCCCACAAGGTCGAGATGGCCGTCGTTATCGAAGTCGGCTGCCGTAACTTGCAAGCAACCGCCGTTCCCCGCGCCGAAGTGCTGTCGCAGTGAGAACACGCCCGCTGTGTTCTTGTAGACAGATATCGTCGCGGCATCAGTATCAGTCCACGCGACTTCCTCCCAGGTGTCGCCATCAAGATCTGCGCACAGCAAACCTCCAGCCTTGTTGCCAAGGTAATACCCCGCGCCGATCGCGCCTTGGAGCGTGAACGCGCCGGAGCCGCCATTGCGCCATAGATCGAGCCGTTGGCTGTCCTTACTCGACACGATGAGGTCGCGATCACCATCGTGGTCGGTATCGCAGAGAGCGAGTTGCTGTGGGCGAGGGCGCATGATCCCGTACGGACCTGTGTTCTGCGGCATCGTGTAGGTAGCGAGCGTCGAGAACGAGCCCGTTCCCGAGTTCGCGAGAATCGTCACTGTGCCATCGCCGCCTCCGGGGGCAAACTCGAGGGAGTTGCAGACAGCGATGTCAGCGAACCCGTCACCCGTGACATCGCCCATCGCGATCCCGCGCGGGTTGTAGCCAACAGGTGTGGAAGTCTTGACCGCGAAGGTCCCGTTGCCGTTGTTCTTCCAAACATTGCACGAGTTCTGACCCCAACAACTCGCAGCGATGTCGATGTCTCCGTCATTGTCGACATCGCCGACGGCGAGTCCGCCGTGACCGTTGTTCGATGTGTCTCCGATGAGCGTGATCGGCGTGGCAAATGTTGCGTTGCCTGTCGCCCGCAGGACATAGACGCGCGTGTATGCAGAATCGGAGATCACCAGGTCAACCCGCGCATCGCCAACGATGTTGACCGCGACGATTCTGCCGAGCTGCGTTCCTAGCGTGAAGCGCGAGAGGTAAGTGAGTCCCAGGCCACCGTCGTTCTGCCAAAGCGTGACATAGCCATAGTTTGGATCAGGGTAAGAGATGGCCGCGAGATCGGGTCTTCCATCCTGATTGAAGTCAATCGGCGCGGTGTCGTGGACATAACTCGTGAACTGCTCAAGCGCATTGAGGTGCTCGACAGCGGCAGAGAAGTGGGAACGATCAGTCTCTGCATCGTCGATCAATCCGTTGTGATTACAGTCGAGGCTCGTGCCGTTTCGGAGGTCGAGCGAGTCCGATTTGTAGTTGCCGTTCGTGTCTTGCGCGCGCGCGTGCGGGGTCAGCAGCGCAGTGAGAAGAAGCACCCAGGCAGCGGCAAGGTTGCTCCGCGTGCGAAGTTGGCGGTGGGGCGACTGACCTGAGCAGTAAGGCTTTCTCATGGATGGGTTGCGCAATACGCAGGGCCGCGTGAAAAAAGAGTCTGTCGAGCCGCGCTGTTCAAGAGGATGTCGAGGTGGAGGGGACACCTCTGAAAGTGCGAGTCCGAAGGGTCTAGATACATTGCGGGGCCGTTCATTGTGATCCGATAATGACTTGGATCCACACTCCTTCCGTCAAAACGAAGAGATCTGCGTGACGGGCCTTGATGGCGGCGCAGTTTTGCACGAGCGGAAACGCCTGATTCACTTTGATTCGCCGAGCGCGCGGGTACTCTCATGCGAGAACTACGCACATCGGAGGTCGTCCTGCGGAGCAGCTTTCCCGTCATGTTGATCGTTTGCCTCGCAGACTGTCTTGCGCCGAGTCTATTCGCGCAAAGCGATGCGTTTTCACTTTCGGCAACGACGATCGTTGCGACGGGGCTCACGAAGCCAGTTGGAATCGCCGCAGCGCCTGGGGATGCGACTCGACTCTTCGTGGTTGAACAGTTCGTTGGGACGAGCGGGCGCGTGAGGATCGTAGATTTGACGACGAACACGCTCTTGCCGTCCCCGTTCCTCACGGTCGCGGGTGTGTCAGCTGGTGGCGAGCAAGGACTACTCAGCATCTGCTTTCATCCAAACTACAAGACGAATGGCCAGTTCTTTGTCAATTCCATCCGAAACGGGCAGACGCTGATCGAGCGATACACCGTATCGAGCGATCCGAATGTCGCGAATCCACGAAGCGTGAAGTTGATCATGGCCATCACGCGCGTCACGCCATATCACAACAGTGGGTGGATGGAGTTTGGACCAGATGGGATGCTCTACATCGGGGTGGGCGACAACGCACAAACGATGGCTCTACTCACCTTGCCTGAATCGCCATTTGGAAAAATCCTCAGGATCGATCCTGACTCCGGGGATCCATACGCGATTCCTCCGAGTAATCCATGGGTTTCGACTCCCGGACTCGATGAGGGCTGGGCGAACGGATTACGGAATCCTTGGCGCTGCGCTTTCGACAGTTTTACGGGCGAACTCTGGATCGCAGATGTCGGAGAGAGTTCCTACGAAGAGATTGATGTACAACCAGCGCTCATGGGAGGACGGCACTACGGATGGCCGTGTTGGCAGGGAAATGCTCCCCATCTGACACTGGGTAACTGCCCGCAGCCTTCGGCGGTTGCGTTTCCGCTGCATGCTTACGCGCAATCAGAGATCGGAGGGTCGGGTTGCGCGGTGACTGGTGGTCGCGTGTATCGCGGGCCCGGAAGTGCATCGCTGCGAGGGACTTACTTTTTCGCGGATTTGTGTTCGAACAAGATCTTCACCATCACTCGAAGTGACAGTGGCGTTCCGACGATTACAGATCGAACGGCGGCAGTGCAGCTGTCGTGGTTAGTGACGAGTTTTGGCGAAGACGCTCTCGGTAACCTGTATTACTGTGGTCACGCTGGTCGGCTTGTCCGCATCAACGCGATTGACACCGGTTGCGTCGCAGATATGAATGCTGATGGCGTTGTCGACGCAGTGGATTTGTCATCGATGTTGTCGCGCTGGGGCCAAGACGGCGCCGCGCGCGAAGACCTCGATCGCAACAATCGAGTGGATGCCGCTGATCTCGCGATGCTCTTAGGATCGTGGGGCAACTGCCCATAAGTCAACTGCGACGCTCGCTTTGTGCAACGATCGCCCATGTTGCGATGAGTGCGCTCGTGGCGCGATGCGTTGAGGGGTTACACTTGTAGTCGTCAAGAGGGTGTTAGACTGATTGAGGCGAGAGTTGCGGCGATTCGGGGCCCTATGCGTTTGCCATTCTGGATGTGTTTCGTCGCTTGATTTGTGGCTTTTGACTAGGCCTGCAGCCGCGGTGGCTGCGATGGGTGAGCGGTCAGTCGTACGGAGCCGAGCAGCAATGTCGGGACGCATCTACGAGATTAGGCATGCATCTGGACGCTTGACGACCGGGCTCAGCAGCACCGAAGTGCGCGAGCAGGTCGCAATGGGATTGATCGAGCGATCCGCGCACATCCGCATCGCGAAGTTGCCGCCGCTCGGTGTGTTGCGACTGGTGAAACTCTTGGGTGTCGGCGTCCGACAACTCCACCATTGGATCGGCTGGGACCCGCACGATGCCGTCAACGGGGATCATCCACCAAGTCTTTGCAAAGGGCGAGCGCAGATTCTGAGGCGGACTCACTCAGTGTCTCCACTTGCGCGAAGAACTCCGCGCTCAGTCGCAACGACGCGCGCCTCGCTTCCTCTTCGAGTGCAAGAAGTTTCTTCGTCTTGCGCTCGCCGAGAAAGACCCTTCCTCCCGCGTCGCTCGTCCGTGGCAAGCGCGCTGCATCATCGATCGATTGGAGGAGCGCCTGTTCGAATCCATCGAGGTACAGATGCAGCGCCGCGAGGAGTGCCGCGTGCGGGACGCGCACACCGGCGGACGAGAACTCATAAATGGTCGATTGCGGCGCGTCAAAGTGCAGCGCTGGAGGAGAAGCAGCGCGCGCGTGTTGCATCGACGAGCTCCACATCAACATCGAAACGCCGATTGCGGTGTGCATGCACCGAACTGCGGATGAGATTGAGTCTCGCAGTCGATCGCGCATGGCGCCTCCATCTTCCTCGTAGGCCGAGGGGATTGGTGTACCTACGGGGATGACGGAGGGCCGAGGTCCGATTGGGGGACACACGCCATTCGAGAGCGCAATGCATCGCCCTCGTGAGCGCAATAGGCGGGAGCGATTCGCTTCACCTTCCGCGGCGAACGCCGAGTTGATCGGTGACCCAGATTCCATCATCTCTGATCTGCATCGCGCGGATCGATTCCGGCGCAACCGAGAGCCGTAGGAGTTCTTCGAGTGTGGCCGCATCGAGGACGCGCAAGGTTCCATCCGTGCCTCCGGTGACAAGCCGCGAGCCGTCGTCGGTGACCCTCATGCATGACACCCGCGTCCGCTGTCGTCGCGCCGAGTGAAGCAACGCGCCATCACGCGTGTCGAGCCGCTCGATGAGTCCATCTCGATCTGATGCGTACGCCACGCTGCCATCTGGTGAGATCGCAACATCCGTGCATCCGACGGTGAAACCGCGACGCCAGAGTTCTCTCCCGCTTGCTCCATCGAGCGCGACGCAACCATGAGAGCGCGAGGCGACGAGCACCATTGCGCCATTTCGCGCGACGGCAAGGGACGGAATTCCATTGGACTCGTGCGCATCATCCGCTGCAAGCGCGGTCGTTGACCAGCGCGTACTCGCGACGGCGTCGCGCGCAGCGAGATTCGTGAGTGAAATCGTTCCATCGTGTCGTAGGGCTGCGAGCGCGTCGCCGTCGATCGAAAGTCCAACCCGCTCGGTCGGGCCACTTCCAGGAAGCGAAAATATCTTGTTCACTCCATCGCGGGTGACTTCGACCGTTCCATCGCCAAGCGGTCGCGCGCTCGCTGTTGAGGTCGCAGACTCTCGCAATTCGTGCCCGCCCGTGCCGACCCAACGGTCCACTTCCTCCACACCGAGTTGGAAGAGCCCGCCATTCGATCCGATCGCAATCTCGCCCGTGTCACGATCGCGCGCGATCGCCCACACGATCTCGTTCGAGACTGGAACAGCTCCCATCGGCGCACCATCTTCAGTGCGCCACACGCGCATAGTTCCATCCGCGCCTCCCGTGGCGATGCGTCGCGCATCAAGAATCGCGATGTCCCAGACGGAGTTTGAGTGTCCATGCGCGGTCCACAGTGGATGCGGCTTGACCGGTTCGTAGGCGCGGACGGTTCGATCCCAGCCTGCGAGAAGGACTCGCGATCCATCGTCGGTCCACGCAGCGGCCGATTGAATGGCCTGAGGAACCTCGAAGCGAGTCACGATCATTCGCGCCGCGCAATCGATGAGGACCGCGCCGTTCGCACCGGCGGCGACCAGGAGTTGCGGATGGGTCGGTGAAAAAGCGAGCGCGTAGATCAAGCCAATCTGGGAGTCGATACGCCAGAGAGGCTCATTGAAGTGTTCGATGCTGCGGAGCGCAACGCCATCGATGGCAATCGCGAGGCACCCATCCCGTGACAACGCGATGGCGCAGGCATCGAGTTCCACCTGTCCCGTGGGAATCTCCGCAAGCATGTTGCCGTCTTCCGCATCGAGAAGTTCAAGCATTGCAGGGTTCTTGAAACTTACGATGCGCTTCCCGGCGGCATTGACCGCGATCGATTGCAATGTCCCGACATCATTGTCGCGAGTCCATCGCTCCACAAATGCGCCCTGTGGTGTTCGGTCAAAGCGAGTGAGAGTGCGACCGGACCGATACGGATTTCGAAACCCGCTTGCGAGGATCCCTGATGCATCTGGGCGAATGACTTCGTACCAATCGCCTGTCGCGAGCCGTGTTCCTTGCGCTTGCTTTGCGCGCTCAAGCAATCGCCGTTCAAGCGTGCCGTCGTCAGCACCAAGCGCCGCGAGATGCGCGTCGAGAAGGAGTATGTCTCTCGCGTCAATCGCTCGCGCAGCGGCATTGAGATTGGCCGTCCGCGCTGCGCGATGCGCATCGCGGGCGAAGGTGAGCGAGATCGTCGTCGTCAGGAGAAGGAGCGTCGCGATGGCTGCCGCAACCACGGCCGCGCGCCGATGTCGCCAGAGCGCGCGCCGGAGCCTCTCTCGCTTCGATTGCATCTGAATGAGCACGGATTCACCCGCGAGGTGTCGCCGAAGATCTTCGGCGAGTTGAAGCACGCTGGCGTGTCGCACCCTGGGGTCGGGATCAGTGGCTTTCTCGACGATGCGCTCGAGATCTCCGCGCAGATTGCGATCGATCTCGCCCAGTCGCACCGCGGTGCTAACAGTTGCCTCTTGCAGCATCGCGCCGAGATGCTGCGACCGGAGTGGGCGGAAGGGTCGCCTTGCGAGCAACTCATAGAGGATGGCACCGATGGCGAAGATGTCTGCGCGGACATCCGCGCGGGTTCCGGCATTGAGCATCTCCGGCGCGATGTAGGCGAGCGTTCCCGAAATCCTCGGTCCGAGGATCGAGACAGTTTGGGTTGGATCGGACTGTTCGAGGCGCGCGAGTCCAAAGTCGATCAGTACGGGATGCCCCGCGTCGTCCACGAGAATGTTGCTCGGCTTGAGGTCGCAGTGAATGACGCCGCGACCGTGCGCATGTGCGACAGCATCTGCAATCGCGATGCCCATTCGCACGCGGTCTTCCACAGCGTGCTCACGCTTCAGCCAGTCAGCGAGCGTTCCTTCTCCTCGTACAAACTCCATTGCGATCCACGCGCGGGCAACGCCAACGACTCGCGTCTCACCGGCCTGATAAAGGCGCGCGATGGAAGGATGCTCGAGTCCAGCGAGTGTGTTTGCTTCGCGAAGAATGCGAGCGTTGGCGGAGCGCCCCATTTCCGGCCAGTACACCTTGAGTGCAACCTCGCGTGTTGGCGTCGATTGTTGCGCACGGTAGACCTCGCCCGCTGCGCCGCTCGCGAGGAAGGTGAGGATGGTGAACCCTTCGATGTGCGTGCCGTCCTCGAGCGTGTGCCGAGATGCGTCTTCCACAATCTTCGCATCGGCATCGTTCGCGCCTCCGAGGCATTCGTTGCAAGTCCGGTCAGCGCGGAGTAACTCGAGCGCGTGTTCGACGATTTCGGGTGCGAATTGCCGCCGTGCATCCTCCTCGCGGCCCTCGAAAATCTCGGTGAAGCACAACTGCACCTGCGTGAGTTGCGATTGACTCGCTCCCCCATCTGTTGTTGGGAGCGGCTTGGGAACCGAATCTTCCATTGTGTGGCAGAGATCGTAGAGTATCCCTGCCCCCTGTGCGCGTCTCAATCGCTTGGGGAGACGACCGCTCTCTTTTCCGGGAAGAGCGGCATGGTCCGCCGCGTTGCTCGGATTTCAAGTTGAGTCAAGATCATTCACCCATTCCAAGTGACCCGTCCATCGAGCAGTGGATCAATGCGCTGCTCGCGCGGCAGAGTGCGGGTGAGGATGGCGTGCGTGCGCAGTTGTGGAGTGAGATCTATGCAGATGTGCATCGACTTGCCCGCTCGATTCTTGCACGCGAAGGACCGCGGCAGCGCATTGATACGACCGTGCTCGTGCACGAGGTGTACCTCAAGATGGGCGGCGCAACCTTCGACAATCGCAAGCACCTCTTCGGGTCCTTGGTGCGCATGATGGGGCAGATTCTCGTTGATTCGGCGCGCCGCGGCGCAATCGAACGCCGCGCGGGTGAACGCCCAAACAGCGCGCATCGAGCACTCTCACTCGATACGACGCAACTCGGACTTTCAGCAGACGCAACGGGTGAAATGAGTGTGCGGGTTGTCGACGCACTTGATCGACTTGACCGTCTCGCGCCACGATCCGCCGTGGTTGCGCGGCTGCGCTTCGTAGGGGGCTTGACGGTTGAGCAGGTGGCGATTTGTCTCGATATCTCCGAACGAACGGTGAAGTCGGATTGGGCGTTTGCGCGTGCATGGATGCATCGCGAACTGAGTGGGGCGGGCGAATTGCCTAGGAATTCGACCAAGCAGGTTGGAGAGGCGACAAACGCGCGCGATGCGAAAGAAGAAAACGAATGAATGAATCAGCGCAACTATCGGCAGCGGCAGACCTTGAGCGTGGCGCAGAGATGCAACGGCTCTTCGAGATGTGCCGTGAGCGACACCCCGACGAGTGGCACCTCTTGCTGCGACAGGAGTGCGTAGGGCGCGAGGCGGCAGCGTTTGAAGTCCTGACGCTTCTTGTGGCGGCCGAACGATTGCCACGCGCGTGAGGGGAGATCGTGGGATCCCAGCCGGAAATCATGGATTCGTTGCCCGTCTTTGGACTCTCCTTCGCATTCTTATGTGAACCCGTGTCACAACTGGCACGACATGCATCGATCGAAGGGATGCGGTTACTCCCCGTGCACCTGCGGCGAGCATCATGGCAGCGGAGAAATCATGCGAAGACAAACAATGTATCGAGTTCACACAACCCGCAGCCTCGCGGCGACGCATGTCGCTGCGCTCACAATGGGACTAGCTACTTTCGCTGCCGCTGATTCTCCGAATGTCGTGTGTTGGGGGCGTAATGACACCGGGCAGTGTGCGGTTCCGCTTGATCTAAACACTGCGATTGACATTGGGGGCGGATGGAAACACACAATTGCTCTCCGGCTCGACGGCACAGTGCGGTGTTGGGGCTCGAATGAGTTTGGCCAATCCGCAGTCCCGACTGGGCTCGCGTCGATTGTTTCTGTGGCTGCCGGTTGGGAGCACAGCATGGCGGTGAACGCAGACGGTACGCTGTGGTGTTGGGGAAACAATGGTGAGGGTCAGTGCGATGTTCTCCCGGGGCTTGTTGGCGTCGCGCGGATTGCCGGTGGGCATTACCACTCTATGGCGCTTCGCAGTACTGGTACCGTCGCGTGTTGGGGTTCAAATGGCTACGGTCAACGCACCGTTCCCGCTGGGCTCAGCGGAGTCGTTGGGATCGACGCGGGTGGGTATCACAGTGGCGCCATCAAGAGTGATGGCACTGTCACCTGCTGGGGAAGGAATCTCGAGGGTCAACGCACTGTCCCCACGGGTCTCACTAGTGTCATCGACCTCGGCCTAGGAGTTTTTCACTCCGTCGCGCTCAGGAGTGATGGCACGCTCGTTTGTTGGGGAGGGAACGCGAATGGACAGTGCAATGTTCCTTCAGGACTTTCGGGTGTCATCTCCATCTTTTCGGCATCTAGCTCGACCATCGCACTCAAGGCGGACGGCACCGCGGTGTGCTGGGGAGAAAATAGCTTCGGAGAGAACAATGTCCCGCCTGGACTCGCGGGGCTGGTAGGTGTGAGTAAGGGTGATGGGTTCTCCATGGCTCTGACCGCTCCGACTCGCCTAGTCCCGAGTCACTACCCAACCATTCAAGCGGCCATTGACGCAAGCCCGCTCGGCAGCTTCTCGGTGATTCAAGTCGCCGCAGGCATCTACAACGCATCTTTCGCACTCAACGGGAAGAATGTCGTCGTGCGCGGCACAGGTGCACACGCGACCATCATCGATGGCACAGGTCTCACAACCTCTATCGCGAGATTCACCGGCGGCGAGCCAGCCACGGCTGGCCTTGAGAATCTCGTGCTTCGCAATGGCATCGCAGGGACGATCGTCAATCCAAACTCACCATTCGCCGCAGGTGGCGCGCTCTACGCACTCAGCTCGAATGCGTTCATTCACAACTGCCGATTCGAATCCAACCGCGCACGATATGGCGGCGCGGCGTATTGCTTCAACTGCACGCTCGACATCGCTGACTGCGCCTTCATCGACAATACAAGTCTCGGCGACGCGGGCGGCATCGAGGCCTTCCGCTGCGCAGGCTCGGTGACAAACACACTCTTTGACGGCAATCGCAGCGGCACCAAGAGCCAAGCGGGCGGCAGTGCCATCAAGACGGTGGGCGCGATGACGGTCAACGGCACCGTGACGCTCGATGGCTGCACGATCCAAGATGGCTTATGCATCGTCGGTGGCGCGGCAATCGAGCACTACGAAGATGTTGAAGGTGTCGCTGGAGTCCTGCGCATCCACAATTGCAGTATCTCGAACAATCATTCAGGCTACGACGCAGGCGGCATCTACAACATCGGCCGCATGCAGGCATGCATTCTGAGTGGCAGTACAAGCGTATGTAGCAACACGGAGTACAACATCGACGGACCGTACTACCTTGAGGGCGACGCGCAGGTCTGCGATTGCGTCGCGGATCTCACGCACGACGGCTTCGTCAATGCCGCCGATCTGGGCGTGCTGCTCAACGCATGGGGGCTGACGCTTCCAAGCGGCGCTGGTGATGTGAATCACAACGGCGTGGTGGATGCGGAAGACATCACGCTGCTTCTTAGCGCGTGGGGCGCGTGTTCCTGAGGTGATCTGAGCGCGTGCGTAACATTCGAGTTGACTTGCGAGGCAATGCGCGCACCCGACTGAAGCCGTGTCGTTTGCGGGTTCGGACGATTTGTGCGCTGCGCAGAGCTTCGTGTTAGCGTACTTGTCGAGCCGTCGTCTCGGGGGGCTCAGGTGATCGTCAGCCGACCGAGTGGGAGTCCGCACCTAGATGTCAGGCCGAATCTACGAGATCCAACACGAGTCAGGCCGGATCAGCACCGGATTGTCGAGCACGGAAGTGCGCGAGCAAGTTGCAATGGGGTTGATTGATCGATCGGCGCAGATTCGAATCAGTGGACACGATCGATGGCATGCACTCGCGGAAGTTCCTGATCTTGTCTATCCCGCTGCGCGATCAGCGCCACCGTCGAAGGAGTCGCACGCGGTTGCGTCATCGACTTCGGTCCAACCGGAAATGCCCTACGCACTCGACCTTTCCGCCACGACGGACGCGTCTGTTGTGGACGACTGTCCCTCTGCCTCAGAAGCCACCCGCGCAGGCGATCTCTCTGGCGAACATGCGTTGACGGATGAGATTTCCGAGTACGAGTCGGCGCACGCTGGAGATGATTCGATGACGAGCGATCCCGTCAGCACCGAAGTGGATCGACACGATTTCATTGCAACGCCGATTCCGGAGGATCGGCATGACCTCGTTTCTTCATCAGTTCCAACCAACACAGGAGATTCAATGAGTACCAAGTTCATGGCCACCGCCCGTAAGAGCCTCGCGATTCTGATCGGCGGCTATGTCGCCAAGCACGCGCTTGTGTTCGCGTCCACGATGATCGCTCCCGAAAGCAAGGCGCACGAAGTGTTGACTTCGCTGCCCGCACCGTTGGCAGCGGTCGTTGCGGCGTGGGCTGGCTACCTGCTTGTGTGTGGCGCGCTCGAGGAGTACGGCGACGGAGACTCCGAGGGCTTCGCGCGATCGCTGCGCGCACTCGCGATTTCCGCTGGCGTGTTCATCGTGCTGACCTGTCTCATCGGTCTCGCCGGAAGCGTCATGACGAGTTGATACGCGCGCACGGCGCGCTCAAGTTTCCCCGCCGCGAACACGCGCTCTTCATGAATCGACTCGTGAGGGGCGCGTCTATGCATCGCCGATGCGCGAACACCCCGCACGCCGAGCGCCCAGGTGCGCCGGGCTCAGGTCGCTGCTGTTTTTCTTGCTCACGGCTTCGCGGGCGGAAGATCCCACGCAACCCAGAGCGAAGACGGCACGGGCGGATATTGCATGACGACTCGAACGAGGACGCAATCGGCGGGTGAGATTCCAATCGCCGCGAATGCTCTCGAGAGCAATTCTTGGTGCCGTGGAACACACTCAAGCGTTGGTGCCGCACTCCCGTCGTGGTGAACTTCCGTCTTGAGATCGATCGGCAGCACTGTCTTTCGGTGCTGCGTTTCGTCACTCGTGAGAGGCTGCGAAAGAGTCGAGTGAATCGATGTGCGAAGCGACTCAAGGGCGAGAATCGAGCGGTGTACATAGAGGTCGTTGGCGAAGTGCTCCACAGGAAGACTGATTGCTGTGGAGAATCCCCCGACTCGATCGAGTACGCCTTGTGCGTCGAGCACTTGCACGCGAGCGAAGAACCGACGGGCTATCGATCCAAACGCTAGCGTCGACTCTCCAATCTTCCCAATCGAACCACCTGTCACCGAAACGGTCATTTGGCCTTTCTGCGCGGTCGCTTCGACGCTCGCATACGGGTGAGAACTGAAGTCTCGCAGGAGGAAGTCATTGGGAGCGATTGGTTCTGCGCCCGAGGCCGTTTGGAAGAGCGGTTCCACTGTCCGCGCGCCGTCTGGATCGGAGGCGATTGTGCGAAACACTGGAAGGGATTCTCTGGGTCGCAAGCACCGGATTCGCGAGAGCCCAGCGACGAGCGCGACATCTGCATACTCCTGTGATGTCGTGGCGGGCGCGACGATCTGAATCGTGAATCGCGCGTGGGCATGCATGCCAACAGTGCCGCTGAGTCCTCGAAATGTCAGCCGCCGTGAGTTTTCCAGATTCTGATCGGAGCGCAGTCCATCGAGCGCGAGTTCGAGTTCCGTCCGCGCACCAAAGTGTCGCGCGACAATGTCGTCAAACACAGCCACCGCGTGGCGGGCTGCGGTGAGTTCGACCGCCCCTGCGCCTGCCGACTCAAAGGCGCGAAGAAAAATCTCGATGCCTTCTGGACCCGGAAGCATCGCGACGGCGTCCATCGTGTTTTCAGCAACGAGCACCCGTGCGAATTTCCAAGTCAAGTTTTTGTTCAATCGCAATCGGCGCGAGATCTCTTGGGGGCGGAGTGGGTCTGCATGAACGGCCGCAGACAAATTGTGAATCGCGCTCCGAATGAGTCCGATCGCAGCGGTGCACTCTGCGTGGAAAGAATTCTGCAGGGCCGGTGGAGACGCAGCACGATCATGAAGTGACGGCGCCAACTCTGAGGGTGTGCGGAGGCGGTGGAGGGTTGCGTTCGGCGCTGGGCGAGACTTCTTCGGTGGCATTGGGGAACCAGGATGATCGGGCTGAAGAACGGTGCTGACACCAGTCTTCGGGAATTCAATGGAACCTACAAGAATCGAGGGTTGGCTGATGCAGGGGGTATGCCGAGATCAAGAGTCCATCGCTCGACAGAAACGCAGGCATTGGGATCGCGTAAAGAACGGGGGAAGGTGCCAAGAAGCGATTCCCTAAACAATACTTTAGATTTTCCCTAAGGGAAGTCGCATGATGAAAAAACTGTCGTAGTGTCACACTGTCGAGTTTGCCATCAACGGACGCAAGACTTGGTCAAACCGTGAGACCTCGAGCACCCGTCGAATGCAATTCGATGTTTCGGTAATCCATGCGGAACCCCGTTGCTGCGGATTCCACACTCACCTTGACCCCAATTCATTTCCCTTTCCACCGGAGATCGATCGTCGTGCGCTCCTCAATTCAGACCCGCCTTCCACTCGTGACCTCGCTGCTCACCGCCACCGCAACATCGTTTGCGATCGCGGGGGGGCCTTCCTGGGAAAACCTCATCTCCACCACCGACGCGTCGGTTCCAGGGGTGAAGGGGGCCGTCTGGGTTCCCAATCAATTCAATAATCCAACCATCGATGATCAGGGGCGGGTGACCTTCCGCGGCCAAATCGGCGGTGCGGGCATTACGACGGCGAATTCACGACTCGTGGTCACCGGCTCGACTGGCTCTTGGTCGACGGTTGCTCGCGATGGATCCGCGGTTCCGGGCGATCTCATCTCTGGGTATGTCTTCAACACAACCGCAGGCATCAATGGACTCGCGAGCTCGAACAACATCACCGCCCAGGGTGGTGTGGTTGTCTCCGGCAATGTCAATGGAGCTGGTGTACTCGCCACAACGGATACGGCGATGTTCTTCATCGCGAATGATGGCACGCCATCGATCCTCGTGCGCGAAGGTTCGGCATGCCCAAGCACAGCTGGCGCGACGATGAGCGCAGCGATGAATGCGGGTTCTGGTCAACAGACTTCCAACGACGGCCGCAGCATCTTCAGCACCGCGCTCCTTGGCGGCGATGTGGTCACCGCGAACAACGCAGCGGTCGTGGTGTTTTCACCCGCAGGGACCGAACTCATCTTCCGAAAGGGTTCGCCTGCGCCAGGTTTCACGGACGGCACGACGATGACGCCCGACACCTTTGGGCTCAATTTGTCAGGCGCGCATGTGGAGTTTGGTGGGACGCTCGTCAACGCGGCGACTGTCACGGCAGCGAACGACAAGGCGCGATTCACAACATCTGGCGCGCCAGCGGGCGCACTGCGCATGTACCTTCGCGAGGGCTCTCTTCTCCCCGGACTTGGCAAGCTCATGGTGAAACCCACTTCAAGCGTGAGTCCCGCTATGCACGCACTCATGGCCAATGGCAGCATTCTGAACTTCATCGATCTCGCTGGTGGCGACACCATTGCAACGGTGAATGACAAGGCACTCGTCTTGGAGCAAAGCGGAATCTTCACGATGCTCATGCGGCGCGGCGAAGCGGTCCCGGGAGTTGGCTCGCTCGTGTTCAGCGGGTTCAACACCACGAGCATCATCATGAACAACAACGGACTACTCGCGTACCAAGGCCTCTTGATGAATGCGGACGGCACCGCGGTCACCCTCGATCCGAGCTATGTCGGTGTCCGTCGAGCTGATGGCACCAGACTGACGCTCATTCGACAAGGCAACGCGCTGCCGGATGGATCTGGTTCGCTCGTTGCGAGCCTCAATGGGGCGACATCGATTTGCTGCAGCGATGCAGGAGTCGTGGTCTTCAACGCCAACTTCACGGGCGGCTCCGCCATCCTCGCATGGGATGAAACAAATGGTCTTCGCGTGATTGCCAAGACGGGTGATACGAACTTCACTGGCACTCCAGCGAATGCTCTCACACTCATCGGTTCTACCGGAATGAACGGCAACAGCGGTTGCACTGGGATTAGCTCGAATGGATGGCTCACGATTCGGGCTGGCGACTCAGTGAACTCGATTTACACGATCAGCCGCATAAATCTTGGAGGCTCGGCCCCGGCTTGCCCCGCAGACCTTGATGGAAGTGGCGCAGTCGATGCTTCCGACATTGCCATCCTGCTCAGCGGTTGGGGTACCGTCGATGGTGACCTTGATGGAAGCGGCGACACGGATGCGGCCGACATCGCCATCCTCCTTGACGCATGGGGACCATGCGCGTGATTGCACACGCTTCGACACAGGGATTGTGAACCCAATCTTTGCATCTGCGGGCGCGCGAGGAAACTCGCGCGCCCGCATTCCCGCTCTTGACGAATTGACCTTCCTGAATGCACGATTCTGCTATGCGCACGCCATCGCTCAACTCCTCGCTGTGTGTTACAACCACCGCACTTCTCTGCATCGGAACGCTTGCCGGAGCAGTGCAACAAGCGCGAGGAGGGGAGCTGTTCCTCCTCGGCGGCGGGAACACAGCGATCGCGAGCGACTGCAGTGCGAATGGTCAGGTCGTCGCAGGCTACGACGGGATCCGGTACTGGTACTGGACGCGTGACACCGGCGTCATCTTCATTGACAACACGACCGGCCCAGGCAAT
>SXUI01000027.1 GCA_005790605.1 Planctomycetia bacterium | reverse complement strand
TGACTTCAACAACATTCTGATGGCAATCAGTGGATACGCATCCTTGGCTTCGACGCGATTGCCAGAGGGAGACCAAGTCCGAAACTGGGTTGAGCAGATTCGCGCTGCTGCGGATCGCGCGACTGGTCTCACGCAGCAACTTCTGGCGTTCTCGCGGCAAAAGGTCATTCAGCCGGCCGCGATTGACGCGATGGCTGAGGTGAAAGCGATCGAGCGCATCCTGCGACCGCTGATTGGCGAGAACATTTGTTTTTCAGTAGTCGCGGCGGAAGGGCTCGGTTCGGTCTGGATGGATCCGACTTCGCTGCATCAGATCATCATGAACCTCGTGATCAACGCGCGTGATGCAATGCCGCGCGGCGGTCAGTTGACGGTTCGCGTCTTTGAGACGCCGAGAGAGTCGGCACAACAGCGTGAAGCCGCGACGAGCAGCGCGCAGCCCCCGTCCCAGAGCGCAGATGCCCAGAGCTGGCTCACGATTGAAGTGGTTGACAACGGAACAGGGATGGACGAGAAGACGAAAGCGAACATCTTCGATCAGTTCTTCACGACCAAGGATGTTGGTAAGGGAAGCGGCCTTGGGCTCTCAACCGTCTACGGACTTGTGCAGCAGGGCGGCGGGCAGATCGAAGTCGAGAGTGAGTTGGGAAAGGGCGCCAAGTTCCTTGTGCGTCTTCCCAAGTTCGTCGCGTCGGCCGCGCGTCCGGAAGCTCAAAGGACGCCGCAACTTGCGGCGAATCAGCGCGTGTTGCTTGTCGAAGACGAGGATTTGGTGCGTCGGCTTGTCGAACAGGTCCTTGTTGGCGGCGGTTACAAAGTGACCGCGGTTGGAGACCCCCGCGCGGCGTTGGCCCTCGCAGAATCATCGCCTCCGTTCGATCTCCTTGTGAGCGATGTCGTGATGAGTGGCTCGACGGGTCTTGAGATGGCACGGATGATTGAGAAGTCGACGCCACGCATTCCCACCATATTCATGAGTGGATACACCGACGATCCGGCGCTTCGCGCGGGGACGATTCTTCCACATCAACGCTACATCGCCAAGCCATTCACGCCCGAAGTGCTTCTCAATCTTGCGCGTGTGCTCCTGCAGCGTCGCGCGTAGGTTCGAAACCGTCGCCCGCTCTCTCCACTTTCAACCGCACGCCGTGAGAGGCTCTCGCACATGGCGCTTCAGTTCCATGGCGGTTCGGAGGCGCTCGTTGGATCGGTCAAGTGGGCGCGAAAATTTTCGCGCTAAAAGGGGGGTGTTTTGAGCAGCGTCAATCTGATCGGGTAAAAGTCGTCGAGTCGAACGAGTGTGCGATTGGCGTCATTCGCGTTGTATGGTGCAGTGGCAGCGTTCGCAGGGCTCGTCTTGTTCGTTGGGTTCGTGCGAAAGGGGGCGGAGTGATCGATTGGCAGCGGACTTGTTGGAATTGGGTCTGGTCTTCGCGTAGCAGCAGTGGATTGCACTTCATTGCATTCGTGGCGGCGCTCGGTCTGCTGCGTTCATCGCTCGCTGCCGTGTGCGCAGATGATGCGCGGCGATTCGATGCGATTGCGCATCGATGTCGCACGTTGCCGGCGCTTGCGAGATCGAACGAGAGTGAACGCGCCGCCGTCGAAAAACTTGCGCGCGGGTCATTGCAGAGCGCTGCGGAGGCGCGTCATGCCAACGCAAGTAGGCATGCAAGTTCGAAGGCGAGTGCCGATGCGCATGACCCGTCACCCGGTCATGTCGCTGGGGATGCACTGACCGGTGCGCCGAACCAACTTGCGGTCTCCGCGGTCCTTGCGAATGCGCCTGAGCTTGCGTCGAAGGTGAGCCCACTCTCAGCAGAGCGCCTATTGATGAGTCCCTTGCTGGCGCATGATCCAGTCGCCGATCTCTTACTGCGTGAAGTCCTCTTGACTCGCCTTTCGGACTCGACGCTCCTGGATTGGAAGGACATCTTGCGAGTCGTGGACGCGAGCGCGCTGATGGACGATCCGCGATCGGGGCGCCAGAGAATCAGGCGTCTTCAGTTGTGGCAGCGCAGTGGTGTGCTTGACCGCGGGACTCTGCTCCGAGCACAACGCGAGTGCGACGCGTTGCGCATCGAAACGGATGCGTGGAATGCGTGGTGTGCTCGCTTTGACGCATGGACCGCCGAAGTCGTTGAACACTCGGTGCGCGATGGGTACTCGCAGGTGCGCGTGGAATTACTCAAGCTCCGAATGCGTGTTAGAGCGCGTGCAGACATCTCCGACGCTCGGCTCGCGTTGACGACTGCGATTCGAGAGTGGGGGCGAGGGCAGCAAGATGAAGCGCTGCTTGTGAGTTCACTTCGATCACTCCTCGTGAACGGCTCGATTCCAAGCGGCTGGGCGCGAGTGGCTGCCGCCACTGCGACGGCGGAGGCTCGCCTTCGCCTCGCGCTCGCGACGAGCGGATTATTGGAGTCGGATTTCGATCGATGGTTGAAGCTGGGAGGCGTCGATCTTTCTCCCGACCCGTCTGAGACGGACAACCGGACACCTCGCGAGCGCGCACTCGATCGCCGCCTCCATCGACTCGATCATGTCGAACGCCTAGAGAGGTTGCCGCGCGCAGATTTACTCGACGGGTGCGCCAGAGTCGAAGCGGCTTACTCAGCACTGGACTACGCTAACTGGCATGGAAGGTGTCGAGTTCTCCCGCTATCACCGACAGATGATGCTGCCGACCTTTGGGGCGAACGGTCAGCAGCGATTGGGTGCGTCGAGCGTTGTGATCGTGGGATGCGGAGCGCTCGGCTCGGTCGTCGCGGACCAGTGCGTCCGAGCGGGCGTTGGAACAACAACGATTGTGGATCGCGATCTCGTCGACTTCACCAATCTTCAGCGCCAGACGCTTTTCACCGAGATCCATGCACAGCAGCGTCGACCCAAAGCAGAGGCGGCGAAGGAGCGACTCGCGGAGGTGAATTCGGCGGTTCGGGTTCGGGCGTGCGTCGAGGAGTTCGGACCCTCTTCGGCGCTCCGCATCACCTCGGGCGCGGACCTCCTCATCGATTGCCTCGACAACTTTGAGTCGCGGTTGCTCTTGAACGATGTCGCGGTGCAGCGACGACTGCCCATGGTGTATGGCGGCGCGGTCGCAATGCAAGGCATGGCGGCGCTCTTGATGCCCTCTCTCGGCGGACCGTGTTTTCGGTGTTTGGTTCCCGACCTCCCACCACCTGGTAGCGCGGAGACCTGCGATAGCGCCGGCGTTCTCTCCTCAGCAACCGCGATCACTGGATCGCTCGAGGCTGCGCTCGCGCTTCGCTACCTCGCTGAAGGCGGCGATGTCGGGCATCCGTTCGCGAACACGCTGCTGCGATTTGACCTCACGGACTTCTCATTCGGGCGAACTGATTTGCAACAGGCCGCGGACCCAGATTGCCCGTGCTGTCAGCGCTCGGAGTTCCAGTTTCTCTCCCAAGACAAGCCGAGCGCTCGGGTGCTGTGCGGACGCAACGCCGTGCAGATTGAGCCTCGCGGTGCAGTAACCGACGAAGCGTTTCTCGATCGTCTGCTCGAACGGTTGCGTCCACATGGCGCGTTCGCGCTCGCGGGGAACTCCCTTCGCGGGGAGCTTGTTCATGAGGTTTCGGAGTCCGGCACGGCCGTTGGTCTGATTGTGTTCCCTGATGGCCGCATGATCGTGGAAGGGACAGTTGAGCCCGACCTCGCACGCAGCATCGCCGCGAGGTTTGTCGGCGGTTGACCCTGATTGCAGGCGCACATTTAACGCGGTTTGGTCGGTCTGATCGGCCGCATCTCTCCTTGTGTTGCGCGATCGCCTTACGTTCTCGCGCGGCTGCGCACTTGGCGTCCGCTCAACGCCTTACGAAACAGTCAGCCGCATGCCAAACAATCACCACGCGAACCGTCGAGTCGGCAGTCCGACAATCGCCCACGCGCAATCCAGTCGCCAGCCCAGCAATCTTCCACGCAGAATCCCTGTGCGCGCCCTTCGCGTTCCCGTCAGCCGGGGTATCAACTATCCAACAATCGTCCCTCGAACCGTCGAACCGTCGAACCGTCGAACCGTCGAACCGTCGAACCGTCGAGCCGGCGGCCCCCTGAGTTGCCGTCTTCACTTCCCGTCAGCTGAGGCGTGAACTGCCAAAGTGTGTACCTGATTGGGCGAACCATGCCGCACGATCACACGAATACCTGTGGAGACCCGGCTCCTTTTGAGCCGATTCTTACGGTAAGGGCGTGGATTGAATGGCATAGTGATTGCATAGGACCCTTGCTCCCGTTCACACTTTCGTGCGGTACTTTTGTTGGGATTGCGTAGGACAGTGCTCGTTTTCGTGCGTCAATGAGATACTTCCATTGGTTGCGTTGGGCACTTTCGCCCACAGGAGGTCGAACATGGCAATGACATTTTCCGAACTCGTGCAGTGCGTCGCGGAACTTGGACTTGACTTTCGCGTGCTCAGCGATCGCGCAGAGGTCATCGTTCCTTTCCGCACAGAGCAGTACTCCAGTGAGCCCGCCGTCACCACGGATGGCACGGAGCACCGCACGATGATTGTCGTCATCAAACTTCAGGACGACGGTCGACTGCTTCGCATCTTCGCGCCGGAACTCTATTCACTCGAGGATGCGCGCTTTCCCGAGGCTGGATTGAAGGCGCTCCTCGCGGTGAACTGGCGAGTTCGCATTGCTTCGTTCGCAATGGACGAGACGGATGGCGAGATTCGCTTGATTACAGATCTCCCCCTTGAGGACGGCACGCTCACCGCGTCGCAGATTCAACGACTTATCCAATCCATCGCGTGGACCGCCGACGAATTGCATCCGGTCATTGAACGCGCGTTCACTGAGGGAGAGATCGATTTCGCCTCCGTCGAAGCGCGCATGCAAGCCCGCTTGAAGGCGTCGAACGCAACGCAGCGTCGCCGTTCGCGCACGACCGGACCCAAAGAGCTGCCAGGTCAGATTCCCTCCGATCCAACTGCGCCAAAGCCGCTCAGCGCACCACGGGGGAAAAAGTCGAATCAAGGCGCCGCGCCGAACGCGGATACGCCGCCGCTCGACACATCGAAACCTGTGAAGCGCTCCAAGCGCGAGCTTTCGAAGCCTGACCCTCGAGAGCGACGCGAACTCGCGGATCTTGTCAAGGCCGCTGGCGGAGTCGAAGGACTTCGAAAGCTTCTTGAAGATCGCGGGATGTAGTACCGCGCTGCGTGTGTTTCGCGCCGATCGACTGCGACACGCGCTGCAGAAGTCTCGACTTCCGGTGTGCAGTTCGATCGCGGCATGTAGTCCGTGGCTGTGTCTTGGGCGCGCGGCTTCCTCGCAGCACGCGTTGCGCGAGCGAGGACCTCCGGTATGGAGATCGATCGCGGGATGTACTGTCTGGTCATGACACTCGGCGCGCAGTTCGATTGCCGGTGGCTCAGCGGCGTTCACAGGTTTCGCTAGGTCGAAGCACGCTGCCGAGCATGAACGAACGCCGCGCGCGAATCCGATTCGCGCGCGGCTTGTCTCATGGGCTTTGGATGGATCGACGCTGTCCTTGCGAGGTTACATCGCAGAGCCAAGGCCAGCCACACGACGCCATGACGAGACTTGACCGATGTGCATCATGTTGTGCGCGCCGCAAAGGAAGTTCACAACACTACCCACCGTCGGGAAGCGTTCGCGCATGCGTCCTTCCATTGGATTTGCTCGCGCGAGCGTTGCTTCATTAATCTCCGGCAAGACGCTCGCAACGACGCCCCACGCACCGTTGAAGGTGGCGACCAGAACTTCCTTGCTCGGATAGCGACCATCTTGCGCCAGACAAGGTGCACCCATCTTGAAGTGTTCGTCGCTGAAGGGCATGGCGTACTTGAGGTCGTCGCGTCCCACGAGTTCGAGCACGCGGTTGGCGTAGATCGCGAGATGTCCGATACAGAATGCCGGGTGGTTGATTTCTTTCACCGGGATCTCGCAGAACCGATCGGCTGGAATGCTCTTCACAATCTCGTTGCCGTAGAAAATCGTCACCTTCAGCGTGTCCGCGATGACGCAGCCAAGCTGCCGAGGTTCAGCGCAAGCGGTTTTCGACTGACAGCAGGAGGGCGAACTCGTGGTGGAAGGGGTGGTACTCATGGTTTGGAAACGATAGTCGTTCGCGGGTGCTGTGGTACCCTCCCTCGCATGCCGCTTTCTACGCATCGGATCGTGCGCGCGCTCTCTATTCTCGCTATCTGCGTGCTCTCAGTGCTCGCGTGTGCACAATCTGCGCGGGCGCAGGGAACGCAGGGAATTGCGCCGGATCCACTCACGACGGGGAAGCTCGCCGACTATATCTCTTGGTACCTGCCTGACGCGACGCCAGCGCAGTTGATGGCGATCGATGCGGCACATGAGGAGTATCTCATCGCGTTTCGCGGCATTCGCAGCGGTCCTATCGAACAGCTGCTGAAGACGGTTCGAGCAGAGACGCGCGAAGCAGACAAGATCACGGACATCATGCGGCAGATTCGCTTGGTCATGCGTGCGATCGCGGATGCGGACGATCGGCTGTTCGCAAACATCCACACAATCATGGGCCCAGAGCAAGCCGCACTGGTGCAGCGAGCGCGAGACGCGCGCGAACGCGAGTGTCTGAGTGGAATGCAAATGATGTCGATGGACGGCGGCGAGGGCGTGCCGGATCTTGGGCGCCTGATTGCCGCACGAAAACTACCGGCACCGCAGCAGCGACAGGCTTTTCTCTTGCTCGCCGACAATGACTCTCGCGTGACCGAAGCGCACCGACAAGTGATGCGTGAATCGGAGGAGTTCGGATTGAAACTCGCGACACGCATGATGGAACTGCAAGCACAACTCGAGAGTGGCGCGACGGATTGGTCAGTGTGGGAAACCACCATGATGGAGATGGTTGAGAAGGAGGGCGGTCCGCTTCTTCGATCTCGCGCCGCGTTGCGACAAGCGCTCGAAAGTGGAGTAGAAGTGCTTCGCCCCGTGCTTGATGCCTCTGATTGGCACGCGATTGGAGTTACGGTCGCATCAAGACTCTCAAGCGGCATGATTCCGCTGACAGGAGATCCGCCAGTTGGTGGAATGATGCGTCGCGCGCTGAAGAAGGAGAATCTCGACGCATCGCAGCTCGAGTCCTTGCGGCACATCGAGCGGGAGTGGGCCGACGCTGACCTTCGTCTCGCGCGCGAGGCGCTTGACCTTAATGCGATGACGATGCCGAATATGCTCATGGGTTCGCGTGGAGAGGAGTTGCACGCTGCGCTCAATGCGATCCACGAGCGACGATCTGATCTCGCGCGAACAACTTGGGACAGGATCGCGTCGATTCTTGGTGACCAGACGATGCAACGGTATGTCTCTCGAGACGGGAACTTTGGGGAGGCCATGCCTTTTGGGGAAGTGGATGACGATGTCGAAAGCGAAGCAGAGCGCCGAGCGTCTGATCTCGCGAACGAAAATGGTGCTCGCGCTGCGAACGGAAGTGCTCGATACTCGGCATACTTCGCTCCGCTTTCAAGTCGTGAACTCGTAGAAGTGATGGAGTTCGTCGGTATTGATGACGCGCAGCGCACGATTCTCGAACAGGCACATGCGGCGTATCTTGAGCGCTTCATCGCACGGATCGAGGCAGTCACGACGCGCGTCGCAGATGCTCAGAACGCACTCTACTCATACTCTACAGCCCACCTGCCCGAAAACCTGCCTCAGGAAGAGGAGGCGCAGCCGGTGGAGGAAGCGCCTGTTGCTGGCGGCGTTCCCGCAGCGTCGACGGTTGAGGCGAGCGAGAGTGATTCGCCCGTTCCAGTGCAGATCGCGCAGTCGTACGCACCTCCGGTGATTGATAAGGCCAAGGTCGACGATTACATCAACGCGCAGATTGCCGCGTTTGACGTCGCGCTTTCGCTCGACGCAGAGTTTGCTGCCGAATGCACGGCGGCTCTCGGCGCCCAACTCCCATCGGGTGAGCACGCAAGCGCGCCGATGATTCGAAGCCTCCGCATTCTCGACATGCTGACGAAGGGGGGGCATCGTTACAACCTTGCTTCCGAGGAAACAACCGTCACGCCCATGGACCTCTGCGCGAAGATGGATTTCGACGATGCTGGTCGCGCCGCGTTCTCCAATCAGTGCGCGGTGGAGCTCGCGACACGCCTCTCCGCGTTACAAGCCCTCGCTCGGGGGATCTACGAGGGCTCTCGCCGTTCAGAGTTTCTTTGGCAAAACATCGACGGCGAGGCGACGCAGGATCCTCAAGCGGGAATGCGGAGGTACCAAGAGTGGCGAGTCAAGGAACAGGCGCTTGAGCGCGAGGGCGGCGCACTGATCCGAGCCGTGCTTGACGCGGCCGTAGCGAAAACATCGAAGGAAGTGCAGTCGCGCGCGGAGGAAGTGCGGCGCAGGCTGATGCATCCTGCGGTGTTTCATGATCCGCGCGCGGCGACGCCCATGCTGCAGGCGGCGCTCGCACTCACGGATCTTGATGCACAGCGCCGTGGGCAGATCGAAGCGCTTTTCGCGGAGTACCAAATGCTCTACGACGATGTGTGCGAGAAACTTCTTGCGCTTCCAGCGCTCACCGTCGAGTCTGAGAACGACCCTCGCTATTGGGCGGAGCAGTCGGCTCGCGCGATGGAGTTCGAGCGACTCCGATTCGAACGAGGCGAGCGAAGCGCGAAAGCTGTTGCGTCGCTGCGTCGAATTCTTGGTGACGCGAATGTTGTACGGGTGCCTGGGCTCTCGGCATATGACAACCAAGCCGGAGTGCCGGACTCGACCAACCAATGATCGGGTGAGCGCAGCGTTTGTGTTTCGCTGAATTGGAGAGTCTTTCGACGATGCCCTCTGGAGCCATTCTCGCAATCGATCAAGGAACGACCTCTTCGCGCGCCATTGTGCTTGGCGCGCAAGGCGAAGTGCTCGGCGCATCGCAGAAGGAGTTCACGCAGCACTTTCCGCAGGCAGGTTGGGTTGAACATGACGCCGCTGAGATTTGGACGACTCAGCTCGGTTGTATACAGACCGCGCTCGCGAAGTCCGGTTTGACAGCGAAGGACCTCAGCGGCATCGGCATCACGAACCAGCGCGAGACCGTGGTCGTGTGGGATCGCCGAACAGGAGTTCCGATCCATAACGCGATTGTCTGGCAAGATCGTCGAACTGCGTCAACCATGACGGCGATGAAGACGGATGGTCGTGAAGCGTGGTTGCGCGCGCGAACCGGTCTCCTCGCGGATCCCTACTTCAGCGCCTCAAAGGCTGCGTGGATTCTCGAACATGTCGCTGGAGCGCGCGCGCGCGCGGAACGCAGCGAACTCGTGCTTGGGACGATCGATAGTTGGATCATTTGGAATCTCACGGGAGGGCGCGTGCACGCGACCGATGCCTCCAACGCATCGCGCACGCTTCTCTTCGATCTTCGCACCGTTGCGTGGAGCGATGAACTCTGTGCGATGTTTTCCATCCCTTCCTCAATGCTGCCCAAGGTCGTCGAGAGTGCGGGCGTGATTGCCGAGACTGACGCCGCGCTCCTCGGTGCTTCGGTGCCGATCTGCGGCATTGCAGGCGATCAACAGGCGGCCTTGCTCGGACAGGGTTGTGTCGAGGCCGGGAATGCGAAGAACACCTACGGAACGGGTTGCTTTCTTCTTGCCAATGCTGGGATGAAGTGCCCTACGCCTCCCACAGGACTTCTCGCGACGGTCGCTTGGAAGATTGGATCTGAAGTTTCCTACGCGATTGAAGGTGGGGTGTTTACAGGCGGCGCGGCTATTCAGTGGTTGCGCGACGGACTGCATTTGATTCAATCCGCAAGTGAAGTCAACACGCTTGCTGCAAGCGTGCCGGATGCGGGTGGTGTGATGGCGGTTCCTGCGTTTGCTGGTCTGGGTGCGCCGTGGTGGGATCCGAATGCGCGGGCGTGCATTCTTGGATTGACGCGCGGCTCGACGAGCGCGCATGTTGCGCGCGCCACGCTTGAAGGTATAGCTCATCAAGTATGCGATCTCGTTGAAGCGATTGCTCCGGCATTGCCGCACGCGATGCAGCGACTCCGCGTTGATGGGGGAGCAGCGGCGAGTGATCTCTTGATGCAGACGCAGGCAGATCTCCTCGGGATGGAGATCGTCCGACCAACGAATCTCGAGTCCACGGCCATCGGTGCAGCGAATCTCGCTCGATTAGGCGCGGGCATTGTTCGAAGTGTGCGCGAGTTTGGGATGCCATCTGGGGTCGGTCGAACCTTTTTACCAACGCTTGACGCTGCATCTCGCACGATTCATCGCACGCGTTGGACCCATGCAGTGCAGCGGGCGCGCTCCCTTGACCTGCCGTGAGCACCTTCGTCGCATACGCTTCCAATCCCCGAGACCCTCATGCAGCTGAATCGATTCGAACGACCTGAAATGCTCTTGAACTTGAAGAGCGGACCCTTTGATGTCCTCATCATTGGCGGTGGTGCGACCGGCCTTGGATGTGCACTGGATGCTGCCACGCGTGGCTATCGCACCGCACTCGTCGAAGCACATGACTTTGCGAAGGCGACCTCTTCGCGCTCGACCAAGTTGGTGCACGGTGGAGTTCGATATCTCGAGAACTTCGATTTCGGATTAGTCGCGGAAGCACTCGAAGAACGGGCCATTATGGCCGCGAACGCGCCCCACATCGTGCACGATCTCAAGTTTGTCGTTCCTCGGTATCAGTGGTGGGAAGGTCCGTTCTATGGCATTGGGTTGAAGTTGTATGACGCGCTTGCGGGCAAGCGGAACTTGGGTCGAAGTCACAGCCTCTCGCGCGAGGAGACTGTTCAAGCGATTCGCGGTGTTCAAGAGGACGGTCTCTTAGGTGGGATCGAGTACCACGACGCGCAGTTTGATGATGCTCGTATGGCAGTCACGCTCGCGAAGACCGCCGCTGCCGCTGGCGCTGCGGTCGTGAACTACGCGCGAGTGACAGAGCTCATTCGTCACGAAGGGCACACAGAGGGTGCTGTCGTGTGCGACGAAGAGAGCGGCGAACTGATTCGCGTCAGCGCATCCGTCGTCATCAACGCGACTGGTGTGTTCGCTGATCAAGTGCGAACGATGGACGGCATGGATCACGCGGGGATAGAAGTGGAGCCAGCCCGCGGCGCGCACCTCGTGTTCGATCGATCGTTCTTGCCAGGAAACGAAGCGATCATGGTGCCGCACACCGATGACGGTCGTGTGCTCTTTGTGATTCCTTGGCATGACCGTGCACTTGTGGGCACGACTGATGTCGAGACGAAGGAGCTGGTGATTGAGCCGCGCGCAACAGAGGAGGAGATCGACTTCATCCTCCGCAATGCGGCTCGCTATCTCTCCTGCGCACCGCAGCGGGGCGACATTCTCTCCGTCTTCGCAGGACTTCGCCCGCTCGTGCGCCCCAAGGGATCCGAGCACGGATCGAAGAAAGTTTCTCGTGAGCATGTTGTGAGCGTGTCGTCGAGTGGCATGGTGACGATTCTCGGCGGGAAGTGGACGACCTATCGCAGGATGGCACAAGACACCGTTGACATGGCGGCTCGCGTCGGCGGACTTGATCCGCACGAATGTCGATCGCGGAGCGTTCGGATGCATGGGTTCGTTGCGGATTCGAAGTTGGAAGCAGGGCTTGCCTCCTCACGCGCGCTGTATGGATCGGATGCGAGACATCTCGCATCGATCGAATCAACGCTTCCAGATCTCGCAAGAGCGCTTCATCCACGACTGCAATTGACTGGGAGCGAAGTTCTCTTCGCGGCAACCCATGAGATGGCGCGGACGCTCGAAGATGTTCTTGCACGGCGTTGCCGCGCGCTCTTTCTCGATGCGCGTGCGGCGATCGAGGTCGCGCCAGCAGTAGCAGCGTTGCTCGGCCTTGAGTTGCAGTGGTCGCCGGAGCGCACGCAGCGTGAGATCGATGCGTTTGTGCGCCTTGCTCGCGAATATCTACCTACGGGAGAAGCATGACTCGTTTCGCGACAGTTGCGTGCGCGATGTCGGTCGCGGCGGCAACCGTGAGCCTCGTCGCGCAGACGCCTCCGCCAGCGGCGGCGCCGCAAGCGGAGGTTCCCTGGCCGGTTGCACTAGGATTTCGAGTTGCGTCACTCGAACAGGAACGAAAGGTCGTTGACCAAGTCGTGCTCGTCGGGGATGAGGCGACCTTCGTTGCGGAGATTGCGCAGTGGACCGCGACGACGCGATGGCCGGTGCTCTTTGATGAACCTCGGTTTGCGCCATCCTTCATTCGTGCATTCAAGCCAGCGCGTGTCGTGCGCCGCGCCGCAAGCGGGACATGGCCTAGCGCGCGTGCGGATCGTGAGGCACTGCTTCTCCGCGCATCGTCACTTCGCGCCGCGACGCCGAGCCCTGGGATCGTGCTGACAAGTGTGGACGATCCGTCATGGGTTGCAGGCTTTGCACTCGCCGCTGGTCGATGCCTTCCGATGAGCTTTCTTGAGGGAGACTTTGGTGACGAATTTGGAAGCATGGATGCATCACGATTCACTGAGCTTCGTCGGCGGACGGAAGCAGCAGCCGAAGCGAGTGGACTCCCGTGGCGCGGCTTAGGCGATGCGATCGAGACGGTTGTGATTTGTAGGTCTATCGCACCCAAGTGCGTTCCATTGTTGTCCCCGGCGTTGCGTCCTCAAGTGAACGGACTTCCACAGCCGATTCGCGCGGAAGACCCGTTGTCGACCACCGATTGCCTCTGCAGGCATGACGATGGCAATCGTTGGGGCATTGCCAGTTGGATCTTTGGGCCGCGTGATCGATCCGCATTCGTCGCAATGAGCTCTATGTTTCTTGGCCCGAGCGACACATGGCTGATGAGTCAGTACCCAAACACACAAGGTTGGGCGCCGTACTTGCCGCAGGCGGCTGCCGATCGGCTTGAGAAGACGGAGATCAAGACTCGCGTCGTCACCGATCATGACATGACGCTTGATGCATGGCGCCGACAGCTCATGGGCGGATTTGATTGCGGCATGCTCTGGTTGAATTCGCACGGACAGATGTGGGAGTTCGCGCTCGAGAACAATGTGATGGCCAACGCCAACGATGTGCCGCTCACCAATGTTCCGCTCGAACTTCATCTCATTCACAGTTTTTCTCTCGCGCAAGCGGGGAATCCGGATTCGATTGGCGGCCGATTCATTCAACAGGGCGTGTACTGCATGCATGGCTCCGTGTTCGAGCCTTTCTTGCCCGCGTTCACGCCGCCGTCACTTCTCGCTGAGCGTGTCTCGTACCTCGCGCCGCTGCTCGTCTCTGCTCGCGTCTATGAGGGGCCGTTCTCGTTGCCGTGGCGAACGACGGGCTATGGTGATCCACTCCATCTCGCCATGATTCCAGCCCGCTATGGAGTGCAGCGCATTGCGCCGCCGGATGATTCCGCGCCCGCCCTTCGAGAAAGCGCCATCACTGCGCTGCAGTCGCTGAAGGCAACTCCAACCGCAAAGGCGTATGCATCCGCGATGCGTGATCTCGTCATGGCTGGAGAGGATGCACTTGCTGTCTCGCTTTGGTCGATGTCAGTGCAGGCGGGTTTCGCTGACGCGACGGCGCTTGATGCGCTTGGGCCGCTCTTTCGTGCGCGTGACCTCAGCGCATTCGTCGATGCGTACACTCGGTGCCCAACGCATCGTGCAGATGACACCACGATGCTTTGGCATCTAGCGATGGGTCGCCTGGGAACCCTGCAGGGTGACGGAGGGAAGCGCGCGGTCGATGTTCTTGCTCGCAACCTGCGAGGACCTGACGCGAGCATCGACTTCAAACTTCTCGCTCCGACGCTCGAGCGTTTGCTCGGTCGTCAAGGCATGCGAGAAGCGGGGGAGCGTGCTGCGGTGAACATGCGGGACGCGACGGTGGCGGCGAAGCTGCGCGCGCTTTCGCGCTGACTTTACGCGGCGAGGTTCGTGACAAGCGGAACGATTGACGACTTCGGCGGCGCAGTTGGCGTTCTTTGCTCCGGCGTCGTCGCAGGCGGTTTCGCTCGCGGCTCAGGCAACTTCGGCAGCGACGCGAGGAGTGCGCGAAGAATGGTCGCGGGGTCTTTCGAGCATCCTGATTGCAGCGCAATGGGCAGCAGTGGATCTAGCGTGCCGAGTGTCATCGCGGTAAGTCCAGCCAAACCGCGAGCGGTTGGATGCAACTCGTCGTTCTGTAAAAGCGGCTGATCCTTGGTTGCGGCCCACTGCGCCCCGTCAATCTGAATGGCGCCTTTCGTGCGTAGATCGCGGGAAAGCGCGTCGAGCGGAAGCACGCAGACATTCGCATGCTCCTTCGACCAAGCCGTGATGCGCGCATTGAGTGCCGCGAGCGTCTCGCTCTTGGGCATCTGCGTCTGCGAGAGCATCTTGCCAACGGCGCGACTCATGTCGGGGATGTCGCCGATCACGATAGGGCAGTGGCATCGTTCGAGTTGGGCAAGGCCCACTTCAAGTTTTGCGGCGCGGTCGTTCTCATCTTTGAGCGGCTCCCCCGTTGGTCCATCGGAGCCGTACGCGTACCAGAAAAGAAAATCGATCGCGAGAATTGCGTCGGCCTTCGACTTGAGCGCGCGGTCCATTTGCGCGCGACCTTGCGCGATTGGGTTGAAAAAGAAATACCCACTCGCGAGATCAGTCACAATGCACTTTCGATCCGAACATGCGACCTTGACGAACTGCGCGAGGTCAACCGCGTCGCCATAACGCCCATCTTCACGAACATCGAGCGCCGAGCATCCGAACCCCGCAGAGGTACTTGCGCCGATGACTGCGAATCGAATGGTGCTTGGCGATGCCGAAGCCTGGGGCGCGGCGGTTGCGGATTGAGGCGAGGCGTCCTGAGCCGCGGCACTTGAGTGAGTTGCGACAAAGACCGCAAGCAGCGAAATCAAGCAGGTCGAAAGCCCTACGCAGCAGCGTCGTGCAAGCATGCGCGCAGCATATGCCGCGCAACTCGGCGGTCAACCCTGGAGGCCGAGTGCCTTGGCCATCGTCGAACCGAGATCGGCGGGGCTTTCAGCAACCAAGATGCCGCACGTTCGTAGTGCATCGATCTTCGCTTGGGCTGTGTCTTCTTCGCCTCCGATGATCGCGCCCGCGTGTCCCATCCGCTTACCTTTCGGTGCGGTGCGACCAGCGATGAAGCCAGCAACCGGCTTCTTCATGTTGGCGCGGATCCACTTCGCTGCATCGACTTCATCGGTACCACCAATCTCGCCAATCATCACGACTCCATCCGTGTCATCATCCTTGGCGAAGAGTTCAAGCACATCGATGAATCCCAGTCCGCGCACTGGGTCGCCGCCGATACCGACGCAAGTCGATTGACCCATGCCAAGTTCCGAGGTTTGCCAGACGGCTTCATAGGTGAGCGTTCCCGAACGACTGATGATGCCCACATTCTTGCCGGTCTTCGCGTCAGCGCGATGCGTGTGGATGTAACCGGGCATGATGCCGATTTTGCAACCACCTTCGAACTTCGCCGTCGCGCCAGAGCCGCTCACGCGCCGTGCAGGAGTGATGACGCCGGGGCAGTTTGGCCCGATGAGGGTCGCGGTCGGAAACGCTTTCAGCGCTTCCTTCGTGCGAATCATGTCTTGTACCGGAACGCCCTCGGTGATCGCGCAGATCACGCGAATGCCAGCGGCGGCCGCTTCGAGGATCGCATCGGCGGCGCCCGCGGGCGGGACGAAGATCATCGTGGCATCAGCGCCAGTCGCTTCGACAGCTTGACGGACGGTGTCGAAGATTGGAATGCCGTTGGGGTCTTTCAGTCCGCCCTTGCCAGGCGTCACGCCGCCCACGAATCGAGAGCCGTACTCCACGCAGGCCTTGGTGTGACTTGCGCCCGCGCTGCCAGTGATGCCCTGACAAAGAACCTTTGTATTTCCGTCGACGAGGATGGCCATGGGGGCGACGATAGTACCGCAATCGTGACCTCGCATCTTCACGCTCATTGATGGAGCGTGCTCGCTACACTCCCACCCTCTATGGCAAAGAAGCCGCTCACCTATGCAGCGTCGGGCGTCGACATTGACGCTGGCGATGAAGTCGTCGATCGCATCAAGCCGATTCTTCGTCGAACGCACTCTTCGCGAGTGATTGGATTGCATGGCGCGTTTGCGGGGATGTTCCGACTCGATTTCAATCAGCAACTCTTCAAGCGCAACTATCGCGATCCGGTGTTGGTGGCGTGCACGGACGGCGTCGGAACCAAGGTCAAACTTGCCGCCGACGCGAAGGTGTACGACAGCGTTGGGATCGATTGCGTGGCGATGAATGTGAACGACCTCATCGTGCAAGGCGCCGAGCCGTTGTTCTTCCTCGATTACCTCGGACTCTCGAAGCTCGATCCGACCGACACGACGGCGATGATCGAGGGTGTCGCGCGCGGCTGCGAACTCGCCGGATGCGCGTTGCTTGGTGGCGAGTGCGCGGAGATGCCCGACATCTATGCAGTCGGCGACTTTGATGTCGCAGGGTTCTGCGTAGGGGTGGTCGAACTCAAGCGCGTGATTGATCCTTCACGAGTGCGGAAGGGCGATGTCATCATCGGCCTCGCTTCGAGCGGACTGCACTCCAACGGTTACACACTCGTGCGCCGCATCATCAAGGATGAGAAGCTCGACTTGAAGAAGGCGTATCCAGGAATGGGCGGCAAGAAGTTGTTGGACATCCTGCTTGAACCAACCCGCATCTACGCCAAGTCGATCGTGAAGATCGTCTCGAGTTACAAGCGCATCATGGCGATCTCAGGCATGGCGCACATCACGGGCGGTGGCTTGCCGGGAAATGTGAGCCGCGCACTTCCGAAGGGACTCGATGCGCGCATCGATTGCACTGCGTGGAAGCCGCATCCGATCTTCGCATTCCTCCAAGAGCACGGCGGTGTTGAGCGCGACGAGATGTTCCGCGTTTTCAACATGGGCATTGGGTACACCGTCATCGTGCGCCCTGCGCATGCGAAGAAGATTCTCGCGGCGCTCAAGCGATCCGGAGAGAAGGCATCGATCATCGGCGAGATCGTGAAGGGCAGCGGTGAAGTGCAACTTCAATTCGGCGATTGACATGACTACCACTCGATCACAAGTCGAGGCGTGGGAGGACATGGCAAGGCACTGCCGCTGCACACTCATCCATTGGCTCGACGCGATCGCGAAGGAAGAGGTCGAGATAGGAGATAGAGTTACTCTCTAGGTCATCAACCGCCGCGGCGACGCGAACCAAACGGCGCTGCAAGCGCGAGGAGCGCAATCGCGCTTGGGGCGGGAGTAGTCTGGAAATAGATGTTGTCGAGGTAGACCATGCCATATGTAAAGCGCAACTCATCGAACTGTGCTGTTGAGTACAGGCCGTGGGTTGGACCCGTAGGGCCGTCTTGAAAGTATCCCGCTCCAACTTGGGCGCCGTTGTTCCATAGCGTGAAAGATGCCCCTAGCGAGCCCTGATTGTCTAAGTGCCGAAACGCGAACCCATGGGTAGGGGTAAGAAATCGGAACGACAGCGGAAATGGCGGAGAGGTAGAGGTTGCGATTCCGCCGGCATCCGAAAGATGGCTCGATTGTTCATTGGTAAACCGATACCAGTACCCGACCGCGGGGTCGAAGGGAACGGGGAAGTGGAGGAGGACACCCACACTTGCGAAGTGATCGAAGAGCACATAACCCCCTGCTCCTTCTTCCACGAAATCGAGGGTCGTCGACTGTCCAACCGCGGCCTGCCAGCCTGCCAGATTGTTTTGGAACAAAGTGATCGAGGCTTCACACCGTGGCGCCCACAGGGTCGTGAACCCAGCGGCGATGCAATAGTTGACTCCCCAAACAAGGATGTGTGGAAGGGCTGATTGCTTGGAACTCATTCTTCATTCTCCAAATAGATTTGCATGAAACAGCGCAAGCATTGGCACATGCACTCGCGTTGTGCCGAGGAATCGTCAATCGTTGCTCCACGGAAGTCATCCGCAGATTCAAATCCGAAAGCACTAAGCGCGAAGGCGAGTGCTTCTTGAGGGCATTGCCAGGTCGGTCCAGGTGCGTAGCCTAAGGGTGGAATGCAAAACTCGGCCCCGCATGAGAGCGCAAGTTTGCGCGGAGTTCCGGTTGTCCAGAGGTTTAGAAGCATCGTCACATCCTCAACGCCGACGACGCCGTCCTGGTTGAGGTCGAGTTCCATCGACTCGGCGGATCCCCATGCATTGAGCATGGCAGAGAAGTCAGCCGCTTCGATCATCCCGTCGCGGTTGAAGTCGCCAGCGAGACCAAGGATTGCGGCGAAGTATCCTCGGGCACACGGATCGCTGACGGGATCCTTGACGATTGCGAGTATCTCGCCGCTGTCGAAGACTTCATAGATTTGGAGGATGTCAAAACCTCCCTCGACGCCTCCGTGCTGTGTGAGTCCGTCGGCTGCAGTTACACAGAAGTCCCATTTCGATGCAGTTTGGCAACGGCTCCAGACGATGCCGTTTGTTACGGCGGACATCGCCCATCCAACCACGACATCCGGTCCGCAGTTGTCCTTCGCTTCGCGCCATCGTTGCGCGGTTGCGTTGGTGTAGCCATTGGGTGTCGCGAGTGGGATCGCGTTGTTCCAGTGGTCGTAGGTCCATAGTGACGGGAGGTTGGTGCAAGGGTTGTCACCCGGAAGTCGAATGTATCCGGCGACGATATTGTCGAGGACAGCGGGATCGGTCGACGGAAGGTGCGAAATCGAGCGGAGTCCGGTGATTTGATCGGTGAAGTCCGGTGCATTCGGGTCACGACGAAACTCTCGCTTGAATCCGTTCTCGATCGAAGGGATCCATGGGTACGCGAAGCCGCACTGAAATGGATTCGCGCAAGTTCCAAACGGGAGTTGAACGAATGGTAGACAAGTCGGCGAGTACAGGATCGTGTTTGTAATCGGTGAGTCAAACGCACCGATTGGAGATGTGAGGTTTGCGATGTCGCATGCCCAGTTCCGCGCGCCCTTCACATAGGGAGCCCAAATCTGATTGCTTGAAGCCGCAGGTCCTCCATTGACATTGAGTACCACTGCCGTTCCGAGTGTGAGTTTGAATGCTGCGCCCACGCGCCAAGTTGGGCATTGCTGGGCACCGACTCCAACGATGTCGAGATCGTGAGCGGGATCTGCGAAGGGCTCAGCTGCAATCGCGATGGACCAAAGCAATGGCGTGGGGGGAGTTGGATCCAAGTTAATCACCTGACAGCCGTTCGACAGATCCCACGCCGTGGCACGACAGGTACTGCTCAAAATCGGATCTGGTTTTCCACCCTTGCCGCCAACCACAAGTCCCGCGTCCGTGATGTCCCAGGCGTAACCTATCTCGGTGATCGCTCCGCCGTTCCACGCGATGAGATCGTGCCATCCTGCGGGCTTTCCGTACTTTGCGAGGGGTAGGTAAACGAATGGTCGGGGAGTGCAGTTGTCTCCGAGAAGACAGGTTCCGACGATTTCGCCGTGAACATTCACAGCGAGCACGCCGAGTTGATCGTTGCCGGCGCCTTCTCCTGCGTACCATCCGGCACGATCAAAGGGGATGAAACCACCGATTCCATCTGGGCATTGGCCTAGGGCGCCGAGCTTAACCAGCGGTCGCGGGTGATAGCGTCGTGGAGGGACATCTGGTGAGCACGATTGCGCGTGCGAACTCTCCATACCGCTCCCGAACGCGACGAGCCATGCAATTCCCATCGTCAAGCACGCCCGCGCCACTGCCGCAGTGCGTGCGAGATCGCGCGGGCGAAATTCGCCTGATCGCTTCACTTGACCTAATGACCCACCAATCCGCTGCTCCGCTCTCATGCCAGTTCCACTCGGTTGAACACCCTTGATTCCGTCCGACTCCATCGCCGCGCGCGTCGATCCGATTCGGGGCTGCGCGACTGTTTGGAAGATACGCGGGAATACCAGCAGTGCGCCAAGATTCTCGCAATATTCGATTTTTCTCCGCGTGCATTTGGACTGCCCGAGAGTTCGCCGACATGTCGGAAAACGAAGTGATCGATGCTCTCAAGACGCCATCACTGCTGCGAACTCAGAACGCAGGACAGTTCGCGCCAAAGCAAGTCGACGTGCTCTCGCTTGGTGGCGAGTGAATTGATTGAGACTCTCGACGCGAGTCTGTCTCCCAACGAGCCCGCGAATCGACAATGTGAGGCAAAGGAGGCCCCACTCGCATTCACGCGCGCGAGCAATGCTTCTGTTGCGGCATCACCTTGGTTGTTGGCGATGAGTTTGCGCGAGGTCTCACTCATCATCGGGGCGGGATTGACGCCCTTGCTTCTTCGCGCCATCGCGTTTCTTTTCATCAAGGCGGCGCGTGACGGAACCCCATGTTGGTTTCGTCGGCCGGCGGACCTTTGGGCGGATCGCGGCACTTGACACAACCGCGCTCAGTCGAGCCACGCACGCATCGCGATTGTCCGCTTGGGATCGCGTTTGACTGTCGGTAATGAGCAGCGCTTCTTGCGCGCCATCTCCAACGAGGTGCCGCGTGGCGATCGATCGCAGTCGTTCGATCGCGTCTAAGTCAAGCCCATCGATTGCGGTGAGCAACACGCGGAGCTCCGCCTTTGTACTTGTCTTGTTTGCGTGCTGACCGCCTGGTCCGCCGCTTCGCGAGAAGTTCCAATCGATGTCAGTGGGCGCGACGGTGCAGCCGCGACCGAGGCGAATACGCCCCGCTGGTGTCAGCGACAGCGGACCGAATCGCTTCGGCTCTTCGCGGGGTACTCGCCGTGGAGGTACTCTCTCGGTCATGCTTGCATCTATCGTCGTCGCAGCAGCACTCGCAGCACCACCAGAAGTGACCGAATCCGCACCCGAGCGCACATTTGAGTTGGATTTCGGGGGGCAAGCCTAC
>SXUI01000026.1 GCA_005790605.1 Planctomycetia bacterium | reverse complement strand
TCGCGAACTTCTCTCGAAGTACGGCTACCCAGGCGACGACATTCCAGTCGTGCGCGGCGCTGCATTCCCAGCGCTCACGAATCCAAAGGATCCCGCGGCACAGAAGTGCATCGCTGATCTCATGGACGCAATCGACTCGTACATCCCAGAGCCAGTTCGTGAAACCGATAAGCCATTCTTGATGTCCGTGGAAGACGTCTTCTCGATCAAGGGTCGTGGTACGGTCGCGACGGGTCGTATTGAGCGCGGTCTCATCAAGGTTGGCGACGAGTGCGAAATCGTTGGTCTTCGCCCAGAGACGAAGAAGTCCACGATCACCGGCGTCGAGATGTTCCAGAAGACGCTCGACAGTGGTATCGCAGGCGACAACGTCGGCGTGCTCCTCCGGGGCGTGGAGAAGAACGACATCGAGCGCGGCCAAGTGCTTTGCACGCCAGGCTCGATCAAGCCACACACGAAGTTCAAGGCACAGGTCTACGTGCTCACGAAGGACGAAGGTGGACGCAACACGCCATTCAAGGCTGGTTACAAGCCACAGTTCTACTTCCGCACGACCGACATCACCGGCAAGATCGATCAACTCGTTGGCGCCGAAATGTGCATGCCTGGCGACAACATCGAAGTCGTCGTCGACTTCGAAGGCAAGGGCGTCGCGATGGAGAAGGGCGTTCGCTTCGCAGTTCGCGAAGGTGGTCGTACCGTGGGCTCCGGCGTCGTCACTGACATCATCGCCTAAGTTTGAATTCGCAAATCACGCCTCAGCGGACGACAGCGTCCGCTGAGGCAATTTTCAACAGCAGTGTTTGCAGATTAGGGTGTTCGTATGGCCAAGAAGTCAACGGATCGTGAATGGGTCTGGCTCCAATGCACCGAAACCGGTGACATGAATTACCGCACGAACATTCGTGTGAAGGGCGGCATTGCCGACAAGGTCAAGGAGGGCTTCTTGAAGTACTCCGCGCGCCTTCGAAAGCACACACTGCACAAGATCAAGCGCAAGTAAACGCGGACGCGTTCGCTTGGGCAGGCGCGCGCCGTTGGGTTGCTTTTTCGAGCACTCCTCGACGCGCGACAGGACGCCGGTAGCTCAGCTGGTAGAGCAGCGGATTCCAAATCCGCAGGTCGTGGGTTCGATCCCCCCCCGGCGTGTTGAGGCAAGACTTGAGGCCTTGACGCGAGTTGATCTGCGAATGCTCGCAGGCGCAGCGCGTCAAAGGCATACGAGGTGCGGAGTACCTCGAGAGTTCGCGCAGGCGGCGCACGATTGAAATCGGATTGCATTCGTCTGCACGCGGAGTCTTTCTATGAGTTTAGGAATCTACAAATCAGGTCAGGGCTACTACACCCGAATGGGCACCGTTGTCGGCGTTTCGCTGATCACACTGCTTGGTCTGTTTTGGATCGCGTCGTACGCCAAGAGTTGGAAGATTCTTGATCTCAATCCGATCTATGTCTCTGCCGGAACCGCATCACTCGTTGGGTTGATCGTGTTCGCGATCATGTACTGGATCGTGTTCGTGAATCCACGCTCGGTTGATTTTCTCGTCGCGACTGAAGGCGAGATGAAGAAGGTGAATTGGTCCACACGACGCGAAATCGTTGGATCGACAGCGACGGTGATCGTGACTGCAATTGTCATCACCGTGTTCTGCTGGACGATCGACTACGCGTTCGCGTTCTTGTTCGGTTACATCAAGGTGCTCGACGCGGGTTGACGCGAAGTACTGGCGGCCTTGGCACGCATTTCTTTGGATCCTCCGATCCACGCACTGCAGGTAATGACTATGACGAAGGAATCTAAGGCAACCGACGCACCGGAAGGTGCAGCAGCAGAAGCCCCGCGCGCGCTGAAGAAGGGCCGCGAAGCTGTCGCACAGATGTCCATCGCGCTCAAGGTCGAAGGTGTCGCGGTGCAGCAGATGGCTGACATGCACAAGGGCAAGGCTGGTGAGAAGTCGCAGTTTGAAGGCAGCGAGTCGTTTGATCCAGCCACCGACTTGCCGATGTTCCGTGACGGCATGAATTGGTTCGTGCTTCGCGTGGCGAGCAATAAGGAGAATTCTGTGCAGCGCACGCTGCTGCGCAAGATTCAGATCGAAGGCATGGAGCACTGGGTTGGTCGCATCATGGTGCCGACCGAGAAGGTGAAGTCTGTGAAGGCGGGCAAGAACCGCATCACCGAGACGAAGCTCTACCCTGGATATGTCTTCGTGGAAATGCGCCTCGAACTCGACGGTCGCATCAATCAGGATGTCTTTTTCCTCATCAAGGAAACAGACGGCGTCGGCGACTTCGTCGGCACTTCCGGCAAGCCTGCGCCGATGGCTCGACATGAAGTCGAGAAGATGCTCTTCGACTCCAAGAAGCCTGAGGAAGCGCCACAGGTCAAGATGGAGTTCGTGAAGGGCGACAAGGTCACGATCATGGAAGGCCCGTTCCAGAGTTACGAGGGCGAGATCGACGATGTGTTCCCCGAGAAGGGTCTCGTTCGCGTGCTCGTCACGATCTTCGGTCGTCAGGCACCAATCGAACTCGAGTACTGGCAGGTCCGCAAGGGCATCGGCGATTCGTAAAGTTGAGCGGGAGCGCGGAATTCTGCCGCGTGAAGTACGCGGACAAATTCCGCACTCCCTTTCGACTCCGACCGCGCGAGTGAATCGCGACGGTCGAAGATCGGGCTCGGCCCGTCGCGTCCTTTGAGCGCTCGTGTCAGGTTTCTTGCCGTGGCAAAGCCCACGGCAAAAACGCTGCACTCGCTTTGGACTCCGACCGCGCGAATGAATCGCGACGGTCGGAGGGCGGGCTCAGTGCGTGCGTCCCTTGAGCGCTCGTGTCAGGTTTCTTGCCGTGGCAAAGCCCACGGCAAAAACGCTGCACTCGCTTTGGACTCCGACCGCGCGAGTGAATCGCGACGGTCGAAGATCGGGCTCGGCCCGTCGTATCCAATGATGCGTATAGTTGAGCGGGAGGGTGAACTCCGTCCGTCGAACAACGCAGGAGTTGTGCCGGTGGCGCATGGCGGTTTCAACCCGTGGTCTCCACTTGTGTGCCTAGCGACTACCGCTCTTGATCCGATTGATTTTCAACTTGCGCGCGTGCGGCCGGAGTGGATTCGGCAACTTCACCGATCGTGACTTTGATACGGCGAATTCGTGTCGGAAATCGGCGCTTCATTTCTTCGTCGAGCCCCGTGCGCAAGAGTCGCGAGAGTTCATACCCAGCAGCGGCGGAACTGGCTGTCATGGAAAGCAATCCGTTCGTGAGGCTATCGACCGTGCATGCGGTTCCAAGTTTCGCTGGGCAGAGCGCATTCCACGCCGCGATGACTTCGCCGAGATCTCGTTGGCGCTTCTTCGCAAACTTTGCGATCGACACGATGGTCGTTGCGAGGGAAAGGTCCCGCTCTCGAGGTCCGCGCCACGCCTTCAGTTGTTCAAAGTTTTGGCGTTGGCGTTCGTTCATGGAAGTCCGACCGAGGTCTGTCATCCTCGTGGGGCAACTCGGCAAGGGTACCCACTTACGCGCGAAATCCAAGGCTGTTCTACAGTGCGCCTATGACCGCGATCCGGCTCGAAGGCGTTGCGAAGCACTACGGCGAAACCAAAGCCGTGGCGGGAGTGACACTGTCGATTCCATCAGGATCGCTTTTCTTTCTCCTTGGTCCGTCAGGTTGCGGGAAGACAACGCTCCTGCGAATGATCGCAGGCTTCATTGAGCCAACGGCGGGCCGGATCTTCTTCGACTCCACAGAGGTCACTGCGACGCCGCCCAACGCGCGAAACACAGGGATGGTGTTTCAGAACTACGCGCTGTGGCCGCACATGAGCGTCGCGGAAAATGTCGCGTTTGGTCTTGATGTGCGGTCCATACCCCGCGCGGAGAAAGAGCGTCGTGTCCGCGACGCGCTCGCGCTTGTTCGGATGGAGCAGTACGCGGCGCGCAAGCCCGGTGAACTCTCGGGCGGGCAACAGCAACGCGTGGCACTTGCTCGCGCGGTCGTCTTTGAGCCGCAAGTACTTCTCCTTGACGAGCCACTCTCCAATCTCGACGCGAAGCTGCGCATTGATATGCGCCATGAGATTCGTCGCATCGTGGACACGCTCAAGGTGACGACGGTGTATGTGACGCACGATCAGAAAGAAGCGCTCTCGCTCGCGGATGGGATGGCGGTGCTTGATGCAGGGCTGATCTCGCAACTTGGCGCGCCACGCGAGTTGTATCGCCGACCAAACTCGCGCTTCGTCGCTGACTTTCTCGGCGAGTCCAACTTCGTCGAGGCGACGCGAGTCGAGGCATATCGATGGAACGCGCAAGGCATTGCGATGCACTCTTCGATTGCTTGTGATGCGTCGCGCGCGACGCTTTCGCTGCGCCCTGAAGCACTGCATCTCACGACGAGTGATAGCCCGAACGCGATGCGGGGCCGATTGTTGTCGAGCGCGTATCTCGGTGAAGTTGCGCAGCATGTTGTGTATGTGGAAGGCGCAGGCTCTCTGAAAGTGTTCGAACTCAATCCCCGCTCTGCGCGTGAGATTGGGAGCATGGTTTCGCTGTGTATTGATCCCGAGGATGTCGTGCCCATTCCAGGCGCCCCTTCTTCCGACGAGGTCATGCCCGCGGTGCTTCTGCCGGGGACGCGCCCATGAGTGGGCTCTTGCTCGTCGTGTCAGGTCCGAGCGGTGTCGGCAAGACCACCATGGTGCACGAAGTGATTCGGCGGCTTGGTGGGGAGTTCAGTGTGAGTGCGACCACGCGCGCACGCAGCGCGCGGGAGCGCGACGATGTGGATTACCACTTTGTCGATCCAGAGACATTTCAACGCTACATCGACGAGGACCGTTTTCTCGAAGTTGCACAGGTGTTCGGGCGAAATTGGTACGGCACTTTGCAGGCACCAGTGGTCGAGGCACTTCGTCAGGGCAAACTGATCGTCCTCGACATCGATGTGCAGGGCGCGAAGAATGTCAAGCTCCGCATGCCCCAAGCATTCGCAGTGTTCATTCTCCCGCCGAACGAAGAAGCACTGCTCAAGCGATTACGGGCGCGTGGACGCGAAGAAGAGGCGGCGATTGAGCGGCGCTTTCTTGAGGCGAAGAAAGAGATTGACTTTGCGCGCAGTAGCGGCGTGTACGACGCATTTGTGGTGAACGACGACCTTGAAGTCGCGATCGATCAACTGACGGATCTCGTGCGCGTCAGACAATCGTCTTCGTTGTGACACTCTTGGTGGCGCTGTTGGTTCGCGCCTGATGTGCGAGAGCCTCGAGGAGTTCGCCGAAGACAGTGTCCTGATCGCGCGTCGCGTCGATGACCGTGACCCGATGCGGATCTTCGCGCGCTTGTTGGAGGTAGCCCTGGCGCACGCGCTCATGGAACACTGCGCCTTTCTGTTCCATGCGGTCGAGCAGCGGATTCAGTCGCTTTGCGGCCGTCGGCACATCCACATCGAAGATAACGGTGTTGTGCGGCCAAAGGTCTCCGACCGCCACTTGCGCGACTCGAATGATTTCTTCTCGAGAGATCCCGCCGGCTGTGCCTTGATAGGCGAGAGTTGAGCTCACAAAGCGATCACTCAGCACAAGATGGCCAGCAGCGAGCGCGGGGCGAATGCGTTGCTCAAGCAATTGCGCGCGGCTCGCCATGTAGAGAAGCATCTCACATCGAACCGTCATGCCTTCGTTCTTTGGATCGAGCAGGATCGCGCGGATTTGTTCGCCGATTTCTGTTCCGCCTGGCTCGCGTACTTCGGTCACTGGGACGTCCCAGTGTCCTCTCACCCAGTTTGAGAACATCTTGAACTGCGTACTCTTTCCGCTCCCATCTGGTCCGTCAAAGACCATGAACCGGCCGCGCAGAAAGCGATCCCAATTGACGCGCTTGTCGGGTTGTTCGAAGGCGGTTTCTTGCATGGAAGGCGTCATAGGCGAGTGGTGTGCATTCTAGAGCGCATCCTTTGAGCGCTCGTGCAAGATTCTCGCCCGCAACGGGCGAAATCGTTGCACTCGCTTTGGAATGCGCTGGGGCGAGTGAATCGCCACCAGCGCATGGCGGGCTCAGTGCGTCGGTCGAGCGCGAGCAAAGGGCGTCGGAATTGCGC
>SXUI01000025.1 GCA_005790605.1 Planctomycetia bacterium | reverse complement strand
CGATGGCCTTGGCAAGCAGCGTCTTGCCGCAGCCTGGAGGGCCTGAAAGCAGCACTCCGCGCGGGATTCGCCCGCCGAGGCGTGCGAATCGCTTGGGATTCTTCAGGAATTCGACAATCTCGGATACTTCCTCTTTCGCCTCGTCAACACCCGCCACATCCGCGAAGGTGATGTTGATGCGTTCCTTACTCTGGAGTTGCGCGCGAGACTTTCCGAAGTTGCCGAGCATGCCACCGGGGCCGCCGCTGACGCCGCGCATCGATCGCGAGATCAGAAACCAGATGAGGCCGATGATGATGACAACCGGAATGAGCTGTAGAAAGAGACTCTTCCACACGGACTCTGCCACAACATCGTACGCAAGCTTTCGCTCTTCGAGTTGCTTGACATAGTGGTCGATGAGTTGCGGCCTGCTCTTGACGATGATCGTCTTGGTCGCGGCACCAGTGGGGGAATCTGCGCCCGGTTCGAGTTGCGCGGTGATTCGTGTGTCTTCCACTTGCACGGAGTCAGCTTTGAGTCGCTTGGCTTCCGCGAACGCGAGGAACTCGCTCCAGTTCACTTGCTGCCCGCTCGAAATGCCGCCAGTCAGTGCGTAGAGCATGAGCAGGCCAAGGATCAAAAAAGTCGCGAAGGTCGCGTACTGTCGGCGCGGACTCTGCGGCGCTTCAGGAGGAAGTCGCTTCTGCGGTCCGTCAGAATCCGAATTGTGCTTCGGCGAGTTGGATTGATTGGATTCGTTCATCTCTAGATCGGGGTAAGCGTCGAGGCGGTGGACAGATGTGTGAAGGTATCGCTCAATTCCAAGGCGGGGAGGGTAGGCGGGAGGGCTTCTCTCTATCGTCCATTCCCAGGAATACGCCGTCGATTACCACTCGGTTTGCATCGCAGCCACGATATCCCGTGCCATATCTTCTGCGACAGCAAACTGGGCGAGCTCAATCGGTTCGCGGGCGGGGGCGCTCGGGACGAAAAGTGCGGATGCCTTGATCCCGTTCTGCGCGACGATTTTCTTCCCAGTACGCATATCGATCCACTCAAAGTTCGCTGTGACTTCGAACATCATTTCATTCGCAAGGCCAGTGGTGGGATCCTTGGACAGTTCGAGCATGCGCGCGTCGGTAATCGTGCCTTGCAACACCGTATCAGCGGAGACTTCACTCGCGAGCGAGTAGGGGGTCGCGCTCTCCAGTTCCTTCGTGAGCGCCTCCATCAGATTCTTCTCGATACCGCGAATGTAGGACCGATTGCGGAAGATGGTGGCGGAGACCGTGTGAAACTGCTTTGGGTAGAGGTTGGTCGCCGCGTATCCGGCGCGCGGATTGCTCGTGCACCCCGAGGTGAGCGCAACGAGTCCAAGGTATCCGCAGAGGAAGGCGCTGGCTGTTCGATTCACGGCTTCACCTCTTCCTTTGGGGGCGGCGGAAGTGTCGTGCCCACTTCTAACTCGCGCAGGTCGGCAGGACTCTTCAGTTCGATCGCCTCCCACGGGATGCCGAGGAGTTTTTCTCGGAGTGATTTGTAGTCTGGCGCGCTCGTGAGAATGCTCTTGGGAAGGAGCGGCAGGATGCCCGGCACGATGCGGAGTGCTTCGAGTGTTGCGAGCGAGGTCGGATGGCGCAAGACCAGTCGCCGAATGAAGAGTTCGGCGGAGATGGGATCGTCGATTTCGAGATACCAATTCGCGGTGGAGAGAATCTTCGCCGCTTCCGATTCTTCGATGCGAATCAGAATGCCATCGACGCCAACTTGATCCGCGAGTGATGGCTCGATGGCTTGGAGGGTGCGAAGTCGTCCGCGCGCTTCGAGTAGGCCACTCGCGTCGTACTGCGGGCCTTTGAATCCCGAGAGATATGCGTAGATGAGGCGAAGCCGTGCCTTGGGAATCTGCGGTGAACGCGGGTAATTCTCGAGGAAGAGCTTGTATGCCTCCGCAGCAAGTTGGAGATCGCGCTCGCGGAAGTAGAAGTCGGCGAGCTCCATGCCTGCTTGCTCCGCGAGCTGGCTGCCCGGCAATCGTTCCTGAACGCGGATGAGAAGTTCTTCTGCGTCGTCGTGCGAACTGAGAAAGCGAATGGTTCCGAAGAATCGCTTCTTCAGTCCGTGCGCATACGCCTTCGCGATCTCGAACTCGCGCTCGAGCGCTGGAATGAATGTTTCCGTCGCCGAGTAGCGACGGCAAATCTCTTCGAAGTCGAAGAGCCCTTTGTATTCGTCGCCGAGCGCGACCTCAGCGTCGCCTCGCACGAGGAGCGCATCGGCACGCCATCGGGAGAGTGGGTATCGCTCGATGAACGCGTTGGCGAGATTTTTCGCGCGAGATGCCTCGCCAAGCGCGAGCGTACGGCGCGCGTTGAGGAGTTGTGCTTCCTCGCTCGCCGGGTCCGCCTCCGCGGTCTTCTCCCATCGATCAAGTTGATCGAGCACATACTGTTCCGACTGTGCGAAGGCAGCGCTTCCTTGGAGGAATGCAAACGCCCCGAGAGTCCAAAGAACTCCTCGAATCACTCGCAGTGTCTCAGCGGAAAGCATGCCCGCGATGGTACGGCGTGCGGCTGCAGCGCACAAACGGAAGGCAGTCGGACTTGGAGGGGCTATTCTGCGCTCCGCGTTTTCCGTCAGCGCAGGTCATGACTATCCGATGAGCGTCGCGATTCTCTTCAACCCAGTGAGTGGAGGTGGCCGTGCGCTCGAGCACGCGCAGAAAATCAAGTCTGGCTTAGAACTCGACGGTGTGCGGTCGTTCCTGATTGCCACGCAGGCGCGCGACGCGTCCCATTGGCTTGATCCGATGCTTTGGGAGAAGCGCAAATCGCTCACGGTCATCGTCGTCTGCGGCGGAGACGGCGCGGTTCGCCTTGTCGCGCCGAGTGCGATTCGCGCGAATCTGCCGATGTGGATTGTCCCTTGCGGAACGGAGAATCTGTTCGCTCGTGGATTAGGAATGCGGCGTGACTCGATGCAGTTTCGGCATGCCTTGCGTCGCATGCAGACTCGAAAGTTCGACCTTGGTAGGGCGAATGGCTCGCCCTTCGTCCTCATGGGATCCCTCGGGCTCGACGCACGCGTCGTGCATGAACTCGCCGCGAATCGCCGTGGACCCATCTCGCATCTGTCGTATGTGCGACCGGTGATGCAGTGCCTCGTCGACTGGCGCGCACCGCACCTTGCGTGGGAGCTCGCGGGCGAACGCGAGGAACTCGGGAGGGGGATCGTGATTGTGTCCAACTGTCGCGAGTACGGCGCGCGGCTCAATCCGAGCGTCGCCGCAGATCCGCTCGACGGCCTGCTGGACGCGTCGTTCATCCCGATCCGACATGGACTTGATGCGCTGCAGTGGCTCCCGATGCTGCGATGGGGGATGCAGAAGTACTCTCCGAACCTTCGGGAACGGCGCGCTGCGTCTATCCGCGTCTTTTCGAGTGAGCCAGAAATGCTCCAGTTAGACGGGGAGGCGGCGGGGTCCTCGCGCGGTGAAACAACCATCGAGTTTGGGGTGGAGCGGAGCGCTTTGTCGGTTCTGCTGCCGGGCTGAATTCCTCGTTTTTCGCGATACCAGGGGGGATCTCGCCCCAAAGCCAAGCCAGAATCGAAGGGGAATCGGATCCCGTCCTCAAGTAGGCGGCCGGTTGGGTCGATCCCTCGATGAAGCGATTCCTCGCGGTGGAATTTGTTGGAGGTTTTATGGCAGATAAAGCAGACAAATCAGGATCGAAGGATGCCAAGGGCGGCGACGCGAAGGCGGCAGCCGAAGCTCCAGCCAAGAAGGGCGGGATGAAGTTCATGGCGATCACCGCCGGGCTCCTCGTTCTCGAGGGCGCGGCGATCGTCGGATTTTTTTCCATGACTGGTCCTAAGCATGTCGAGGCAGAAGTGCCAGTCGCGGTTGCAAACCCAGAGGAATCGAAGCCCATCGAATTGCTCTTACTCGACGATCGACTTGTCAACGATCGCACCGGTCTGGCCTATCTCTATGAGGTCGAGGTCTATGTCAAGGTGCGCAAGAAGGACGAGACTTGGGTGAAAGAGGAAATCGAACGATCGCGCAATGAACTGCGCGCAGAGATCGGTGGACTCTGGCGAACCGCGGAGCCGCATCACTTCCAAGAACCAACCTTTGAGACCCTCACGAGGCGGATCGAAGGAACGCTGCGTGAGCGGTTCGATCACCGATCGACTGATGGGAAACCGACCGTCGATCGCTGCGTGCTTGTGGTCGGGACCGGTATCCGAATCAACCGATAAGCGCGCTGACGCTACGGAAAGCACTCAACGCGGGTCAGTTTGACTCGCGTTTTTTCTTTCTTGGCGGTTCGGACCTCTGAGAAATCTGAGGTTGGGGTGAGCAGAAACTGCACAGAGGTGGATTCTCAAGGCGCAAGCTCTGCGTCTCCGACAAACGGTAGGCGCAGCTCTTGCGCTCGCTCTCAGGCAGGACGCCCATTGAGCGCATGTGTCTCTCCTCAGAAGGAATCTCGTGGAGCAACCGATGGCCGCAGCCGACCCTACTACCAATCCCGCGACCCCGGCCACTGCTGGCGCGTCTGTTCCGCTCCCTGACTTCGGTCGCGCGCGCTCGTCGGAGTCTGCATCCGCCATTGGCATGCTCTCGGATGTGAACCTGAGTGTTCGCATCGAGCTTGGACGCACCAAGATGCTCGTCGAGGATGTCCTACGGTTGAACACTGACAGCGTTGTCGAACTCGACAAAGCAGCGGGTGATCCAGTGGACATCTATGTGAATGGTCGACGCGTCGCTCGAGGAGAAGTGCTCGTGCTCAACGAGAACTTCTGCGTGCGCGTGAGTGAGATTCTCGAACCCTTCGAAAGTTGAAGTCTGCGGCGCCCTTGCGCCATCGCATGCGAGAGCAGAGCGGAGCTCTGCGTCGGATGTTGAGTACATAGAAAAACGCCCAATACGCCAGGAAGGCAAACAAGCGTGCATCTCAAACTGAAGTCGTTTCGCAGTCTTGCGCCCAGCCTCGCCTCGTTCCTCGCGATTGGAATCACCTTCGGGGCGTTCGCGGGCGGACCGGTCGATGATTCCACGCCGAAGGCTGCTGCGGCCCAGGCCGCAAGCGCGACCGCGAGCCCAGCGGCAAGCATCTCGGCTGCATCGCCCGGTCGACCACTTGGTGCAGCGCCCCTCGCGAATGCAAGCGCGGCCGCAACCAAAGATGCCACTCGCACGATTCCCGCAGATGAGAACGGTCTCTTCGCAACCGTTCTGCCAACCGCTGGCGCACTCGCGGCAGTGCTCGTTGCCATTCTTGGCGCGAAATGGGGTGCGCAAAGACTTGGATTGCGCTTGACGAACGGAAGGCGCCCAAGTGGCGTCATCGAGATTCTCGCGAAGTACCCGATTACGAAGGGTCAGCAAGTCATGCTTCTGAAAGTTGCGCGGCGCGTTCTCGTCGTGCATCAATCGGGCGCCGGGATGCGAACGCTTTCGGAGCTTTCGAGTGCGGAAGAAGTCGCCGAACTCATGGCGCGCATCGAGGCGGGGGACCGAACGAGCAAAGACCCACGATTCGAAGCTTCTTTGCAATCCGCGCTCAAGGGCGACTTGCGCTCGACGAGCCGCGCGGCGCGAGCCATGCAGAATGAAGACACGGACGCGGTCGAAACAATTGACCTCACGCGCCGCACGCGTCGGGCAGCCACTGATGCAGTGATTCCGAATACTGCTGCGATTCGCCGTGGACTGTTCGGAGGACGCCTCGCTTGAGTCTTGCGGCGTCCATCCTCTCGACGAGCGCTGTGTTCGCGCAGGCCGCGAACGCGCCTCTGGATTCGATGAACCCCATCGGCGTGCTTGAGGATGCGGCGAAGGTTGTGCCAGGCAGCGACGGATCGCTCAGCAGTGCGATGAACATTCTCTTGCTGCTGACGGTGCTGACAGTCGCGCCGTCCATTCTCATTCTCTGCACGAGTTTTACGCGGATTGTGGTCGTGCTTGGTTTGCTTCGACAGGCGATTGGTACGCAGACGCTTCCTCCGTCGCAAGTGATCGTCGGTCTCTCATTCCTCTTGATGCTCGTCACGATGTCGCCCACGCTGACAGCGATGTGGGACAAGGGGCTTGGCCCATACGCCAGAGGCGAGCAAAAGGATCAGTGGGTTGCATGGGAGCGCACGAAGGAGCCGCTCCGTGAATTCATGATCACGCAGATTGAGGCGACGGGGAACACGAATTGCGTGACGATGATCCTCGAACATCGTGGCGTCGATGTCGCTGATCCGTCGACGCTGACTTGGGAGAAGGATGTGGATCTGCTCACGCTGATTCCAGCGTTCGTCCTGAGTGAATTGAAGACAGCATTCCTCATCGGATTCCGCGTGTATCTGCCGTTTCTCGTGATCGACATGGTCATCGCGAGCGTGCTTGTTTCGATGGGCATGATGAT
>SXUI01000024.1 GCA_005790605.1 Planctomycetia bacterium | reverse complement strand
CGATCGAGCCGGTGCTAGCGAAAAAATTGATCGGGCCCGTCATGGTTTCATCATGGGGTTTCATCATGGGGTTTCATGACGGGGTTTCATGATGGGCGCCGTTGCAGTATTCAGGCCTGTGGCGTGTTCATATCAATTCGGCGTGTCACCTTCGCGCGCCAGCCCTCGTCCTCGGCGATCTTCTGGATCTGCCTCCGAGCCTGCCTCATGGCGCGGCTGCGCTCCCCCGATACCCTCCCGTCGTGAAGTCTGACAAGCCATCGCCCTCGCGCGCCACCCCCAAGTCTCACTCATCGACAGCCGATTCTTTGAACCAAGTTGGGTTTAGTGGAATGGAGCTGCATCCATTGGTGCTTCGGGGGATCCATCGCCTTGGGTATCCAACGCCGACGGAGATCCAGGCGAAGTTCATTCCAATCGCACGAGGCTTGCGCGATGCGATCGGACTTGCGCCGACTGGGACAGGGAAGACGCTTGCGTATGGAATCTCCTTGGCTGACGTGCTGCTTCGGGACAAGCCGCTTGAACGAGTGCGGCGCAAACCAGAGTTGAGTCAGCGATTGCGCGCCATTGTCGTTGTGCCCACTCGTGAACTCGCGCAGCAGGTTGGAAAAGAGATTCAAGAACTCGTCAAGGGATCGCTGCTGCGCGTCGTCAGCGTCTTCGGCAAGGTTGCACTCGCGCCGCAGCGGGACGCGGTCCAAAGCGGAGTAGACATCGTCGTTGGAACTCCCGGACGCATCCGCGAACTCCTCGACATCGGCGCGTTATCCCTCGCGTTCGTGAAGTGCATCGTGATTGACGAAGCGGACCGCATGCTTGACATGGGTTTTCTTCCGCAAGTCGAATGGCTTCTTGAGAGGACGCCTCCCGGGCGACAGCGTTTGCTGCTCTCGGCAACGCTCCCGCGCGAAGTGGAATCGCTCGCCGAGCGCATGTTGCAGAATCATGTGCGTATCGAGGCAGGGGAACGCAATACGGCCGCTGCGCACCTTGCGCACAGCCGCTTTCTCGTGGGAGATGAACTCAAGACCGCGCTGTTGCTGCAACTTGCGGTCGAAGAGGGGATGAGCGCTTTCGTCGTCTACTGTCGAACGCGCAGGCGCGTCGGTTGGGTCGTCGGCGCGTTGCGTCGGCATGGCGTCGAAACAGCGGAGTTTCATGGCGAACGATCGACGCTCCAGCGACAGAAGTCCTTGGACTCATTCGCCACCGGGAAGTCGCGCGTACTGGTCGCGACCGATGTTGCCGCGCGTGGTTTACATATTCCACGGCTCAAGACGGTTGTGAATTACGATGTGCCGACGGAACCGCAAGAGTGGTTGCATCGCGTGGGCCGAGCAGGGCACGGCTCGCAGTTGTCGAGCGAGCTCGAAGCGAGCGAGGCAGCGAGCATCACTTTCATATCTCCCCACGACATCGAGGCGTGGGATCGCATCATCGCTCTCGCACATCCAGTGGTGACAGCGCGCAAACTCCCTTCGCTTGAGAAGTTCGCGCGAAAGATTGACCTCGAAAAATCCGCCCGCTACTCCGCCCGCGCAGAGCGAGAAGCCAAGGCGACGCTCGACGAAGTGAAGGCCGCGAAGCCTCCACGAAGCGCGGATCGCTTCGAGTCGAAGCGTTGGCGCGGAACGAAGGCGTCAGCAAAGATCGCGAAGGGTGAGAAGCCAGGTTCTGGCGTGAAGCGGATCGCGCGGGGTTCTGCGTGAGTCGCGAGCGCGGATGCGTCTCGCTGTTCTTGCCGAACCTCGGCGTCGCGATTGGGATCTCGTCGTGGGCCTTTATCACGATGTTCTGCTTCGCCTACTGGCGCGTGGAGACGATGTGGCGAGGATCAGGCGCGCAAGTGACCAGCGTGATTCGCTGCGGTTACCAGTGGTTCGCGTCGCAGGATTCCGTGTTCGGCGCCGAGTGGGTCAACTTGCAACCCAGCTCCGCATTGCGATCCAAAGATCTCGTTGACGGCGATCTTCCAAATTGGGCGGAACCAGGTCCACCGCGCGAACCCATCGAAGGGTTGCGCGTCGGAGCGCTCGCGGTCGGTTGGCCTGCACCGTGGGTGGTTTGGACATTCGAAACTTCGAATCCGAAAGACCTCTTTCCTCCCTTTGCAGAAATCGACGATCAGGACACAAGCCTGCCGAACGCATGCGAGGTACTCCGAGGCGTGCGGCCTGGTCCCGTACCGCGATGGGAGTTTCGCCCGGGTGGAATTTTGGTCACGCTCTTGCCTCTAACGACGGTGTACGGAGTCGCCCTGCGTTGCGCCTTGCGTTGGGCGATGCGTCGGTGGATGCTGTCACTCAGCCGGAAGCATCGGCAAGAGCACTTGGATCAGCAGTGCGAGGCCAACGGCGATGCCAACCATCGCAGCGAGGATCTGCGCCGTCATCTTCAAGGTTGAAGGCCAGAAGTCAGCGATGTCCGTGACACGCGTCGCCTTGTAAGCCATCGCGAGGAAAAAGGCCATCGGAATCGACAGCGCCCACCACCACTGCGCTGCGCCAGGTGCGGGCTCAAGGATCGGAGTCCACGCAAGGATCGTGGGAAGAAGTGAATTGCTCATGCCTGCCCCCGCGCATCAACGGCGCGCCGAGACGGTGCTTCGCTTTGACGTATCCCAGCGTCAAGCAAGACAACGATGTTCATCAAGCCAGCGAGAAAAACGAGCAGGGTTCCAAACTCATTGGAATGCGCAAGACCCTTGAAGCTTGAGATCTTCGGAACATCCTCTGGATTCATCGCCGTGCCATACGGAACCGCCGACGCAATGAGCGGTGCGGCGCGACCAGACTTCAGGTAGTACGAGTTCGCCATGTCTGCGGCGATGACCAACGGCCCGGCCCCGACTTGCCCCGCGAACCAGAGTCGATCCTCGGTGCTGTCCACGCAATCGAGACCGCCAACGAGCAGCCCTGACAGAAAGAGCCCGATCACGCCCACGCCAGCCAGGATTCCGCGTTTTCGTGCGCCTGCGGACCATTGCCCGAGTCCAGGAAGCACCCAACCCAGCAGGGCAAAGAGCGGGCGAAAGGGCTGTTGCGGCGTGTCAGACATGAATCTTGCGAGAGTTTGGCATGCGCCTTCAATCGGCACCTGTGTTGTGTCGATGCGAGAGAGGTCGCAGTGTAGCGCCGCGGGCTTCCACTTCCCTTGGTGCGTTCGAAGCGGCACAGGATCTCGTCTTATGAAGAAGACTACACCATCGAAATCTCACGCAAGCAAGCCACCTGAGTCGGCGCAGTGTGGGTCGGTTGTCGATCGTCGCCTTGGTTTGGATCGTCGTCTCCTTGCAGGCGAAACTTCTTCGACAAACCTCGAGCGTCGTCGCGGACCTGGGCGTCGCCTCAGCGACTTCGTTCGCGATGCGGAAGAAGGTCAAACTTCGCCGGAACAGTTCATGTTCCTGATGGCGATCGACACATTCAAACGCGTGAACGGAAAGAGTTTCCCGAGCTGGACGGATGTCCTTGAGATCGTTCGGAAGCTTGGATACCGCAAGACAATGCCGACCGAACTCAACCTCGGTGGACGGGTTGAGGACTGGCTTGAGCGCGCCGACGCGCCAGCTGCTGTGACCAAACCCAAGGCTTGGGAAGAAGAAGATCGCGACGCGGCCTGATTCCGGAGCCAAGCGCCATCAACAATCGTCGGGAGAGAGCATCGCGGCACCCCAATTGGGGTGCCGCGGTTGTTTTCTGGGTTTCGAATCGGGTCCGTCGAAGGAGAAGACGACGGTTGAGGGCAGGGGGTTGGGAGCCTTACCCCTCCCTGGCGATCGACCTACTTCTTGAAGTGGTCGAGGTTGATTTGAATATATTTTTTCCACTCTAAGGGCAAATCGTCTGCCGGGAAGATCGCTTGCACCGGACATTCGTCCACACAGAGACCACAGTCGATGCATGTGTCAGGGTCAATGTAGAGCTGCTCCGCAGTGGCATGATCCGCTGCCTTCTTCACCGGATGAATGCAATCGACAGGGCAGACATCAACGCACGAAGCGTCTTTCGTTCCGATGCAAGGTTCAGCAATCACATGCGCCATGAGGGTTCCTTTGAGTCGTGAGCGCAGCATCGTAGCGGCGCAACGCAACTCCTCAAGTCTTCTCCTCGCAATTCACGGAATGCCTTGTTTTCCGCCGTTTCGTGCTGCGCCACCGGCGACGGCGCTGCGTTCGAAACAAAAACGCCGAAGGCCGCACAACACTGCGCGGCCTTCGGCAATCAGCGGGTCAGAAGATTACTTCTTCTTCTTTGCAGCCATTGGGAGACTCCCTTGTAAAACGCTACGCTCTTTGCGTCGGAGGTGGAGGCAGCTGGCGTAGCGGTGAGCTGACTCCGCTTAGAGTTATACACACATCGGACGATTGAGGAAAGTCACTTGACAGAAAACTTTTTGCAAATTTCTAAATCGCCTACTGACTCGCGTTGTCACATCGCGATCGTCGGTGCGAAAGGTCGGATGGGTCAGCGCATCTTTGTGTTGACTCAAACCGACGAGGAAGTCGTCGTCGGTGCATGCTTCGATCGACAAGAAGTCGTACTCAATGATGGCTTGCCGATCGATGTGGTGATCGATTTTTCGAGCGACGAAGGGTGCCGTGAGGCAGTTCGAATCGCATCTCAACACCATGCGTCGCTCTTGGTCGGAACAACTGCTTTGACCGCGCCATCACGCGATCTACTGCGGCTTTACGCCAATGAAGCAGCGGTGATGGTGTGTGCAAACACCAGTCTTGGGGTCGCCGTGACCCGACATCTTGCCCGCGAGGCTGCTCGACTTCTCGTTGGTGCCGGATGGAGTGTGGACATCGTCGAGACGCATCACCATCGCAAGGTTGATGCGCCATCTGGCACAGCCATTGCCATCGCTTCAAGCTTGGAGGAAGGCGGCATGCCTGTGGCAGCTGATTGCATCCATGCGATTCGCGCTGGCGACACCGTTGGCGAGCACGAAATCCGACTCGCGGGACCGTTTGAACGGATCACCATCACCCATGATGCGGTGTCGCGAGATCTCTTCGCGATGGGTGCGATTCGCGCGGCAAAATGGCTCAAAAACAAGGCGCCCGGCATGTACTCGATTGAGGATTCCATGCGGGCTGCGCCTCTCGAACGGCCCGCTGTTTAGGGGTTCTCTGGCGTCATGCCATTGGCCGCAAGATAGGTCTCTTTGATCCGCAGATCGCTTGCTTGATCCGGCACGCGAGCGCGAATGATCCCCTTCTTCGGGTTGTACCAAAACATTGCGTGGCGCCCGCCCGTGAAGGACATCTGTTTGGGATGCTCGCGGTCAACTTCGTCGCGTGAGGCGAGTTCAACCCAGGGCGCATCTTCAGGAGCGAGTCGGTTGATCGGGGTCCCGCCCTCAAACCATCGCGGGTCGATTGAGGCGGGGTATCCATCGGAGTTCAACCGATCGCCACCAAGGGTCGCTTCCATCGCGATATGCGTTTGAATGGTGCGCACTGCGGCTGCGGTCGCGAGTGTGCGAAGCGCCGCGTCCTCTTGATCGCGCCACCATCCGAGAGTGCCTAAGCCAACAGCAGCGAGCGAAGCGAGAAGCGCGATGTCGAAGGCGATGTGCAGCGGTTTCATAAATGGTGTGTGCCGCTCGTCGCCTTAGGCGAGCTGGCTCAAGTATGCAAAGGGGGACACTCAAAGGTCGATTGTGGTTGCGCAGTTGGCAAGTGAACGCGCGGAGCACGACACTCTTCTGTGCTGCACACGCCGTGTGGTTGGTCTGTAGCGGCTCAGATCGATTGCGCGACGAAGTCTGTACAGTTCCCTCAATGTCAGATGCAGCACCGTCCATCGTGGTGAGAACGCTTGAATGCGGTATGACGCTCTGTGTGGAGCCCATGCCCGGCGTCCGGACGGTGGCGGTGAATTGGCTGATTCCAGCCGGACACGCGACCGATGCGCCCACGGGGCTAGGACATTCTGCATTGCTCGCAGAGTTGATCCAACGCGGCGCGGGCGACCTCGACAGTCGGCAACTTTCGGATGCGCTTGATCGGGTCGGCGAGCAGCGCGCCGTCGCCTCCGCAGCCTCTCACATCGTGTTTTCTGGCCTTTCTCTCGGCGACCGACTTTCGAGTTCGCTCGGGTTGGTCGCCTCGATGATTCGCGAGCCACGCATGCCTGAGGACGCGCTTGGCGCGGTGCAGAGTCTCGCACTCCAGAATCTCGAGTCGCTCACGGATGACCCACAGCAACTCGTGGGCATACGACTTCGGAATCGACACATGCCTGAGCCGTTCAATCGAAGCGGATTCGGAGACGCGGAGGCAATTCGAAGCGCGACGATCGGTCAACTTCGGGAGGCTTGGCGAGAGCGGGCTCGACCTATCGGCTCGATCTTCTCTGCGGCGGGTGCGGTGGATCCAGACGCGCTCGCTCGCGATCTCGATCGACTCCTCAAAGGATGGAAGGGGCAGGGCCCGATGCCTCAGCCGATCGGCGAGCGACTCGGTGGAAGTCGGCATGAACGCGACGAGTCGAATCAGACTCATATCGCGATGGCGTTTGATGCACCGACGGAGATCGATCCAGACACGATTCGCGCGCGGCTCGCTGCGGATGTGCTCGGAAGCGGAACCTCGAGCCGACTTTTTCTCGAAGTGAGGGAGCGTCGTGGGCTTTGCTATTCCGTTGCCGCGGGCTACGCGGGCGGGCTGCATCGCGGCATGTGCACCATCTACGCGGGAAGCACGCCGGAGCGAGCGCAGTCCACCTTCGATTGCATCATGGATGTGGTTGGCAAGTTCGAGTCAGGCGTGACGGCGGACGAGCTTCGTCGAGCGAAGACGGGGCTCGAGTGTCGATTGATCATGGCGGGTGAAAGCACGACGAGTCGCGCGAGCGGCATTGCTGGTGACTTCCACCGCCTCGGTCGCTGCCGGTCGCTCCAGGAAATCGGAGCGGAAGTTGCGTCGCAAACGCTCGAGGGCGTGAACGAATTCATCGCGCGCAGAATGGGCGCCGCTTGGCGGTCGACGATGACACTTTGCTCGATTGGTCGAGAGCCACTTGATGCCAAGGGAGCAGTGACGAGTGGACCGTCTGAAGTCGTCTCGCTCCGCGCGGGATAAGCAGCGTTTGCGTCTCCTATACTCTTCCTTCCCATGTTAGAGACCACTGCCCTTACCCCTGGAACTCGCGTTCGCGTTACTCAGCAGCTCCCGCAGACGCACACCGTCTGGAGCACGGCGGTTGAGGGCGTTGTGGTTCGCTACCGGCAAGCGCAGACTGGATCATGGTTCGCCCACGCCAAAGGCGATCGTCTCTGGCTTGATCGACTGGAATTGAAAAAGGATGACGGCGAACTCGTCGCGCTCAATCTCGATCGCTATTCCGTCATCGACGCGGTCTGATGACCCTACTGCGAGGCTTCCTCATCGAACATCACTCTTGGCCGTGAGCGTCGATCCATCACCGCGCTCGAGGGTCGCGGTGACCCGCACAACACTTCCCTGCGTGAGGGTGTCAGCCCAAGGTGGCGCGAGCCGCGCGATGTAGGTGGAGGTCACATTTTCCCAACGGGCGGACTGCTCGGCGAGTGTGGTGAGCGGGACTTCGAATGCGTATTCAACTTGTGAGGGAAGGGAACCAGTCAGCTTCATGCGAAGCAACCCCACACCCTTGCACAGATCATTCATCTGGTCACGGCATTCCACTCGCACATCCACGCTCGGCGGCGATGAGCGGTAGTCGATTTGCGAGAGCACAGAGATGCTCATGCTTGTTGCGGAGAACGCGAGGCTTGGCGGTGCCGCGACAGGCGCGCTCGGGATGATCGCGACGGGCGCGGTCGCCACTGGCGACGCAGGCGTAGGTTGGATCAACTGCTGCTTCGGATCTTTCGCCGTGGGTGCGCACGATGAGAGAACCACAACGATGGTGCAGAGGAGAAGCGAGGTGCGGGCGAGCATCGAGTGTTCAGAGGAGTTGCAGCGAGGAGGCACAGGTCACGGGCTGTGCCGTGCATCATACTTCGCCTTCATGCGCGTCTGACGATTGCTGAGATTGAGCTCCGCGCCGTCGATCCATGCCTGCGCCACCCCAGATGTCACTTCCAGTGGATGTCCGCGAGTGAGAATGAGCGTCGCGCTCTTTCCGCTCTCGATGGATCCATACTGCTCAGCGATCCCTGCGAGTTGTGCGGGCGTGATCGTGATGCTGCGAAGCGCAGCCTCGGGATCAAGTCCGTACGCAACGGCGGTCGCCGCGTTGTGCGGCAGATTGCGTTCATGCGCCGGCTCATCACCGCTGGCGATGGCGAAGGGAATGCCGACCTTCTCGAGGAGACCAGGCAACGCATAGGGTGCGCTCGGATGCTGCGCTTCGGATGCTGGAAGTTGATGCGTTCCCGTCACGATGACACGCACGCCGTGATTTCGAAGAAAGTCCGCTTCGCTTAACAGGCCATTGGAGCCAATGAGCACCGGGCGCAGGCCGCGCTCCTTCGCCCACAGCACGGCTGTTTCGATCTGCGACGCGCTTCCAACCGTCATGAAGACAGGATCGCGACCGTCAAGCACTGCGCGCATCGCTTCAAACCGTTCATCGTGCGCGACTGTGGCGTCGGCAGTCTTCGCGAGGACCCACGCTTTCGCGTCATCGAAGAAGCGATCGATCTTCGCGCGAGTTTCCGCGAATCGCTTCCGCTGATCGTCGGGTGATCGTCGCGTCCACCACTGCTTACTCGCTTCAATCATGGGCCATTGCACGACGATGCCGACCCGAGCGTCGACGGTGATGTCCTCGGTACTCCATCCATTCAGTTTGATGACGCTCGCGCTCCCGCTCACACTTCCGCCAAGCGGCGTGACGAGTGCGAGCAAGACGCCAGCGTTTCGCGCAACGCCGAGGAGGTCGCTGTCCGGATTGATGGCGAGTGCGGGAACGGACTCCGGATGGAACTCGCCAAACTCGGTCCGATCATCTGTCGCTTCTGCTTGCATCGTTTCAATCAATCCGAGTTGCGTTGCACTCGCCATGAATCCCGGCGAGAGATGCATGCCTTGCGCATCGACGATGTCGATTCCTGAAGGAATCTCGCTCGGTGTTACGCCGACTGTTTTGACCTTTCCATCCTCGATGAGGACCCAGCCCCTTTCGATGACGGGTTGCGCGATCGTCGATGTGTGAATGATCGCGTTCACGATGGCGATTGGCTTCGCTTGCGGCGCTGAAGGAGCCGTGGAGTTCTGTGCGTGCACGAGGCTCCCAAGCGCGAGGGCTGCGAACGGCGATGCGAGGCGGAGTGTGCGCTCAATGCAGTGTGTGCGCCCGAGGCGGTATGTGCGTCGTGTCTGCGTCATCGTGCTGCTCCTGCTTCAAGTTGCGCGTCGGCTTGCGCGTTGTTCATCGTCGTCTCGTTTTCCTCACATCCGCAACTGCCGGCGTTTCGCGGGAAGGCATCAAGGCCGCGCGCGACGCGCGACCACAGCACATCCTCTCGTTCGTCAAGGAGTCGTTCGAGCAAACTCGTTGGTCGCCCGCGACCTCGCCCCATGCGTGCCTCGCCTCCCGCGCCATCTCGACCACCACCCATGGACGGGGAGTCTTCAGCTGCTGCGAGCACCGCGTTGATGAGTTCACCGCGCCGCGCCGTCGCTTCGGCCCAAAGCGCCTGATCCTCTTCGATATCGAATCGGCGAACGCCGTCAACGAATGTCATTTCGCATCGCGTGAACGCACTGAGCGGATCTGCGTTCCAGAGCGCGAGATCCGCGTCCTTGCCGACCTCAATTGAACCAGTTCGCGCGTCAATGCGGAGCTGCTTCGCTGGGTTGAGTGTCACGAGTTTGAGCGCATCCTCCGGCGAGAGCTGCCCATATCGCATGGCTTTCGCGGCTTCGGTGTTGAGGTGCCGCGCGAGTTCGTCCGAGTCACTATTGAAGCTCACAACGACGCCGGCGTTTTGCAGCATGGCGCCGTTCCAAGGAATGGCATCCATCACCTCTTCTTTGTACGCCCACCAATCACTGAAGCTCGACGCTCCCGCGCCATGCTTTGCGATGGCATCAGCAACCTTGTACCCCTCAAGAATGTGTTGCAGCGTCCCGATCTGGAATCCGAAGCGCTCGGCGGTGCGCAACATCTGGAGGATTTCATCTTGCCGGTAGCTGTGGCAGTGCACAAGGCGCTTGCCTTCGAGAATCTCGCCAAGCGTTTGCAATTCGAGATCGGTGCGTGGCGGCATGGTGCGCGCACGCGTGCTTGGATCGAGCGCGGCGTAGCGAGCGTGTGCTGCGCGATACTCCTGCGCGGCGAGGAATTGATCCTCCATGAAGGTCACGACACCCATGCGGCTTGAGGGGTATCGCCGCTTGCTGCGCACGACATTTTCGCCGAGCGCGAACTTGATTCCTAGCGGCGCACCCTGCATGCGGAAGTGTTCCGCATCCGTACCCCAATGGATCTTCACAACCGAGTTTCGACCGCCCATCGGGTTTGCGCTTCCGTGGAGTTGGTTCACCGCGACGAGTCCGCCAGAGAGTTGCCGATACCAGTTGATGTCGTTGGGATCGATGACATCACCGATCCAAACTTCCGCAGTGCAAGGTTGACCGCCCTCGTTTACGCCGCCGGAAATGCCGGTGTGACTGTGGCAATCGATGAGGCCAGGCGTGAGTTGCTTCCCCTTCGCCTCGATGACGAACGCGCCATCCGGTGGCGTGAGTTCCGCGCCCACTGCTGCGATCTTGCCATTGACGATGAGCACGTCGCCCTGTGCGAGCGTGCCGCTTGTCGCGAGCGTCCAAACCCTCGCGTCATTGATGAAGATTGTTCCCTGCAGTGGCTCGCGTGTTCGACCAAACGCGCCGAGCGGCGTTGGAAGCTGTTCGGTCGCGAGCCGAGAAAGATCCTCTTTGGGCGTGAGCTTTGTGGTGGGCGTCTCTGCTGCCGCCGCGACTTCGGTTGGAGGCGCATCCGGCTTCGGCTCCTCGGGTTTGCCGTCGGTCGCCTCCGCTGTTGAAGTTGTCGGCAAGTCCGCTTCGCGCATGAGTGCAACAACAGCGCGTTGACCAAGCGCAGTTTCGATGACGAGATCGCATCCTTCGCCTGTGCCGGCGCCGCTCACCCGAAGCGTGCCCGTCGCCGTGGCGTCACCGAAGAAGCTCGCGTCGCAGGTGAATGAAAATCGCTCGCGATCCACTTTGACTTTCTTCGCCTTGAGCGTTTTTCCTTCCGCGAGCACCGCAGTGATACGACTCTTCGACAAGTCGATTTCAAATCGCTGCGCACCCTCCATCGGGCGATACACGCCAGCCTTCAAGTTTGGCTGCGCGTCGGGAAGGCGCGCGGGTGCGCCGGCGATCCACATACTCTCGTACTCAGATTCCGGCGCGAAGGGATCGCCTTTACTCACGATGAAGTTTGCGATCTTGCCTGGCTCAATTGTGCCGGCTCGCGCGCTGATTCCAAGCATCGCGGCAGGCGTCGTCGTGAGTGCGGCGAGGGCCTCGTCCTTCGTCAGGCCGTGCCGAAGGGTTTCCGCGAGGCGCTTCCGGAAGGCCGTGCGATCCGTCAGACGATTCGTCGTGAGCGCAACGGTCGCGCCTCCATTGAGCATGCGCTTGGGATTCGTTGGCGCGTATCTCCAAGTCAGAAGTTCAGCGAGCGAAACTCCCTCGGAGGAAGTAGGCGAGGAGAGATCCGGCGCGGTTGGGAAATCGAGCGCGATGATGAGCGGGGTTTTTGTGGCAAGCACTTCTCGTTGTGCGCGAAACTCAAGACCGCTTGTGAGCATCGTGGCGTGGAGGTCGAACTCCTTTGCAAGCGAGGCAAAGCGGAGCACATCAAGTTCATCATTCGTATCGAAGATCACTGCTTGTCGGCCGCGAACGCCGTCGACGATCGCGTCGAGCGCGTCAGCCTCGATTGGCGGAAGCGCGCCTGTGCCATTGGCATGCGCGAATGCATCGAGCGTCGCGTCACGCCACTGCCCATCAAGAAAGCCTTGGCGCAGCACTGCGATTGAACCCATGAGCGACGACGGATAGTTCGTCCACTCTTCTTCGGCGCCAGTTGGTCGCCCAACTGGAGCTACGCCTGGCGTGAGTGCGCTTGGATCGAAGGAGCGGCGCGGCTTTGCGCCGACGAAGAGGACTTCATCCGCAGCAAGGTCGAGCGCACGGGGCGAAGGAGCCGTGCTATTGGATGCAGCGCCGACGAGGAGTCGCGTGTCGCTCGTACCGCGAAAAATCCCATCCTTCGGAAGCACGCGGGCGATCGCGAATCCGAGTTTGCGCAATTCCTCAGCGGTTGCGTCGGGAAGCGTGAGTTGCGCAGCGTCGAGTTGCGGCGTGACATGTTCGCTCCAATGCGCGCCAGGAAGTCGCGCGAGGGACTTCGCGATCTCCGCGCTGTCTACACAGAGTGCAGGCTCAATGAACGCTGGAATCACGAACCGATCCTTCGCATCCCACACGCGGTACCCGGCTGGCACCGCGAGTTCCGCGCCCACGGCTTCAATCACACCGTCCTTGACGAGAATCGTCGCGTTCTCGATGGTGGTGCCTGGCATCGTCGTCACCGTCGCGCCCACGATCGCGTGCCGTGCCGGATCCGCGGGCCGCATACCCACGACGGGAGCAGCTTGCGGCCGCGCGATCGCAGAGCACACCGCCGAGTGCAACACGATCACAGAGAAAGTGAAAAGCGAACGGGTGTCTGGTGCGAGAGCTCGCGCGAGCGGGGATTTGCGTGCCATGGCCCTAAACTAACGACTCGTCCCGAAGTCGTTGCTTGATGCAGCGACGAAGCGTTCGCAAAAACAAACCCACCACCCCTGTGGAGGGCTGGTGGGTTTTGTTGTTCGAAAGTTTCACTGACTCGCGGCACACCCCGCGAGCGTGGTTCAATCGAGGTCGTTCGCCATTCGCTCGATCGCGATGGCGAGGCGTTCGTCTGAATCAAAGTCGCCTCGAGCGATTGCTGCGCGCGCTTCTGCGACCTTATCCGCACGAACATCGGGCATGCTGCGAAGTTCTGACATCCATCGAGCGGTCTCAGAGACTTCCACTCGATCTTCGCCACGGACCACAGCCTCGGCCGGTGCACTTGCTGTGCGATCCGCTGTGCTCGTTCCAACGAATCGACGCACGGCTGTTGCCGCTGCGATCGAGGAGGAGGAGCTCAATCCAACACTACTGACATTGCCTACATGGGGCATTGCAAACTCCTTGGGAGGCGAGGCATTCAACCTCGGCTACCGGATCGAGAGTAACCATCCATGGTTCTCGACTTGGGGAAGAAGCCAGTCCACGCGAGCTGGCTTCCCATCCTGCCCACCGCCTCATCGTCGGATTGACCCGCAGAACTTGAAGGATTGCTACGATCCACATTTGGTAGTACTGCTACGCCATCGAATCCACAAGATTCGCGGGAGGCAGGAGTTGCAAAATTGAGCCAAAGCGACCCGATGGGAACAGCTCCTCGTTGCCCAAGGAACGCCTCAAAAAACCCGCGCTAGAAGCCCAGAACGCCATCGTCCCGCTGTCTTCGAGTCGCTCCAACGCATGAGACTTTTTTCGCTCCACCAACACCCGAATGTGCCCCCTGAGGCGAATGCCTACTTCTTCAAGAGCAGGGTAATCATGCTCATGTTTGCGATCGCGCTGTCGGTCGGTTGTAGTGGCGGCCCTCGGAAGCAGCCGTCGACGAGCAACGCATTTCCCAAGATGAGCGGTGGCTCTTCAGCACAAAGCGGTTCGAACGCACTGGTGGCTGACGACGACATCGTCCTTGACGATCCGGCTTCCTTTCGCAGAGGCGACGACCTATCCCTGGCTGATCCGATTGCAAGCCGGAGGAGCGGGAAAGGGTCGAAACCGACAACGAAAAACAGCGCGCTTGCGCCCGACGACGATCGACGATGGGCGATTCTGCTCATGAGTTTCACCGGTGACGCGCACGCCGAGAGCGCACGCGCCGCGATCACCGGAATCATCACGCAATTGCCCGACCTCAGCGATGTGCGAGTGGAGCGCGTGGGGAAGGGATCGGCGATCGTCATGGGTCGCTTCGTGGCGCCGTCGGATGCCGACGCAAAGGAAACGCTGAAGAAGGTGAAGACGATTCACGCGAATGGTCGACCGGCGTTTCAATCGGCGATGCTTGTCCGAATCTCCGCGGGTGATCTCGGTCCACCTGCGCCGCATGATCTTCGAACGCTTCGTGCGCGATTCCCGAACACCAAACCGCTCTACACGCTGCAGCTTGGTGCGTGGAGCACCTTTGGTGACGCGAGCATCAAGTATGCGCAGAGCAGAGTCGCTGCTGAGCAGTACGCCGCCCGCCTGCGCGCGCAAGGAGTGGAAGCGTGGTTTCATCACGACGAGGACAGTGAAACGAGCGTCGTGACGATCGGACACTTCAATTCGACTGCGTATGACTCGCGCAGCACGCTCTTCTCGCCGGAAGTCGAAGCACTGTTCGAAAAGTATCCCGTGCATCTTGTGAATGGCGAGCCAGTGGAGATTCAAGTGAAGTCTGGTTCAACTCCCGGATCACGCAAACCACAGGCGCCGCGGTTGGTGGAAGTTCCGTAAGTCCGAGGCGTGGCGTTCGCCACGCGCTCGCGCGTAGGATGCATGCGCCGATGGCACGCGAACGACGAACTCGACTTGATACAGCACCACCCGAGCGCGAGTTACCCAAAGTGTTCGAGGGCGAAGTCGTGCTTGGACAGCACGCGGCGCTTGGAACGCTCAAATCCGCGCTCGCGAGCGCGCACTTTCCTCACGCATGGATTTTTCATGGCCCGGCGGGGACGGGGAAGTTTCTCGCCGCGACGGAACTCGCGCGCTTGCTGCTCGATGTAGAGACAACGAGCGCGCATATCACTGCATTCAAAGCGCCGCGAGGGACGCGTGCCGCGCTGTTGCTCGATGTCGGGGCGCATCCAGATTTTCACATCATTCGCAAAGAGATGGCAGAGTCTTCAAGCATGCGGGAAGTACGCGAGCGCAAGCAGACGAACATTCCGCTCGATCTCTTGCGAGAGCTCATGCTTGGCGGCCCGATTGGGGACGGGAAGTCGCTCGATAGCCCGATCTGGAAGACTGCGTACCTCGGTCATGGCAAAGTCTTTGTGATCGACGAAGCGGAGCTTCTCGATGCGAATGGACAGAACGCGCTTTTGAAGACACTTGAAGAGCCTCCACCCGGCACATATATCGTGCTCGTGACGACGCAGGAGGACCGACTGCTTCCGACGATTCGATCTCGTTGTCAGCGTGTCGCGTTCGCGCCGCTGGTTGAACGAGACATGGATGTGTGGATGCGGCGCGCGGAGATTCCACAAGAGCAGTGGTCGTGGATTCGAACTTTTGCCGATGGCTCTCCAGGCCTCGCCTCGCTTGCGGCGCGGCACGCGCTTGAGGCTTGGTCGCAGGAACTTGGCGTAAAACTCGACGCGATTGAGCGGGGGAAGTTTGACCCTCTTGTCGCGGAGTATCTCGCGACGCGCGTCGATGAGTTTGCCGAGGGTGTCGTGAAGGAGAACGCGAAGTCCTCGAAAGAGGCAGCGAATCGGCTTGGGTTTCGATTGCTCGCACTCTTGATCGCGCGTCGATTGCGCGACTCCATGCAGCGCGCTGCGAGTCAGCGCAATGCACAAACGCTCGATGATTGTGTTCGTCGCACCGACTTGCTCGCGCGTGCTGAGGCAGAGTTGCGTTCGAATGTGAATCTCAAACAACTGTTGGCAAATCTCATGGCGCAGTGGGTACTCCCGTGAGGGTGGGTACTCCCGTGAGGAGATCACCGCGATGAGGAAGGCACTCGCTTGAGTCGTGGTCTTGAAATCGAGCGCGTCTACTTGTTGGGCGCGATGCCGCTGATTCCAGCAAACGCGGAGATCTGGAAGATTGAGCAGGGCTACTTTGACGCTTCGGCGACTGGCGAAGGCGCTCCTTCGGGGCGATTGCGGCGGATCACGCACGCGTCGGGAGCGCAGACTTGTTTCCACACGGTCAAGCAGGGCAGTGGGTTCGTTCGCATCGAGACTGAGCGCGAGATCGCAGCGGATGATTTCGATCGTTGGTGGCCATTGACCACGGGCCGGAGAATTGCGAAAACGCGACATCGCGTGCTAACCCAAAAGCACACATGGGAGGTCGATGTGTTTCACTCGATTCCGGTGCTGCTCGCAGAAGTTGAACTCGCGAGCGAGCAGGAGTCGGTTGAGATCCCGGAGTGGCTCGCGCGATTCATCAAGCGTGAAGTGACCGATGATGCACGCTGGCGAAACGCATCACTGGCGTTGCATGGTGTTCCTTCAGACTCGCCAACCGCTTCGTGACTATCGGAGGTCTTTGGCTTCGGGGAGATCCGAGATCGAAGCGATCCCGAACACCCGCAAGAACTCTGGGGTGGTGCCGTAGAGCATCGGGCGACCCAGCTCCTCCGCGCGGCCGGTGATTTTCACAAGCCTTCGTTCCATCAAGCTCTTCAACACTTCGCCGCATGCCACACCGCGAATCGCTTCGAGTTGCGCGCGCATGATGGGTTGGCGGTACGCGACGATCGAGAGCGTTTCGACAGCTGCTTGCGACAGACGAGTTTGCGCCTTCACTCCACGCAATCGCGTAACGATGGCGCCATACGCCGGAATGGTGAGCATCTGGCGTCCGCCAGAGACGGACTCAATGCGAAACGCGCGGCCCGTTTGCACGTAGGTTTGGTTCAGCTCTTCGATTGCCGCACGAATCGCATCGACAGCGGCCTTTCGTCTCGATGCAATAGCTTTGGTGTCTTTCGGCGGGGTACTCGCGTCGCTGTCAGCATCTCGTTCCTTCATTGGAACGAAGCCAAGTACTTCGGCGAGTCGAGCCTCTGAGATGGGGCGATCCGCGAGGAGGATCGCCGCCTCAACGCGCGCGGTGAGCGGAAGATCTCCGCATGGGAGGTCGCTTCCTTCGAATCGCAAAGGGCTCGTTGATGATGAACCGGCGGAAGTTTCGCTCGGGACAGTTTCCGCGGGAACGCTTTCGTGCGTTGGCAGCGCTTCGTCAGTCACGACTTCCGTGTCGCGGATATGCATGCGGAGAGGGTATCAGCGAACTGGCCGAGCGGCCGCCAACTTTGCGCGCGCCGCGCGTTGTCGTCGCTCGATGGTCGTCCGCTCACTCACCGTGCCGCGCTTGGTCGCGTCCGCGTTCGCGGCCTCAAGTTCTTGGTTTGCCTTCACCGCATCAAGTTGCTCGATCGGCGTTGCGGAGTCGGCGAGAATCGTCAGTGTTCCACCCTGCATTTGTGCGAAGCCGCCGTCAACGACGAACTGCTTCGAGCCGCCAACGGCATCGACTCGGAGAATTCCTTCGCCGAGCTTGGCGAGAAAAGCGGCCGCCCCCGCCTGAACGCCCTTCGAACCATCCCACGCTGGGAACGAGACATAAGTTGCGTCCACTTCGAGGAGTGCTGCGGATGGGGTGACGAGATTGCAACGCAAAGAACTTGCCATAGTGGGTCCCAATCGGGGTCGAGGACTATATCAGCAACGGCTAGGGCATCGACGCGAGCATTGGGTCGGGGGAGCCGTCGCTTGGGGCAAAAAAATCGTCGCTCGGACTCACGAGGAGCCGAGCGACGGGCGGAAAGGGACCGGATGGCGGCCAATGGGTGGTAACTGCAGCCCAACCCACTACCGGTCTTGGAGTTGTGTTAGTTGCGGCGTCGTCGACCGAGTCCGGTCACGGCCGCAACCCCGAGCAGCGCAAATGCGCCAGGCGCGGGAATAGGCGCTCCAAGCCCTCCGAGGGCCGCCGTAAAGACGACCGTGTCCCCTCCTGTGAGGCTGAAATGAAGCTGATAGACAATGTTTGTCATGAACTCAGGACCAGGCATCGATGGCGTGGTTCCGCCGAAGGCTTGGTAGCCAATTGACGATGCGCCTGCCGTCGTTCGTGTGATCGACACTGGATTGTTGTGCAGCGAAGCGATTGCGCTTCCGCCAACGCTGCTCTGATAGAGCGGCAGCCCAGCGAGTGAAGTGAACTGCCCGCCGTTGGCATCCGTGATGAGAGATCCACCGAGCGATCCGTTGTACAGACCCTCCATGCCCCCGACGGAACTAAGGGGCATCAAGAGCGTGATATGGAAGTCGCGAACAGTGTCGGTCAGATTGCGGAACGTGATTCCGCCTTGATTCCATGCTGTAGCTCCCGCGTCGTTCGCGAGGAGGTTGTAGTCGAGGCTCCAGATGTTGCTTGCGCCAACTACGGTGCCGTAGTAGGTGCCCGTGCCAGACGCCGAGATGGAGTTTGGGGTCAGTTGCGATTGCTTCCCGAACATTCCCGTGTCGACGAGAAGCGTGAGAGCAGGCGCGTCTGCTGAAGCAGATGTCGTAATGGCAGCACCGAGGCAAACTACAAGCCCGGTCGCTACCGATGCGGCTCGTTCATGGCGTAACCATGAGCGAACCACATGCGAGATGCGGTTCATAACAAACCCTTCTATTACGGGATCTGAAAAACCAGACCCCTTGTCCCTCGAACTTCACCAGGTTCCCGCCTGATGAAATCACAAACCTCCAGACATGATCTCTCTACGGAGAGAGATCCCCTTTAACGGTGGGAAAGTAGCCCCAATCTGAGGGGAGGCAAGCGACTTACGCCAAATGGCGAGAATCACCCCAATTGTGGGGTTTACCCATTCCGAGAACTATCCTCGGCGAACGTTGAGAACCCCTGTAGCTCCGCGTTGAATCCGGTGCGCTCGACGCGAGAGCAGTGTTCGTACTCCGGTCGCATCCACTCCAAGAGCGCATCGCGCATCGTTTGGGTGTTGGTGGCTGTGCGGATGGCCTCTTTGAGCGGCTTTACATGACCAAAGGTCTTGCCGTACCACGCGATGCGCTGCCGCATCTCTCCGACCGCGCGCTCCGCACCCATGTGTCGCTCAATCAGTTCAAGGTGCCGGAGCACGAGGCGTAGCTTGTGATTGAAGCTTGGCTCCGGACTCGCTTCGCCGGTTTCAAGAAGCGTCAGCGCCTGCTTGAACAACCACGGGGTTCGTAGCGCCGCGCGTCCAATCATCACGCCATTGCAGCCAGAGATACGCATGAGTTCCACAACATGCTGTGGCTCAGTCACATCACCGTTGCCAATGACGGGAATCCCTCGTACCGCGGAAACGACTTCGCCGATCGCGTGCCAATCAGCACTTCCAGAAAAGAACTGCACCGTGTAGCGCCCATGCACGGTGACGAGCGCGACGCCGACAGACTCCAAATCTCTCGCGAGTTGTGGCGCGACACGATGTTCGCGATCCCACCCGAGTCGCATCTTGGCTGTCATGGGCACTCGACCGGCCGAGTGGCGGTCGATCGTTTTCACCAATCGTTCTGCGAGGCGCATTGTGTTTGCGCAATCGCGAAGCAGGAGACTGCCACCGTGCTTCTTCGCGACCTTGTCGACGGGGCAACCCATGTTGATGTCGATCACACGCGCGCCGTGCTCAATCGCCCAAATCGCCGCTTCAGGAAGGGGGTCTTCCGAATTTCCGTAGAGTTGCATGCCACAGGGTTGATCGAGCCCATTGGTGGATGCGAGTTCGAGCGTACGGGGCGCGCCCTTGAGGATTGCGCGAGAGTTCATCAGATCGGTGAACGCGATGCCAACGCCGCCTTGCTCGCGGCACAAGATGCGCATCGCAAGATCAGTCTGTCCCGCGATGGGCGCGAGAAAGAGCGGCGAGTCAAGCTGTACTGGTCCAATGCGAAGCACAGCGTGAAGCGTATGCGACCTCGCGCGTTGATGGCGAGTTCACTGCATGTTCGCGTCAGACAGTTGATAGAAGCCGAGCAGAAATCCCGCAGCGGCGATCGGACTGACATGCAGTTGTCCGCGGAAGGTCCCGTAGCGTGTGAGATGCAGCCCGGTCATCCGCATCGGACTCGTGAGTTTCATCTCGATCGAATCAAACGGAGTTGGCGGGAGTCCGATGCAACACCCGTCCCATCGATTGAAGGTGAGCAGCAATTCATCGACGGACTCCTTGCGCACCACCGTGGAGTAGTAGGCGGAGATCTCAATCCACATGCCGTCAAGAAGCGCAATCCACTTCGGTGGCGTGAGCTTCCCGTTGCTTGCGTCGATCGATTGTGACGCACTCATCAGGAGTTCCCAAGTCACGCGGTATGGATCCTCATGCGTGCCATTGCCTGTGACCCGATACTTGCCGGCAAGTTCAATGGTGCGCGCGTCGATTCGGTCGAAGGGTTCAGCAGATGAATGGTTCCTCGTCGGCGTGCCCGGCGAAGGTTGCATGCCCGTGTTTGCATGCGTTGCTTCTGGCGCCGTCGTCTGTGTGGGAGTCGGCGTGTCGTCTCTCTGGCCATGCTCGAGGGGCAATGCTGGCGCTGCACCCGGATCCGGGCTGAGCAACAGCGCGATCGCTGTGATGACGAGCGCGAGCGCCGCGAGGAAGAAGTACTTCATGTCTTCACGCTCAACGCGTCACGCGCGCCGAGCAGTCCAAGCGCGCTGAGCGTCGCATCACGCACGAACTGCATCGGAATCTCTGCATCGCTAAATCGATCGTCAAGCTCGCCGATCAACACAGGGTCAAATCCGCGCTCCACCTCTACGAGTCCATGCGATCCGCGGATAAGCGAGGCGTCGAGCGGCGTGGGATCAAGAAGGACGCGCAATCCCAACTTGCGAAGGGCAAGTTTCATGGCGAGGCGAACGCCGAGGAGCGGGCGCGAGGGATCAAGCAGAAGTTCGCATGGGTCGTAGCCGGGCTTTCGGAAGATGTCGACAGTGCGCGCGAAGTCAGGTGCCCTCGCGTCATCCATCCACCAACCGTAGGAGAACCAGCGATCAGGCGCGCTCAAGCACACGACATCGCCGCTGCGCGCGTGATCGAGCTGCGCCGCGTGTCTCGACGCTCCATGCAGCACTCTCGCGATGCCATCCACGCGCTCAAGTTGACTCGCGATCTGTGCAGCGCGACTGGGATCCTTGAGTGAGACATGCGCGATCTGATGGTCCGCGACTGCGAACGCTTCGGATTCTTGGAGATCGAGGATCTCGCGTCCATCTTCCATGCGGACCTTGAGTAGGCCGCACTCACGGAGTACGCGGTTGATCCACACCGCATTCGTGACGGGCACGATGCCGTACTCGCTGACAACGAGTGGACGAATGTTCTCGTGCTCGCAGTGATCGAGAAGCGCGCCGACCACCCGATCGACCTCACGAAGTTCCGCGGCGATGGACGCATGCTTGGGTCCAAACCGCTGCAGGCAGTAATCGAGGTGGGGCAAGTAGACGAGCGTGAGTGTCGGCTGGTACTCGCGCATCGTCTGCAGGGCTGCTGCGGCGATCCAATCGGTTGCGGTAATGCTCGCGTGCGGTCCCCAAAAATGAAACAAAGGGAACTGGCCGTGCCGCTGCTGGAGCGCGTCGCGCAACGCTGGTGGATGCGTCAGGCAATCTTCGAGTTTGCGCCCATCTGCTTTATAGATAGGACGGGGCGTGACGAAGTAGTCTGTGGAAGCGTGCATCGCGTACCACCAACACACATTCGCGCACGTGAAGTTCGGATTGATGCGCTTCGCCGTTTCCCAGATCTTCTCGCCAGACACAAGCGCGTTCGATTGCTTCCAGAACTGCACTTCGCCAAGGGTGCGATCGTGCCAACCGTTTCCGACAATGCCGTGCTGTGAGGGATGAAGTCCCGTGAGCATCGTTGACTGCGCAGTGCAAGTCACAGCCGGCAGCGGCGGGCGAAGGGTGCGAACGCCACCAGTCGAACGCGCAAACTCGCGGAGGCGAGGTGTATGCGAGCCGATGAGGTTCGGCGAGAGCCCGACGACATTGAGAAGCGCAACTCGCTGCACAGTGCTGCAAAGATAGCCGCTTCAGGACGCGGCGACGGATCGTTGTGCCGCGCGTGTAATGACGAGGAGCAGGGCGCAGAGTCCGGCAGGCATCCACGCACCAACGCAGACCATCGCCACCATGTCGATGAGGATGAGGCAGGCGATCATCCATCCAATCCCGCCGCGCTTCGCAAAGGTCCGCGTCGTTGTCATTTCGCTCCTCGCGAGCATCGCGAGTAGTAGCGTCCATGCGCCGAGCGCCATAGGCAGGGCGATCGCGGCGCTTTCAAAGACATTGTCGGACGAATCCTGTGCGAATGCGAGCATGGGAATGAGCGACGCATGGGCGCGAGCAATGGCAAGGAGGAGGACAGTCGTCCAATGGCGCGCATGTAGAAAGTTGTAGAGCAGCACAACGCAGACGAGAGCGATTGTTGCGTTGCTCGCATCAGCGTCGTCCGTGAAGAGGGCAAGCCCGATCGCAATGGCGAGCAGAGTGAAGGCAACAACAAACGCGATCTTGCGTTGCGCGCGACCGCTTGGAATTGGACGCTGCGGGCGCTCGCGTGCATCAATGCTCGCGTCACACGCATCATTCAAAATCATGCCCGCGCTGTAGATCACGCACGGCACAAGGATGAAAATCCAGAGCAGTGACGGCGTGCAGACGCGCGCAGTCGCCGCGCTCGCGTCAAGCGGAAGGCACATACTGCCAAGCACCGCGCCCGCGAGAGCATTCGAAAGAACCGTCGGGAGATTGGAGATGCGGGCGAGCTCCGCCCATGTGCGAAGCCAACGCATTAGTGCACCTCGAATCCGGCATGTTTGAGCGCGGCACGAGTCCAGAGGAGTTCCTTCGCGATGCCATGCGCGAGATCGCCTTCACGCAGATGAGGAGGAAGCACGGACCATGCGTAGGTTTCGACCTCAAAGATTGGCGGGTCGATCTTCGAACAGGAAGCGAGTGCGACTGCGATTTCATGCGACGTCGTTGAGAGACGCCCGAGCTCTTCGAGAAACACCGGCACATGAAAGTGCGTTCGCCAGAGTCCGTCGAGGTTCTCATCGAGCGCGGCATCGAGATCGTCAAAGAACCGAGGAGTTCCACTTCCGACGAGGACCGAAGTTTGATGGAGGTATCGACCTTCGGCGAATTGCGCGAGTTCAGCAAGTTCCTTCGCGGCTCCATTGCATGCGAGCGCACTCGACACCTGCACTTTTCCCACCCGGACGCCGTGACCCTCGTAGCATGCAAACGCGTCGGCTTGCGGCTCGAACATCACCGCACTATGACAGGTGTCATGACAAACACCGAGATATCGACGGGATTCGGCTGAAGCGAGATGTTGCTCAAAGAATCTGCAGATCAATGGAGCGGTGTCGAGCAGACAGCCTGGTTCCGGCTCGAGGTCAACGGTGATGCGTTTCCCGGTGCTCGCTTCAATGCGTGAGAGCTGCGCTGCGAGGGAGCGAAGATTTTGCGCAGCACTTTCCGCTCCAACTGCCTGTTCATCGGTTGAGAAATCTGCGCGCCATCCGATGGGGAGCGTCGAAATCGATCCAGTGGAAGCGCGCGTCGGCAAGAGTCCCGCGAGAATCTCCGCGAGGCTGATGGAGTATGCAAGCCGTTCTTGTGCAGTCCAGTTCGGTTTGTAGACGCGCGTCTTGACGACTGCTTGATGAAAGTCGCCATAGGGGAAGCCGTTGAGTGTGATGACTTCGAAGTTTCGAGTATTGAACCAATCGCGCAATTGCGCGATTCCATCAGGCGTGCGCAGGATTTCGCGAGCGCTTGCTGCGGAGAGCCACAGACCTAACCCGAGTGTTCCGCGTGGGTTGATGTGATCGCGAACCTGTGTTGCATACCGATCGAGCATCGCAAGCGATCGCTCGAGCGATTCGCCCGGGTGCACATTGGTGCAATACGCCAATTGCGCTTTCGGTTGCGTGCTAGGGGCGATGGAACTCACCATCACATTCTCGCACACTCGTTAGCGCGATGCATCGACCAGCGCGCGGACGACTTCAAGTCCAGTCGCTTCGGACTCCGTGCGCTCGGGATGCCATTGCACGCCGAGATAGAAGCGCCGCTTCGGGTCGAGAATTGCCTCGATCACACCATCGTCCGAGCGCGAGACGATTTCGAAGTCAGCGCCATCCGCGAGTGCCTGATGGTGCCACGAGCGCACCGCGCCGGAGGCGAGTCCCGCGTGGGAGTCTGATTGCACATCGTGCACGGCGTCGTTGCGATGACGATCTGCGTTTGGAATCACATCTCCAAGGTGCTGGATGAGTTGGCAACCGCGATGCACGCCCATCATCTGCATTCCGAGGCAGATCCCGAGTACCGGAATCTCTGGTCGCGCATCGAGCTCCGAGAGCAGCGCGAACTCGGCCGATTGTCGTTCGGGATGCATGCACGAAGCCATGGGGTGAAGTGCAATGCCCCGCGACGAGAGATCAATGTCATCGCCACCCGTGAGGATGATGCCGTCCATCCCGGCGAGCATCTCACATCGGAGTCCGTGAATTGGAGGAAGAATGATGGGAATGCCTCCCGCTGCCGTCACCACATCGAGATAGGTTCGTCGCAGCCGAGCGTATCCATCAACGAAGTCTGCAGTAAGTCCTATGAATGGTCGGGGCATGGAATTGCTTTCAGTGACTCAGGACTTCATCGCGTCGATGCGGCGGTTGACTCCAGCGGATCGCGATGCCAAGTGCGACGACGCAGCAACAGGTCGCGACAATGCCAGACGTTGTCGTGCCGCACACCATGAGATCGCGCATGGTTGCTTTGGCGGCAATGCTCAGGTCTCCCGAGTTTTCAAGTGTGACACGCGCAACTTCGTCGCCTTCAGCGGCACGGAGCACAAGCCCCGGAAGGGTGGGGTCTGACGCAATCTGTGGCGGAAGGGGGCACGCTTGCATCGCGAGCGTCGAAACCGTCATGAGCACGGCGAGCCCAGTTGTTCCACCGACCTGCCGAAAAGTTTGAATCACGCCACTCGCCTCACCGCGCTCTTCGATGCGCACTCGAGAGAGGGCGTCTGTATTCGTTGGACTCATGGTCATGCCGATGCCGGCGCCAAAGATCGCCATGCCAATCGCAAGAATGAGGTAGCTTCGTAACCAGATGCCGAGTGTCATGGTGGCCATGCCGAGCGACGCCAGTGCAAGCCCAATGATGGATGGCACGCGCACACCAATTTTGTCGTACAGCTTTCCAGCGCGACCAATGACGAAAAAGATGGGCAGCATCATCGGCATCAACGAGGCACCCGCAAGTGCCGGGGTGAACCCGAGCACAGACTGCGCGTAGAGCGACTGCTGAATGATGAGTCCCGTCATCGCAAACTGCACGACGAGGAGTACCAGCGCATCGGCAAGAAATCCGCGATCGCGCAGAAGTGCCACGCGAATCAGCGGTGCAGGGTGTCGGAGTTCCCACAGGATGAACGCCGAACCAAGCGCCGCGCCTCCACGCACCATCGGGGCAACGAGCGTGTCCATCCAGCCGCGCGTGGCCGAGAGTTGGACGCCCGCGACGAATGCGGGGAGCCCGAGCAGCAGCAAGCAGGCGCCAACGAAGTCGATCGAAAGTGTTTGGCGCGGAAACTTCGGAGGTTTCGCAGCGAGAGTCAGCGCAATTGCCGCGCATGCGATGGGCAAGTTGAGATAGAAGCACCATCGCCAACTGAGCCACTGCACCATCAGCCCGCCGAGAATCGGACCGATGGCAAGAAACGCCATAGAGATGCCGGCGTAGATGCCCATCGCTCGGCCTCGTTCGCCGTCTCGATACAGACTCGTCACCATCGCCGCGGACGCAGGTTGCATGAGCGCGGCACCGAGTCCTTGTACGACGCGCCAAAGGATGAGCGACTCCGCGGTCGGTGCAGCGCCAACCATCGCAGAGGAAAAAGCGAACAGAATCACTCCCAACAAAAACGCGCGAGCGCGGCCGATGACATCGCCAAGTTTTCCGAACAAGCCCACCGCACTCGCGAGTGCAAGGACATACCCATTAACGGCCCACTGCGTCTGCGCCGGCGTCATCGCAAGTGACTCACGGACGCTTGGCAACGCAACACCCATCACCGTCACATCGAGCATGATCATCGAGAGTGATCCGGTCATCGCAACAAGTGCGAGGGCGCGGCGAGGATGTGGAGTCACGATTGTCATGCAGATGTCAGGCGGTCTTGAATCGGCCTGATTGCGAAAGGAACGCGAGAGGGTTGTCGAAGCTGACTTTTCGAATGCTGGCTTCCGTATGTCCTCGGGCGCGCATCTCAAGTTGCGCCTTTGGCACCGCTAATGGATCGCTCTGTCCCCAGTCACCAGCGGAATTGATCCAGAGTCGCTCGGTCCCGTGCATCTCAAAGATGTCAACCGCGCGCTGCGGTGTGCACTTCGTGTCGGGATAGAGGGTCATGCCTGCCCAGAACCCGCGCTCAAGCACGATGCCTACGGTGTGCTCCTCGACATGATCGATGAGCACGCGTCCGGGGTCGAGTTTCCCTTGATTGCGGATCGCGTCCATGATCAGGCGCGGTCCCTTGAGCTTGTCTTCGAGGTGCGGTGTATGGACGAGCACCATGAGATCATGCTTGGCCGCAAGTTCAAGATGCGCTTCAAGAATCTCAATCTCATTGCGCGAGTTCTTGTTGAGCCCGATCTCGCCGATGCCTAACACGCTTTCACACGCAAGGAAACTCGGAATGAGCGCGATGACTTCGTGCGCGAACACGGGATCTTCGGCTTCCTTTGGATTGATGCAAAGCCAAGTGTGATGTCGAATCCCATACTGCGCCGCGCGCTTGGGCTCGGTGTCCGTCAATTGTCGGAAGTAATCCTGAAACCCTTGCGGGGATGAGCGGTCGTACCCCGCCCAGAATGCTGGTTCCGTAATGGCCACGCAACCAGCCAGCGCCATGCGCTGATAGTCATCGGTGGTCCGACTGACCATGTGAATGTGTGGATCGATGTACATCAGCGTGCACCGCTTGCCGTTGGAGGTACGGCGCCAGTTGCGCCCTTCGTTCCGGCGTGCGCAATCGGTTCGCGCGATTGGTCGGAGAGAAGTTCGAGCACGCGTTGCGCACGGTTAGGCTTCGTGTCGATGAGCATTGCGCAACACTCACGCAAGGCGCGCATACGAAAGTCATCCGCGCCGTCGCCTTGGGCGCGTTCGACGCGATCAAGAAATGCGGCAAGATCGAGAAGCTTCGCGCGATGCTCAAGGTACGAGCGGTCGATGAGCGCGCGCTTAGAGAGAAGCACTGGTGCGGGAGCCATAGCGCGCGATTCTATCCGTGCCGCGAAGGATCTTGAGACGCCTCTCAGCCCGCAGTTTGCGCGATTGCGTTCTGCAAGAGTCGAGCGTCGATCGCATGAACCTCATGGCCCACACCGATGGCCCGCAACATCGTGATGGTAAGTGTGCCGCCGAGATGCTCTCGGAATTGCTCAAGACCAACGAGCATCGCTGCGTGGTCCTTGAGGAGTGGATGCGACAGTGGCAACCGCAGCGCGGCAAGGACGCCTTCGATGCGGGTGAAGTCCGCCTGGCTTAACCAACCCTGAAGGACGGAGTACCGACAATCGATGAGAAGACCAAGCGCGACCGCGTCTCCATGCGAGATCGTGTATTCGCTGAGCGCTTCGAGGCGGTGCGCGGCCCAGTGCCCGAAATCGAGGGGCCGCGCTTCATGCAGTTCGAAAGGATCGCCACCAAGAGCGATGTGCTGCACGTGGAGTGCAGCAGAGCGTTGAATCACGGGACTCGCCGCTTCAAGATCGTGCTCTGCGATCTGTGCCGCGCTTGCCTCGATGGCGTGAAAGAAACTCGGATCCTTGAGGAGCGCGATTTTCACTGCTTCGCTGAATCCGCTTCGGAACGCGGAGATTGGAAGAGTTCGAAGTAGTTCAAGATCACAGAGCACCGCCCAAGGCACTGCGAAAGCACCAGTGAAGTTCTTTTTACCGAAGGCGTTGATTCCGTTCTTCACGCCCATCGCGCCATCATCTTGCGCGAGTGTGGTCGATGGAAGTCGAACGAGGCGAACGCCGCGGTGCGCGATCGTCGTCGCAAATCCCACGGCGTCGATGACCGCGCCACCACCCGCGACGAACACCGTTGACTTCCGGCAGATCTTGCAACGCTCGATGAGCGCGAGCACCGCATCGACCGTTCGCATGTCGCACTTGGCTCGTTCGCCGCCGTCGACGACGAGAACCTCGTTTGGCACAGGAACCTGAGCCGCATGCGTTTGGGCGTACTTCACGAGGTCTTGGGCGAGTGAGGGAGCGGCCTCATGCAGACCGCGATCAATCACAAGAACCGCGCGTCGGCTCGACGCAGTTGCATCATCAGCGAAGATGTCCGCGAGCGCGGAGTTCTGCAGAGATGCAACATGGCGCGTGAACCGAATCCGATGGACGAATGGAAGCGTGAATCGTTGATCGAGATTCATCGCGAGAGAGGTTGTCGGATCGGGCGCGAGCATGCTTTCGATGGGGAAGCGAGAGAATAGCTAGTGAAGCTTGGCGGAACTGAGTCGATGCAAGCAAATGCTTGACGCAGTCGCGACATTCAGGCTATCGACACCCTCGGCCATTGGAATCCGGACGATGGCGTGCACATGGGAGCGGGCGATCGCGCCAATTCCGTTGAATTCATTCCCCATGATGACACCGACGCGCGGACAGGGCGGCACAGAGGAGATCGAAACAGACGCCGCGCCCGCATCTGCGCCAACAAGGGAGAGACCAAACTCATCGCGGAGCCGCGAGAGATCTGATGACCAGTCCTGGCTGATGACGGTTGGGAGGGTCGCGGAGTATCCGATCGAGACGCGCACGGTCTTGCGGTAGAGGTGGTCGTGGCAGTCAGGACTCAAAACCACGACACCGACGCCGAACGCGGCGGCGTTGCGATAGAGCTGACCCATGTTGTCAATGTTGTTGATGCCGTCGAGAAGCAGCACCGTCAAAGGGTCGCGGCCGCTCGGCATGACGCGGTCAAGCGTCATCGTGGAGGGATCAGGGCGTCGGCACGATGCGATGACGCCGCGATGAAACTGGTACCCCGTCACCGCATCGAGCGTCTCGCGCGTCGCCGCATAGACCGGCGTTCCCCCGCTGATTTGTGCATAACGCAGGGCGTGCATTTCGTCACACAGCAGTGACTCGACCACAGTCGTGCGAGTGAGTATGCGCTCGACGACGAGCGGTGATTCTGCGAGAAACCGTCCACCCCGTGTGTCTGATCCGAGTCGCGCTTTGAGGTCTCGATCGCGCACCGCACGAAACACCTCGAGCCGCGGATCTGCGGCGTCGTCAATGATGATGGGGTTCGGGGTGGAGGACATGCCTGTTCGATCGTACACTCGCGCTGTGCCCCTTGATCCTGAACGGAAACCACACGACGAGGCATCGATTTCATCGATGGGTTCTGCCGTGCCTCTCGAGCAAGACGGCGCGACTGCGGGCGAGGAAAGTCGGGTCGAAAATCCAGTCGAGGACAGCGAGCAGGACGAGCGAGTGGCTGAGTTGCTCGAGAGTTCGATTGATGTGCCAGTGTTTGCGGATGCTGTTGAAGCGCAAGAGGCGCCTGACGCTGCGGACACGCTCGAGGGGCTTGGCATCGTGCAGGCCGCCGAAGTCATCGAGGAGATGGAAACAGAGAGCGCCGCAGAGGCGCTCGCGCACATGCATCCATCGCTCGCCGTTGGTGTGCTTGAAGACCTGATTGAGGAAGATCCGAGTTACGCAGGAACGCTCATCGAGGAGATGGCGCCCGATGACGCGACCGACCTGCTGCAAAATCTCCCGGACGACTACCGCGACAAACTGCTCGGAACGCTTGGCAAGGTTGAAGCGGTCAAGATGCGCGAGCTGCTCTCCTTTGATGAGGAGTCTGCTGGCGGCATCATGACGACCGACTACCTCGCGGTGCGCGACACGATGACCGTGGCGCAGGCGGTGGAAGCGATTCGGAAGTCAGAGACCGAAGAAGAGTGGATTTATGTCTTCGTCGTCGATTGGCGAGGCCGATTGCAGGGTCGTGTCACGATGAAGCGCTTGCTTCTCGCCGAGTCTGCGCAGAAGGTGATTGATGTTTGCGATCGACCGGTCGATGCAGTGCCGCATGAACTCGCCAAGGAGGATGTGGCACGCGAGTTTGAAAAGTATGACTACCTCGTCTTGCCCGTGGTGGATGCAACGGATCGATTGCTCGGCATCATCACCGTCGACGATGTCGTCGACATCATCCGACAAGAGAGCACCGAAGATGCGCAGAAGATGGTCGGTGCTGGTCGCGAAGAGGCCGTGTTCTCAACGGTTGGCGAGAAGTGGCGAGGTCGTTTCCCGTGGCTCATTCTGAATCTGTTCACGAGTTCGATCGCTGCGGGAGTCGTGCTGCTCTTTGATGATCTCATCGGCTCGATCGCGGTGCTCGCGGCGCTTATGCCGCTCATCGCGAATCAATCTGGAAACGCGGGACAACAGTCTCTTGCTGTGACGCTTCGTGGCATTGTGCTTGACGAAGTTCGTCCTGGCGCCGCGTTGAGCATCGTTCGCCGCGAGGCGATGGTGGGCTTACTGAATGGGTTTACTTGTGGCGTGCTTGTCGGCGGCATCGTCGCGACACTCCATCACTTCTTCTGGCAGAACGCAGAGATCCACGCGCTTCATCTCGGCGCAATCATTGGAACGTCCATGACGATTGCGCTCACGATCGGCACGACAGTTGGTGCGTCGTTGCCGCTTGTCGTCCGACGACTCGGCGCAGACCCTGCAACTGCGTCGACGATCTTTCTCACGATGTTTACAGACTCAGTGAGCTTCCTCGTGTTCCTCGGACTCACGCGCTTGCTCTTGAGTTGGGTCTGAGCGCAGTCGAATCGCCGCGCGTCTCGAGCCTCACGTCCCCGTCATTCAGCCTGCGCGGCCTTGCGCGCTTCCGCTTCTTCCTCAGCCTCCTCCTCTGCATCCATCGTGACAGCCCATGCGGGGTAGGGAGCAGATGATCCCTTCATCGCATGCCAGAGGATGCGATTGAGCAAGTCTTCGGGGCACTGGTCGAGTTTGTCGAGTGGCAACTGCGCGGAGGCAACCGCATGTTCGCGAAGGAGTGGATCGAGGATCGCTTGCGGTGTGGGGTTCAACAGATCGAGTTGCACCGTGTTGGGGAGCGCGGTGAACGGAGTGAAGTCTGGCGTCTCCGTAAAGCACTCTCGCATCGGCGTTGCTGTCGCATCGAATTGATTCATCGGCGGCAGGCCGAGGATTAACTCCATCGTTCGGAGCAAGCTCGTTTGGTTGTATTGCGTGCTCACAACCGCGCCGCGCTTCGTGTAGGGACTGGCAACAAAGGCGGTCGTCCGAAAGCCGCTTACATGATCCCAACCAGCCTGTGGATCATCTTCGATCGCAAAGATGCAGGTGTCTTTCCAGAACGCGCTGTGGCTCACGGCCTCGATGAGTTGTCCGACGGCGAGGTCATTGTCGGCAACCGACGCCGCAGGTGTTGGCATTCCCGCGGAAGTTCCACTGGTGTGATCGTTCGGTAAACAGATCACGATAAAGTTCGGCATCGCGCCCTCCGCTTCAAACTGACGCAGGGCGGTAATGAACTCTCGTGTTCGCCAGACATCAGGCACATCCGGATCCCAGCCGGGCGCGCTGGCCCAGAGATGCGGACGGAGCGATTCGATGGTCGGCACACTTTCAACAATGATCGCGCCGCTGTTTGCGGTGTAGTCCACCCAACAGTCATGCGCTGTGATTTTCTCTTTGCGCAGAGGATCCTTCCAACGCTTACTCGTAATCGCAAACTCACCAAAGACGCGCAGGGTCTTGCCTTGCGCGAGCACATTGTCCCAGATGAACCCCGCTGGTGAGTACGCGAGCGCATCCGCTCCGTCGAGTTCCATGCCATCCGGGTAACTTCGAGGGAAGCCTGCGAAGGATCGCTCGACATAATCTGTGACGAGGCCCGCATCCGCCCACTGATGTCCATCCGCGCTCAGAATGCCCGAGCAATAGGTGTTGTCGAGCAGCACGAAGTCTTTCACCAGCTTGTGCAAGTTCGGGGTGACCGCGTCGCCAAAGACACAGAGCGACGGATCTCCATTCGCGCCTGGGATGTCGCCAAAGACTTGGTCGTAGGTTCGGTTCTCTTTGATGATGTAGATGACATGATTGAAGTGACTGGGCTCGCCCACGCGCTCTGGGATCGCGCGCTTGGGTTGCTCCGGTCGCGCGGGCAACTTTGCTTCGGCGATGAGTCCATACCGCATGTTGTCGAGCGCGATTTGGGAAAGCGCGGGGAGATCATCGCGTGAAGGCCGCGCGAGAAGCGAGAGCGTGCCGAAGTACTGTCGTGACTGCAACTCGATCTTCTCGCCGCTCTTGAACTCTTTCGTGGACCCAATGCCTTTGATGTTTGCGACGCAGATGGTCTCCTGCGACGGTGACTTCGCGATGACGATCGCGCCTGGAAACCAACCGACCGGCATCAAACCTCGCAGCTTCGATTCCCCGGGTTCGAAGTCAACTTCAGCAATCGCATTTTGCCCAGCGTTACACACGAAGAGCGTTTCACCGGTCGCGTCGAATGTGAGTGCGGTCGGCTGTGCGCCGAACAGATCCGCTGGATTCTGGCGCATCCAAATCGTTTCCTTGATGGCGAGTGTTGCGACATCAATCACACTGAGCGTGTCAGCCGAGGTGTTCGCGACGACGAGGTACTTCTGATCGGGCGAAACCGCGAGCGCACTCGCATGCATGCCTGTGACGACCTCGCGAACTTCGTTCGCGCTCGTGAGATCAATGACGCTGACAGAACCTTCACTCGCGACATGCAGGGTCGGATCAACGCGCACCGTCGTTCCGCGACCCGCGGGTCCAGTGAGATCACCCGCGACTGGACGCCGTCCACCCCAGTTACTGACGAACGCCTTCTCGCCCAAGAGCACCACATCAAAGGGCGCGACTCCAACATCCCAACCGCGAAGCGGTTTGCCTGTGGTCGTCGAGATCTCAAGCAAACGGTTCGAGAGATTTCCACAAACATACAGTCGTTCACCGTCTGCCGAGATCGCGAGTCCCGCGGGAATCTCCTCCTTTCGACGAGGCGCAGAGGCATTGGGCAGGGGGATCGAGAAACGACCGACGACACCTTCACTCTCCGTCACCTCAAAGACCTTGATGCTCCCATCGACATTGGAAAGGTAGATGCGATGTCCATCCGGCGAGAAGACTAACCCCGTGTAACTCACCTGCCCGTCTTTGTCGGGGCTCAAAAACCGTGGCGACGATTCGTCAGGAAGCGTCGCTCGTTGCGCGTCGGATGGGAGGGGAACGCGCTGGAGGATCGCGCCTGTGATTGGATCGATCACCAAGATCTCGTGCGTCTTTCCGGCGGTGATCAGCCGTTTTCCATCGGGACTCAGCGCGAGCACTTGCGGCCGCATGCCAGGTAACGAAACTTGCGTACCGAGCGGTGTGAGCCTTTGGTTGGCTGGGGTGTAGTAGCAATTCGCGCTGAGTTTCCCTACGGGTTGCGTCGTGGGCGGCACAACAGAATCCACTTGCGCGATCGCGGCGGTCGGCAGGAGGAGGACAAGGAACGCGAGGCGCGAAAGGGATTGCATGGCGTTACGAGCGTACCACTCTCGAGATCGCGTTACCCTGCCTCGCGTCGTGCTCACGCTTCGCAACATCCGCAAGTCCTTCGGAGCAATCGTCGCTGTTGAGTCGCTCTCACTTGAGATTCGCGCGGGCGAGATCTTTGGGTTGCTAGGACCCAACGGCGCAGGGAAGTCGACGACGATTTCGATCGCGACAGGCCTTGTGAGTCCGAGCAGCGGCGAGGTTGATCTCCTCTCTCTTGGATCGCCTGCGCAACCGAGTGTGCGTCGGCACTTGGGGCTTGCCCCACAGGAAATCACGCTCTACGGCGGACTCACAGCCCGTGAGAACCTCCTCTTTTTCGCATCGCTCTATGGCGTTCCTCACGCAACTGCGCGCGCGGATGAGTTGTTGTGTCTGGTAGAACTCGATACTCGCGCGAGCAGTCGCGTCTCCACATTTTCCGGCGGGATGAAACGGCGGCTCAATCTCGCCGCTGCGCTTGTCCATGACCCGCAACTGCTCTTACTTGATGAGCCAACGGCGGGCGTCGATCCACAGAGCCGCAATCGCATCCTCGAACTTGTGCGGGTGCTCGCGGCGCAAGGGAAGACGATTGTGTACACGACGCACTACATGGAGGAAGCGGCGAAAGTGTGCCACCGGGTTGGCATTGTGGATCACGGTCGATTGCTTGACATCGGAACACCGCGTGAGCTCATCGCTCGTCATGGCGGCTTGAGTGTGGTGGTTGTCGTGCAAGACGGCGTCGAAGTTCGCATCGAAACGAGCGATCCGGCAGGCGAAGTCGCGCGGCAGCTTTCAAGCGGAAGCGTGCACGGTGTTCGTGTCGAGCAGCCAGACCTTGAGTCGGTGTTCCTCAAACTTACAGGGAGGAGCTTGCGCGAATGAACGCCATGTTCGCTATCGCGTGGAAAGACCTCCGCCTCATGTTCCGTGACAAGGGCGAGATGTTCTTCACCTTTGTTTTTCCGATGCTTCTCGCAACTTTCTTTGGATTCATCTTCGCGGGTGGAAGTGATGGCGGAAGCAAGATCGATCTCGCGCTCGTTGTGGAGGGCAACTCCACACTTGCGCAGGGCATTGCGCAGGATCTCCTTGCTGACGAAGCCTTCGAAGTCACGCGTGTTGCCGAGCGAACACTTGCGGAAGACCTCGTGCGCGCGGGCAAAGTGACGGCGGCGATCATTCTTCCAGCCTCCATGCGCGATGGCGCTGCTGGCATTTTCAGCGGAGGCGGCATCCCGATCGAAGCGATCGTTGATCCATCGCGCCGCGCGGAAGTTGGTCTCATTCAAGGCAAGCTGAACGAACTCGCGTTTCGTCAGTTTCCCAAGATGTTCACCAACCCAGAGTCGATGGCGCAACTCATGGCGGGCGCTCGCGCATCGGTGGCGGAGGCAACCGATCTCTCTCCAACGCAGAAACTTGCCGCGGGTGCACTGATCGCCGCGGGCGGCGCGTTTTCGAGTTCCCTGCAGGGCGCGCCACAAACTTCGACGGACACGACGGAGCCGGGGAGCGCGACGGGAAACTGGTCGCCGGTCTCCATCAAGGTTGAAGAGCTCGCCGCGCGCAAGGGCGGTCCGCGAGACTCATTTGATGTCAGTTTCCCGCAAGGCATCGTGTGGGGATTGGCTGGTTGCGTGATGGCATTCGCAACATCACTCGTCAGTGAACGCGTTCGAGGCACGCTTGACCGACTTCGACTCGCGCCGATCACGCGCGGTCAGATCCTCGCGGGCAAGGGGGTCGCGTGCTTCATCACTGCGCTTCTCGTGCAACTCGTCCTCCTCGCATTGACGGTGTTCGCGTTTGGCTCGCATGTACAGCAACCCGCTCATCTCTTGCTCGCGTTTGTTGCGGCCGCGTTCGCGTTCAGCGGAATCGCCATGCTTATCGCGGGTGCGTGTCGAACGGAAGCACAAGCGCAGGGCGCGGGTCGCGGTGCACTGCTTCTGCTCGCGATCATTGGCGGAGGATCCCTTCCGCTCTTCCTCATGCCGCCACTCTTCAAGACGCTGAGCATGGCGAGCCCGTTTCGTTGGGCGGTTTCCGCAATCGAAGGTCCGTTCTGGCGAGACACGCCGTTTGCGGAGCAGGTCGTGCCACTTTGCATACTTCTCGCGATCGGCGTGCTCGGGCTTCTGATCGGCGTGCGGGCAACGCACGCGACGACACGGTAGATTGCAGAAGGTCTCTCGAGGAGTGCTGTCGAATGATGAAAGAGAAGGAGCATGCAACGAGCAGTGGTGAAGAGCTCCTTGTCGCAACAGGGCTTGAGAAGCGATTTGGCGACACCTACGCAGTGCGTGGCATCGACCTTCGAGTGCGCGCGGGTGAGGTGCTCGGTTTCCTCGGGCCCAATGGCGCAGGAAAGAGCACGTCCATGCGCATGGTGACGGGCTTTCTTGAACCGACGGCCGGCGCGATTGCGCTGTGCGGCATCAATCTGCTCACGCATCCGATTGAGGCGAAGCGGACCTTCGGCTATCTCCCTGAAGGAGCACCTGCGTATCCAGAGATGACGGTGGAGGAGTTTCTTTCCTTCGTCGCATCAGCGCGGGGGTATGCGGGATCGGATGCGCGTGCCCGCGTCGAGCAGGTGATTGAGCGCGTCCATCTGCAGGGTGTGCGCCGGAAGAGTTTCGAAACACTGTCAAAGGGTTACAAGCGGCGCACTGGGCTTGCGCAGGCGCTGATGCACGATCCTCGGGTGCTGATTCTCGATGAACCCACGGATGGTCTCGATCCGAACCAGAAGCACGAAGTTCGGTGCCTGATTCGTGAGCTCGGCCGCGATCGAGCGGTGGTTCTTTCCACACACATTCTCGAAGAGGTCGAGGCGGTCTGTACGCGCGCGATCATCATCAATCAAGGCAGCGTGGTCTTTGACGGAACACCAGCGGAGCTGGAGTCGAAAGCTCCAGTCCATATCACCAAGAATCGCATGGATCATGTGTTTCGCATGCTGACGACAGGCGATGGGATTCGCGAAGCGGCTCGTCGCTCCCGAGGACCGAAGCGATGAACGCCTCTGCACCGACCCTCGGACGATGCGCGCGCATCCATCTCGTTTTTCGCCGCGAGTTTCGGGCGTACTTCGCGACACCCCTCGCGGCCGTTTTCCTCGTCATTTTTCTCTTCCTCGCGGGGCTCTTCACCTTCAACATCGGTTCGCTGTACGAGCGCGACCAAGCAGACCTACGCCCATTCTTTCAATTCGTGCCGTGGCTGTTTCTCTTGATTCTGCCCGCGGTCTCGATGCGGTTGTGGGCGGATGAGCGCCGCACAGGCACCATCGAACTCCTTGTCACGCTTCCGTTGGCGCTCAGCGACCTCGTGCTCGGGAAGTTTTTCGCCGCGTGGGCATTCGCGATCGTCGCCGTCCTCTTGACCCTTCCCTTCTGGGTCACCGTCTCATGGCTCGGCGATCCGGATCACGGAGCGCTGGCGAGCGGGTACCTCGCGACGATTCTGCTCGCGGGCTTCATGCTCTCCATCGGCGCGCTCATTAGTGCGTCGACGAAGAATCAGGTGATCGCTTTCGTGTTGAGTGTGGCGGTCTGCTTCATCATTCTGCTTCTTGGCTATCCCGCGGCGCTCGATGTCGCGCGAGCGTTCGTGCCCAATGGCGTCATCGAAGCGCTTGCGTCGACGAGTGCGTTGACGCACTTTGATGCGTTGATGCGCGGCGTCATCGACTTGCGTGATGTGCTCTACTTTGGACTTGGGATTGCTCTGTTCCTCTGGTTGAACACCACCGTCATTGATTGGAAGAAGAGCGACTGAGATTCGCGCCCGGCGTGCAGTTGAAGCGTTGAAAGTTCCTATGGCTCGTGCTGACAAACGCAATTTCACACTTTTCGCAATCGTCGCGACCATCTTTGGGTTTGCTGCGATCAATGTCGTGCTGTGGTCGGTACTGCGAGGCGCGCGGATTGACCTGACGCAGGAGCGCCTCTACAGCGTTTCTCCCGGCATGGAGAAACTTGTCGCAGCGCTCGACGAGCCAGTGCAACTGGAATTGTTCTGGACCGCGGAGCAAGGCGCTGACACGCCGCAACTTCGCGCGTACGCGCAGCGTGTTCGCGAGTTCCTCGTTGAGATTTGCGCAGCATCAGACGGTCGCTTACGACTGCGCGAGATCGATCCACAGCCATTTTCTGAAGCGGAAGAGATCGCTCGATCGGTTGGTCTTTCGCCGCTGCAAGTAGACGGGACTGGTCGGACGCTCACGCTCGGTCTCGTCGTGCGCGGCACGACAGATCGAACCGAGGTCATTCCATACCTAGCACCGGAGCAGGAGCCGTTTCTGGAGTATGAAATCGCTCGGAGAATCTTGACAATTGGACGCGACGCGAAAGTCAAGATCGGATGGCTCTCGACGATTCCAGCGCCGCCCTTCGATCCGCGGAATCCACAGGCACCAAGCGGCGAACCCGTCATCGTCCAACAACTGCAACAGTTGTTTGACTTCACGCCCGTGCCACCCACGGCGGCGGAGATTCCGTCGGACCTTGGCGTGCTCATCGTTGTGCAGCCCCGGAAGCTCGCTGAGGAGACACTCCGCGCCGTTGACGGTTGGGTCTTGAGTGGAAAGCCCACGATGGTGTTCATCGATCCATGGTGCGAAACGGATCCGAACGCAGAGAAGGCTGGTGACACCGGAACGGGGAGCGACTTTGATGTTGGTCCATTACTCGCATCGTGGGGACTGCAGTTCCCCATCGATACGAACAATGGTGGGCACATGGTCGTGGCCGATCGCGGCACTTCAACGCACATCCAGTCGCGTACGCCAGCGGGCGTCGTCATGGACTTGGACTATCCCGTGTGGCTTTCGTTACGCAAGGAGAATCTCTCGACGAAGGATCCAGTGACTTCGCCGCTCTCGACCTTGAACATCATGAGTGCGGGTTCGATCGAAATGGCGCCGAATGCAACGACGACGATCGAGCCCATGGTCTTCACCACGAAGGACTCGCAGTTACTTCAGCCGATGAAGTTGGGCTATTTCGGTTCGGCGGATCAGCTGATCCGCGACTTCGTGGGCGATGATGTTGCTCGGACGATCGTCGCGCGAGTGCGTGGCCCGCTCGAGAGTGCATTTCCTGACGCGACTGGTCAGCGGGCGAAGGGGACGGCGAACCTGCTCGTCATCGCGGATGCCGATCTCTTGAGTGACCGCACCTGGGTGCAGGCATCCGAGCAAGGCATGCGGACGATCGCCGACAACGGCGCGCTCGTGATCAACATGATCGAGCAGATGAGTGGCTCCTCAACGCTCGCCGAGTTGCGCGCGCGCGGTGATTTCCGCCGACCGTTCACGCAGGTAGGGATGATTCGCAAGGCTGCTGAAGCGCGTTACCTGAAACGGGAGGCGGCGCTCCGAAGCGACATTCAGAAGACCGAATTCAAGATTGCCGATCTGCAGCGACTCAAGGGTGAAGGTGTGGATCAAGCGCCACAGGGCATGATCACGCTTTCGCCCGAACAGGCGGAGGAGCTCAAAGCACTCGAAGTCAAAGTGCTTGCGGCCAAGCGAGAGTTGCGCGATGTGCAATTTTCCATGCGCGAGGAGATTGACGCGCTCGGTCGACGCCTCATGCTGTTGCATGTGGTGCTTTGGCCCGCGGCGGTTGCGGTGGTCTTGACCGCCTGGGCGCTCTTGCGTTGGCGGCGACAGCGCATGCATGTTGAAGCGGCGCAGGGAGGTGGCGCATGAAAGGGAAAATCACCGTCATCATCGTGCTCGTCGTGACGCTTGCAGCGAGCGCGTACCTCTTGACGCTTGGGAAGTCGCAAGACGACGCGGAGGTTGGCGGCGTGTTCGCTTCCGAACTCACGCAGCGAGCAGCATCGATGACGCGGATTGAACTCGAGCGCGGTGACGAGCACATCACGCTGACGCGAACTGCAGACGGAACTTGGAGTGTGGCCACCAGTGGCGGCTATCCCGCGCTCACCGCGCAGGTCGCAGGTCTTGTCAATGGACTCGCGTCGTTAGAAATGGACGCCGCGATGACTTCGAAGCGCGAGAAGTTTGGCGAACTTGGTCTTGCCTGGCCGGCAGCCACGGCATCGATTGGTGCGCTTGTGCGACTGTTCGACACGCCTGCAGCGGACGATGCAGCAGCGCCGTTCGCGGAGTATGTGATCGGTCAGGAACGCGCGAGTCCACGCATGCAATATGTTCGGCGATTGAGTGAGGATCAGTGCTGGCGCTGTCGCGGGTCGGTCACCATCGATACCGAACCACAGCGTTGGATGTCCGCGACACTCTTGTCGCTGCCTTCAAGTGAAGTGCATGCGGTGGAGATCGGTGGTCTCGCGCTCTCTCGGGAGGTCTACGGGACTCAATGGAAGGCGACAGTGGACGACGCGTCCAAGGAATACTGGACGCCTGAGCGCCTCCATGAAGCAGAGTCTGTGTTCCCATCCTGGCTTTCGCGGTTGGAGTTCGATGATGTGCGTCGACCAGCCACCGCAGTGGGCGCGGACGCACAGACGAAAACGCTTGTGTTCGATTCGCTTCGCGCCAAACTCGTCGTGCACTGCGTGACCGAAGGCAGCGCGATGTGGGCGCGATTTGAAGTGACGCTCCATGCAGATGCGCCGGCTCGCGATGCGGGACTCAACGGCGATGTGAACGCGAAGTACAAGTACGCAGGCGATCCGCAGATCCCTGATTGGGCTGCGTGGGACGCCGAGCACAAGGATTGGGAATTCAAACTTCCTGCATGGAAGGTTGAACAACTCAAGGCGGAACCTCACGAAGCCATTCGGCCGCCGCAGCCTTGATCGATCGCGCGTGCCAATGCGCGCAACGCTCGTGCGCTTCCAAGATGCGCGTCAGGTGTATGCGCTGACGGGTTCGCATGCGCACACGAGGTTGCGATCACCATATGGATTGTCAACGCGGCCGACCGCGGGCCAGAACTTGAAGTCCTTGAGCCAAGGGGCGGGGTACGCGGCGTTTTCACGCGAGTAGGGGTGCGTCCATTGTGATGCGCTGACGGCAGCGACCGTGTGCGGCGCATGCTTGAGCACATTGTCGTCACGCGGAGCCTTGCCCTCTTCGATCTCGCGGATTTCTGCACGGATCGCGATGAGCGTGTCGCAGAATCGATCGAGCTCTGCCTTCGCCTCGCTCTCCGTCGGTTCGATCATGAGTGTGCCTGGAACAGGCCAACTCATCGTTGGCGCGTGGAATCCGTAATCCATGAGTCGCTTGGCGACATCATCGATCTTGATGCCCGCGCTCTTTTCGAACGGCCGGAAGTCGAGGATGAACTCGTGTGCGCAAAGTCCGTGATTGTTCGAGTACACGATCGTGTAGTGCGGCCGAAGTCTCGCAGCCATGTAGTTGGCATTCAGAATCGCCATCTCGGTGCACTTGCGTAGACCGTCGGCGCCCATCATCGCGATGTACATCCAAGGGATCGGAAGGATGGACGCGCTTCCATACGGAGCGGAGGAGACTGGTCCAATCGCGTGGCGGCCCGCGGAATTCGGTCGCATGACTGGGTGGCCGGGCAGGAACTCCTTCAAGTGCGAAGCCACGCCGATCGGACCCATGCCGGGGCCACCACCGCCATGGGGTATCGCAAACGTTTTATGTAAATTCACATGCATCACGTCGGCGCCGTACTCCGCCGGTCGCCCGATCCCAACTAGCGCGTTAAAGTTCGCGCCATCCATATAGACCTGCCCACCGTTG
>SXUI01000023.1 GCA_005790605.1 Planctomycetia bacterium | reverse complement strand
ACGATCCGCGCTTCAGCGAGAAGTACTACTTCACCCCCGGCGCTCTGGGTTGGCAGGTTGTGCAGGGAACAAAGGCCATTTGTGGCATGCTCGTGTGCTGGGATCAGTGGTACCCGGAAGCCGCGCGGCTCACCGCGCTCAAGGGCGCGGAACTCATTTGCTACCCAACCGCGATCGGTTGGTATCACGGCGAAACACCGAGCGACGCGAAGGCGCAGCGCGAAGCGTGGATCACGATGCACAAGGCGCACGCGATTGCAAACGGCTGTTTCGTGATTGCAGTCAATCGTGTGGGCGTGGAAGACGAATTGCGCTTCTGGGGCACGAGCATCGTGTGCGATCCATCCGGTCAAGTGATCGCCGAAGGAAGCACTGACAAGGAAGAAGTCCTCGTGTGCACACTTCAACTCAACGCGATCGAGGAGCTCCGCCGTGGTTGGCCCTTTCTGCGTGACCGCCGCATCGATGCCTATCAAGGACTGCTGCAGCGATGGAACGACTGATCATGCCCGATGCCTCCCTCGTGCTTTCGCAATCCCCTGCCGCTCTTGGCTATCGCATGCCCGCCGAGTGGGATGCGCTCGCGTGCGTGTGGCTCGTGAGGCCGCACAACGAAGAGACTTGGCCCAACTGCCTGAAGCAGGCGCAAACCGAGTGGGAGCACTGGCGCAAGAAACTTTCAGAAGTCGTCGAGGTGCGGGATTGCGGCGCACTCGACATTCCCACGAATGACAGTTGGATTCGCGACTTCGGGCCGATCTTCGTCAAGCATCAGACAACCGGCGCAGTCGCGGGCAACTCCTTCCGATTCAACGGCTGGGGTGACAAGTACGAAGCGCGCACGCTCGACGATGCCGTTCCCTCGCACATCTCCACTCGCTGGCGCGTGCCGATGTGGCATCACTCCTTCGTGCTTGAAGGCGGCTCGATTGATGTGAATGGGACGGGCACCGTCCTGACGACCATGCAGTGCCTCGAGAACGACAATCGCAATCCAACCGCAGCAAAGGGAGAAATCGAACGCGTCTTGCGAGACGCGCTTGGCATTTCGAACATCGTTTGGCTGCCAGGTGGCATCAAGGGCGACGACACGGATGGTCACATCGATGACATCGCGCGCTTTGTCTGCCGTGACGCGATCGTTGCGTTGCGCGCGCCAGAGACGCATCCGGATCACGAGGTGCTTGAGCGAAACTGGAGCGCGTTATCACAAGCGTGCGACGAGCGTGGCGAACGATTTGAAGTGATCGCGCTTCCAGTTCCCGATCCAATCTTCTACGACTACCCCGCTGACAGATTTGGTCCAGGCGGTCGCAACATGCTGCCCGCGAGCCACGCGAACTTCCTTATCGCCAACGGCACTGTGTTCGTCCCAGTGTTTGGGGGCGCAAGCGATGACGCTGCATGCCAAGTGCTCGCTGACGCGATGCCCGGTATGCGCATCGAGCCAATTCCCGCGCGGTCGCTTGTCGTCGGACTTGGAAGCCTGCACTGCCTGTCGTGCCATCAGCCTGCGTGACGAAGCTACTCGCTAGCGCTTCTGCATGCGCCACGCATTGAGCGCCTTCGCATCCATCGCGTTGAGGCACTGCGATGCGGACAACCAGCCGCGCTGCGCGGTGAGGACTCCGTAACGAAGTTCCCCGAAGTCCTCGCTTGAGTGCACATCGCAGTCAATCGCGATCATGCATCCAGCATTGACTGCGCCGCGCACATCTGCATCTCGCAAATCAAGTCGAAGATGCTGCGCGTTGATTTCAAGCGCGGTGTTGTGTTCCCTTGCTGCAGCGAAGAGTTCATCCATTGCGAGTTCGAGCCCAGGTCGGCCGTTCACGATCCGTCCGGTGGGATGACCAATCACATGAACAAGCGGATGCCGAATGGCGCGAAGCATGCGCGCCGTTGCGAGCTGAGGATCCTGTTTCAGCGCTGCGTGCGGACTCGCAACGACCCAATCAAGCTTTGCGAGAAGTTTGTCGTCGTAATCGAGCGCGCCGTCCAAGAGGATGTCCACCTCGCTCCCCGCCCAGATCTGCATCGCAGGAAATCGCGCGCGCGCGGCGTGAATCGCGTCAATATGCGCGAGCAACCGAGTCTCGTCGAGTCCGTTCGCCTGCGCTTGTCCCTTCGAGTGGTCGGTGATGGCAATGGTGTGAAATCCACGCGCCTGCGCGTTGGCGATGATCTCGTCGATCGTCATGCCGCCGTCACTCGCGACGGTGTGACAATGGAGTTCCGCGCGAATGTCGGACTGTTGAATCACGCATGGCGCCTCGACTCCGATCGCAAACGCCTCGATCTCGCCTCGATCCTCGCGCATCGTCGGGGGTATCCATTGCAGGCCAAGCGCAGCATGAATGTCCGCTTCCTCCACGCTTGCCACGGGAAGCGTGCCTTCGGCAATCGAGCCGTCTTCGCCCGCAGGAAACAGGCCATATTCGTTCAGGCGCATGCCCTGCGAAATCGCTCGCTCACGCAGCCGAATGTTGTGATCGGTACTGCCAGTGAAGTAGAGCCACGCGGAACCAAAGCGATCGAGCGGCACGACGCGAAGATCAATCTGGATCCCGTGCTTCGTGAGGACGCTCGTCTTGGTTTCGCCCGTCGCAAGGACCTTCGCAACATCCTCGCGCGTCCGGAACCTCTCCATGAGCGCGGAAGCATCGGTGCTCGCGGCGAGCACATCGATGTCCCCAATCGTTTCCCGTCCTCGGCGCAGACTTCCGGCATAGGCGATGCGTTGGACGCTTGGGAGCGCACCGAGTTCGGCAACCAGTGCCTCGGCGATCGGCAGCGCTTCGCCAATGCGAATCCGACCTCGGGACTGTTCGAGGAACGCAATGCCTTCTTTTAAATTTTCGACCGATTTAGGACCCATTCGCGGCAGCTTGGCGATCGCGCCTGAGTCGATCGACGCTTTGAGCGCAGCGAGATTCTCGATGCCAAGATCGGTCCACATCGCGCGCACTGTCTTGGGTCCGAGCCCCTGAATCTGGAGAAGTTGCGTCAACCCGGCGGGAACTCGCGCGCGTAGATCGACGAGTTCCTGCATCGTGCCACTTGCGGCGAACTCTTGGATCTTCGCAACAGTCGATGCGCCAATCCCATCCATCGCAAGCAGCGCGGACTTCTCCATTGCGCACACATCACTTGTCAGCGCCTCAAGCGTGCGCGCGGAACGACGAAGCGCGTTGACCTTGAACGCGTTTTCTCCGAGGATCTCCGAGAGAACCGCAAGCTCCTCAAATGCCGCGACGACTTTCCCGTTGGTGGACATACTCGTTAGCGTAGCACGCTGCGAATCAAGTCTGCGGTCACCTTGGTTGCGCCTTGTCGTTGGCGAATGACCGCTCGACCGCGGGCGGCGAGCGCCGACCGCTCGTCAGACTCAGCGACCAAACGCGCAAGCACGCCTGCAAGTTCCTCACGAGTGACCTGCGCGATTCCGTTCCCTGCGCGCAGTGCATCCATGGACTCCTGAAAGTCGCCACAGCGCGGCCCGATGACCGTCGCCTTCCCAAGTCCGATCGGTTCGATGGGATCGCTTCCATGCAACACGCCGAAAGAACGACCAACGACGACGACATCCGCGAGTGAGTACGCCATGCGAAGCTCGCCAATCGTGTCGAGCACGAAGCATGCGCTCTTTTCTTTGCTCGCGTTCGGTTGTGACCGACGAACGCATGGCGAGAGATTTCGCGCTACGCCGTCAAACCACTCTGGCTTGCGTGGCGCGATCAAGAGCTGCGCACCGCTTGGGAGCGCATCCCGGAGCAGGAGCTCCTCGCCAGGCTCGGTGCTGCCAGCGACAATGAGTGGGCGAGTTCGATCAATGCCCATCGCGAGAGCGAGCGCGTCACTGCCAGCGACCGTATCCTCAATCGCGATGGAATCCCATTTCATCGTGCCAGTCACGGTGATGCGCGATCGTTCAACGCCGAGCGATTCGAAGCGCTCCGCGTATGCTTCGGTCTGCGGCAAGACCCGCGTTGCGCGAGCAAACATCCGAGTCACAAGGCGTCGGGCGATCGAATACCGGCGAAAGGACCTCTCTGAGAGTCGGCCATTCACGACGACGATTGGCATCCCGCGAGATTGCGCGATCGAGGTCGCGTTGGGCCAGAGCTCAAGTTCGACCAGCACGAGCGCGTGCGCTTGAATGCGGGTGTAGAACCGTCGCATCGAGCACGAAAAGTCAAACGGCCACCGAACCACCGTGTGCGCGCTTCCATAGAGCTCGCTCGCTCGACGAAACCCTGTGTCCGTTTGGGCAGCAATGACGATCTCCATCGGCTCCGCACCCGCTGCAAGTTGGGCGACGAGTCCACGCACCGCATTCACTTCGCCGACGCTGACCGCGTAGAGCAACACCCGTTTGCCTCGCGGCAGAGCAAGCGTTGCGCCGAATCCAAAGCGCGCCCGCCAGTCCGTGTGAATCTTTCCCGTGCGCATCATGCGCGTCAGCCACACAGGCGAGAACAGCAACGCTGCCACGAGATAGCAGAGATCGACGAACCAAGCGCCAAGCATGGACCACACGGCACTCATCGCAGGTTTTTCGACATCGCTTTGATCCAAGTCACGCTCTGAATCCCCTGCGCAACATCGATCACATGCCCTTTGCTATCCACATACACGGTCTTGGGGATCGTGTTGCCCGGATCATGTCCCTTGATCGCGGCGTAGAGCGAGGGCGTGGCCATCAACTCGCGCCCGGTTGAGTCGTGCGTCTTCAAGAAATTCTTGACAAGATCGCTCGTCGTGTCGGCGCTCGCCGCCAGCAACACAACTCGCTCCGGCACATCCTTCTTCGCCGCATGAAACGATGCCCGGTTCTTGATGCACGGCCCGCACCAAGTCGCCCAAATCTCAATGATCATGGGTCGACCCGCGTACTGCGCAAGCGCAACATCCTTGCCATCGAGGTCCTTCAAGGTGACCTGGTGCATTTCACCGGCCGACTTCACTGGCGGCGCGACGGGGATTGCGACTTCTGGCTGAGCCGCGATAGGCGGCGTGACGGGAGCGACTGAAGCCGTAGGCGAAGCGGGCGCACTTGGTGTGCCGCTTCCACTCCCACTCCCGCAACCTATGAACCCGCCGATCGCGACAGCACACAGGAGAAGAGCACACAACTTGGCAACACGAGAAGCAAGCATCCGTGCAGAATAGTCGACCGTGGCTCAAGCAGGACTCCACTCCTCTCTCCCAGAACCGTGGCGCATCGCGCTCGATACGGGCGGCACCTTCACCGACTTCGTCGCTTGGACTCCATCCGCGCAGATGTTGCGGTTGAAAATCCCGTCGGACGGCTCACTTGCCGTGCAATGTGTCGGACACAAAGGCGCCCGCATCGAGATCACCACGCGATACGGCGTGCCCATTCATGATGGATTTTTCACGGGAGCGAGAGTCCTGTTCGCGCAGGAGTGTCTTGGTGAAATCGTATGCCACGAAGCGAACAGCATCACGCTTTCGCGAGTCCCCGGCACAACCCTCGTTCCGCCGTGCGCGCTTCGCGTCGAGTGGCCAACTGGACTCGCACTTGACGCACCGGCGCTCGGCGTGCGCATGCTCACTGCAACTCCGCGCGGCCTGCCGCTCCCAGCGATGGAACTCAGGCTCTCGACCACGCGCGGGACGAACGCTCTTCTCGAACGCAAGGGCGCACCCGTGGGAGTGATCGTTTCGGATGGACTCGACGGACTCCTGGCGATCGCAGATCAGACGCGAGACGATCTCTTCGCCCGTGTGCCGCGGCCTCGCGACACGCTTACGCACCTCGTGCAATCAATTCCCGAGCGAAGCATCGCGCAGCGCAGCGCGCAGCTCGGGTTTTCTCCGCGAATGCTTCGCGCGACGAAGGAGCAAGTCTTGTCCGCCGCGGATGCGCTTCGTGCGCAGGGCGCACACACGATCGTCGTGAGTCTTGCACACGCACTCGAACATGATCGCGAACAAGTCGTGTGCGCGTGGCTGCGCGATGCTGGATTCCGCGCGTTCGCGGCGAGTGACTTGGCTCGCCACGGCAGGCTCCTCACCCGAACCCAAACCGCCGTGGTGCACGCTTCCATCGAACCGGTGCTTCGCGCGTTTGTCGATCGTGCCGCCCAAGGCATCGACCAAGCCGGTGTGCACATCTTTACAAGCGCAGGCGTGTTGCAACCGGCAGGAAGTTTTCTCGCGCGAGACACGCTGCTCTCTGGTCCAGCGGGCGGAGCGAACGCAATGCTCGCCGTCGCAAAGCGGCATCGCCTCACCCGTGCGATCGGGTTTGATATGGGAGGAACGAGCACGGATGTTGTGCGCATCGAAGGCGACCGTGTCGCACGAAGGGAAGAATGTCGCGTCGGAGGCGCGTGTGTCGCTGCGCCGTCCTTGGCGATCGATACGGTCGCCGCCGGTGGTGGATCCATCTGCTCTGTCATCGATGGCGCGAGGTGCGTGGGACCTCAAAGCGCCGGCGCATTCCCAGGTCCGGCCGCGATCGATCGCGGTGGTCCGCTCACGCTCACTGATGTGAACCTCCTTCTCGGCCGACTCCCTCAACAAGTTGGGAGTATTGCGCTCAATGCGGAAGCGAGCGCACGCGCGGTGGACGCACTTGGCCCCACCGGTGCCTGGAGCTCGAACTTCGACGGACCGCTGTGCGCCTTTCTCGACATCGCTGACGCACGAATGGCGCATGCGATGGAGCGACTCGCTGTCCGCGACGCGCACGATCCAGCCACCCATACGCTCATCGCATTCGGTGGCGCCGGCGGACAACATGCGTGCGCGATCGCCGATCGGCTTCGCATTTCTCACATCATTTTTCCAAAGGACGCCGGTTATCTGTGCGCGCTCGGCGTCGCACAAGCATCGTCTGCGCAGTTCGCAACGGTTCCACTGCTTTGCCCACTCGACGCCGCGCATGCAGCGCGCATTGACAACGGCGTCGCGCGTGCCACAGCCACAGCCGAGGCGGCTCTGCTGAGGGGAACCCGTGTGGCGCGCACCTGCAGCGCAGAGCGCGCGACGGTCTTCATTCGCCTTCAAGGACAGGAGAGCTCGCTTCCAGTCATGCATGCGTCCGTGGTTGCGATGGGGCTGGAGTTCCTTCGCGCCTTCAAAGCCCGCTACGGATACGAAGCGCCGCCGCGTGGGCTTGAGGTGGAAAGCGTGAGCGTGCGCGTCGCACTTGACGATGCGTGGGTACACGAGGCCGCGCACGAGCCAACTTCCCAGAGCACACCATCCACGCCCACGCGCTTCGTCTCGCAAGGGGAATGGCGCGATGCATCGCGTGTAGACCGAGAGTCGCTACGAGTTGGCGATTCACTAGATGGGCCAATGCTCATCGTCAGTCAAGGCGACACAGTCGTCTTAGACAAAGACTGGACCGCCATCGTGCATGAGAGTGGCGATCTCGTCGCGCATCGTTCGGTGTCCGCCGTCTTGCGCCAGAGTGATGCCACTCGCGAACTCTTCACCGCGCGCCTTGAGGCGATCGCGCTCAGTATGGGTGAGTTGCTCGAGCGCACAGCGCTCAGTCCAAACATTCGCGACCGCCTCGATTTTTCTTGCGCGGTGCTTGAGAGCGGCGGCACGCTCGTGCAGAACGCTCCGCACTTGCCGGTGCATCTTGGCGCACTTGGAGTGTGCGTCCGTGCCGTGATGGAGTCACTCGCACTCCGTGAGGGAGATGTCGCGATCACGAATCACCCAGCGTTTGGTGGATCCCATCTGCCCGATCTGACAACGATCGCGCCAGTTTTCGTCGACGGCAGTCGCATCGCATTCGTTGCCGTACGCGCGCACCATGCAGAACTCGGCGGCACGCGGCCGGGTTCCTTTCCACCTGATGCGATGAACCTCGCGCAAGAGGGCGTTGTGTTCGAGCCATTCAAGGCGATTTCACGCGGCATCTTTGACGAAGCGGCAGTGCGGAAGCGGCTCACTGCTGCGCCGTACCCTTCTCGCGCGCCCGATGAGAACCTCGCCGACCTAAGCGCGCAATTCGCGGCCATTGCGCACGGAGTCGCGCGCATCGCCGAGATTGCCGAGGAAGTAGGACAAGACTTCTTCACGCTTGAAGCCGCCATTGAGCTCACCTCCAGTACGGAACGGCTCCGTCGAGCCCTCGAGAACGCCGACATCCCATCGTTCGAAAACCCGCGGCGGGTCGAGCGGCATCTTGATGATGGAACTCCAATTCGAGTCGCGATCGGCAAACTCCCTGACGGTCGTCTCCGAATCGACTTCACCGGCTCCGGCGGCGTGCACCGAGGAAACTTCAACGCCCCACTGTGCGTGACCCGCGCGGCCGTGCTCTACACGCTTCGGCTTTTCCTCAACAAGCCAGTTCCCATGAACGAGGGACTGATGGAAGCAATCGAGTTGTTTGTTCCGGAAGGGCTGCTCAACCCACCGTTCACCGCCAACCCCTCTGAGTGCCCCCCAGTGGTCGCTGGGAATGTCGAGACGAGTCAGCATGTGGTCGCCGCGATGATCGAAGCGCTCGACCTGAGCGCCGACAGTCAAACCACGATGAACAATGTGCTGTTTGGCAATGCTGAGTTCAGCGTCTACGAAACGCTCGGCGGCGGCGCTGGTGCCGGACCAGAGGCCGATGGCGCCGATGCGGTGCATGTCCATATGTCCAACACTCGGCTGACCGACATCGATGTGCTCGAGCGGCGCGCGAGCGTGCTCATTCGACGGCATGCAATTCGGCCGAACTCTGGAGGTGCCGGACTGCATCGAGGCGGCAATGGGTTCGTGCGTAGTTACGAGTTCCTCGCGCCAGCAGAACTGAGCTTCTTTGGTTCGATGCGAACGCAAGCACCCGCCGGGCGCGACGGCGGCGATCATGCCGCGAGCGGTCGCGAACTCCACACTTCGCAAGACGGTGTCACAAGAGAACTCCGAGGCGGCGTGCACGCGCTCAACCTCACTGCAGGCGATGTGTTCACCGTCGAAACGCCAGGCGGTGGCGGGTACGGACGCGCTTGAAGAAAGACCTAGCGCGCGTGCATCGCTCGAAACGGAGCACGCGTGTAATCAGCCGGAAAATCGATGCGCTCGATACTGATGGCACGACCAGTTTCAAGACTGACTTCCACCACGGCACCCTGCACCGCTTCCCCGCCGCTTCCCATTTCAAACGGGATATGCATGCCACTCGTGAAGTGCCGAAGCACCTGTTCGGGGTTGCGGCCGATGACGCTGTCGTGAGGCCCTGTCATACCGACATCCGTCATAAACGCAGTGCCGCCGCGAAGCACGCGAGCATCAGCCGTTGCCACATGCGTGTGCGTCCCAAGCACCGCCGCAACTCGGCCATCGAGGTAACGCGCGATCGCCCCCTTCTCGCTCGTCGCTTCCATGTGCGCTTCCACAAGCACAATCGGATTGCGCTCTGGCAATGACTGCAGCAGTTCGTCCGCGCAAGCGAAGGGATCGTTCGCGAGCAGGCTCGGCATGTGCACGCGACCGAGCAGCGTAAACACGAAGAGGTCACGCGGGAACTCGACGCTCGCGGGAATACGGATCAACCGCTTCCCCTGCGCTCGGGCGGAGAGATTTGCGGGTCTCGCGATCGGCTTGAGCGGATCCTCAAGCGAAGAAACGATGCGCGCATCTCGATAGACATGGTCGCCGAGGGTCATGGCGTCAATCCCAAACCGACGAAAGGTCTCGTAGAGGTCGGGCGTCAGCCCAGATCCATTGCGCGCGTTCTCGGCATTGGCAATGAGGCGAAATGCGCCAAATCTCTCGCGAATCGCAGGCAGTTGCTGTTCCAAGACCATCCGCCCCGGCGCGCCGTTGATATCTCCGAGAAAAACAATGCGACCGGTGGACATAGTCTGTACACTAGCAACAGAACCATCCTCCCATGCATGATCGATGGTGAGGGTTCGCAACAGGTGATTGCTTCGGCGCGCGAGCGCGAAGCATCGAAGCGTAAGAAACTTCCGGGAACTCTCTTTCGAGAGTCGACACGATTCTTCCATTCAATTCTATGTCGCCATTTGGTGTATCGCACAGTCTCACCACCGCATCCGCCGCAGCGTCGGCCATGATCAGTCAAGGCATGCAAATCCGCCATCGCCAGCGCCCTGAATGGGGCGTAGGCAGCGTCACGCACGTCGAGACGCTCACGCGAAGCGGCACCGTCGATCAGCGCATCTGGATTCGCTTTCCGAACGCGGGTCTCAAGACACTTTTGAGAAGCGCGGCGGATCTTGAAATCATGGGAGGCGCAGCTGCTGCGGAACACACCTTTGCTGCGCGGCATCATGCAGCTGATGGCGGATGGCTTGGAGCGATTTCCACAAAGAAGCCAGAAGCCGCGATGGCGGAACTTCCACCGGAGGCGACCGATCCGTTCATTCCACTTGAAAAGAGGCTGCAGTATCTCCTTGGCCTCTATCGCTTCTCCGCCAATGGCTCAAGCTTGATGGACTGGGCCGTTGCGCAGAGTGGGCTCGATGATCCGCTCTCGCGGTTTACGCGAACGGATCTCGAAGGACACTTCAAGCTCTTCGCGATGGATCGCGACGCACACCTTCCGAAACTCTTAAGCGAAGCGCGCAAGAACGGCATTCAGATCGACTCGATCCTCGCACAAGCAAGTCCGGCGGCGAAGAAGATGCTGGTGCGCGTGGGTGCGATTCGGACCTAGAACCCGCTTCCAATGCTGGGTGTGGCGGGTTAGTTGACAACGCCCGCACAGATCCACCTCGAAGTGCCCCTCGCGACGCAAACTCCTTGGCAAGCGCTTTTCTCGCCTCAATTCGGGGGTACTTGTTCTCCTGTCCGCATGATGCGGTCAACGCCAGCACAACCGAAGATCAGGAGTGAAGACCATGGACGAAATGACATTCCAAGAGAAGATGAACCAGATCCTCGATCGCATCCGAGACCTCCCGGCTGCAGAGCGAACGACAACTGAACCCAACGACGCCACCGCTGTGCGCCGGGCACAAGTGCAGCAGTCCGTTGGTGAACTTCAAGAAGCGCTCGACTACCTGCGACTTTCGGTGAAATACCTCGTGTTTGATCTCGAGGCGACCCGTCGCGAGAACGCGTACCTTCGCCGCATGCTCGAAGCAAGCGCGCGCGAACATGAGAAGCGCCAGCGCGGCGACGACGAGCGACCAGAATCACGCGATCAGTGGGAGTGATCGCACAAGCATGCGCAGTTGCGCATCCGCCTTCGGCCGGAGATTCCGTAAGAACTTCAGGAGAGAAGATTCGCAGGGACCACCACGCAACGGCGCGCGGAGGAGAGCCAAACGCCGGGTCCATTCTGTGACTTTGAGGCAGAGACCGTGATTGAGGGCCGATCCAGATGACAGGCGAACACACCCGTGTTCGCCTGTTGTCATTCACCCTGCGTTCGGTGACGGCGGCGTTCCATCATCGCCCGCAACTTCGCGAATCAAAACGCGTTGAAACCACACCGGATCCGGTCCGCCTTCAAGTCGCAAGTGTCGATCGCCGGGCGAGAGTTTCGTCGTGGTTGGATGCTCCACTCCATTGAGCCACATGGAGACATCTCCTCCAACCACGCGAATTCGAACTTCATTCCAAGAACCCGCGGCAAGCGGCTGCGGCGCACGGGGTAACTGTTCGGCGTAGTTCAGAATCCGATTCGATGCCTCTGCTGCTTCTTTCGCGTGCAAATCCGCACTCACAAGGACATCGATATTGGGTGCGGAGGTTCCACTCGACTTCCATTGACAGGTGAGTTCAAAATCACCAGAACCCAATGGTGCCGCAATCGGTGCGCCCCCAGCATGCCGTAGTGCGCTCCCGTCGGTCACCCAGCCTTCCGGCGTTCGACCATCGGCGTGCGTGATTCCCATGAGCGTCTCTGGGTCATACACCGGTCGATATCCACTCTCAAGCGGAGGTGCCGAGGTCGGAGGCGCGGTACATGAAACCAAGATTCCACTCGAAACAACTGCGCAGGCAATGCCCCATCTAACGAAAGCTCTCAAGTGCTTCGCTCGCATGCGTCAGTTCACTCCCGCTTTCACAACAGGCTGCGCATTCGTCTCACCGCAAAGCACGACAAGCAAATTCGAAACCATGCGAACCCGATCTGCGTCGCTGAAACTTGCGATCTTCCGCGCTTCAAGTTGATGCAGGGCCATCTCCACCATGCCGACAGCGCCTTCGACAATTTTGGTTCGCGCTGCCACGACTGCCGTCGCCTGTTGTCGGCGAAGCATGACCGCCGCGATCTCTGGCGCATACGCGAGGCTACTGATGCGCGCCTCAAGGACTTCCACACCAGCTTGCGCAAGTCGTTGATGCAGTTCATCGCGAAGTTTGCCACCAATCACATCGGTGTTCCCGCGCAGGCTCGGCGTATCGTGATCATCGGGGGCGTCGTAGTGATACTGACTCGCGAGATTGCGCAAGGCACTCTCCGCTTGGATCTCCACGAAACCCGCGTAGTCGTCGACATCGAAGAGCGCTTGCGCAGTGTCGATGACTTGCCATACGACGACGGCTGCGATCTCGATCGGATTGCCCTCGCGATCGTTCACTTTGATCGGATGGCCGCGCGTACGGACGCCCTTGCTGAGCACTTGGCCGGTTGCTGGATTCGTGACATCGCTACCGACGGAACTGCCGGTTTCGAAGGTTCGTACACGGAGACTCACGCGCCGTTTGCTTGAGAATGGCTTGACCCAGTAGAAGCCAACTCGCCGCGCCGTGCCACAGTACTTTCCGAAAAAGAGAATCGCGCGGCTATCGCCTGGCGCGACGATGAAGTACCCGAGGAAGCATGTCAACCACGCGAGCACGCAAAGGACGCCGCCAACGATGAACGGCACAAGTTCGTTTCGATTGAAATCATCGGCGGCCGCTGCGAAGAGGAAGAACGCGCCTGCCGCGAAGCTCATATGAAGAGGGAAAACCAACCATCCGTTGATCGGGGAAAGTGGCTGTTCGGAATGTTTGCTACTCACTTCGGCCATGATGATGACTCCTTCTCACAGTGCGTGAACAACGAGGGCATTCTATCGGTGTGCACCTGCGCGGAGGTACGGAAAGCCCCTTACCATGTCCGACTCATGTCGCCTGCTGCAAGCGCGCCAAGCGCACTTTCCATTCGAGCGCTTTCATTTTCATATCCCGCACGAGAGCGTGCGAACGGATTTCACCTCAGCATTGAGGCGTTTGACCTTGCCCGCGCAAGTGAGTGCTTGCTCGTTGGCCGTTCGGGTGGAGGGAAAAGCACCTTTCTGCAACTCGTCGCTGGACTTCTTGAACCGAGCCATGGATCGATCGCGATTGAGGGAGTTGAACTGTTCGCACCAACGACGAACCGCGACTTGTTGCGCGGTGCCAAGTTGGGATTTGTGTTCCAGACCTTCAACCTCCTGCAGGGATTCTCTGCGGCAGAAAATCTGCTGGTCGCACTCATGTTCAGCGCGATCCCCAAGGCAGATTGGCAGGCACGCAGCGCTTCCTTGCTCGAAAAACTTGGCATCGATGCCCCAAACGCACGCGTCGAAGAACTCTCGGTTGGCCAACAGCAACGCGTCGCGATTGCGCGCTCGTTGGTGTGCAGACCGGCCCTCGTACTCGCTGACGAGCCAACGGCGAGTCTCGACCCTGAGAACGCCCGCATCGCGATCGCGTTGCTTCGAGAACATTGCGCCGCAGAGGGCGCGGCACTCCTCGTGGTGAGCCATGACCCGTCGCTCGTTCCCCTGTTCGCACGCGTCGAACAACTTGCTGACTTGACGCGCGAAGGAGCAACGCGATGACAGACTTCACGATCGTCCTGCGAAGTTTGCGACTTCGATTTTTTTCCACGGTCGTCACTGCGCTCCTCGTCGCCACCAGCGCAGGACTCCTGCTCTCGATTCTCGCACTGCGCAGCGCGGGGAAGGCGGCATTTGAACGAGGCAGCGGCAATGCGCATCTCCTCGTGAGTGCGGATCAGAGCCCGCTCGTCGCCGTGCTCAATGGGCTTTTTTACGCAAACCCACCGCGAGCACCGCTCTCGCGCGCCAAGGTCGCCGAGATTCGATCCCTCTTCCCGTGGGAGTTCGTCGTCGAGACCCAACTCGGCGATAGCTATCGAGGATTCCCCGTCCTCGCAACAACGAGAGAGTTCTTCACGCGGTTTGAGCCCGTCGTTGCGCAACCGTGGGCACTGTCCCAAGGCGGTTTCTTCGAGGGCAACATGCAAATCGTCCTCGGCGCGGCCGTCGCGCGCGAAACAGGACTTCGACTCGGCGCGAAGCTCGTCCTGACGCATGGCTCGGGTGACTCGCGAGAGCACGGCGAGGCAACGAACGAACACCGTGGACATGAGCATCGCGAGTATGAGTTTGAGGTTGTGGGCATTCTCGACGCGACTGGATCACCGCACGATCGAGCACTCTTCATCTCACTTGAAAGCTCGTGGATCCTCCACGCGCATGATCGACGGGAGCGCGAAGGCGTCGAAGGCAAGGTGGTTCCCGCCGACTTACTCGATGAAGACCGCAAGATCACCGGCATGCTCCTGCGACTTCCCACGCGAAGCGGCTCAAGCGTCTCTGGCGCACTCCAGCAGGTCTTCGACACGCTTCGACGAGACACCTCCATCACCGTTGCACAACCGGCTGATCAGATCGACAAACTCTTCGCGATCGTTTCGAACATCGATGGAATCTTCATCGCGCTCGCCGTTGCGACGCTGTGCTCAAGCGCAGTGGCGATCCTTCTCTCGATGGTGAACTCCATGGCAGAGCGACGCAGACAGATCGCTGTCCTGCGGGTGCTTGGGGCGAGTCGTGCCCGCGTCTTTGGCATCGTGCTGACTGAAGCGATGCTCATCGGATTTGCGGGGGCGACTCTTGGCATTCTGCTTTCCGCGATCGCAATGAGCGTTGCAACGGCATGGATTCGCGCGAGTCTCGGACTCATCATCTCCCCAGACTTCGACGCACGCGCGTCCATCCTAGTCGCTGCGGGTGCAGTCTTGCTTGCTGCACTCGCCGGTCTCGTGCCTGCGACGCTCGCGTACCGCACGAGTGTCGCCAAACAACTGCGGCCGCTCGGATAGGCTGCACCTCGCGCCATGAAGTTCGTCTGGACCATTGCTCTCCTGCTCGTGCTTGGCGCACTTTTCCTCCTGCTCCAACCGGAAGCGCCGTCGCGCATGAACACCGATGCGCGCGCCCAAGAGGAAGCATTGCTCGCATCCGCCGCTACCGGAGTCGAGGCAACGGCGACCGTTCCAGTCACGCCGAGCAACGAGACCGAGAGCGCACCGCAAGTCAAGGATGTCGCGCAAGCCCTCAGCGATGAACTAGCGGCTTCGAGCGCAGCGCGAGGAGGCGCGCAATCTGCATCAGAAACCGACTCGATCGCGAACCAAGCGCGCACTCCACTCACGAATCTCTCACTCGGCGCACCGGGCGCGATCGCGGAAGGCAAGATGCGCGTCGTTCCCTCGCGATTTGAGAGCCTCGCGGACGGCACGATCATCGCGGACGATGTCTGGAAAATCACTGGCAAAGGAACGATCGACGACCCCTACTGCGTGAGTTGGGAGTTTCTCGCGAGCGCCGCCGACACCTACACGCCGCGCGTGCAAGACTATGGGTTCCCTGAACGCATTCTCCTGCTGCATGGCAAGCACCTGCGGGTTGCTGGTTATCTCGCGTTTCCTTTAGTCGCTCCCACCAGTTCCGAGTGCCTCGTCATGCTCAATCAGTGGGACGGTTGCTGCATCGGAGTTCCACCAACTCCGTATGACGCCGTCGAAGTGCAGTTACAAAGCGCCATCCCTCGCTCCCAACGACACGCGATGGCGTATGGCTCGATTGAAGGGGTCTTTGAAGTTGAACCATACATCGTCGACGGATGGCTCGTCGGTCTCTACATGCTCAAGCATAGTCTCGTCGAACAGGGTCTCTAGCCTCACGAATCTCACCTCTGGCCCGCCCACCATGTTGATCCTTCCTCTTTTCGTCGCGTGCGTTGCTCTGCAGGATGCGCCTCCGCCTCCCGCGAGTCCCGCGGTCACGCAACCCTCCATCTCTGCACCGGCCGACTACCCCACCGACGCGGCGCTCCTTGAACGGGTGCAGAAACTCGCGTCGGTGGAGAGTGCATGGATGAAGCGAATGAGCTTCGGCAAGTCATCACTTGGTTCTCCGCTCGATGCTTGGATCATCGCGAAACCTGGCGCGTCGGCGCAACCCGCGCTGCTCGTCGTCGCGGGTCTTGACGGTGTGCATCTCGCGTCCACCCAGTGCGCTGTCGCGGCAGTGGAGGCCGTTCTCGCCGGTGACCGCAGTGCGCTTGAGCACGCGTCCCTCATCGTCATTCCCGTGCTCAATCCCGACGCGCGTGCGCTCGCGGCCTCGACCAAGACACCTCGCGCGACGACTCCGGACCCGATCGATGATGACCGTGACGGCGCAGCCGATGAAGATGGTCCTGAAGATGTGAACGGTGACGGCCTCATCACGATGATGCGGTTCCCATCTCGGCCGCTGCACACACCGACGCACCTGATCGATACCGTCGATGGTCGCATCGTCCGCGCACCTGACTCGAAGAAACACGAGCACGCGACGCATGAATACCTCGTGGAGGGGCGTGACCGAGATCGCGACGGGCGCATCGCAGAAGACGGCGTCGGCGGAACGGATGTAAATCGGAACTTCCCGCATCGATGGCCCGAGTTCGCGCCTGATGCTGGCGCGTATCCGCTGAGCGCCGCGGAGTCGCTGGCGTTCGCGGAATTCATCGCGTCGCATCCCGAGATCACGACGGCGCTCATCTTCGGCGTGGCAGACACGCTTGCCGAGTTTCCCGAGTCTCAGGAGAAAGATGCTTCGGGCAGCACGCCTTCGATCTATCACGCTGAAGATCATGCGTCGTACAAGGAACTCGCGAAGGTTTGGAAAGACGCGAGTAAGTGCGAGAAGGCAGTCGACATCGCCCACGGAGACCTAGGCGGTTCGCTCGTGCTCTGGCTTGCGAATCATCGCGGCATCGCGGCACTGTCAACGAGCGCCTTCGCGCGACCAGATGCGCCGAAACCTCCCGAAGGAGCACCCGCCGTTGTGCCCACAGGAGACGCCGACCAACAAGCATGGCTGGAGTACTCCGACCGCGTCTTCGCTGGAAGCGGATTCATCGCGTGGAAAGCGTTTGAGCATCCACAACTCGGTGCCGTTGAGATTGGCGGATGGCGTCCGTTTTTCCGCGAACAACCCACCGCGATCGAAGCGGCAAAGACTGCGATCGCGCAAGGCGAGGCCACCAAAGCGATGCTCGCGCAACTGCCGCGAATCGAGATCGAGTCGCTCACGACAACGCCACTCGCGGATGGCCTGCTTCAAGTCGAGTTGGTCCTCGTCAACAACGGCGGACTTCCTACAACGACCAAGATGGATACGGTTGCGCGGGCTCGGCCGCCGATCCTCGTGCGCGTCTCGGTTCCACCATCGAGACTTCAGAACGGCAAACCCGTCGAGCGTGTGGATCGCATCCTCGCCGGTTCCACTGCGCGCCTCACCTACACCATGCTCGGAACGCCAGGGGAAAGCGTGCAACTGCGAGTCGACGGACCAGGCCTTGCGACGATGCAACGCGAGATTACTTTTCCTGCAGCGACAGGAGCCGCACGATGAACTCCACCCACCTCTACGCAAGGCTCACTGCCGCGCTGCTCGCCTGCGCGCTCGCCAACCACGCGCACGCCGTCCCGCAGCAGCGTGTCGAATCCAAGACCTCACTTCGTTTCGACCACTTCCGAGATTGGCCGACGATGGTCGCGGAAATGAAAGAGCTTGAAAAAGCATTTCCGACACTCTTCACTGTCGTCGAGATCGGGCGATCGTCACTTGGGCTGCCCATCGTTGTCGGCATTCTTGAACAGCGCGCCACCGGCTCGGAACTCGATAAGCCAGCGATGTACATCGATGGAAACATTCATGGCAATGAGATTCAAGCTGCCGAGACCGTCTTGTATTCAGCGTGGTATCTGCTCGAGCACTACGGCAAGAATGCAGCGATCACCGAACTCGTCGATCGCAGCGTCTTCTACTTTGTTCCAAGCGCAAATCCAGATGGTCGCCAAAACTGGTTTGAAAAGTTGAACACTTCAAGTTCTGCGCGCACCGGTCAGGCACCAACCGATGACGACCGCGACGGCGTGTGCGACGAAGATGGACCCGACGACATCAATGGCGATGGCTCCATCGGCCAGATGTGGCGCCGCGACCCCACCGGCGCGTATCGCCCAAGCGAACTCGACGCGAATGAAATGGAGTTTGTCGCGCCGACTGTGAAAGCAGACGGGACAATCCTGCGCGGTGGTTGGTCGATGGCCGGCATGGAAGGCATCGACAATGATGGCGATGGACTCGTCAACGAAGACAGCAGCGGAGGTTACGACCTCAATCGCAATTGGCCTGCGGATTGGCATCCGGATCATGTGCAGAACGGCGCTGGTGATTGGCCTTTCTCCTATCCCGAAACGCGGGCGATCGGCGCGTTCATTCAGACGCGACCTAACATTGCCGCAGGTCAGGCGTATCACAACGCGGGCGGCATGATCTTGCGAGGTCCGGGTGCGGCCACGCGCGAGAGCGAGTATCCGCAAGCCGACCGCGCGGTCTACGAATCGATTGCCGCAACTGGTGAACTTCTCCTCCCCGGATACAAGTCGATGGTGATCCACTCTGATCTCTATCCAGTGCGCGGAGGGTTTGTGAACTGGCTCGCCGAGAGTCTTGGCATCGTGAGTTTCACGAACGAGCTTTGGACCGAAAAGCGCATCATGCAGAATGGTCAATCGCCGTCGAGGGAGCAATCGAAGCTGTGGGAAGAGAAACTGCGCTTCGAAGAAACCCGCACGCCGCTCACGAACGCGGTGCACCCAACCCACGGCGAGGTCCTCGTTGGTGGCGGCACGAAGTGGAGTTCACGCATTCCACCATCCTGGATGCTCGAGGAAGAGTGCCATCGCAACTTCGCGTTCACGATGCATCATGCGGGTGAGATGCCGAGGGTGCACTTCGGAGCGGCGAGTGTGAAGCGGCTTGGACCGACGCTTTGGCAGGTTGATCTTGAAATTGTGAATGACGCGCTCATTCCCTCGCGTACGGCTCGCGCGGCCGACAAGCGGATTGGCTTGCCCGACCGTCTCTCGCTCTCTGTCCCGGATGGGGTACGCGTCGTCGCGAGCGGTTTCCGAAATGGCCGTTTCGACCTCGGATTCAATGAGCAACTTGACACGCCTGCCGTGCTCGACTGCGAACGCGGAGTTCCATCGCGCGGAAGTTTGTTCGCAAGATTCCTCGTTGAAGGCGCGGAAGGTTCGCCACTTCAAGCGAAGTACACCGCTCAGAAAGCCACCGATTGCAGCAGTGCGTGCGCATTGCGAGAGACCGCGACGAAATGAGCACGCCTGCCGCGTCTGCGACCGACCTCATCATCATCGGCGCAGGAGCCGCTGGTCTCATGGCAGCCGTCACGGCAGCTCGCGCAGGCCAACGCGTGCTTCTGCTTGACGGCGCGCGCACAGTCGGAGCGAAAATTCTCGTGGCTGGTGGAGGTCGTTGCAATGTCACGCACTTTGCAGTCAACGAGCGAGACTATGCGGGAGCGACCCCACAACAGATTCGCAAGGTGCTGCAGCGCTTTCCAGTTCGAGAGACGATTGGTTTCTTTTCCGCGCTCGGCGTTGAGCTCAAGCAGGAAGACACCGGAAAACTCTTCCCCACCACCGACAGCGCGAGGACGGTGCTTGATGCGTTGCTGCGAGCGTCCACGAACTCGGGCGTGACACTTCGGAACCCCGCGCGGGTTGAGAGCGTGCGATTCGACACCACAGAGCAACTGTTCGTTGTTGGAACAGCACTTGACGAGTTCCGCGCGCCACGCCTCTTGCTTGCAACCGGAGGAAAGGCACTACCGAAATCCGGCTCCGATGGCGCTGGCTACGCCTTCGCAACTGCGCTTGGACACAGCCTCACCGCACAGATCGTCCCCGCGCTCGCGCCCCTCCTGCTCTCGCCCTCACACTGGCTGCTCGCCCTCAGCGGCCTCGCGCTTGATGTCGAACTCACACTCTTCCGTGAAAATGGCGCACCATTCAAGTTTGAGGGGCAAGCGAAGTCACACAGCGTGCGCGGCGCGATGCTCGCAACCCACTTCGGACTCAGCGGGCCTGCGCCACTCGACATCTCACGGCATTGGACGCACGCGCGGGTCGTGGAACCGCGCGTCACACTTCGCGTCAACTGGCTTCCGGAGCACCGTGAAGAAACGCTCGACGCACTGCTCGTCGCGAGCAAGGGAGTCAGCGTGCTCAGCGTCCTGCGCGAACTTCTTCCCGAACGATTTGCTCGAGCGTTACTGCATGAAGTAGGCATCGAACCGACTATCACGCCGCAGCAATTGCCGCGCGAACGACGGTTGACGCTCGTGCGAGCGCTCGTTGCCATGCAACTTGAGGTGACGGGCGACCGCGGATTCACCTATGCCGAAGCGACAGCCGGCGGCGTTCCGCTTGACGAGATTCACCTCGCCACGATGGAGTCCAAAAGACAGCGAGGGCTCTACCTTGCTGGCGAGATCCTCGATGTCGACGGACGCATTGGCGGATTCAACTTCCAATGGGCGTGGGCAAGCGGATTTGTCGCGGGCCACGCAGCGTCGCAGGCGTAGCCGCGCTTACCCGCTCTTGCCTGGGATCGCAACGGGCGCCTGCGGCCGAGGTCCAAACTCAACGGACTCTGGCATCAATTCTTCTTGCGAGTGCAACGCCTGCTCCCATGTGACTTCCTTGCCGGAGTACGCGGCCATACGGCCCATGATCGCGACGAGCGTGCTCTTCGCAACCTGCTCGCCTTCGTTGACGGGGAGGTTGTTGCGAATTGCATTCTGCAAATCGATGTGCTCTTGCAGATAGGGTCCTGTCTGCTTTCCACCGAATCTCCAAGCCTTCGGTCCAGTGATCGACGCAGCGCCCGACTGCAAAGACGCGGTGCCTTCGCTGCCTGTGATCAGTTCTTCGACCTTGCCATCGGTGCCATCCTGCTGGCGACACATGCTGAGGACGAATCGATCGTTGGGGTAGACATACTCGAGCCCGAAGTGATCGAAGATGTGTCCGAAGAGTTGCGTGTCCGTTCGCACTTGCCGACCTCCGACGCCCCGCACCAAAATCGGATCCGCTTGCATCACCCACTGCATCACATCGAGTTGATGCACATGCTGCTCCACGATGTGATCACCGGAGAGCCACGCGTGATAGAGCCAGTTCCGAACCTGATTCTCGACATCGGACTTCGAAGCATCCGGTGCGACATTCCAGAGACTGCCCATGTTCCAGTAGCAGCGCGCGGCGATGACCTTGCCGATGTCTCCGCCGTGAATGCGCGCCATCGCGTCGATGTAGCACTGTTCGTGACGGCGCTGTGTTCCCGCGACAACTTTCAAACCGAACTCTTTGCTCTTCGCGGCTGCCGCGAGGAACCGCCGGATCCCAGGCCCGTCCACCGCAACTGGCTTCTCAGTGAAAACATGTTTCCGAGCGTCGACGGCTGCCGCGAAATGAATGGATCGAAATCCAGGTGGAGTCGCGAGAATCACCACATCACAATTGCTCGCGCAGACCTGCTTGTATGCGTCGAATCCGTTGAACACGCTTGCTGCGGAAACTTCATGGTGCCCCGCCTTGACGAGTCCTTCATTCGCGCGCGCGGTCCGCTCAGGGAACAAGTCACCAAGCGCGACGACTTCGATCTCGTAGCCACTCGACTGCCCTGCTTCGATGGCGTTGAACATCGCTCCCGTTCCGCGACCTCCGCAACCGATGACCGCGATGCGCAACTTCGGTGCAGCGCCGTTCGCGCCCTGCGCAAACGAGCCGCGGGTCAACAAGGAGACGGCTGCTGGAACCGCGAGGCTCGCAGCAAGTCCGACGCCGAGGGTAGAAGTGAAAAATGTCCGGCGGGAATTGTCGATGGTCATCTTGCGTTCCTTTGTGTGGCGCTGGTGTTCGAACGGTTAGTGCTTCGTGCTCTTCGGTGCGGTGTCACTGACGACGCGGAAGCCGCAGAACGGTCCGTCCGCGAGCCACCACACCGACTTTGGAAACTGCGGATCACTCGCGTTCCAGTCCTCCGTTGGTGTGAGCATGCTTGCGCAGCCCACACTACTTCGCGTGTCCTGAAACGACCCTCCCATCAAACGCGCGTGCTCGGCGTCATTGACCCACTCACCGGCATTGCCGAGCAAGTCGAAGCAACCAAGCGCGTCCGCTTTCTTTTTCCCGCACTTGTGCGTGGTGTCTGGCGAGTTTTCTACCGTCCACGCGTAGTCGGCGAGCGCATCGTTCGGAATCTTCGCCTGCGCGCAGAGCAACTGCCACTCTGCATCGGTCGGGAGTCTCGCCGCGATACTCGCCTTCGCGCCGATCCACTGCGCGCACTGCGTCGCGTTCTTGTGGCTCAATGAAATCGCTGGATACCCTGCGTGACCGAATCCGCGGTCGGCGGCGACATACGGCTTGGTAGGTTTCGTCACTGCCTTCGAGGCATCGGTCGCGGACTTCTCATCGAGTGAAAACACGAACACATCGAAGAGGTCCCATGGAATCTCCATGGTCGAAACATACTTCGTCGAGCCATCGCCCGCGGTGAATGGAACAAATGCGAGTTCACCAGTCCACCCTGGAATCGCCACCTTGAATCCCTTCGAAGCGGACGGTGTGCCCGGAGCATCCTGTGCCGCTGCCGAGAAAAACGCCGCTAATGCGAGGAGGGAAACTCCAAGCGCACGAGCGGCGCGAAATGCATTCGAGTGTGCGTACTTCACTCGCGCACTCTAAAGCAAGTTGCGTGCAGAATCAGCCCGTCCAACCGTTGAGAAGCATGGAAATATCTTCCGCGCCAACCATGCCGTTGCCCGAGAGATCTGCCGCTGCGTTCGACGAGCCCCATGCGTTGAGCATGATCGTAAGATCAGCTGCGTTCACGGCGCCGTCGCTGTTGAGATCGCCCATCAGCGTGTTGGGGCAGTCAAGGTTGTAGATGTGGAAGTCATCAAGTCCGGCTTCCACGACGCTACCGGAATCCAGATCGCGCGCGATGAAACGAACGCGGACCTGTGCGGTTGGCGTGATGAAGTCGCGGACGCGGAATGCCTTGCGCACCCACGCACCAGCGTTTTCGGTCACGAGCTCGAGTTGCACCCAAGTCACGCCGTTGTCGGCGGAAATCTCCACCGGCATCGAGTCGAGTCCTGCAGAGGCTCCTTGATTGTTCGAGTACCAACGGTGATAGGCGATCATGGGTTCTTCGAAACTCGCGAGGTTCAGCGCGGGACTCAAGAGCGTCGCCGATCCGCCGTCGACATCCGCAGCACCTACCGCGCCACCGGCCACGCCGTTGCCCGTAATCCAACACATCGTGCCAGTGGTGCTATGGTCGTCTTCTGGCTGCGCGGTCGTCCCAACGGGATCCGCGCGGACCCAGAGGCCAGCTGTCGCTGTATCGCCCGCAACGCCGCCAGTCCAACCCAGGTTGGTTTCAAACGCATCGAGCGAGACTTCTGTCGACGCGAGCGCGTAGGTCGTCGATCGCATGTTGAGATCGGTCGACGAATCACCGGCATTGTTCGACGCCGTGAAAGTGTACGAAGCGAGCGTCGTGCAGTCATCCGCTGGGAAGATCGCACGATAGACATCACCACCGAGGGGAGTCATCGAGACATCAACCGAACTTCCCGTCGAACCGGTGATGTTCATCTTGACCGAGGATGGATTGATCGACTGACCAGCAGCCGCGAACACTCGCATATCAACAGTCGAGGTTCCGAGCGGGCTCACGAAGGTCGGTGCAGTTCCAACCAACTCAAAGTTCGCCGCATCGACTTGCAGGCGCCAGACGAAGAGACCGCGCTCAAGGTCGCTCCCGATGATGGTGCCACTCGGGAAGTATGGCCAGACATTCCAAAGACCGTTGAAGTTCGCGGCGTCGCCTGCCGGGTAGGTGTCGAAGTAGGCGACTTCTGGGGGGTTCGTCTGACTCACACCCAAATCGAAAACACGCATGCCGGAGCGATAGTTCGCTTCGAAGACGAGCCCGTTCTTGGTGAACAGATTGTGACCAATGGAGGGATTTCCATTGGTGAACTTGCCTACATAGGTCGGCGCGGTCAAGGACTGCACGTTGATAACGATCGTGTCGCAGGTCGTCGTGGTCGCACCCTCGTCAAGCTCGTCGTTGATGTAGAAGTACTTCAGGTCTTCGCTCAACCAACCCTGATGGCAGTACCGCGCGCCGGGATAGGTGACGAACCCAAGTTGCACTGGCGCCGCCTTGTTCGTGACATCCACGATGTAAAGGCCAGTGTTGGCGTTGCCGCCATTTCCACCACCGCAGCAGAATGCGATTTGCTTCCCTGCGTACACGCCACTCGTGTAGGTGTGGGGCGTCATTTCGTGGACATAAATCGACGACCACGCCCCTACATACGGAGGATTCCCTGGCGTCGTATTCACGTCGTACATACGGATGCCGTTGGAACCACCGCCTGCACGGAAGAGGGTGCCGCTGACCGTATCAATCGCGAGCGTGTGCGTTGCGGCATTGGTGCCCGTTGGAGTGTTGATCGTGCCAAGCACCGTGACATTGCCAGTCGCGTCAAGTTGCGACATGTCGAAAATCTGGATGCCGCTTCCACCTTCCGAAGCGCAGTAGCAAGTCGTTCCGAAGACGCGCATATCGCGCCAAAGACTTGTTGGACCGGTTCGGAACGCGCGCAGTTGCGCGTTCGCTGGATCGGTGATCTCCACCCACGCCGTACCGCTCGAGATGCCGATGATTGCGTACTCGCGACCTGCGGGCGAGATGTATCCCCAGCAGCTGTTGCCACTCGTCGCGGCAGCATCGAGGGTGTTGAGTGGGAACCAACTCTTGAGTGCAACACCGCTGGCTGCAAACGACTCGCCCGCGACGCCGCCTTCGGCCGCGCGGTAGACAGGACCGCGGACTGGCTTCTGTCGATCGCGCGCCTTTCCATCGCCCTCATGCGCGAAGGTCGGAAGCACCACCATGGCAGCCGCGGCGAGAAGAGTGAGAGCATGCTTCGGTCGAATCTTCATGAATAGCTCCGAGTCAGACAGTTCAAGCGTGAGAGTGCGCGGGTTCCGAGCGCGATGGCGCACGAAACCTCACCTCGATGCATAGGGACTGCCCAAATGTATCGGGCACTCCTGTTTATGGAAACGAAATCGGTAGTTCTCTGACCCTTTTTTGACCCCAAAGCAAGTTTGCACTTGCTCAATGGGTCACTCTTTGGCGTCAGCGCTCGTCGCGTTGAGCGCCTTGAGGAACGCGACAAGGTCAGATTTCTGCGCATCACTCAGCCTAAGTGGGCGGAGCACCGCCTCCCGATGATGATCGAGGGCTACCGCACCCTCGAGGAGGTCATAAAACTGCACGACTTCTTCGAGCGTCGTGAAGCGCCCGTCATGCATGTACGGGGCGGTCAATCCGACGTTTCGCAGGCTCGGCGTTCGCATCTGACCCCATGTTTCAGGATCGGACTTCAAGCCTCGGACGAGCGTCGCTTGTTTCCCATCCGCATCATCACTGAACGCTCCCGCTGAGCTAAAGGGATCGTGTTTGAGTTTCTCGATCGCGCCATGCCGACCACGGTCGTCAGGAAGGCGACCAGCCGCGCCGGGCAATCCGAGGTTGTGAAACTCACCATCCGTGAACTCCACACCAGAATGACATTGATCGCACTTCGCGACTTCGTGAAAAACGATCCACCCTCGCGCTTCGGCGGGACTCAAGGCAGCCTCGCCTTGCTCATCCTTCTCGCAAACTGCCTTCGCGTAGATATCGAATCGCGATCGATCGGCATCAAGCGTGCGCTGGAATGCGCCGAGCGACTTCGTCATGCGTGAAAAGACTTCATCAATCGCCTCGCGCCGCGATGGAACGAGCGCATCCCACGCGATTGAGAGCGCATCAGGTGACGAACCTTCACGCACTGGTCGAGCTCGTTGAGCAAACTCGACCGGAGGCAAACCTAATGGCATCGCGCCGAATGCTGCTTCATACGCTTCGAGCAAGTCAGGGTCTTGGCGCACGAGTTGCACCGCGCTCAGCCGGTCGAAGTCCATCTCGGGCGCAGCTTCCATCGGCTCGGCTGCCTGCGACCAGAGCGTGTCCGCACGCCCATCCCAAGTCTGCCAGCGCTGCCTCGCACTTCCGAGGACCGTCGGAGTGTTGCGCGCTCCGGTACCAACGCCGATCGCGACGCGCTTGCCATCGGTGAATGCGCGCGCTGGATCGTGACAGGTCGCGCAACTCACTTCACCGTTAGACGAAAATCGAGGATCGAAGAAGAGCATCTCCCCAAACGCCGCCGCGCGCGCATCATCAGACCAGCGATTCGTGTGATCGACCGGCACCGCAGCCCGTTCAAGAAATGGCTCGAGCGACTTCACCAACCGCATTCGCTGGAGTTGCTCTTCGCTAGGTTGCGAGTACCGCGCGATCAACACAAAGATCCCTGCACCGCAAAGCACGAGCGGGATCCGCAGCCAAATGTTGGGTCGTTTCGGAGCGACGCTCGGCGTCATGGGAAGCATCTCATGGCATCAGGTAGAGAAACTGTGCACGCTCGGTGATTGCACCGTTCTTCACATCAACCATGATCGACCAACGGCCAGGCATGTGCAGCAGTAGTCCCTTCGCAAGAAACTCTCCTCGACCACGCGGCTCCATCACTGGCACGACATTCATGCCGTGTCCATGCTCGGGCATCTCCGCATCCATCATGCACGAGACATCAGCAGGATTTCCCCCTGCGTCGAGGATGCGAACCTCCACATCAAATGGGTCGGCCTTCGGAATCGCGCCGCCGACGACTCGCCATGCAACGCTGTATGTTCCATCGGCACTCAGCGCGGTCTCCCACGGACCGAGCACCGGTACATCGATCGGCGGTGTCGTCGAAACTCTTCCGTCACATCCACACAGAACCGCCAATGAGAACACAGCGAGGGAAAGCGCGGTGCCGTTGGCGAACGATGATCGCACTGTGCTCCTCATGACTCGTTCCCCGTCGTATCGGTGGCCGGCGTTCGTTTGCGCGAGTAGAAACGGCTCAAGGAAGTGGTCAAACTCCAATGTCCTTCGCCGTCGAAGAGTTGAAAACGGTGATTGCCTCGATCGACGACCGTAAACCCATCACCAAGTGGCGCGATGCTCAGCGGCAACCAGAATTCTTCGTCAAGTTCACCGCGGATGCCGATCACCCGCGCGAGGTCTGTGCGCACGCGCTCGGCTGTTCCTGGGACACACAGGTACAAACAGTCTCGCGAGGCGTCACTCACGACGAGGGCGTTGTCTTTGGTCCCAGTCACCCCCATTGGTCGAACGAGAGGAACTGTTCCTGAACCGGTCTCAAGCGCAGCAACTTGTCGCCATTCCCCGTTCGCCTCGCGAACCCATAGGCAACTCGCGCCTGGATCCGCAACAACAAGACACTGTCCGACATGATCGAACTCCACGACATCGCGCGCCGAGTCAGGCAGCGGATTGATCTCGATGCATCGCAGCGCGGGATCAAATACAAGGACGGCACGATTCGCCGCATCAAGGGCGAAGATGGCCTTCGATCCGCACTCGAGATCGACGATTCGCGGTATTCGCGCCGGTTCTACGCCGGCTGCCGCATTGTGAACCTGCGACAGATCAAGAGATCGCACCAGCCTCGCGCCAAACGCATCCCAAAAGAGAGGCTTCGACCGATCGACTGTGCACGACCAAAGATCGAGCAAGTGACGGGATTCATCCGCCACCAGAAATCGCGCGCCATCCTCCGCGACCGCGAGGGCACTGACGGACGGATATCGACCCGGACTCGCTCCACTCGCACCAACGGTCGCGATGTTGTAGGGCGGTGTGTTCAGTGCATCGAAGAGAATGATCGCGCCCGTTTCAGGCTCGTGCATCGCGAGTAATCCGCCTGCGCATGCGGCTTCACTCCCGAAGTGGCTTGAAACCGCGCCTTTCCCACTGCCAAGTCCGTCATCCAACGGCGCTGATCCGCCCGTTGTGAAGAGTTGCACGCGATCTTCGAATCCTTCGGCGATTGCGGCCACCGAACCATCCGCGTTGAGCGAAATGGAGTCGGGATAGTGAATCCGACCGTCTCCCTGTCGCGGCACGACGGCATGCATGCCCCAATAGCTCATGAATGCGCCGGTCTTTGCGTTCACGAGCGCGATGCGGTGGTTGAGATGATCCGCCACGAACAAACACTCGCCTCGCGCCGTCAACGCGCGCGGCTCGGTGTACTGGCCAGGGAAAGAACCGCGCTCGCCGAAGCTCCGCGACGCGCCGCGCCCATGATCAGCGACCTGATGCAGTGTGTGCTGCGCTGCATCGCTCCACCAGAGATTCCCGAGTCCGTCAAAGGCAACGCCGCTGGGGCGAGTGCCCTCAAGCCGCGCGACAATCGCATTGTTCGGAGCCGCGAGATCAAAGACGATGACCTCGCCACGACCATCATCAGCCACTGCAACGAGCGTGCCGTCTGCCGCGACAGCGCATGGGGTTCGAAGCACTCCCTCGCCAAGTATGAATCGATTCACTCCATGAAAGATCGCGACGCGCCCCGCGCCGCGCTCCGCAATCAAGAGCGACTCCGCGTCACTGGCCAACGCGACAGGCCATTGCAAGGTTCCGATTGCATCGACGCGTTCGGCCGAACGACCATCGATCCACGCGAAGACGCAGTTCTGTTCTCCGCTTGCGACGAGGAGAACTTCGCCGCTGCCATGCATGCCAAGCGCGCTTCGTAACCCGTCGTTCACCCAGGTCGTTCCCGACGCCCCGTCAATCCGATCACTTTGTTTGCTAGGCTGAGCGTGGAGCGGGCAATCCTCGGCTGAGAGAAGTGCGCTGGCGAGGAGGAGTGTGGCGAAACAAAGCATGCGTGTGAAGCGTATCCATCGACGCGAGTGGCAAGTTCGCTCCAAGCCGATACCTTAGAAGCGTGCAGGAACCAGCCTCGTTTGAATCAGTTCACACTCCCGAAGGGGCACCGATCGGGAAGGCATCCCGCACGCTACGAGCCTTCATCGTTTTCGGAAGCGGAATCCTGCTCGCGATGCTCGCCGCGGCGTGTGTTTTGACGCCGCACGCTCCAACGAACCTCGCGCCGCTCTCGGCGCACTGGCCCCTCGGCGTCGCACCGTTTGTGCTCTTGCTCCTCGCCATCGCGGTGCTTCCGCTCATCGGAGCGACTTCGCACTGGTGGGAATCCAACCTTCATCGATACGCGGTGTCGCTTTTCGTCGCGTTGCTTGCGCTGCTCTACGGCGTCGCAACGGACGGCGTCACTTCGACGGCGGCACGCCTCGAGCATGCAGTACTGCTCGACTTCGTGCCGTTCATCGTGCTGTTGCTTTCCCTCTTCGTCATCGCGGGGAGTATCCGCATCGAGACACCTCTGCGCGGCACACCACTCCAGAACATGCTCTTGCTCGCGGTCGGCACGCTCGCCGCGAGCTTCTTCGGCACAACGGGCGCAGCGATGATTCTCATTCGCCCGCTCCTCGTGTCGAACGCCGACCGAGCCCACCGCGCACACAGCGTCGTGTTCTTCATCTTTCTCGTCTGCAATTGCGGCGGCAGTCTGCTCCCCATCGGCGATCCCCCGCTGTTCATGGGTTACCTCAAGGGCGTGCCTTTTTTCTGGACGCTTTCACTCTGGAGGGAATGGCTCGCGGTGTCGCTGCTCGTCCTCGCGATCTACGGCGCGGTCGATTGGTTTCTTTGGAGTCGTGAGGCGCGGCAAGCACAACCGACAAGAACCCCAGCGCGATGGCATGTCGAAGGCGCGCCGAATCTGCTGCTCCTGCTAGGCATTCTCGCCGCCGTCGTGCTCATCGACCCTTCACGCGACATCCCAGGAACAACCCTACGCCCGTTCCTTTATCTCCGCGAACTCATCATGCTTGCGTTCCTCGGTGTCAGCTTGCGATGCACCCCGCGTTCCGTGCGGACGGCCAACGGGTTCTCGTGGAGCGCGATCATCGAGGTGGCTGTCATTTTCATCGGCATCTTCATCTCGATGCAAGTGCCGCTTGAAGTCCTCCGTCACCACGGAGGCGCACTCGGGCTGACGCACGCATCCCACTTCTTCTGGGCAACCGGTTCACTCTCGAGCCTCCTCGACAATGCGCCCACCTACCTTGTGTTCCTCGAGGTCGCGAAGTCGATTCCCTCTGACGCCACACATGTGATGATTCCACTGACGCATGGGTCTGTGCGCGAAGACCTGTTGACAGCGATCAGTCTCGGTGCCGTGTTTATGGGCGCACTCACCTACATCGGCAACGGGCCGAACTTCATGGTGCGGTCTATCGCACACGCGAGCGGCGTACAAATGCCGAGTTTCTTCAGTTACGCCCTATGGGCCTGCGTCGTCCTCATCCCAGCCTTCATCGTCGCGAGCGTGTTCATTCCGTAGGCGACGCAGGCTTCGTATTTTGCTTCATCGACGCGTAAATCACGCTCTGCACGACGACGCTCTCGCCCAGCAGCCGTCCAATGCGTTCGGTTGCTTGCTGCAGGGTCTTGAACTTTCCGGTGTCAAGTTCCCGTTCGAAGTCAAGAAGCGAATTCTGCACTGCAAGCATCATGCTTGCGACGACCGCCCACTCTTCGCGAGTCTGCGGCCAGAACTCTTGACCTTGCACAAGTTCCACCGGAACAGTCACGCGCCAACCTGCGTCCGTCTCCACCAACGCGATCGTCCCACCGAGTGCCGGTTCGTTGCGCCAAAGGAGCGCAGCGGTGCCGTCCCCGAGATCTTCGGCTGTGAGGTGCTGACGCTTCTCGGCGAGAAACGCAAAGGGATCGAGCACGATGCCCTGCACCATCGGACCGAGCCCGAAGCGATCGGCTGACTTGGTTGCCGCCTTCGACTCCTTGGCGATCTCCATCGCATATCGCTCTTTCATTTTCTTGGCGACTCGCCCAAGTTGGCCGAGCATCTCACTCAGCTTTCCCTTCACATCTCCGATCGCGCTGGCCTCCGTGACACCGTCGCTGTAGGTGATCTCGCGCGCGCCAATCTCGATGAACTCCGGCAGCCGCTCAAACTTGCCTTGATTCGCGACCTTTGCGACCGAGTCAAGAAGCGCCGCTGGGGTCGAGCAATCGAACTCCTCTTGGGCGCAGCCGAAGGGCATCGCCGAAAAGAAGGCGAGCAAGACGAAGAAACCGAGGCAACGCTGGGAGTCGTTCACAGCGGAAGCGTACAACTTGGGTCGTCCATCGGCTGCGCTCGGGGAACACGAACCTCCTACACTGAGCGGCGACGAGCACTGCCCTGATGCCAAACATTTGTATCCATCTCAACGGCGAGCGAGTCGAGCTGCCTGCAGGGGCGACTGTTGCGGACGCGGTGCGCTTGGCGGCGCCGCGATCAAACGCCTACGCGATTGAGCTCAACCAAGGCCTCGTCCCCCGTCGCGAACACGCGCAACGCGCACTCCAAGATGGCGACAAACTCGAACTCGTCGTGCTCGTCGGCGGTGGCTGATTCTTCTTTCATCACTTTCCCATGCTCCACTGCACTCCATCGCCAGTCTCCGCTTCGCAGGCGTTCCCGATTCCACCGCTCATGGTTGGAAAGTTCACGCTCCAGAGTCGTTTGGTCGTCGGCACCGGAAAGTACCCAGACTTCGCAACCATGCAGCGCGCTCTTGATGTGAGTGGTGCGGATGTCGTCACGGTCGCGGTGCGCCGCGAACGACTTCTCGACAAGGATGGACGCAACATTCTTGAGTTCATTGACACCAATCGCTACACGATTCTGCCGAATACCGCCGGCTGCTTCACGGCTGAGGATGCGATTCGCGTCGCGCGACTTGGCCGAGAGATCCTCGAGCAGTTAGGGAATGCGGGAGCGGCATGGGTGAAACTCGAAGTGCTCGGAGACCGCAAGACGCTGCTTCCTGATCCAGTTGGAACGCTCGACGCGTGCAAGGAATTGGTGAAGGATGGTTTCACGGTGTTGTGCTACTCAAGCGATGATCCGATTCTCGCCACACGCCTTCGCGATGCAGGTGCGGCGAGTGTGATGCCCGCAGGCAGTCCGATCGGAAGCGGACGGGGCATTGCGAACGCAGCCAACATACAGCTCGTCCTTGAACTGCTGAAGGATCCACAGAACGGCGGGGATCCGAGTTATCCGGTGATCGTGGATGCCGGCGTCGGGACTCCGAGCGATGTCACGCTCGCGATGGAACTCGGCGCCGACGGCGTGCTCCTCAACACAGGCATCGCGCATGCGCAGGACCCAATCAAGATGGCGCATGCGATGCGGCTCGCGCTCGATTGTGGATTTCACGGCGCGCGAGCTGGGCGCATCGGAAAGAAGTTACACGCGAGCGCATCAAGCCCTTGGCAGGGTGTGGTGACGACGATTCCCGGGGAGTAAACCGCGCTCACGGTGCGGGAGGAATCTCCGCCCACACTGCTGTTTCCGAGGCGCGGCCTTGCGCTTCAAGGAAGGTCCGCACGATCGCGCGAGCGCGATTGCGCATCGGCGAGTTGGGACCGATGAAATCTCGAATCAATCCCTCAGCTCGGACGAGTTGCGCTTCGGCCTCAGGATTGCGCTGCAACTTCGCAAGCATTTGACCGCGCTGCAACTCAAAGCTGAGCGTGAATGGTTCATGATCTCGGCCGTCCCCTCTTTGAATGACAAGGAGTTCATCGAGCTCTTGAAGCGTGCGATCCCATCGCTCTTGCGCCTTGAAAATGTCGACGAGATAACTTCGCGCTTCGACGGTGCTTCGCATGTTGGGTCCGGCGATGCGCGTTGAGCGATCGACCGCTCGCTGAAAATACTCAAGCGCTTTCGTGAGGTCCCCATCCGCCTGCGCAAACTCGCCGAGCGCACTCAGGCAACCGCTCGTCGTGTCCACCTCATCGCGGAGTTCCACGATCTCCGCAAGTTCCACCAGCATCAACTTCGCGCGGGCGAGCGATGCTTCGTCACCCATTTGCTGCAGCGCCGATGCTTGCACGCACCGCGCCTCAATGGCGCGCCGAGAGTCGGCACCTAAGCTCGCCGTCGCGCTCGCTTCCGCGCGCTGCGCCCAGTCGAGCGCCTTCGCGTAGTCCTTCCCCATCCCCTTCAACCAATCCAGCGCGAGTTTGTGCGCCATGAACGCGCTCGCCTCAGAATTCTCCCCGTTCACAAGAACGCAGAGTTCGTACGCCGCAAGTTCGATTTCCCGAACCGCAGGTGCGTCCTGCGTCATGCCGAGTTTCTTGACCGCTGGAACAAGTTGTTCCACCACCCGCGAAGTGACACGCTCACCATGCTCACGATCGGCCTGCGCGTCGAGAGCAATGAACAGCGAAGTTGCAGCGATCGCCGGAAAGAACACAGCAGCGGCCGCGCACACCGTCGCGAGGACGGGATTGTGTCGCGCCCACACACGGAGTCGACGGGCACGACTGGGGACGCGCGCGCGAATCGGTTCCGCCGCGAGCGCCCGCTCAAGGTCTGATGCAAAGTCCGCCGCGCTGGCATACCTCGCCTCTGGGTCGTCGGCACAAGCCATCGAAATGATCGCGTCGAAGTCGGGAGAGCACTCCGGCACGACTTCACGAAGACGGGGAATCGACTGCTCCGTGACGATCCGGATCGCCCCGTGAATCGACTGACCGGAGAGATCTCGTGGCGAGCGTTCGGCGAGCAATTCGAACAGCACGGCGCCAAGCGCAAACACATCGCTTCGCACATCAACGCGTTTGTTCTCGCCTCGACACTGCTCAGGACTCATGTAGATCAGCGTGCCGAGAATCTCGCCCGCCATCGTGGCTGCGCCTTGCACGCTCATCGCGTCACCAGTCCCCACAAGGCGCGCAAGCCCAAAGTCGATGACCTTCACTTGGCCCGACTGCGACACCAAGATATTGCTCGGCTTCAGGTCGCGATGCAGAATGCCCTTTGAATGAGCAGAAGACACAGCGACCGCAGCCGCGTGTAAGAGTTGGACTCGCGCATGCAATGACAAGGATCGCGCGTACTCGGTGATTGATTTCGCGCCCGCGACAAACTCCGTCGCGATCCACGGAGATCCAGTTGTTTCGTCCGTTCCGGACGCATAGATCGAGGCGATGCCTGGGTGATCGACGATCGCGAGATGTTCCGCCTCAAGCTCGAAGCGCCGCTTCAGTGCTTCCGTCGCGAGGTCAGCGCGCAAGACCTTGAGAGCCACGGAACGAAACGGCTTTCGCTGCTTTGCTTCGAAGACCCAACCCGAGCCCCCACTGCCGATGAGATGCAAAATGGTGAAGCCGCCAACAAGCGTCCCAGGGCTGAAGAGTCGCTGCGCACCACCTGGCATCGCCGCGAACGCTTCCTGTGCGAAGTCCTTGAACTCCGCGAACACGCCGCTTACCGTCGCGCCGACATCGAGATTCTTATCTTCGTCGAGCAGTCCTTTGAGTCGCTCCGCGAGTGATGGATCCTTCGCGCCGATGGCAAGCAGCCGCGCATCGCGCGCCGGAATGGCGAGCGAAACGAGCTCATCGAAGAGTTGCTCGAGCGACCGCGTGGGCTCGGCTCCGTCCGTCATGCGTCCCCACTCTCAGGAGTGCGCCCGTTGTTCTTGCGCTGCTTGAGACGCTCCGCAAAAAACGCGCGCGCGAATCGCAATCGATTCTTGACCGTGATCGTCGTGATCTCGAGCGCGGCGGCCGTCTGCTCCGTGCTCAAACCAAAGAGCACACGAAGCCGGAAGACGTCTGCCGCCTCCCCTGCCTCCGCCTGCAATGTCGGCATCGCCAAGAGCGTCCAGAGGTGTGAATCGTCTTCCGCATCCACATCAATCAAATCCGAAGGTATCGGAGTACCGCTCTCTGCCGATGGCGCGCTCATCGAAGTTGCGAGGGATCCGAGAGATTGACCCAGTGTCCCCCCACGCTTGGCTGCATTTCGCGCTCGGGCGTGATCGATGAGAATCTGATCAAAGGCACGGCTTACCGCGCCAAAGAAGTGTTTCCGCGACTCCCACTTCACTTCGCTCGCACCCTGCAACTTCATATAGACCTCGCTCACCATCATCGAGGGCTCGAAGGCGCCACCTGTGGGCTGCTTGCTCAACGCCATGATGGCGAGCGAACGAATCTCCGGCAGCACGAGGCTCCAGAGCGCATTGCGCGCGTCACCGTCGCCATTCGACGCGCGTTGCAAGAGGGTTGTCAGATTGAAGTCCAACATGAAGTTGCTACCCGCGTCACCGACTCACAAGATTGGGGCCAGAATCCCACACAGGTTCTCGACCATGCGGCGGTGCGCGCCTCGGCGAGCCCATCGGTCTCGATCAATTCGCACGGCATCGTGCATGTACCCGTCTTGCAATCGTCGGACCTCCGCACTTGCAGCTGCATCGTATAGCACGAGCGCAAGTTCGAGATTCAGATCGAAACTCCTTCGATCGAGGTTCGCGCTCGTCATGAGGCTGAGTTGCCCGTCCACAACGATCGTCTTTGCGTGGAGCAGACCCGCTTTGAATTCCCAAATCTCCACACCCGCGTCGAGCAGGCGAGAGAAGAAGTGCCGGCTCGCATGTTCCACGAGCCAACTGTCATTGCGCTTCGGCACGACAAGCACCGTGCGTACGCCGCGCCGTGCCGCGGTCGCGAGCGCTGCATGCGTTGGCTCGTCTGGAACGAAGTATGGCGTTGTGACGATGAGTTCATGTTGCGCGAGATGCACCATGGACACAACAACTTGCGGCATCGCGCCCGCATAGGTTGTCGGTCCAGTCGCGAGCGCCTGGACGAGCGCTCCAGCATCCCTGCTCACCACGAGCGGCGTCACGCCGCGCGAAAGATCGTCTCCGGTTTCGAGAAACCAGTCTTCCACGAAAATGCGCTGCAAGTCCTGTGCGATTGGCCCCTCAACTCGGACCGCCGCATCGACCCATGGGGCAAACCGCCGCTTGATCTTGAACGCGCCGTCGGCGAGGTTGTGGCTGCCGGAGAACGCGATAGCCGAGTCAATGACGACGAGCTTCCGGTGATTCCGTAGGTCGATGCGATTGAAAAATGCGCGCATGATGCCGACGGGGAGCGCGGCGACGACTTCGACCTTGGCATCTCGAAGCGATTGACAGCAGGTTGATCGGAGAAAGGCGCGTGAACCAATCGCGTCAAAGATGGCGCGGCACTTGACGCCGCGACGAGCGGCGCGTTCGAGCGCGAGAAACACTTTTTCGCTCGTTACATCATCAATCGCGATGTAGAAGAGCAAGTGCACGCTGTGCTGCGCGTGATCGATGTCCTCTGCAACGCACTCAAAGAGTTCACGCGAACGACGAATCGCCTTCACCGTGTTTCCACCAAGCGGACCCGCGCCAGAGATACTCGATGCGAGGGCGGCGAAAGATCGATAAGCCGGAAGAATGCGATGCAATGGCTCGACCGCCTCGTGTTCCGCGGCGCGCTTCTGCGCGTTGTGCTCAGCACGCCGGACCTCCGCGAGTCTCCGCGCGACTTGCTTACAACGTTTCTGACGTCGCGCCGAGAGCCAAGGCGTACCAAATGTCCAGTACAACAGTGCGCCGATGAGCGGCACGGTGATCACAAGCAACAACCAGCTCAGCAACACAGGTCCCGTCGAGCGACGGCTCAAGAGCACGGCCAAGATCGTGCTGACTTGCAGCGCTATTTCTGCACCGATGAAGAGGCGCGCGAGCGCGACCCAATCGTGCCCTCGCAGGTACTCGACGAGCAGGTTGGAATACATTTCCATCGAGTCATGGCTCCTGTAGACAACGGCATCTTCCGCGAAAACATCGCTCGCGCGAAGCGAATCTCCCGCGCGACGCGAATCTCTATTGCGGCAGCGTATACTTCAAATCGTTGCCCTCTTAGCTCAGTTGGATAGAGCGGCGCTTTCCTAAAGCGCAGGCCGCAGGTTCGAGCCCTGCAGGGGGCGTCTCGCACAACCTGGGAAGCCGAAACCCGGATCGACAGAGCGCGCTAGCTCTCTCTGCGCGCCTTTCACCCTTCGTTTCCAATGTCGCGTTTCACTGATACTCGGCGGCCATGTCTGCTGCGGTCACACGCCGCTGAAAGCTGTTCTTCGAATCTGCTCCCTTCGCACGGTCCACGCGGGATTGTGCGAGATACAAGATGCAGTAGAGACTGCATGCGATGATCCAGAGAAGATTCGCGAAGAGGACTGGGAGCATGAGCAGCGTTCCTGTGTGAACTGACGAAAAGCCAGAGGTCCAGCTCGGAGGAGCGGACGATCAGGCAGGGATCCGGATATGCCGATGGGCGGACTCGAACCGCCGACCTCCGGGTTATGAATCCAGCGCTCTAAACCAGCTGAGCTACATCGGCAGAAGTGGGTGCGCAGTATAGCCGCTCGAGGCGTGAGAATTCAGCGGCATCCGAAGCCCACCTCGCGATAGTCTTGCGATCGCTCCGCACCTCCGTACGCGCCATGGCAACCGATTCGCCCATGCTCAATCTCGTCCTGCTTGAGCCCGAGATCCCGAACAACACGGGGAACATCGGTCGCACCGCAGCGGCGCTGGGCTGCCGATTGCACATCGTCCACCCCATCGGGTTTGACATGGGCGAGAAAGCGCGTCGCCGAGCAGGATTGGATTACTGGCACCTCGTCGACTGTGTCGAGCACGCGTCTTGGAGCGAGTTTTTACGAGCGGAAGCTCCGACTCGATTTTGGCTTTACTCGGCGCATCATGGCAAGCCGCACTGGGAAGCGAAGTTTCAGCGCGGGGACTACTGCTTGTTTGGAAAGGAGTCTGCAGGCGTCGACCCTGCGGTGCTGGCTTGGTTTCGCGAGACCCACGGCGAGTCGAACATGCTCACACTCCCAATGCCAGGGTCCGACGGGCTCCGAAGCCTCAACCTCGCCACAGTCGTCGCAATCGCGGGATATGAGGCGCTGCGCCAGTTTGGTGGAGCGACCTAAGCCCTTCCTGAGAGAAGATTCCCGATTCCGTGAAACAAATTCGTGTCGGCTCCCGTATCCTGCATACACCGGATGGGCGTGACGAGGCCAAGAGCGATGCTTTTGACCACGAGGCGCCTGTTGTTGTATTCAACGGGCTCCTCTCGCAAGGCTTCTCCTCAAGGCATTTTCTTGAGGGCTCGGAATGCCGCGCGCAGTTTGATACAGGACGCCACCATGACGAATCCACTCTCGACTGCTTCAAGCCAACGCCGACGAACGGCGAGCGCTTTCACGCTGACCGAAATGCTCGTGGTGATCGGCATCATCGCGCTGCTCATCGCGATCCTGTTGCCTGCACTTTCCAAAGTGCAAGAGCGGGCGCGGAAGACCGAAACAGAGTCGCTCATGCAAGAGTTCGCGAAGGCGTGTGAACTCTTCCAGCAGCAGCACGGCTTCTACCCAGGGATCGTCCCTGAGTCGATTCTTGCCGTCGATCCGAAGATCTCCGGAACCGAAAATGCGATTCTTCAACTCTGCGGCGGCGGTATTCCGCAAGACGATCCGCTGTACAACGACACGCTCTACAACACGGCGAACGGTTGGACGGAAATCACCTTCAACGGTGGGACGGCGGGTACGTTTCGCATCAAAGTGAATCCATCCAAGGTTGGATATGGCGCGCGCATTCGCGGCGTGGACACACCGCCCTACTTCTCGCCTAAAGCCGGTTCGCTCGCGGCTGCACCGGGTCAGTTCCTCACCACTGCTGACGCAGATCCGTTCATCGCCGATGTGTATCGCATTCCGGATCTTCTTGACTCATGGGGCAACCCCGTGATCTATATGCGGCGCATTCGCGATGTCGGTCCACTCGTTGGAGTCGCCACGACTTCGCAGTTTGCGCTCTCTCCGATCACGCCGTACTCCGCCTCCGTTGAACTCGGAGATTCTGGGCAGAACCAGATCAACAGCCTCTTCAACGCTGTCGCCGCTTCACAACGCGATGCAACGCTCGCGCAGATCATCCGGTCGAGCGCGTTTGGGAAAAATGATCAGCCACTCTTCGGCACCGCGAAGGGATCTATCGCACTGCTCTCCGCTGGGAAAGATGGCGTCTTCTTCTCAAAGCAAGATGGCCCTGGCTCGGTCGCAGTACCAAAGACCGACATCGTCACCGCAGCATCCAATCCAACCGGCCCAGATGTCGTCAATGAGTATGACGATGTACGTGTCTTCACCGGTTCGTGAACACGACGGTTGCGGACGCGCGCTTCGGTCCGAGCGACATACGCACCAATGAACAACGGGCGCGACTCATCGATTGAGTCGCGCCCGTTTCTATCTTGAATCGTCGCACTGCAGAGTCCGCACCTCAACGCGCGATCGATGCACAGTTTCCGAAACTCACCGAATCACGGGTTCATGGGCTCATCGGAAGGCTGGTCCTTGGCTGGCTGATCGCCGCCCTTCCCATCCTTCCCGCCATCCTTCCCGCCATCCTTTTTTGCGTCACTGTTCTTCTTCTTCGACTTCTTGCCATTCTTGCCGTCCTTGCCATCCTTGCCGTCCTTCTTGCCGCTCGACCCATCCTTGGAATCGCTCTTGCCCGCACCGTCTCCACCCGCGCTCGGCGACGAAGGTTGCGTTGCGCCATCTGGTTTCTTGGCATCGCTGGCTCCGCCTGGCTTGCCACCCTCGTTGCGGCGTTTCATCTCAGCAGCGGCCTTGGCTTTCAACTCATCCACTTTCACTTTGAGCGCACCGCGTTGCTCGTCACTCAAGACGCCATCGACCTGCTTCATGAACGACTCAAAGTTGGGGCGTCCCTTCTCGAGTTCTTGAAACTTCGCCTTCAGTGCTGGGTCGATCGGCTGATCTGCTGGCGCGTTCTTTCGCGCTTCTTGGAGTTCCTTCAGCTTCGGTGCTGCTTCGCTCTCAAACGATTGCATGCGCGTTCGGAAATCCGCCAGCATCGCCTCAATGCTCGCGCGCTGATCCTCGCCGAGGTCAAGCGATTGCACCGCTTGCATGTACGCGCGCATTACCATCGGGCGGCTGCCCGCCTGCATCCCCTTTCCATCCTGTCCCTGCCCGCCTTTCATCTGCCCGTCCTTGCCAAAACTGCGATTGCCTTCGAGACCTGCAGGCGGGACCTTCGGACCTTGCAGCGTCTCACCGCTCTTGGGCGTCTTCGGTGCATCCTGTGCGAGCGCGACATTCGAGGACGCGATCAGACCCGCACCGATCAAAATCAATCGGCGAGCGAGCACGGATGTTGGGGAAGCGAGTTTTCGTGATGGAGTCGACATGTGCGTTCAAGCCTTTCGGATAGAGCAGTCATGCGTGCAAGACAAACCGCAGCGGTCAGGATCAAAACGACTCTTCAGATCCTCTATTGCGCCATAGGGGCGAACTCGCTGCACGAATCAGCATACGATCATCCCTTCGCGCCCACCTGAATCCGCACACTGTTCATAAACATCATGCCGCTGACCTCCACTCACCTCACCGAAGCCCTGAAAACGGTTCTCGACCCCGACCTCGGAAAAGACCTTGTGACCCTTGGCATGGTGAAGTCGGCGATCATGGATGCAAATACTGCACGGATCGGCGTGGAATTGACAACGCCAGCCTGTCCAATGAAAGACAAGATTCAGAACGACATCGAACTCGCTGTGCAACGCAAGGCCCGCGAGATTGGCGCCGCAGAACCCGCGGTTGATGTCCTCTTCACGGCCGATGTCCGCCGACCCAACGAGAAGACGCGAGGCGAATCAAATCCGCTCCCCAATGTCCGACAGATCATCGCCGTGGGCGCTGGCAAGGGCGGCGTCGGAAAGTCAACCATTGCGGTCAATCTCGCGGTCTCACTCGCTCGCCTCGGTGCGCGCACGGGACTTCTTGACGGAGACATCTATGGCCCGAGCGCGCCGACCATGCTCGGCCTCTCCGCAGTCGGAACACAAACGCGAGACAATCTGCTTCTTCCCTTTCAAGTGCACGGCATCAAGGCGATGACGATTGGGAAGCTCGTCGATGCAGAGAAGCCACTCATTTGGCGCGGGCCGATGGCGCACGGTGCATTCAAGCAACTTGCCACGCAAACCGAGTGGGGCGAACTCGATTACCTGATCGTTGATCTCCCTCCTGGCACTGGTGATGTTCCGCTCACGCTCTCGCAACTCCTTCCGCTCACCGGCGCCGTCATCGTCTGCACCCCTCAACAAGTGGCGCAGGATGATGCGCGACGAGCGATTCGCATGTTCGAGCAACTCGGAGTCGAAGTGCTTGGCGTCGTCGAAAACATGAGTTTCTTCGTCGATGATGAGGGACGGGAGCACGATCTGTTCGGTCGCGGCGGTGCGCAGATCATGGCTGAAACCATGGGCGTGCCATTCATTGGGGCGCTGCCTTTGCGCCCGCAGCTTCGAGTCCACAGCGATGCAGGAACGCCACTCGCAAACTGGGAGGATCCGACGCTCGCGGCAGAACTCGACCGCCTTGCGAAGAATGTCGCGAGCCAAGTGTCCATCGCAAGCTTGGGTGGGAGATACATGATGCCCACGCTCAGCGTGCGATCATCCTGAACTCGTTGCAGCGTGTTACGCCTTGGAAATCACCGATTTTCCAGGTCGAATGACCCACCAGTAGTACGCCCCGAATCCAAGCCAAACTGGACCGACACAACCGCAGCACAGTGCGGCGACGATCGACGGCACTGCCCATGGTCCCTCTTGCTCTGGAACACCGTCAGCATCACACGGGAGCTGCATCATCGAACACACCGCGATCGCTCCAGCGACAAGCGTAAACGCCGCCGGACAAATCAGCCTTGTAACAACATCGCGCTGCATAACTCTCGTTCCAAAAAAAATCGACGAACCACCGGAGGGGCACTCAGCCCCGTGCTTACCCTAACGGAAGTCATCGGCCTGTGAGGCGAAAATTCATGCGGATTTGACGCGCGCCATCACATCGTCCGTCAACCCCACTGCAGCGTTGAAGCATGCACTCGTTGGCCGTCGATCGTGAGCGCACTCGCGTGAAGATGCAGGCCGTCTGTATGCGGTTCTCCGCAATACAACGCATCACCGACGAGCGGCATCCCCAGCGAAGCGAGTCCAGCCCGAATCTGATGGCGACGCCCTGGCCCATCGAGCTCAACCTGAAGCAATGTGTGTGCTGATCCTTCGCCCAGCTTGTGCTGCACGGCGATCCATCGGCAGCGCCCGACATGTGCGGGATTCGTTTCCGCGCGAACCTCTGCAACGGTGACCTTCTGACTTCCCTTGTGCCGACTTGAGAACGCGAGTTCGAACGAACCGTTGCATCGCCGACCTTGCACAAGCGCGAGGTATTCCTTGCGCACTCTTCCATCATTGCTGCGGAACGATGCCATCCAAGCCGCGCGCGCGGCGTTGTGTTTTGCAACGAGGAGGCACCCGCTCGTTTCGAAATCGAGTCGATGCACCAAACCACATTCTTCAAGTTCCACGAGTTCCGGGCGCCTTGCACGGAGCCACGCTTCCACGCTTCGCGCACCGCCGCGAGCTTGCGACACCGAGTGCATGTGCGGAGGCTTGTCGAGCACGAACCAATGCTCGGTCTCGTGGAGCACCGGGAGAACCGCCGGGTAGGCACGCGCGTCGTCCATCGTCACGAGGAATCAGACTCTACACTACGAGCCGCCGGCTCGCCTTCGAACGAGTGACTCCTTATGCCCTACTACACCAAACTCGGCAAGCTCCCCGCCAAGCGCCACATTCAGTTTCGTCGCCCAGACGGCGGCTTGTACTCCGAGGAGGTCTTCGGCACCGAGGGTTTTTCTGGACCGACCTCAACGCTGTATCACATTCATCCGCCGACCCAGGTGATCGGTTGGAAACCGCTGTACGGGACCAAGGTCGAGTATGTCGAGCGCGAGACCATGCGCATGCGGCATGTCAAGAGCGCCCCACTTCCGCCCAAGGGAGATCCGGTCACTGGTCGAGTCGTCCTCTTTGGGAACAACGATGTGGAGATGAGTGTGTGCGTTCCGGCGGATGGGATGAAGTACCACTTCAAGAATGCGAGCTCTGACGAGTGCATCTTCGTCCACTTCGGAAGCGGAACCGTCTTCACGCAGTTCGGCGCGCTGAAGTTTGGTCCGAAGGATTACATCGTGATTCCAAAGGGCACGATTTATCGCATGCAGTTTGATGAGGTCGCCGATGGCGAGGCCGAACCGCGCTTTCTCGTGATGGAAAGCGTGAATGGATCACACATCCTCCCGCCGCCGCGTTACATGTCGAAGAAGACCGCGCAGTTTCTCGAACACGCCCCCTACTGCGAACGAGATATTCGCACGCCGCAACTGCCGATGACCTTTGACAAAAAGGGCTCGTACGAAGTTCGGATCAAGAGTCGCGACTTCGTGCATTCGTACACCTATCGATATCACCCACTCGACTGCGTCGGCTGGGATGGGTGCTACTACCCCTACTGCTTCAACATTGATGACTTCAGCCCGATCGTGGGCAAGCATCACATGCCGCCTCCAACCCATCAGACGTTCGAGGCGCACAATTTCGTCATCTGCTCGTTCTGCCCGCGTCCACTCGACTTTCATCCACAAGCGATCGTCGTTCCCTACAACCACTCGAACTTAGACTCCGACGAAGTGCTCTACTATGTAGAAGGCAATTACAAAGCGCGACGCGGGATCGAGGTTGGTTCACTATCGCTCCATCCACAAGGCATCGCGCACGGGCCGCACCCTGGCACCGTTGAGGCGACGATCGGCGCAACACACACCAACGAGCTCGCGGTGATGTGCGATACCTTCGCGCCGCTCTACCCCACGCAAGCAGCGCTCGATCTCGACGATCTCGCATATCCCAAGAGTTGGGAGGAGGAGCCGGAAGCGGCACTCGTGCGACTGCGATCAGCGGCGACCGTATCGACCGCGCGAACAACGACCGCCAGCGCAACCAAACCGAAGGGTTCGAAGAAGAAGTTAAGCGGACGCGCGAAAGCTCCGAAAAAACCGGCCGCGCCCGAACGATCGCCCTCCGCTAACACTTGGTAAACACCCATGCTCTCGCCCGTCCTTTCTTGCACGATCGCGCTCGCTTCGCTCGCGCTTCAAGCTCCGCCAGCCGCGCCGGCGAAAGCGCCACCGGTTGGACCGCCACCCGTCGTACCGCCCGGACAGGGCAACCCCGCAACGATCGATCCAGCGAAAGTTCCCATCGCTCCAACAACTCCGACACCGCGCACGCTTCCTGGGGGCATCAAACTGGAGAAGGTCGTTCGTGACCCGTTGGCACCTCCCACACTGCTTGAAGCACCGCGCAACTACAGCGACCCTCTCACCGTTCAAGCCGATCTCCCAAAGATGGAACTGACGCTGACGGGCTCCAAGTCTGAGGGGAAGTTTGATGTTGAGATTGCCAGCGACTTCGACTCGCGTCGCACCGGTCTTGGCGGTCGCGCGGAGTTCAAAGCAGGGACCGGAATGCTCTTCATCCACCCCGCAACTTCGGTGTACAGCTACTGGATGAAGGATGTGCCTTTCCCCATCGACATGGTCTACATCGATTACGGCGGGAAGATTGCGGCGCTCCAACGCATGAAACCGCAGCCGCGTCTTGAGGGCGAAGATCCCCTGAAGTACGAACTGCGTCTCAAGCAGTATTCATCAAATCATCCGGTGAACTTCGCACTTGAGCTGCCAGCGGGATCTATCGAAACCCTCGGGCTCACACTCGGCCGCAAAGTACTCAACGACCCCGTTGCGCTTCTCAAGCTCTGCGAAGGCAAACGGCAATCTTAAGCGCTCGCGACTTGCGATGCGTTGAGTTCAGCTCGCGGTGCATGTTGTAGGCGCATCGCCTCGCTCGCTTTCGTGCTTCCTAGCCTTCTTGAGCGCTCGCGACTTGCGATGCGTTGAGTTCAGCTCGCGGTGCATGTTGTAGGCGCATCGCCTCGCTCGCTTTCGTGCTT
>SXUI01000022.1 GCA_005790605.1 Planctomycetia bacterium | reverse complement strand
GTTCCTGGTCCATATCCACGAAACGACGCACGATGGGCGAGTTCCTCAGTCGCGGTTTTCATCGCATCGATCGCCGCGCGAGGCAATGGTTCCGTGACATCACCAATGCCGCAGCGAATGATCTCGCCCGCGAACTGCGGACACTCCTCAGTGAACACGCGAACGCGGCGAGCAATCTCTGGGAAGAGGTAGCCCGCGGACAACTTCAGGTAATGCTCGTTGACGCTCGCCATGGGGCGCGAATCATACTCGCGCCCGAAGCCGTCAACCGCCCATCTGGAACTGCATCGTCGGTCGCTGCTTTTTGGCAGGAAGATCTCCGACCTTCGCCGCGAGTTCGCTTCCTAAGAGTTCCTTCAGCCGACGCACCGCACTCTGATTCACTTCGTCGCGATCCGCCGCGAGCCGTTTGCGTTCTCGATCGGCCAACTGCATAGCTTGCATATCGAATCCGCCGGGCGCATCGATGGATTGAGTCGAGGCGGGTTTCGGTCGGTGGATGAACTCCGACGCAAGTTTCTCAACTGATTCGATGTACTCAGCTTGGAGCACCTCGACCTCTGCTCGCAGCGCGGCGCTGAGTTCGCGCAGCGCAAGAGCCTTCGCGAACACGGCGTCAGCGGAAGATCCAGAGTCGTACACACGCGGGTACGCCGCTCGTTGCCACGCGCGTCGCAGCTTCTGCGCGTCGGCTGCCGGCATGCATGCGCAGATGGACTCAAGCGCTGCAAGATTGAATTTCTCAGCTCGTGTGGATACCTCGCTCTGTCGCTTGTCAATCGACATGAGTTTTTCCGCGGTATCTCCTTCGAGTGAAACTGCGATGGAACGCGAAACAGAGCCATCTGCCTCCGTCTGTGTGATCTCCTTGTGCATCTCCCGTTCAACGACTGCACGCTCTCGGGCAAGCGCATCGAGTTCATGAGCCCGTGCGCGAAGTTGCAAGGCTGCATCAAGGTCCCAAGCATGCACTGGATCTTTCGCTGCAACGCGACCCTCGGGAGAGAGGCTTGCGCTCGTGAACTCCGCAGCAATGTCAACAGTCGTCGGATCGCGCGACTCGCCCGCAGTGGAGAGCGACCGAATTCGCGCTCGCGCCGCGCTCTCGAGTGCGCCCGACTCCTTTGCAGATGGGCAGACAACAGCCAAGTCTGCGAAGAAACTCGTGTCTGCGGTCTCGATCGCCGCACGAAGCTCCTCAAGTTTCTCCTGCATCTCTCCCATCATGCCGAACATGAAATGAGGCGATGCGCCATCCGCATCATCATTCGGCTTCGGCATGAACGCGTCATTGATCGCGCGAGTGCTCGCCTCATAGTCTTCAAACACGGCATCGAACACGACGCGCTCCGCCTCGGTCAGTCCGAGGCGCGTGCCAAGCGTGGCGGCGTCTGGACGGCTCATCGCCGTGGCCATGCGCCGCTGCGGACCTCCTGCAAGACCGAAGATCGCGCCTCCACCCCCGAGGTCGTCACCACTCAGCATGATCATCTCTTGACCATCACCGACCATCATCACTGCCGTCGCACCAATCGCTCCTTCAATCTCGCCTGACAATTCGAAGGTGCCAAAGTTCCCACCGTCAAGATGCACCGCGCGTTGTTGTGAACTCGCGTCGTCCGCAGGCTTGCCAAGAATGGCTCTCATGTGCTCGACAGACCGAGCATCAATCTGCTGCTTGCGTTCCGCGAATCTCTCCCGTGCATCGTCCTTGGTCGACCCAGAATCCACCGTAAAGATCATTCCTCCAATCCCGCCGCGCTCTGACGCGTCATGCGCCTCCATCAGCCCGTCGACGACGGGTCGAACCTCTGCTTCATAGGCGCCTCGTTCCGCTTCCACGAGTTCCCATGTCGACTCGTCGAGTTTGCTCTCCTTCTTCAAGTCTTCTGCTTCCTTGAACAGCGGTTCAGGAGAACCCTTTGAGCGCAAGAACGGGTAGTTCTCTCGAATCATCCAGCGACGGAGCGCGCGAGCGGTTGTGGGATCGAGTACCGCCTCGACTTGCAGGAGCGTTGCTCGATGCAAGTCCTTCACCTTGCGCCGCGCAGCATCCGCATCAACGCTCGCTTCTCGGCGCAAGTCTTGAACGGACTTCCAATACTGTTCGAACGCGGCTTGATCGATTGCCGGAGCCTCTCCATCCACTGTTGGCGTCGGCATTGCTGGCGGCGTGAGGCCGCGCGTTTCCCGGAGCTCTGCCATGCGCAACGGTCGGTCGGTCGAAGTTTGCAGCGCGCGCTCCCAGAGTCGCGTCAATTCACGCTCGTAGACTTCGAGGATTGGTTCAACTTGTCCACGCGCTTCAGCCGAGAGCGTTGCAAGGTCCGGGCAGTCCGCGAGCGAGAACGGACGCGCATCCGATCCACTAAATCCTCGCAGCACAACCCACGCTCGACGGCGCGCAAGCGCATCGCGAAGTTCATCAGCGGCCGCGGACTTGTCCCCAAGCAACGCGCCGATTTCGCTCGCGAGTTGTTCGTCGAGTTGCCGCGCTGCAGCGAGCAATCGTCTTCTTGTGAGGACATCCTTCTCGACATCGGCGACGCTCCCAGTCGCCATCAACATGCCCATCATGGCGCTTCGGTCCGTCAGCCATCGCTCAACCTCCGCCCTCTCGAACGATCGGTAGCGCTCAAAATACGCCTCATGCGCGGCAACCGCGCGTGCCGCCTCCTCACTCGACAAACCCGCACGCTCAAGCAACGAAACCACTTCCGTGCTCGGCACTGGAGAGGGAATCTCACGCTGCTGCGCGGTTGCGGACGACGCTGCAACACCGAGTGTGATCGCGATCAGAGTTGCATGAAGGACGCGAGTGACTCTTGCGAGAGACATAGGGGCTCCTCTGCCGAAAAACCATCCGCCCTAAGACCATCCAAGGGTGGAACGTGTATTCCATTATGCCGAATGCAAGGTTGCGGCAACACTCATCGCGGACGCAAAAACGCAGACAGCCGGTGCGTGCCGGCTGAGTGCGAAGAGAGAGTCCCAACCGCAGCGTCGCTCGTGTCCCAACAGGACGCTGCGTGAAGCACGAGAAGAACCCTCAAGCCACGCGATCCGTTCGCGGGAACGCTCCTTTTCGCGCCTTCGTCGCTGATTGTGGTTAGTGAGCCTTAGCGCGGGTCGTCGCCGAGCCGGTAACGAATCAAGAGCGCGGTGACCTTCGGCTGGTCGCCATTGACTTGAAGTGAACGCTGAAACGCTTTCCGCGCTTCATCGCGCGCCGCGTCGAGACGCTTCTCTGAATTGATCCACGCATTCAGTTTGAGCACGCCGACGCCGTTCAAGCTTGGCCAGTGATCCGGATCAATCACAAGCGCCTGTTCATACGCAGCGAGTGCCTCATCGAACCTCCCCATCCGAAAACGAGCCCAACCCAGTCGCTCCGCGGCGTTCGCATCGGGTCCCATCGCGAGAAGCGCCTGCGCCGTATTCACCGCTTCTTCGAAGCGCTTCTGTGCGCCGTACGCTTGCACGAGCGCGAGCAACAACTCTTTGGATGGATCGCCAAGTTCGATTGCCGTTTCATACGCACTCACCGCACCAGCTCCATCGCCGACGCCAGAGAGTGCCTCTGCGAGTCGAATCTGCGCCGCCGCGCTCGTCGGATCGATCTCAACGGACTTGCGCGCAAAGATCAGCGCGTTGTTCGCTTGGTCGAGTTCAAGGTAGGACTTCGCGAGCGCGAGATTTGTTGCGAGGTCGAGCGGACGAATTGCGAGTGCGCGTCGGAATGCGTCGACTGCCTCTCCAACCCGACCGAGCGCCGCGAGCACTTCACCATGTCCATACTGCGAAGGGAAACTCGAAGGTGTCAGTTTGACGGCGCGCGCGAAGGCTGTCTCTGCGCGTTGCGGATCTCCCTCCGCAAGCAGGGCCTGTCCCATTCCTAAGTAAGCGCATGAGAGCGTTGGATTGTCGTTCAGCAAGTCTCGGAAAAGGCGAAGCGCCGTTTCGTAGTCCTCGTGAGCCATCGCCTTGTCAGCGGCGACAAGAATCTCCTCCTCCGCGACCGTTGGTTCGGTTCGAAGCACAGCAGGTTGTGCAGCTTTCGCCGTCGCGGTTCGCTTGAACCACTGCGCGGAGCAACCGCCGAACATGAGTGCCCCACAGACGCATAAAACAACAGCCCCCAACCGCGCGGCGCTACGACCTTTCGCCATCGCTGCGAGCGCCTTCGCGTTCACGACATCCCACTGCACGCCGCTGGGAGCGTCGCCCTTCTCGGTCTCAAGCACCTTTGGAACGCATGTGAGTTTGGAATGCCGCATCACAGCCTCGAAGATCGGCTTACCACAGCTCCCATGACCAATGTGCGCGTGCAAATCTCGCCGGGACGCTGGTGGCGCCTCGGAATCGTTCATATGCATGACGGCGACATGCGCGAGACCACAGACGGCATCGAACGCGTCAAGAGTCGCTGACGCATCGACTGCCGTCGCGTGGCCATAACCGCTCGAAACGATGTGGCAGGTGTCAATGCAGAACGCAACTCGTTCGGGAGCCTTCACCAAATCGCGAATGATCGCAAGGTGACGGAATGCGTATCCGAGATTCGTTCCACTTCCAGTTGTGGTTTCGAGCGCAATACGCACCCGATACCCGCGTAACTGCTTGTGTATCTCGTCGATCGACTTTGCGATGCGACGAAGCCCTTCAAGTTCGTCGCCGGATGGTTCTGCAACGAGGTTGTTTGCGTCCTTCGGTTTCCGCGGCGAACCAAGATGCGCTCCAGGGTGCGCAACGCTTGCGTCGATCCCAAGTTGTTCGCAACGCTCAAGCTCGGTCCGCTCGCATTCGATGGACTTCGCGCGCGCCGTGTCATCTGGACTCGCGAGGTTCACGAGGTAACTGTTGTGGCTCACGATGCGGCCAGGCTCGGCGAAAATCGAATCCTCGCGCGCGGCGCGAAATGCCTCGATCTCCGCTGCTGTCAGCGGTGGTGTCTTCCACACACGCTGATTGCGCGTGAAGACCTGAAGCCCTCCGAAACGCAACGACTTCGCCTCTTCGACCGCGAGTTCCAATCCACCAGCAACGGACAAGTGCGCCCCAAGCCAAAGCGTTTCCGTATCCGTCGGCTTCGTTGCTGCGCTCGATGACTTGGAATGCGCGGGTGATTTGGCCACGAAATCCTCTGAATCCATTCATCGCAGTCATGCAAAGGTCCGAGCCGCATGCTCGACTGCATTCTGGAACATCTGCAGACCCGGAGGTGCGACCTCGCGCTCGTGTGCGCCGAGTCGCGTCCAACGAGGATGCTGCGTCCAGTGCAAGTAACGCTCCGGATGCGGCATCAACCCAAACACGAGTCCGGTGGAATCGCAGATTCCAGCAATTCGATTTCGTGAGCCGTTGAAGTGATCGTTCGCGGTGTATCGCATCGCGATCTGACCGTTGGCTTCAAGTTGATCGATCGTCTCATCATCCGCGACAAATCGACCTTCGCCATGTGCGCAGGGAATGATCGAGGTCGTCACGGTCGAGGTCAGGTTCTTCGTCCACACACACTTGGTTTCCGTCGGTACTTCCATGCCGACCCACGCGTCGTTGAATCGGCCAGTTTCATTCGGCGCAAGTGCGACACTCGCGACCGCGGGCTCAACCGGCCACGCGCTGCCGAGTGCTGGGCCCGGGAGCAACCCTGCCTGCGCGGCAATCTGAAATCCATTGCAGGGCGCCATGATGGGGCATCCGCGCTCGACGGCGTGTGCGAGTGCTGGGTAGATCGATTGCCGAATCAACGCCGCCATGATGCGACCCGCCGCGATGTCGTCGCCGTAGCTGAATCCGCCAGGAAGTCCAATGAGATCGAACGCATCGATCCGCGAAGGGTCTCGCGAAAGTCGCGAAAGCAATTCACTCTCGACCGCGCAGCCCGCGAGGGCAAATCCCTCGCACAACTCGAGATCACAATTGATCCCGGGAGCAGTAATGACGAGTGCTTTCAGTGTGGGCTTCCGTCCTGCTTGTTTTTTTACCATGATCGAACTCATGTCAAACCACCTGACCAGCGGTCGCCTAAGGACTTGATCGAAGTCTTCCCGGTTGCGCTTCCATCCTTCACTTCGAACTGGTCTGAGCTTGTGAATGATCCGACGACTGCATGCGGGACGCCCTGCAACGCTGTCGCGAGCGCGTCGAGTTTCGATGCGTCGACTTCCAACAGGTAACGCGACGAGTCTTCCGCGAAGCAGCGGGCGAGGAACGAAACTTCTGACGAAGTCGAGGCCGCGCGCGGATCAATCTGCAAACCAAGTCCACCAGAAAACGCCATCTCAGCGGCCGCGACCAACAAGCCGCCCTCTGAGCAGTCGTGACATGCAAGCACCAGACCCTGCGCAATTGCAGCGGCAACAGCGTGCGCATTGCGCGGTCCATCGACGAGACTCGGAGCCGCAAGCGCGGTCGAGCCCACAGGCAGTGTCATCAACAGCGCAAGGTGTGAACCACCGAGTCGCTCACTCGTTTCTCCCACGAGCACGAGATGCGACCCGGCGCGTTTCGCGTCCATCGACACCGCCTTCGACGCATCAACCACTGGGGCAAATCCAGAGATCAACAGTGTGGGCGGAATCTGAATCGTTCGCCCATCCTCAGTGACAAACTGATTGTTGAGCGAATCTTTCCCGCTAATGAACGGCGCGCGGAATGCCTTCGCGGCGTCGTAGCAACCAATGCACGCGCGCACGAGCGCGCCCATGTTGCGCGGGTCCTTGCAGCTTGGCCAACAGAAGTTGTCCAAGATCGCGATCTTCGTAACATCAGCGCCAACGGCGACAAGGTTGCGTACGCACTCATCGATCGCCGCAAGTGCCATCACATATGGATCTGCGCCTAGACCCGTAGCGAGGCCATTCGCAATCGCGAGCGCTCGAGTCGATGACGCCTTCGGCCGAATGACCGCAGCATCGCCAGGGCCCCCGCCGCTCTTTCCAACAGCCACGCCAACGAGCGGCTTGAGCACACTCGAACCTTGCACTTCGTGGTCGTACTGCCTGATGATCGCGGCCTTGCTCGCAAGATTCGGGTGCGCAAGCAACTCCTCAAGAATCTTCAATGCGTCCGCGGCGCTCGCGCCAGTCTTGAATCGGCCGCCCGCATTGAACTTCGCAGGTCGTCGATTAGCGCGTTGCTGTTGCGCCCACGACGCATCCCACACTGCTTCCTTGATTGGCATCGGAATCGCTTGATGCAAGAACGCGGTCGAAAGTCGGCCGACTTCTGTGCCATGCCAGTGCAGCACGATGTCTTTGTCATCTCGCCCGAACTCGCCGAGTTCGCACCACTCGACACCATGGTCCGCAGCGATCGCTGCAACCTTCGCGATGTTTTCACTTGGCACACTCAGCACCATGCGCTCTTGCGCCTCGCTGATCCAAATCTCCGTCGGCGAAAGACCCTCGTACTTCGTCGGCGCGCGATCGAGATACACGCTCGCGCCAAGTTCACTCGCGAGTTCGCCGATCGCACTTGAAAATCCGCCTGCTCCGCAGTCGGTCGTTCCGTGATAGAGGCAACCGCCGGCGTGATCACGCATCGCCAGCATCGCGTCAAGCGTCTTCTTCTCTGTGATTGCGTTGCCGATCTGCACCGCGTGACTGAATTCATCCGCGTGCGTGTCGGTCAACTCTGCGCTCGAAAAAGTTGCACCATGAATTCCATCGCGACCGGTACGACCACCAAGCACGACGATGCGATCTCCACGCACGACACGACCCTTGACAGCCCATCGAGGCATGAGCCCAATGCAGCCGCAGTAGACAAGTGGATTTCCGACATAGTTGTCGTCAAACCACACCGCACCATTGAGCGTTGGAATGCCCATCCGATTGCCATAGTCACGAACGCCAGCCACGACTTGCGTGAGCGTGCGGCGAGGGTGGAGGCAGCCCGTGGGAACTTCGCTGATGTCAGGATGCGCGACGCAGAACACATCCGTCGCAGCGATCGGCTTCGCTCCTAGACCCGTGCCCATCACATCACGGATGCAGCCTCCGATTCCGGTTGCGGCGCCACCATACGGCTCGATCGCGCTTGGTCGATTGTGTGTTTCGCACTTGAAACACACCGCGTGTTCTTCATCGAAGGCGACAACGCCCGCGTTGTCGACGAACACACTGAGGCACCAGTCGATGCCGTCTTTCATGAGTTCATGCGTCGCTGCGGCCACCGAACTCTTCAAGAGATTCTTGATGGTGATCGTGCCATCGGCAGCAACTTCATGACCGGGGCGCCCCGCGGCGTTTCGCGTGAGGGAAAACTGCCCGGCGAATGCGGGATCCGCCTGCAACTCGCGATAGCGCACTGTGCTCTTCAGCGTCTTGTGCACGCAGTGCTCGCTCCAGGTCTGCGCAATCGTCTCGAGCTCAATTTCGCGTGGTTCGCGGCCGAGCCGGCGATACTCCGTCTGGACTGCCTGCATCTCTTCAAGCGACAAAAACAAGTGACCTTCGCGCGAGAGGACTTCCAATTCCTTCGCGCTCAACTTTGAGATGCGAACTTCGCGGATCGCGAGTTCATACGGCTTCCCATCCGGAAACGAACTTGGGAAGTATGGCTCTGCATGAATCGCGTGAATCACCGGATTTGCAAGCAGCCGATCCCCGACGCTCTTCGCGAGCGCCTTATCAACCCCATGCAGATCCACTCGTTGACCAGTGCGCACGCGTACCGTCTGACCCGTGAGCGCGTGAATTGCAGCCTGGACACTCTCCGCTGCTGGATCTGTGACTCCAGGCAACGGATGGACCTCGACCACGCTCACGCCGGGCGCTGCAGCTGGGCGCGAGGCGCGTGTGGAACTGTGCACTTCCGCGACTTGCGTCACGGGGTCGGCGAGAAGCTCATCCGCGATCCGATGCAGTTCTTCGTTCGAGAGGTTGCCCTCGATGAGATACACGAGCGCGTGGTCGACTCTGCGAGGCTTGCGTTCGAGGCCTAGTGCCTCAATCTCACGCGCCACACTCGCGCCGCGCGAATCGATCTGTCCACGGCGCGGGCGAACTTCCACCCGATGAATCGGACGCGGCGTGCTCGACTCAGGTATGCGATTGGGAGATTCCGGCTGCGTGGTCACGGCTGCCATGGCGAAGAATCGCCAAGTGTAGCCCACCGCAAAGGGTTGAAAACTCGCAAAAACTCGCCGAAGCGATCAGAAAACAAGCTGCAACTGCGACCGGAAAATCATTTCATCCGAACTCTCCGACGCGCGCAGCGCTGCCGTTGGCGTGTACCAACTTGCATCTGTCGGTGTCAGGGTGATGCCAAAGTCAAAGGAGATCTTCACATCCTCGCCATCGAGGTACCAGTTGGCGCCGATCGTCGCGAGCGAGAGGTGATTGGACTTGAGGATTTGGTTCTGGTAGTTCGCGGGAATTGCACTTGGGTCCTGCACAGTCGTCAGACCGTACTCCCATCGTGCGTAAAGTTCCCACTTCGGATCCACATAGTAGGAACCTTGCGCAACAAGTCCCCAACTCGTGCTCTGCCCGAGATCGAATGTTGTGGACGCGCCGAAGTTGTCAGATCCGATCACACTCGCAGAGCCCGAACTGCCCGCGACATATGTAAACGATCCAAAGAGGGTTGCTCCTCCGTACATCGCGCTGAGATCCGCAGTGAAGGCGAGCCACGTGTTCGGCTCTGCGTTGTTGGTGTTCGACCCCGAGTCCGGCTCACCCTTCTGCCACTGCGTTCCGAACCCAGCAAGCACCGCGTACTGATCGCCAATCGGGCTCGTCATGCGCATGAACTGGCTCCACTCGCCCGAGAGCTTCCACTCAAGACGCGATGTGAACGCGAAGTCTGTGTTCACCTGATCCCAGGGAGAGTTCATGGGTTGTGATCCGAAGAACTGCATCTGCCCTGCGACATTGTCTTCACCACCATCGCTGTACGCAAAGCTCCACCGGAAGTCCGAGTCGAGATACGTCAGCTCAATACCTTGCGAACGACCGACGCCGAAATGCTGGCTGATTGCCGATCGCTCAAGGACTAGTTGATTCTGGTCTTCCACGAGCGTCTCTCGCATGAATGGCAGCTTGAACTGTCCAACTCTCAGCGACCACTCATCCATCAGATGCCAACGCACATACGCGTCGAGCAGCATGAAATCGCCCGAGTTTGGGCCCGTGTTCTGAAAGGGTGAGCCGGAGAGTCCCCACTGATCTACGGACTCGAAGTTTCCTTTGATCTTGTACTCGAGGTCCGGGCCGAAGAGATTGCCTTGGAACCAAAGCTGTGTCTGCGGCAGATCGAAACCGTAGACGGTCTGTCGATTGTCGAGGGCCCAAACCGTTGGTTCGGTGATTCCAGATCGATTCGAACTGCTCCCGGAAATGTATGAACCCATCCAGCGAGCTTGCACCATCCCCCCGACATTGAGCGTGAAACGACTATCAGGACTCTTCAAGAAGAATCCGTCATCCCAACCAGCAGTGAGGCCTGCGTCTTGCAATGAAGATCTCGTCATCGAGTCGGCGAGCACATCCTGAACGACCGCGCGAATCTCGTCGGCTCGTTTCTCGGTAAGCCACTCCTCGCCTGACGCGGACTTCAGCTCCGCGACTTCATCAAGCAGTTTGGAGTTCGATTGTTCAAGCTCGCCCACCCGCTCCATGAGTGCGCGCACATCTTCCGCACTCGGCGGGGTCTCTTGGGAAAACACCGGTTGACAAGAGAGCACCGCGCCCGTGAGCGGGGCGATGAAAATTCGCGGCGAAATGAGGGTCTGCGTAGGCATCCTGCCTGTACTCCGAGAGGGAAATGGATGCAAAGGCACCCGGTTCGCGCATCCTGCGCCTGTTGGCAATATCGACCTCGTGGAATCGGAAACGATAAAAAACCGGTCCCAGGGCGGGTCCGATGAGCAAAAGACAAACCGGCCGGACCTTGAAGGTCCGGCCGGCTGAGCTTTGTAGGCAGATTGCTAGTAACAGAAAGACTGAAACTATCAACTCGTCATGCCTGATTGGAAGAGATCTTGCGATCCTTCAAATCAGAAGCTGAACGAGAGCTGAGCCTGAAGGGTCCACTGACCGTCTTCGCCAGTTGCGTCCTGGAGCCAGTTGCTTTCCGCGCCTGGGTTGTAGAACGAAACATTGTTCAGGCTATCGAACGCGTAGCCAAACGAAGTGTTGAGCTTGGCGACATTCTTCGAGAAGTACCAGTTCCAACCAACGAGGGCGTTCGACATGGTGTCGTCGGTACCGCCGGTATCCATGTCAGCGAACTCATAGCGAGCAACGAGTTCCATATCGTCAGAGACGAAGAAACCACCACCCACCGTGTAACCGATTGGGTTGTTGCTTGCAGTGCTGTCATCGCTGTAGAAGAACGCACCGGCGATGTTGCCGCCACCGAAGTCATAGGTGCCGTCTGCGGTGAAGGTGTAGGTGTCAGTGTCAAGGCCGTCATTGGACTGCGCCCACGCAAGGCCAGCACCAAAGAGGAAGCCGGACTCTTCGCCGCGCCACGACTGCTGATCAGCGAACTGATCCCAGTTGCCCGCGCACTTCACTTCCAAGCGGCTCGAAAAGGCCCACTCAGATGATGGTGAGCCCGCGCCCCAAGAGTTATTGGCAGTCATCGCACCGTTGTTGTACGACGCGCTGAAGCGGAACATATCGGACGAGTAGTTGAGCATTGCGCCTTGTGTGTAACCGAGGCCGAACATGTAGCTCACGGTCGAGCGCTCGATGAACTGGAGGTTGCCAGCGTCAATGCCCTGCTCCACACCCGATGGATCCTGGAACTGACCAGCGGTGAGGCTGAAGCCGTTGCCGAAATCCTTGTTCACGAATGCATTCGCAAGTGAGCCGTCGAACTCTGCGTTGTTGCTGTACGCAAAGTAGGTGCTGACATTGTAGGTCCAGGTCGAATCCACAACATTGCCCGAGAAGGTGAAGCGCGTGCGCTTGTTCTCAAAGCCCCAGTTGCTGTCAGCGTTTCCGTTGCCGCCGGTGATGCCCGAACGGTTGTTGTAGGTCCAACGAACCTGCTCGAGAACATTGATCTTGAGCGAGTTGTTGCCGTCAGCGCTACCGATGAAGAAGCCACCGTTGTAGCCCGAGGTCGCGCCCGAAGCCTGGAGGCTCTGGCGGGTCTCGGAATCAGCGAGGACATCTTGAACGATGCCGCGGATTTCAGAAGCGCGCTGCTCGGTGAGCCATTGGTCGCCGTTCTGCGCCTTCATTGTTGCGAGCTCAGCCTTGAGCTCTGCGATCTGTGCGAGTGTGTCGTTGCTTGTTTCGACGGCGCCCATTGCCAAAGAGGCAAAGGTGGTGGCGGCGACGATGCCGACGGTCTTGGTCAGACTCATTCTTGGAACTCTCCGTACTAGCGGAAACTACGGTGCTTCGGCCGCAGATTCCTGTTGTCATCCACCCGTTCGTGCATGCCCGTACCACTAATGGTGCGAGCCGAACGGTCTATCCATCCATCGGCAGCATGCCGCCGACCGGATGAAAGAGGAGTATAAACCGATCCGCGCTGAGCGCGCAACTTGGGTCAATTCTGACGAACAACCCCAGCGAATCTGAGACTGCTTCGCACGCGCTAATCTCTTTGCTGTAAACAACTTGCGCGCGTCGACTACCCCAGTGTGCACGACGGCGCTTGAGCAAGTTTTCTCGAGATCACCTTTTCAACGCGGGCGCTTCTTATTGCACACTGGTTCCGAGGATCGTGAGCGCGCTCACTCATTCACGCTCGCTCGATGACCGCGCCACGAAGGCCTTGCGGCTCTGTGGAACGATCCCTACTTCGAACCTCGAGCAATGCGATCGCATCAGAGAGTGTCGCGACGGTTCGCACTGCGCACGATCCGCGCACGCCCTTCCCGCGCGAGGCCTGTGGCGGGACGATTACGCAATCCGCGCCGCGACGCTGCGCCTCGGCGATGCGCTGCTCAAGTTGCGCAACGCTTCGCACATCGCCCGTCAACCCGACCTCGCCGATCGCAACAGTCGATGGCGCAAGTACGCGACCGAGAAAAGCGCCCGCAATCGCGAGAGAAACAGCAAGGTCGAGTGCGGGCTCAGTCAACTTCATTCCTCCGACCGTCTGCACGAAGACATCCTGATCCGCGAGTCGAAGGCCACCATGCTTCTCAAGGACTGCGACGAGCATCGCGAGGCGATTCGAGTCAATCCCGCTCGCGCGGCGCTTCGCTGCGCCAAGTAACCCGGGCGCGACGAGTGCCTGCACTTCAGCGAGAAGCCCCCGGGTTCCAGCCATTGCTGCGGCGACGGCGCAGCCTGGCCGTCGAGGTCCGCGAGCGTCCGTACCGAGTGATGCCGACTCGACCTCAACCAACCCCTCCGACTGCATCTCAAAGATGCCTATCTCATGCGTCGATCCAAATCGATTCTTCACACCTCGAACAATGCGAAGCGCGGTATGGCGATCACCCTCAAAGCTCAAGACCACATCCACAAGGTGCTCGAGCAACTTCGGACCGGCAATAACACCATCCTTCGTGACATGACCGACGATGAGGACGACCGCGCCAGTTGATTTCGCGAGCGTCACCAAATCGAGGCAGCAGCGACGAAGTTGTGTGATCGAGCCGGGTGCTGCTGAGATATCCGGACGCGCGACGAGTTGAATGGAATCAACCACCACGAGCGCGGGCGACAGCCGGCGAGCCGCCTCTGCGATTTTCGCGATGCTCGACTCGCACATTGCGTGAAGTCGGCCACCGAGCGGCGCGAGACCAGCTTCGCCGGAAAGCCGCGTCGCGCGAAGCTTGAGTTGTTGTGGGCTCTCCTCGCTCGACGCGTAGAGCACTGACTTTCCTTGGCGCGCAATGGCGGCGGCGGCTTGAAGGAGAAGCGTGCTCTTTCCGATGCCCGGATCCCCGCCAAGCAGAATTGCACTTCCTTGAACGAACCCGCCGCCAAGAACGCGATCAAGTTCTGCTACTCCGCTTGTCATCCGTGCGAAGTCCGCATCGCTTACTTGCTCAATCGCGACTGCTCCGATCTGCATCCCTCCGGCCGCTGTGAGCCCGACGCCCGTCGCATCCCACGGCATTCCCGCAGCGCCTGGTGTACTGGGTTCAACGACGAATCTCTCGAGCGAATCCCACGCACCGCAATCCGGACACTTCCCAAGCCATTTTGGGTGATTTGCGCCGCATGCGTTGCAGAGAAACTCGATCTTCGCTTTCGCCATACGAAGAATCTACTCGCGGCATCGCGGTGGATCGAGCATTCCCGCCGAACTTCGCGAAGATCAGGAGATTAGAGATGCTTGCGCATTTGCCAAGCCCATCGGGCATATTCAAGCATCGCATGGCGGCGAACACTTGAAGACGGCCACTTGGCGCGATCAGCCCCAAACGCCGTCTCTTCACGCCATTGCCAATACCGCCCCTTCGTTCGGAATCGCGTGGCGAGCCCGAGGCGAAACAGTCCGAGGACGGAGGCGAGGTACTTCAATGGATGGAAATCGGCCCTTGGCGGGGGTCTGGAATGGCGCGGTCGTCAACCGCGACTGTCGGACGACCGGCGAGAGAGCCTTCCCCATCGACGATCGGCGCAAATCGGCTGCCAATCATCTTGATGCGACGGTTGGAGTCGAGGCTCGAAGGCAAGATCCAGTGGAACGCGTAGATCAGGATTGCGCACGCGATGGAACCAACCCAAAGGTATTCGCGCGCGTCAAAGTAGATCGCGAAGGCAACCATGAGCACAAGGATGAGCGACGCAGG
>SXUI01000021.1 GCA_005790605.1 Planctomycetia bacterium | reverse complement strand
CTGACTCAGTTTGTCCTAGTTCGAATCTAGGATCCCCAATTCACCAACGCGACAGGCGCCCGCAAGGCGCCTGTTTCGTTGCATATCAATAAAGACTCGGCCGAACGATTCAGAGCAACCCGAAGTACGAAGTATCACAACTTCGGGAATTGCACGGCGCGAATCCCGCGCATCCATACTCGTGGTCCGCCGGCGCTAGGCTGAAACGACGCGACCAGATCAACCGACTCCTGCTCGATCAAATCTGAGTTTCCATTGTCAAGCAGCGACAGATTGAATTCGTAGCATGGACCGACGAGCGCGCGCGTCCGTGCCTCCTGCACAGTCTCTCTCGAGAGCGACCACTCACGAATGGGTTCACCGCCCGGATGGGTCGGCGTTCCCGCCTTGCCGGGCGGATAAATCGCAAAGTAAAACTCTCCCTCGCACCAGTGCGGCGCCGGATGCGGTCGCGCGAAGAGAAACACGGTCACCTGCAAAGTGTCCGGCCGATTATTGCCATCGGTATCAACGGGCTTGGGCGCAAAGGTGATTGCAATCGCGTTGGGCAACGATGTCACTGGCGGCGGGGCTACCTCGATCGGTTTCGCTCCCATCGGCGCGCCATCGGAGGTCGTGTGCGTCACTTGACAACTCGCGAGCATGAGTGTGCTCACAAGACAAGACGCACGCGCGAAAGTGATCAGGTGGAGCTTCATGGCGAAGACGATGGAGTCGTACTCGAAGCGGGCGTTGTACTCGGTGTCGCGCCTTCAGGGACATCCATCGATGCTGGTTCACTTCCGGCGCCGATCGGTCCCTTGATCGAACCATCACTCGAAGTCCGTGTCGACATGCCGCGCAGTTCGCCCTGGCGAATCTGCTCGACGAGTGCTGGCGGAAGCGTCAACTTGTCGACTGCGTCCGCGGAGAGCGATGCCGCGGTATCGATCGTTCCATCTGTTGTTGAAGAAGGCGAACGAACCACATGCGGCGTCAGCACGATGAGCAACTCCGTCTTTGAGGAGTTCTCTTTGAACTGACGGAAGAGCGCCCCCACAAGTGGGATGTCGCCGAGGAATGGAATCTTCGTATCGATCCGCTCGAAGCGGTCGCTGATGAGACCGCCGATCACGACAGTTTGTCCGTCCTTCACAGTCACCGTCGTGGTCGCACGCCGGCGTGTCACGACCGGACTCTCAAAGTTTTCTGAAATCTGGGTCGTCTGCAAGGAGAGTCGTGAAATCTCCGGCTCAATCTCCATCCGGACAAAGCCATCGGGATTAATGGACGGGCGGACTTTCAACAAAATGCCAATCTCTTCGGGCGTCACGCTCGACTGTTGACCGGCCGCAGAGAAGCTCACTGAGTCAGGCAAGCGAACCGTCTCGCCAACCTGGATGAATCCGTCGGAATTGTTTTCCACCATCACCGATGGGTTCGACAACACCTGCACGCGACTCTGCGACGCGAGGGCATTGATCAGCAATTCAAAGTCCTCAGTTCCAATCGCGACATTTGGTGTGCCATTGTTGGAGAAGAGTGATCCAAAAAACGGCGCACCCGCGCCAATGCCTCGTGGTCCGACATTGCCCATTCCGGCTGCGATTCCAACATCGCCGATCGTCCCGCGACCGAACTCTGGCCCGAGCGTTTCACTGGAATCGAGCGAAACCTCCGCGAGCAACACTTGGATCAATACTTGCGGCGGATCAACATCGAGTTCCTTGATGATCTCACGCACTCGCTCGAGGTACTTTGGACTCGCGTTCACAAGAACTGTGTTCGATTTCTGATCGCCAACGACCGTCACCTCACGCTCGAGAAGCTTCGACGCGCTTGGCAACTGATCCGCGGAGAGCGTCGCGAGCACGCGCTTCTGATCTTCCGACACAAACTGGCTCACGACGCGCGCAACCTCGACCGCAGCAGCGTTCTTCAACGCATAGATAAAGGTGTCGCGCGTGTTCGCCTCTTCCTTGTCGAGCTCCATGACAACCTTGTCCACCAGCTCGAGAAAGTTCGTTGTTCCAGCAACGATGAGGCTGTTCGTGCGATCATCGACGGTCACTGAAAGCGATTGTCGCGCGTCAGGGACTAGCGACAGGTCGCTTCCGATGAAAGTGCCGGGCAGCCCACTCGCTGGCGGTGGCGCGGCAGCGGTCGCGTTCGGGTCGACGCCGTCAACGGCATCCATGGGCTCGCGCGGTTTCAACACATACAGGTTGCCCTGCTGTTTGAGATTGAACAACTCCTGCAGCACTCGCGCCATCGCATCTGCGTCGGCATTCGCGAGTTTGAAAATGCGAATGTTCTGCGACCCCGACATCGAGCTATCGAGATCGCGAATCATCTGATCGATGAGCTCCATCGAATCCCGAGGCGCGCGAACGATGATCGTGTTCGTTCGAATGTCAGGAGTCAGCGAGATGGAGTTTCGGACAGCCGCAGAAACCTCGACCTCAACGCCTTCGCCTCCAGCCTCACCGCCGTCGAGTTGCTTGAGGTACTTCAGAATCGTCGCCTGCTGTCCGCCTCGACCAGTCAGGCCGCCGCCAGAGAGCACGCTCTGCACTAAGCCAACCATCTCAATCACATTCGCGCTCTGCAATGTGATGTACTTGATCTCTACAACTTGCGAGGGCTTTGCGCCGTCGAGTTGCGCGACTAAGCGTCGCAGCGCCTGCACATCTGCCTCCGAACCGCTCGCGATCACCGCGTTGAGCCGCGTCTCTGCGCTTACTTGCACGGAGCGATCGCCGCGTCGACGATTCTCTTCCGTGACATACATCTCTTCAAGAAGTCGCACCATCTCAGGAGCGGATGTCTTTGCGAGTGTGATCACTTCGAAAGGTCGACCGCCGAGTGAGTCCGCTGCGGCCTTCGCGAGCAGATCGACCAGGCCTCGAACGACTTCGAGATTCTCAGCGCTCGCGGCGACGATCAGGCTGTTTGACGCGACATCGGGCGCGATCGAGACTTCGTCGCTCGCCGTCTGACTCTCTCCGAGCGAGCGCGTTCGATCTCGCATGAGCTGCTGCAGGCGCGGCGCGATTTGCTCGGCGCGCGCCGAAGCGAGCGCGAGCACATGCACGCCGACCGCAGGATTCGCGGGAAGTGCCTCGAGTCGAGCCACGAGGTCCGTGATCGCCTGCGTGTCCTCCGGGCCGCCGGCCACAAGAAGACTCGACGATCGCATGTCGGGCACGATGAGCGGCTTTGCGCGGCGCTGCGCCTCTGGTGTGAGGTCGGCGTAGCGTCGCTCCATAACTTGATTCACAGCCGCCGCGATGCGATCCACATTCGCTTTCTTCAGCGGCACGACCTGCACGAGCGCTTCACCGAGTTCCGCGGGCGTGTCGAGTTCAAGTACCAAGTGCTCGACGGTTCCGTACACATCATTCCCGGCTGCAACGAGAAGTTGATTCGTTCGATCGTCCGCCATAACCGTTGCGCGCTGGAGGTCGGCCGTCTCTGGCTCCACGCGGCGCAGGCGCTCGACGCGCGCATCGAGCAACTTCTGGACCATCGGCGCAAGGCGTGCCGCGGAGGCGTTCGTGAGTTTGATCGTGCGAACTTCTCGAATCTCGGGCGAGATCTCTTGGTCGAGGGTTTTCAGCAGCTCCTCGATGACGATGAAGGAGCGCGGGCTCGTCGAGATCACGATCGAGTTCATCCGCTCGTCAGGGATGGCTCGCACGCGATCTTCAGGTCGCACGACCTTCGACGCGACCTGTTGATCGAAAAGTTGCACAAGCAGAGGCGCGATGCGTGACGCACTGGCGTGTTCAATCGGATACACCCGTACAAGAGAGCCTGGCGCCGCCGCTTCCACATCTAACTGCTTCACGAGCTCGACGACGAGATCCATGTTCTGCACAGTGCCGACGAGCACCAGCGCGCGAAGTGCGGGCTCCGCGCGAATGACAAGTTGCGAGAATGGCACGAAAAGTTCGCTCTCGATCGCCGCGATGGCGGTCCCATCCGGTGCCGTTCGCGCTGCGCGTATGCGTCCGACCTGTTTCTGGAGAGGCGCGGATTCCGGCAACTTGGTCGATCCATCAACGAGTACGGCCTTGAGCGTCTCGGCAAGGTCGGTTGGGTCCGCGTAGGTCAGTTTCACGATGCGCGGTTCGACCCATCCGATCGCAACATTGCTGTCGAGTCGGTCGCGGAGCACCTCGACAAACGCAACCGCTTCTTCCTTTCCGGCAACGACGACCGTGTTCGTGCGGTCATCGGTTGACATCGCGACGCCCTCAAGCAGCGCCTTGCCAGTCTCGCTCTCCGGCACAGCGTTGACCGTCGAGCCTGTCACCTGTCCGAGTGCCTTCCCCTGCGCGAAGAGCTCGCGCACGATGCGCGCAAACTGCGTCGCCTGCATGTTCTCGAGTGGGAAGATGCGGACGATCGCTGCATCAGTCACTGGGAGGCGATCAAACAGTGCCGCGACCTCCTCGAGCGCACGCACATTGTCTGGCGTCGACGAAAGCAACAGCGAGTTGCTCGTCGCATCCGCCAAGATGCGAATGGGCTTCTGCAAATCGAGCGCGATGTCGCCTGCGCCAGTGCCCTCGCGGGCGATACGAAGTCGACGAGTCTGCTCTTGCAGCGCGCTCGCGAGCGCGGATGGCTTCTGCCCAGCCGCTGGCGGCGCAACCAATTGCTGAAGCGTGCTCGCGACACTTGTCGCCGACGCGTTGCGAAGTCGCACGACTCGCGCGGTGCCCTCCGCCTCAGGAGGATCGCTGTCGATGCCATGCACAAGGCTCAGCACAACATCATGATCGGCGGGGTTCGCAACGATGACGAGCGCCGCGCGACCTGGAACTGCGGCGACTTTGATCGGCTCACTCACAACACGCGAGGTAGATTCCATCGGCTGCGCTTTGTCGAGTCCGATCGATTCCACAATCTTCTTTGCGTCCTCAGGCGCGAGGTTCTTCAACTCAATGATGAAGATCCCCTTGTCGGGCGCGGGGGCCATCGCATCAAGTTGCAGCGCAAGCGTCTTGATCTCTTCAAACAGCGGACCCGTCGACGCGATGACCAAGCCGTTCGAAACCGAATCAACCTGAATCGACAGCGGCACGCCCGTCTGGCGGGCGCGCTCAGCAAATGCACCTCGAAGCGCTCCAGCCACGCGCGCTGCAGATGCCTTCGTCAGCGGAAGCAGATGGACCGCGAGTCCTTCCGCAGCGGCCTGTTGCTCAAGTGCCTCGGCAATCGCAAGGATCTGCGCAAAGTCCTCTTCCGTCGCGCGAACAATGATCGCGTTGCTCGTCGTATCACCGACAATTCGAACGCCTCGATCGCGACCGGAGTTTCTTGACGGCCCATAGACGCGCTCGATGGCGCGCGCGAGCTGCTCGGGATTTCCATTCTTCACGGGAATCAAACGAGCAGGCGGCAGCCGTGCGTAATCTGGCTTGTCCAACTCAGCGACAACTGCTTCGATGCGGCGCATGGCCTGCGCCGAAGCTCCGATCACGAGCGTGTTGGACATCTCATCGGCGCTGCAACTCACGAGATCCTCGGCGACAGGCGACTGCGGAGGCGGTGTCGGTGCGGCTGGTTGCTCCCCTGGTTTCACTTGCGGCGCGGGAGGCGCGGGTGGTTGCTTGATCTGAAACGCCTCGTTGATTGCGTTTGCGACGCCGCGCGCGTCGGCGTGCAGCAACGCAATCACCCGCAATTGCCGCGAAGCATCAAGTTGCTCTGTGTCGAGTTTTGCGACAAGCTCGCGGATGCCTGCCCACTCGCTCTCTTCCGCCGAGACAACAAGCGAATTCGTACCCGCGTCGGCAACGATGCGCACCGATTGCTTCGCTGGCGCGTCCGTGTCGAGCGCAAACCGTCCGTAGAAGTTTGAAAGAGCGGTTGCGACTGCGGGCGACTTTGCGTGCTCGAGTGGAATGAAATCGGTGATGCGCGGCGCGCTTGAAGGAATGTCGATCGACTTCAAGATCTCGCCGATCGTGATGAATTGCTCGGTCGTCGCTGCGATCAGAAGTTGGTTTCCCGCTTCACTCGCGTCGATGCGAGGCGCGGGTTCGGCATCGGTGCCTTCACCGACGAGTCGCGAGAGCGTGTCCGCGACGCTTGGCGCGCCCGCGTGCTTCAGGACAATCACGCGATACTCGACGGGCGCCTTTGCCGGCGTCTCCTCAAGTTGCGTCAGAACGGTCGCGATCACCTCAAAGCTTGGCTCATCCGCGGTGACCACCAATGCGTTGGAGCGCTTGTCGGCCACGATGCGTGCGTTCACTTGCACAGCGGGCTGCGCTGGATCCAACTTGATCGCGATCCCCTGTGTGCGCCCCTTTGCGTCGAGCTGCAGCGCGGCCGTGAGAATGCGCACTGCCTCGTCCGCCTTCGCGTTCGTCAATTGGAAGGTGCGAATCGTTGTCTCATCCGCACTTGAGGGCGAATCGAGCCGATCCATCAGTGCTCGCACTTGCTCAAACTGCGCGGACGGCGCGTTCAACACAATGCTGTTCGTGCGGACATCCGCAGTCACCACAACGCCCTGTACGGCGTTGCCTCGTCGCGCAAACTGCTCCGTGACAAGTCGCGCCACATCGGTGGCTTGCGCCTTCTTCAACACGACGATTTCGATTCGACGCTCGGCTCCTGACGCCGGCAAGTCGAGCTTGGCAAGCAGATCTCGGATGACTCCAAGCTCCTCTGCTGTTCCGGCAACGAGAAGTGCGCCTCCCGCAGCTGAAGCAATGACCGTCGCGCTCGTCGCGCTGCCGCCAGCTGCACTGCTCTCAGAGAGAAACTGACTGAGCGACTGCGCGAGTTCCGTTGCTGCCACAAACTGCGTGTTGAGTACAGCGGTCTCCCGATTCGGAACCGCGAGTGAACCGTCGAGGGAGGCCAAGAGTGACGCAACCGCTTCGTGCTGCGTGACTGTCGCGCGCACGACGATCTGCCGCGACTTCGGGCTCGCGAAAATCGAGGACCGGCCGTTCGCATTGCCGGCTTGCGCCTCAGCCGGTCGCTGCGCGCGCTCGCCGAGCGTCTCGCGCACCAGCGATGCAAGAGTGTCAACATCGCCGTTTTTCAGTGTGTACACCTTGACGAGTCGCTGCTCTGATTCGGTCGGTGCAACATCAAGTGAAGCGACGATCGACTCAATCATCGCGTACCGATCACCGCGGCCCGCGACGATGAGCACATTGCGTCGATCGTCCGCACGCACCGAAACGGAGTCCTCCGCGCCCGCGCCGCCCATCTCGGAGAGCAGTGTCTCAACCGTGCGTGCGATGTCCCCCGCACGAGCGTGCGCGAGCGGCACCACTCGAAACTGAAACTCACGACCGGCTTCGGGCACATCGAACACCGCGACGAGCTCCGTGATCTCTGCGAGATCCGTGTCATTGGCAGCGACAAATATGCTCTGGCTTCGCGGATCGCCGACGATAGAAATCGTGCGAGCGCCGTTGCGGACCCGACCGCCTGATGCCAAGCGCGCGCGATCATCGAAGAGGCGTTGCAGCGCATCCGCCACGCGTGCCGCGTCGGCGTGCGTCAACTTCACAGGTCGGACTTTGAACTCTGAAGAAGCCGGTCGATCGATCTCCTTCAGCAACGCTCGAATCTCGGTGCGCACGAGGTCATCGGCGCGGACAAGCAAGACTCCCGCACCGTCTTCAGGGATCACTAAGACCGAGTCACGGCGCGCGCGATCACTTCCAACAACCACTTGATCGATCATCTTCGCCGCGGTTGTCGGCGTCAGCGCGACAAGCGGAATGACCTCAAGCGGCTTCGCTTCGCTTGCCATTGGTTGATCTAATGTGCTGATGAGACCGTCGAGATTTTCGAAGTCCCCTGAGCCGCTGACAACAATCGAGTTCGTGCGAGCATCGGCGGCGAACTCTGGTGTTCGAACCACGATGCCTTGCTGCGACAAGCCGCGTCCCCTCGATGCATAGATCTGGGTGAGCGTGGTCGCAAGCTCGACGGCCTTCGCGTTCTTGACAGGAATAATGCGAACGGTCGGGAGTGCCGCAACCTGTTCGCGATCGATATAGGTGATGAACTTGTCAGCGAACGCAATCGCCTCGGGCGATCCGATGACTGTCACAGCGTTCGCACCGGGCTCCGCAAACACACGCATCTTCGATGGATCGAACGCGAGTTCGACCGGAGCATCGCCAGAAGCGCCGAGCGTAACGGCGAGTGATCGCAGGCGCGCGTTGCCCGCTCCGCCTTGAGCAAGTTGACGAAAGGACTCCGCCACCCGAGCACTCGAAGCGTTCGCGAGCGGATACGACCGCACGACGACTCGTTCCGTCGCGGTTCCGCGCGCGAGCGTCGCGATCAACTGACCCACGGACTCAAAGTCGGCATCCGTTGCGATCACGAGAAGCGCACGCTGCTCAAGGTCCGCCACAACCGCCACGCGCTTGGCGAGGTCGCCGGGCAATCCGCCGCTCGGCGTCATCTTTGAAATCGCCTGCTGGACGACCGTCGCAAGCTGCGCGACATCAACACTCGCCGGAAGCGGAATCGCGCGAACCTTCGTCGCGCCCTTCGGCAATCCGCTCGAAGCCTGCTCGATGAGCTTCATCACTCGTTCGATTTCCTTGGGGCTTCCAAGGAGCAAGAGGCTGTTCGTCAACTCGTCGACGGCAATCGTGACCCCAGCTTCGTCTGTCGCAGGTGTCGGTGTCGTCGTCCTCGGCTCAAGCGCGGGCGCAACTGGCGTCACGCTCGGCGGAGGTCCCGCCGGCGCAACTTCTTGCATCGGGACGATGGTCAACAGCGACGCCACGAGTTGCGAAGCCAACGGAGTGAATCGCGGCTGTGAACGCGATTGACCCGCCGCAGGAACGCTCGAAGGCGCTGATGGATCCGGGGCGCCTTCATAGCGCTTCAGCAATTCGTCAACGGTGATGACTTCAACCCCGCCGTCTTGTGCATCAAGCATGCGGCGAAGGAGCGCGGCAACTTCGGCGGCGTTCGCGCCGGATCCCTGCAGAGGAACAGAGCGAAACTGCCGATTGCTCGCGACGCTCGCGCGGTCGAGCTTCGCGACGATCCCCTCGATCGCTGTGTACTGTGCTTGCGTGGCGCGTACGAGCAACGAGTTACTCGATGCATTCACTCGAATGATCGGTGGTTGCTCATCACTGTCATCCATCTCAAAGACATCACCGAGCGCGGCTGCGATCTCCGTCGCATCGCCGTTTCGCACGGTCAGGACTTGTACAAAGCGTGGCTCCCCGCTCGTTCGACCAGCATCGAGTTGCCGAATCATCTCCTCGGCCGCATCAAGTTGTGCGGGAGTCGCGCTGATCATGACGGCGTTGAGGCGCGCATCGGCCGCAACCTTCAGCATCGGCTCTCGCGCAGCCGCTGCTCCCGTTCGCGCAAACGCGCGGGCTTGGCGTGTGCCGTCATCGACGAGTAACTTTTCGATCAGGGGGGCGAGTGTCTCCGCTCGAGCTACTTTGAGGAACACGGTCCGCACGCGCGCTGCATCGCGCGGTCCCTGCACATCAATCGCCGCAATGATCTTGTCCGCCTCCGCGAGGAGTTCCGGCGCACCCGTGACGACAATCGCATTACTTGAAGTTTCCGCGCTCACCACGGGTTTACGGGTTTTTGGGTCGGCGCTACTCCGTGCATCAAGCGCCTGCTGCACGCTCGGCGCGACATCACTCGCCGACGCCTGAATGAGCGAGTACACACGCGTCTCCGTCGTGACACCTTCTTGTCGCGGTGCATCAAGTTGCGCCACGATCTCGTTCGCCATCGGCATCAACACCGTCGGAGCGGTGACGATGATCCGCATGTTGAGTGCGTCGGCCACCACGCGTGGTTCTGCAACAGGCAACCCTGCTCGCACAATCGCCGTCAGTTCCTGCGGCCAACGAGCACGATCGCTAAGCAATGGCTGGAGCGATGCGACGACCGTCTCGGGCGCGATGTGCCGAAGCGCGATGATTTTCACATCACTGTTCGGTGCGGCAAAGGCCTCGGCATCAAGCGAAGAGAGAATGCTCTTCGCGCGCTCTGCCTCCTCCTTGGTACCCACAATGAGCACTGTCGCACTTCCGCTTGGCACGCTCAATTCAACTTTGAGCGCAGTTCCAGACGCACCGGTTCGCTCGAGCACGCGCGTCACTTGTTCGGCCAAGCTGCGCGCATCACCCTTTGCCGGCGTGTACACAAACCATGTCCGCTCCGCGAGATCTCCAGGGGAATCGAGTTGCTTGATGAGGCCCTCGGCCACGATCATGATGCGCGACGCACCAGAAACGATCAGCGCGTTCGTCCGCGGATCCGCCTCCACGCGCACCGGCGGTGTCGCATCCGGCTGACCGCGGTTCCTCCGCATCCGCTCGAGCACGATGCGCGGATCGGTTTCCTGTTGATCCGCAAGCAGTCGCTGCACGAGCGGCGCGACCTTCGCAGCATCTGCATGCTGTAATGAGAACGTCCTCGCGTCCACGGCATCGAGATTCGGCGAACTATCAAGTTCCGCAATCAACTTCTCTGCGATCACGAGGTCCGACGCACGGCCAACGAGAAGCAGCGCATTCGCCCCGCTCGCCGGCATGACCTTCACCGATACCACTTCACCGGTTGCTGGATTCACCGCAGCAGCGAGTGCCTGAGTGAGAGACTGCGCAATGCCATTCGCGTCGGCATACTGCAGCGGGCGGACGCGAACACTCGCCTCATCGAAGCCCCCACTCACAGTGCCATCGCCTGAACCTGTCGGTGTGTCGAGTTGCGCGACGAGTGCCTCTGCAACGGGAATCAGCACATCAGGAGCACTCACGATGATGGTGTTGGATCGACGATCCGCTGCCACATCAAGTGCCCGAGCGCCCTCGCCACGAAGCGTTGGCTCGATCTGCGCGAGTCGGCCCGAGAGCGTCTGCTCAAGCAGCGTCGCGAGTTGTTCGGCGCGCGCGCTCTTCAACTTGAACACGCGAAGCGTCGTGGCTGGCACACTCGTGCCCTGCACGCCCTTCACCACGGATTCGACCTTCATGAAAATGTCCGGTGGTCCACTCACCACGAGCGTCTTCGAGACGGGCTCTGTGCTGATGACGGCCTGTGCACTTCCAGGACCGAGTTGGCTTGCCTGCGCAAGTTGGCGAAGTGTCGCGGCCATCGCGTCAAGGCTGCCATCGGAAATCTTCCATGTGCGAATCTCTGCGGGCACCGACTCCTTCTGGCTATCGAGTTGCTCCACAAGTTTCGCGAAGCCCGGCATGCGCGCGATCGGCGCATCCACGATGAGCGCGTTCATCTGAGCGTCCGCGCGCACTACAACTTCTCGCGGCTTTGCAAGCTCGGGACGCGGACGACCGCGTGGATCGACTGGCACGGTTGGCTGCGGGAACATCTCGTCGAGCGTCTTGGCAAGTTCCGCAGCGCGCGCAACCGCGAGCGGGAAGATCCGAATCTCGCGGTCATCCGCGCTGCCCTTGTTCGCATCATTGAGATCTGCAATGACGGCTTCGATCTCCGGCAGCAGTTCCGCGTGTGCTGACACAATGATGGCATTGGTCTGAGGTTCGGCGGTAATCGAGACCGGCCGCGCGCTGCGATCCTCAAGGGACCGCTGTGCATATGTATTCGACAACGCTTGCGCAAGCACCGACGCGTCCGCCGTGCGAAGTTGCAATATCCGAATGGGCGGTGCCACTCCGGATTGCACATCGATTGACTTCAACAAGCTCGCAAGCAACTGATGCTGCGTTTCCGAAGCAGCGATGAGCAGTGAGTTCGTCTTCTCGACGCAATCGATAATGGGCTCACGGGCGAATCCGGCGGCGGAGCCCAAGCGCCCCTGCGCCATGCCATCAAGAAAGAGTTTCGCGTCGGCTGCCTTCGCGTACTGCAGCGGAATCACGCGGATGTTTGCAGCCGGAGCCTGCGCGCGAAGCACTTCTTCACACGCGGAAGCGAAGCGAGTCGTCGCATCAAGCGTGCCGGACACAAGCACGGTTCCATTCGCGGCATCAATCTCAACGATGACCTCCGGTGCTGCGCCCTCGGGTGCTTCAGCGGCAAGCAACTTCGTCACTCGCTCCGCGAGCTGCGTGGGATCGAGCGCGAGCGCGTCGATGACGCGGATCGTCGTGCGGACTGGAACAGCTTGCAGTTGCTCGAGCAGTTCTTCTGTCTTCGCGAAGGTGATCGTGTCGCCCGCGACGATGAGCGTGCGACTGTCGGGTGCTGTCTGAATCAACACTTCCACTGGCTTCCCGCCATGCTCCGCGGGCATGCTGAGCATGCCGCGCGCGGCGAGGTCTCGCAAGTTCTGAGCGATCTTCTCAAGGTCCCCGCGTTCCACGCGGTATGTCCGTAGGGTGGCTTGCGGCGGAAGCGGGATCCGATCGAGCTCCGCGACGAGGGATTCAAAGCTTGTTCGCCGCTCCTTCGGCGCTTCGACAATGAGAGAGTTCGTCGTGGGGTCCGCCGCGACAAAGACCTCCTTTGGTTTCTGGAGGTGCGGAAGTGGCCGGCCGCGTGAGTCAAGCGGCATTGGCGGCGTAGGGAACAGACGATCAAGCGCGAGTGCGAGATCGGCTGCCTTCGCGGCCTTCAATCCAACGACGAAAGTTTCACGCGCGGAAGACTGACTCGTGTCGCCAGCGCGATTGAGTTGTTCCACAAACTCGCGAACGGACTCAAAGAGCTCCGGATGCGCGCTCACGACAAGCGTGTTCGTCGATGCGTCAGCCTCGATCTTGAGAGGCTTCAATCGTCGCTCCTCAGGCGAGCGCTGCTCAAAGCGTGCCGTCAGCATGGTCGCGAGTTGCGGCGCATCGCCCGCGCGCAGTTGCAGCAACCGCATTGGTTGCAGTTCACCAGCGGTCGAGACATCGAGCTCATGCACGAAAGACTCAAGCATCGCAATCTGCGCGGGCTCGCCCACAACGAAGATTGTGTTCGTGGCATCGACGACTTCGATCGATGCGTTCGGAACCGCACGCGAAGGGTCAAGCATCGTCGACTTCGCCACCAACTCAGCCAGTTTCGGGGCAATCTCAGAAGCTTTGCCGAGCTTGACCGAAATCATCTTGCCCGCACGCGGTGGCGGCATCAACTGCCGTGCTTGTTGCAATGCTTGTTGGTACGCGGCAACGCCCTCGCGCGAACCACTCAAAATCAGCATGCCACTCTGCGTGTCCGCCTCAATAGTCGGTCGATCAAGTTCTCCGGCGGCCGCGCCTTGCGTGAGCACGGTAAACACTTTGTCCGCACGCTCCATCAGTTTCGCTGGATCAATGCCCGCAAGCGGAATCGTCTGAACCTGCCATGATCCAGGCGCAACGCGATCGAGTGACTGCACCAGCGATTGAATCGTCGCGAACTGATCGGGACTCGCACTGATGATGAGCGCGTGCGTAGCATCCATCGCCTCGACGGACGGCGCGACCAACACGGTTCCATCGCGCGGATCCAGCATTTGCTTGGCGAGCGCGGCAACCTGCGGCGCAATGGCCGACGGCAGCGCATGCTTCACCTCAACCACGCGTGTCTCTCGATCGACGGGGCGGTTCTGCTCGAGTTGCGTGAGCAACTGCGAGAATCGCTCGATCGACTGCGCGCTCCCGATGAGCACGAGTTCACGACTCGCGGGATCAAGCTCGATGCGAATCGACCGCGAGACATCCGCGGAAGGAGTTTGCGCCTCAAACAACTCGCGCGCCCGAGCCACCGTCGCTTCGGGTTGCTGCGAGGCGACCTTGAGCAACCGAACCTGTCGTTCGACATTCGCCGGAAGATCAAGGACCGTCACGATCTCTCGAATTCCGCTGATGTCGGTGCTGTCCGCAGAGACAAGAATCGTTCGGCCATCCGGGCCGCCAACGACTGTGACATCCGACTGCTGCCGCGTCGTCAAAAGCGACTTGAGCGCTTGGAGCACCGTGTCGGAAGTCGCATTCTTCAGCGGAATCGCTGCAACGCTGCGATCGCCGCGCAATCGATCTCCGCGCACAGAGCCTGGCTTGGGCGTGAATCCTTCCATCTCGGAGATGAATCGCTCTGCGTCGTCGATCGACTCTAACGAACCGACAAGCGTCACACGACGCGCTTCTGGGAGCGCAACGATCGTTGGTCGCTTCTCCGGCGGATACCCCGCGAAAAGTTGCTCAAGCCTCGACTTTGCGTCGGCCGCTTCCACTTTCGTCAGCGCAAGCGTCTTCATGCCGCGGCCGGGTGCCGCAGTCGGCGTCGAGCCTCCCAGTGCTGGCACGTCAAGCAACTCAATCGTCTGCTGCACTTGGTCGATCTTCGCGCGAGATCCTCGCGCCACGATCGAGTTCGTCCGATCATCCGCAGCAATCACGAGACCCGCGACGCGATTCTCTTCGACCTTTGTGCGCTTTCCGTCTCCGGCATTGATCACATATTCGATGACGCGCTCACCCATGAGCGCGGTCAGACTCGTCAACAGCTCCGACGCTTTCGCGTGGCGAATTGCAATCAGTTCGATGATGTTCTCGACATCCTTACGATCGAGCTCATCGATGATGCGTTGCAAGCGGCGCACCTGCGCGGCGGTTTCCACCAACAGCACAGAGTTTTGTTGTTCGAGCGCTGTGACCGAACCGTAACTCGCAACCAAGTTCTTGAGTTGCTCTGCCACGCCCTTCGCTTGAGCATTCATCAATGGAAGCACGACGGTGACGATGGTGTCATCGCTCACCTGCACGGGAACGGTGCCGACATAGGTCGGAACATTCTCGCGCTTCATGTCGTCAAGCTTCTGGAGGAAGAGGCGACCGTCCTCCGCGCGCAACATGCACTGCTGCGTCTGAAGCAGAATGTTCAGCGTCTGCAAAGCCTCGTCGAGCGAATAGTCCCGAGGCGAGATGTAATCCACGGTGCCTGTTGGCACGGTTGTTTCGCGAACCACAGGCCAGCCCGTTGTTCGGCTGAAGTAATCGAGAACTTGGTCGTAGGACTGACCCTTGAAATTGAATCGGAATCGGGGAGTTGCTGGTGGTTCCTGCGCTGCCACAGCCGGGTCAACCTGCGCCGGTCCTGCCGCCGCATCCTGACTCGCTTGCGAAACTGAGTTGAGGCAGACCATGGAACCAGCGACAAGGCCAGTCGCAATCGCGCGCACTGCGAAGTGAGTAGTTGCTGCGCCAAGACCCGGGCTCAACTGCTGCGGTGTCGTGGCGTGGACTGCTGTCTTGTCTCTCATAGAAACCACCTCTCTGAGCGGCCGCTTCCGGTCGCTCGCCAAACTGCTACTGCCCTATTGGACTTCGTTGCGCGAGATTGTCGCCAATCCGGACGCGAACGCGACCTCCCGAACTCTCAAACTCCGCGAGATCAAATGTCACCCCGCGGAACACGAGTTCCCCAACTGCTTGACCCGGCACGAGTTGCATCGCAGAACCGTCAACGCAGCGCAGGAACGCCTCGTCTCCGGTGGGTCCACGAATCACGCCCGTAAGCATCCAAGTGCTGTACGGAAAACCAGAATTGATGATTTCTGGCGGCACGACTGCTACCGCCTCCGCAGGCACCGGCGTCGTCATGGCAATGGGTGTTTGATTCTGAGAAACCGCTACAACCGGCGCACCCGATGGGATGAAGTATGGATTCGATGCCGCAAGCGCGAGGTACGGCGCGAACCCGACGACCGGATCGCCCTCGCGCTGCAGTTCAACGCTCGCTTGCCCTCCGACGATGAAGAGTGCGGTCAACCGGACCGACATGCTCACGCGCTCACCGCCAGACTTTGGATCGAATCGAACCATGTCGATGCGGTGCAGCCATGGCTCAGTCGCAATGCGGTAGAGCAATCGGAGCATCTGGTCATAACGACCCGAAGCAGCGACTGTCGCCTGAATCTCACCGAAGTCAGGTTCATCGCGGAGCTTCTTCAAACTTCCGCGTGCGAATTCAGCGCGCGCTGGCGTGCCTTGGATCACCGCCGCGCTGGTTCCGACGCTTGCGTCCGGAAGACTCAATTCTTCGAGCACTCGATTGACTCTCGCTCGCAGTGCGCTGTCTGCCGTCTCCGCTGTTCCACCGAGCGAGTGGTCAACGAACGACTTCAATTGTGCGACGCGCTTCGGTTTCGCCGCGCGTTCGGCGCGCGCACTGGCGAGGACTCCGTTCGAGATCGCGATGGAATCCTCCGTGCTTGATCGCGTCGTCGTGAGGCGACCAGATGCCGCGAGAAAACTCAGAACGGTCGCGACGAGGGCAATCGCCGCGAGCACTAACTCGAATCGCATCCGCTTCAAGAGTGGCATCACGATGTACCTCTTGGAGCCGTCGGAGGAGTTGGAGCGCCTGGCTTGCTTGGGCGGAGTTCCGTCGTGCGAATGACATAGGTAAACGGGTATGGCAATCGTCGACCGCCACGCGCATCCGCGCCTGTCGAAGTCACGCCGAGCGACTTCGCCGCGACAAGCGCGTCGCGAAGCGCGTCCGCCGTCGCACGATCCTTCGCCTCACCATCTAAGGTGAACTTCAATTCGCGCCCGCTGACTTCCCAACGCTCGCGATTGAACTCAATCTCACCCGCGCTGAGCACGCCGGAAAACCCATCGAGCACGACCTCGCGAGTCTCGGGGGCGAATCCTCGGAAATCCGCGAGATAGTCCATCCAAGCGGGACTCGACTCAAGCCACAACGCGATGTGTTTCAGCCGAAACTCTTCGCGCTTTGCGCGTTGCAATTCCGGAAGCGCGCTTGTCGCCTGCTCACGAAGGTCATCGGCCCGCGCCTGCAGCGCCTGAAACTCGAAAGATCCTCCCGCCCACCCGACGAGCGCGCAGAGCGCCGTGACGCCCAGCGCGAGAAACACGCGCTTTCGAGCCCTTGCCGCCCGATCGACGGGCTGCGCTGGATGCATGAAATCCACCGCCCTCGCGTGATGGATGCGAGCAAGCAACAGCCCAAGCAATGGAAGGCAGGATGCGCGAGCGATCTCTCCTTCCGCATTTGCGGGGAGTCGAAGCATTGGGTGCGCATCCAATCGCTTCACGGCGCTCCCAAGCACACTCGTGAGTTCTGCGAGGATCTCTGATGCAAGCGGCGCGTCACTGAGGAGCCAAGCCGACTGCACTTCACTCGCGTCCTCGCCGCTTCGAAGCGCGAGCAATGCTCGGCGCGTCTCCATCAAGACACGCGCACCGCGCGTCGCCGACTCAGCACCGATATCCGCTGCGCGAGAAAAAATCGGCGCGCCATTCTTGACGAGCAAAAACTCCACACGAGTTGCGACGCAGTCGATCGTGAAAATGCAAGCATCGCGAGTCTCTGGATTCGAACGCACGAGTTCGAGCGTTCCAATCGTTCGAACGCTTGCCTCGATTGGATCGGCAGGACAAAGCGCACGCAGCGCCTCGAATCGCGGCGCCGCCAGCGCGGCTCCAACGATCGTGCTCGCTCCGCCCTTCGCCTCAAGCACCATGTAATCCGAAACACCCGCGGCACCTTCCACAGGGAGATCACGCAGCACCGCAAGTCGTGCCATGTCGCTGATCTCTTCAGCTTGATCCGTTGGCAACAAGATTGTCCTCAGCATCGCATCAAGTCGCGAGATGCAAAGCAGCGCACCACTTTGTAAATCGCGCGATCGACGCGCGTGCTGGGTCTCGCTCCCCGACGCCTCTGATTCCCACGCACGGTGCAGCACCACGATCCCACTCGACACATCCGCTTCGATTCCGCGCGCGCTGTTTTCCGAGACTTCCACAACGCACTTCGGTACGGCTGTGCGCCCATTCGTCGCGCGCGCCGAACCACTCCGCATTCGCGCAAACAAGCCGCGCAGGCCTCGGGGCTGATTCACTTGATTGCGGGCGCGCGCGTCCGTCATTCAACCTCTCAAGTATGTGCGACACTGCGACAGAACACGCTGGGGGAGCAACTCTACCGCTTGGTCCGCGGCTCGGTTGAGCGTGGTTTCCCTGAAGAAACCCAACGACCAACCGCGGGGTCCCCGACGGGCCCGGATGCAACAGAAGGGATATCCATTGTCTCAGATTCCGCTTCGGGACGCGAGGAAAATTCTGGCTTCGTGAAGATCACATCGGCGAAATCAAGCGGAGCGTTATCAGCAGTGGCTGTCGATGCGCTCTCGATCTCGGTGGATATCTCGGATGAACCTGAAGAAATTTTTTCCACATCTTTTCCCAACCCTTTCTCTGCAATTGCAGCGAACGCGCCGAGCATCGTCGTGTCGCGCAAGAGCGCGAGTCGCGGCGCTGCTTGCGCGCAGTCCACGATGCAATCGAAGCGCGCGAGGGCCTGATGAGGAGCGGCGTCTCTCGCCTCTGATGGAGGTTCAAGCAATTCGAAGTTCGCCTCCACGCGGAATCGCCACTGCAAACATCGAGCAGTCAATCGTGAGGCGAGCGGTCCAAACTCTTCCTCACTCACGATGCCACGCGCGACGAGCCACGCGGCGCTCCTGCGTTCTTCAGGCGTCAACAGTGCACGCTCTTCAACGATCCGAGTGGCGAGCTCGGCATGCACGCCTTCAAGCCCTCGCAGGACCTCCACTGGTGCGTGGTTCACGCTCACACGCCCCGTGACACGATCCCCATCCACGGTCGTGAGCGCCGTAAGAGCGGTGTGCCAATCCTGCAGTGCGACACCTTCTGCACGCAATGCGCGAACAACGCGCGTTTCAAAGTGCTGCGCATCTCCCTCAACATCTGCGGCTGCCCGCCGCGCAACCGCGAGTAGGACATCTCCTCCCATGCGCCGCAATTGTTGGACTGACGCTTCGTCGATAGAGTCAGCAAGCACCATCCGTGGCGCGCCCTCTCCATCGATCATCGGCTCAGCGGCAAATCGTGTGACCCACGCTTGCGGTGTCGGCTTCGTCAAGTCATGGATGTCGAGCGATTCGGAGAAGAATTGATCCCGAAACGCCGCCGCATCAAGCGCCACGCCCGCCGCCTCGATCAATCGCTCAAGCGTCGAGTCGTCGATCGTCGCAACCGCGAGTTTCCCCGACTCCGCCTCAAAGAACTTGCCGTCGGCAAACGGAACAAGTCGCACGACGAGCCGCTCATCACCGTGCTCGCGCTCAAGCATCGTCCCGTCGCGGGCTGGGAATGCAGTCGGGTTGCCGCCTTGCAACAACTCGCTCCGTGACTGCGCAAGCGTTGCACTCACAAGCGCAACTGCGTCGAGCGCTGCCGATCGCGCAAGAGCTGAACGCGCTCCGCCACGGGTGTCCGCGAGAGCACCGCGCGCCACTGCGATTGCTCCGGCAGCCGCGAGGAGCGCAATCGCCATCGCAATGAGCACCGCAAGGAGCACGAATCCGTGGCGTGCGGACTCTTCGCGCGACCGCATCACTCCTCCTCTCCGATCGGATCGACTTCCTTGGCCGGCTCTCGTGCCTCTAGGACAGCAAGCGGATCGATGGTTGGTGCGTCGGGCGTTCGAAACAGACGAGTTCGATCAGGAGCGGCAGAGAGATGCTCGGAGGAATCGCGATCAGCGGTTGGCGCAAACCAGAGCGACGCCTCAATCGCAACCGGAAATCCCCCATCGACTCGCGAGTCGAACGCATCACGCCATCCATCGCGAAGGAGATATCGCAGTCGAAACGCTCGAACAGGCGCGTCAAGCTCTGTTGCACCACGACCAAGATCGAGCGTGACCCGTCCGCCTACAAACCGCACTTGCGTGGCGGTGCATCCAGGCGCGCGTTCACTCCCTACGCCAGGCGTGGGGAGTTGCAGCGCATTGGATCGCACGCACAGCGATGACTCACTTCCGACGATGCCACTCGACTGCTCGGCATCTTCGACAACCGCTGTTTCCATCGCGCGATCGAGTGCGGTAAAGATCGCCTCCGCGCAAGATGCGCGTGTCGCTTCGACGGCAAGCCGCGACCGAGCTGCTGCCATGTCGAACGCGAACTTCCCAATCGCGCCTAGCAGCATCGTCGCGATTGAGATCGCGAGCAGCACTTCAAGCAAAGTCATCGCGTTGCTGCGCGTGTGTGAGAATCTCAATTGGATTCCTCCTTGCGCAGCCGAACCAGACGCTCTCGTTCCACGATCACTCGACCGGCGTCGCTCCCCGCCTCACGCACAGTCGCAACTGCACGCACGAGATCGTCGACCGCTGTCGGTTCGATGGACAGCGTGAGCGCGAACTCCGCATCGGCGGTCGGTGTGGCTGCGCCGCGCAACTCGTCCGCTGACACGAGCCCAGCATCGAGCTCGATCAAACGCGAGGCTGCGAGGTCTTCCGCTCGCGAGAGTGCCGTCGCACGATGCACGCCGTCACTCGCGCCTCGTACTGTTGCAATAACAACCGTCGCGCCAGCGACGAAGAGAGCCAACGACAAGAGGAGCTCTAGAAGTATCCCCGCGCGTCGAGGGCCAAACATCACTCATCTCCGGTTGGAAACTCATCCACAACCGGCTCAAACTCAGGTCGATCTGCGTCCTCGTCTGACTTGACGATCGTCGAGCGCCGTGGACGCCCCGTCACTGCATCGATCGCAAGACTTCGCTCGCTTCCACCGCTTGTCGCGAGAACCAAAGTGGGTGCGATGAGCGCGCTGCCATCCGGCAGAAACAACGCAACCACCCGAATAGGAAATCCAATCGGACTTGCTGAGGCGGAGACGCCCTCAAACTCTGCCTCGTCTTCTCCTCCCTCAAGCCCCGCCGCAAGTTGAATGTCGAGCGTCATGCCTTCAGGCAACGTCCACTTTGCCCATGAAGCTGCGATGCACGCCTCGCGATCCGCACCTCGATCATCATCGCTCGGCGCGGCCTCATCCGTGCTCGGCGCGTCCTCGACGAATCTCGCCTCGACTGACTCGCTGCCATCGACCGATCCAAGGAGGACAACTTCGACTGGCTTGCCCTCTTCTCGCGCAGCGGCTCGCGCCATCACGAGCTGCATCGTGAGTTTGTCTTCACCAGCATCGAGTTCATGACGGCCAAGCACGCCCCACGCATATGGAAGCGCGATTGCCGCGAGCAGCAAGAGAATACTGATCGAGACGATGATCTCAAGAATTGTGAATCCGCTTCGTCGCATCGGATGCGCTCCAGCCATCGGCGCGTGAAGCGCGCAGGGGTCAACCGCCCGAGGGCGTCGTTGAGGAAGAGCCAGCAAACTCGCCAAGGTCATCGCCTTCTGCGGCCTTGCGCGCATCGTGATTCGTGATGTCATCGTCAGTGCCCTCTTCGCCATCCGGTCCGATGGACACGATGTCAAAGTCAAGGCCCTCGGTCTCACTAGGGATGTGGAAGATCCACTCGCGACCCCACGCATCCTTCGGCGCCGGATTCTTTAAGTACGGGCCGCCGTACTTCGCCTGATCTTCGTCACTCGCGATTGCCTCTTTCGACCAAATGACTGCGAGCCCCTCCTCCTCCGTCGGCCAACGCTTCATATCAAACCGAAACGACTCGATGCCTCGTTCAAGCTCTTGCATCTGGAGTCGCGTCGTCCCGACTTCGCTCTTCTCTTGCGCGCCAATCAGGTTTACGAAGACCAAGCCGCCGATGGCAAGCAAGATGCCGATCACAATGAGCAGTTCGAGAATCGTGAATGCGCGGCGTGCGCGGCGGGGAGCTCGAGGGGTCGTTCGCATGAGGTTCTCCTAGAAAGTGGAAACGATCATACCGATGCAGCGCCGTCTTGCCGCAACTATTGCAAGGGTTCCGAGAACTGCTGCTGCGCACGCAATCCTAGAGCTGCGATGACATCTGCATCATGGGCAGCACGAGCGCGAGGAAGATGAAGAACACAAGTCCCGCAAGGCTCAACAGCAACGCGGGCTCCATCAACTTCAAGAGCGCGGTGAATGCGCGATCCACTCGGCGCTCCATGGTGTCTGCGAGGGACACGAGCACCGTGGGAAGACTGTTCGCGCTTTCACCCACGGAAATCATCTCGATCACATCTTCCTCAAAGAGACCGCTCCGAGCTAGGGGTGCAGAAAACTGCTCGCCTTGCCGGACTGCCTCCGCCGCTTCAGCAATCGCCCGCGCCATCAGTGCATTTCCTGCAGCGTCCTTGGCAATCTCGAGAGCGCTGATCATTGGGATACCGTTCTCAAGGAGCGTTCCGAGGATGCGTGCAAAGCGCGCGACGGCGAGCGCTGCGAACAAACCGCCGAGTTTCGGCAGCCGCAAGACCCTTCGAGCGACGCGCATGCGAAGCGCCTCGTTCTTCCGCGCCACTTGTGCAGCGATCGCCAATCCCAAGAGAACTGCGACGAGAAGTGGCCACCAATGCACGACGGCCTCACTCGTCCCCAAGAGTAATCTTGTGGAGAGGGGCAATGCCATATCTCCGAAAAGGTCCTTGAACTTAGGAACGAAGAAGATCAGCGCTCCGACGATGACCGCGAGCGCGACACCAAGCAACACCACTGGATAGAGCAGATTGCCGATGACTTTCGCGCGCAACTCCGCCTGGTTTTCGAGAAACGATCCGAGTCGCGCGAGCACGCTCTCAAGAAACGCGCCGCGTTCTCCAGCTCGCACCATCGCAACATGCACATCTCCGAACGCGTAGGGGTGCGCCGCCATGGAGTCGGAGAAGCGCTCTCCCTTCGCGACGGACTCTGCGACTTCGGCCCACACTGCTGCGAGCTGTGGATTGGACTTTCCCCGCGCAAGCAATCGGAGCGCGCGAAGTAATGGAACGCCCGCGCGAAGAAGTTCCGACAGCTGAACATAGGATCGCGCGAGCACGCGAGAAGAGAGACGCTTGCGACGACGAGACGACTTCGTCGGCGTCACTCGAATGGGCATCAAGCCGCGAGTCGTCAACTCTGCGAGGACTGCCTGTTCTGAATGACCGTCCGTGCTTCCCCGAACGCGGCGACCGTCAGCGGCGCGTGCGATGTAGGCGAAGGTAGGCACGAGTCAAGAGTACCAACCGCGCGCGAAGTTCCGTTTCACAACCGTTGGTAGCCACTGCGCCGAGACTCAGCAAGATCGACGGCGCTTGCGCGCGAAGACGCCAGCAAGGCTGAGTAGTGCGAACGCTCCGGGAGCAGGAACCGCTGCGAATTCAAAGGTGATGTTCAGTGTTTCGCCCGCGCCAGCCTCGGAAAGATAGAGATGCATGCCTTGGGAAATGAGAAGTCCCTCGATGACTTGCGTGCTCGTACCACCCGAACCACCAGACTCACCTCCGCTGCTTGAACCCGGCCCGCTTCCACCCTCTCCCCCGCCATCGCCACTTTGGACAATCATCAAGCTCCGGAAGTCCACGCGCAGTTCCCCGCCAAGACCAAGCGACACGAAGTGCGTCATACCCGTGTTTGTGTCTCCGGCAATCGCATCGGCAGCCGCGATGCGGGCCGCAAGCGTTGCCTGACTATCGTTGTTGTGCTGCGTCACCGACCCGGTGTAATCCAGCGTCATCTCTGCGGATGCGTCGGCACCCTGCAGCATGAGAAGATCCAAATCGGCACCAGGACTCGACGCGCCATACACATTGGTTCCAGCGTCTTGAATCGTGATAGAACGCAGAATCATGCCCGGCGCCGCGCTCTGCGCTGCTTGCGAGATGTCCACATCGATGATCGTGCGCATGCCCGACGCATCGACGCTCGAAGTAAAACAAGTTGCGTAGGATCCGGTGTAGGAGATTGTTGGGCGCGCAGGCAAATGGCGAACCGCACCCATTTGCACGATTCCAGCCTCCGAGGAGGCGGCAAGCAGCGCGGGCGAAACGAGGCACGCGAGTTGAGCAACGGATTGAAAGTTCAGAGTCTTCATTTGTCTTCTCACCTTCTCGCGCCTGCGCTCCAAGTCCCCCAACGGCCTTCGTGCGTACGGCGCGTACAGTGAAAAAATGCCCCAATTCCAAGGCGTTCCTAGCATTTCGAGGCGGCGCAGAAGCGCAGCTTTGAGGAGCGTGCAGCGTGCGTGATCTACGCCGTCTTTGAAGGCTTCATCGAGTGAAAACTCACGTATTTATCACCCCTTACACTCGTTGAAATGACTCACCGTCCGCGCGTCATCAGCCTTCTTCCATCAGCCACAGAGGTGCTCTGCGCCATCGGCGCGGAAGACCTCCTTGTTGGACGAAGCCATGAGTGCGATTTTCCTCCGCGCATCACCGACCGCCCGGTGCTCACGGCCGCGCGAACACTCGGAACTACAAGCGCTGAGATTGACGCGAGCGTTCGCGAGGCGCGCTCGCAGGGCGCAACAAGTCTCTACACGATCGACGAGGCGCGCATTCGCGAGTTGAAGCCAGACATCATTCTGACCCAGGATCTGTGCGAGGTTTGCTCGATTGATCTCGCCAATGTGCAACGGATTGCCGCGACGCTTGCGACACCGCCGCGCGTTGTCAACCTCAATCCAACGAGCGTCTTTGATGTGTTCGATGATCTCCTGCGGGTCGGAGAAGCGGTCGGACGAGCATCGGACGCTGCGCGGGCAATGGTGAGCTTACGCGATCAGTATTGGAGCGCCGTCGACTTCGTCAATCCGTTTGTGCCCGGACCCGAAGTGCTCTTCCTCGAGTGGATGGATCCGCTCTTTGTCGGAGGACACTGGACGCCACAACTCATTCAAGATGCCGGCGGACGGCACTCGCTGAATGCCGCAGGCGCAAAGAGTCGACAAATCACGCCCGAAGATGCACTCGAAGCAATGCCCGGCCGCGTCCTCATCGCGCCTTGTGGATTTGACCTCGCGCGGATTCAGAGCGAGCTTCACACCCTCACCTCAAGCCGATGGTGGCCGCTTCTGCCGGCGGTGCTCGAACCCAACCCAGAGTGCGTGCTCGCAGTGGATGGAAACCAGATGTTCAACCGTCCAGGACCTCGACTCGTCGACGCGTTTCGATTTCTCGTGGGATGGCTGAACGATCGTCCGGAATTGATCCCCGAAAACTTTCCTGCACGGCCGATCTGACCCCTACGATTCATCTCCTTAGGGTCCTGCGGGAGTCACAGATGCGAATCGACCAGTTCACCACACAGGCTCAGACCGTCGTGCATGATGCACAGGCGCTTGCGACGACCGAGCAACATGCGCAAGTCCAGCCACTGCACCTGCTCATCGCGATGCTCGCGAGTAAACAAGGCGGCGCGAGCAGCGTGTTCTCCCGTGCGGGCGCGGATGCCGCGCGCGTGCTTGACATCGCTCGGGCAGAGCTGCGGCGACTGCCGAAGGTCTCCACCAACAATCAGGTCAGCGTCTCGCGTGAACTCAACGAAGTCTTCCTGAAGGCGGAGTCGGAGGCGACACGCATGAAAGATGCGTTCGTGTCGACTGAGCATCTCTTGCTCGCCACCGCCGAAATCAAGAGCGACGCTAAGCAAGTCCTCTCAACGCTTGGCATCGATCGCGCTCGGCTTCTTTCGAGCATCGAAGCCATTCGAAAGGCCTCGGGCGTCTCTCAAATCAACGACCAAAACGCCGAAGACACCTTCGAAGCGCTCAAAAAATACGGCATCGATCTCATCGAAAAGGCGCAACAGGGCAAGATTGATCCAGTCATTGGACGAGATGAAGAGATTCGCCGCTGCATGCAGGTACTTTCGCGACGCACGAAGAACAATCCCGTCTTGATTGGAGAGCCTGGCGTCGGAAAGACCGCGATCGCCGAGGGTCTTGCGATTCGCATCGTCAATGGGGATTGCCCGGAGACCATGCGAGACGCGCGACTGATTGCGTTGGATGTCGGTCAATTGCTCGCGGGCGCGAAGTACCGCGGCGAGTTTGAAGAAAGGCTCAAGGCCGTCTTGCGCGAGGTCGCTGCGAGTGATGGCCGTGTCATTCTCTTCATTGATGAACTGCACACCATTGTCGGCGCCGGCGCGAGTGAAGGCGCCGTCGGTGCGGGGCAACTGCTGAAGCCCGCGCTCGCGCG
>SXUI01000001.1 GCA_005790605.1 Planctomycetia bacterium | reverse complement strand
GGCCACGCGACACCGTTCGCTTTCCCGATGAAGGGCGAAGTGCGTGAGGCTCGTGGATTCACCTCGAGGACATACACCTCGCCGTCTTTCACAGCGAATTGCACATTCATCAAGCCGCGCACGCGAAGTCGCGCTGCGAGTTGACGCGCGCCAACTTTGATTTCTTCGACGGTGCGCTCAGGAAGTGAAAACGGCGGGTAGATCGCCGTCGAATCACCGGAGTGAATGCCGGCCTCCTCGATGTGCTCCATGACGCCGCAGACGATGGCTTGAGGCGCATCGGCGTCGTGCGCAAGCATGCGCGCCCGTGTCGCTTCAAACGGCTCGAAGTCCGCAACGACATCCACATCCACTTCCGTCGCGTCGTTCAGGAATCGATCGATCAGGACCGGCGCATTCGCGAGATCACTCACATTGACCGCACTCGTCATATAGGTGCGCAGCGCGGCCTCGTCCGAACAAATCTCCATGCCTCGACCGCCGAGGACATAACTTGGCCGCACGAGCACTGGGTAACCAATGCGATTCGCGCACTCAATTGCCTGCTCGAGACTTCGTGCGATGCCGCTGGGTGGCTGCTTGAGTCCCATGCTGTCGAGCAGCACTTTGAATCGATCGCGATCCTCTGCAAGATCGATCGACTCAAGACCAGTTCCCACGAGGGGCACGCCTGCTGTCGCGAGTCCGTGCGCGAGATTGAGCGGCGTCTGTCCTCCGAACTGCACGATCGCGCCGACCACTTTGCCGCTGCGACTTGAGACATCGGTGCCGCCACCATTCAAGCGCTCAACGACATTGAGGACATCCTCAAGCGTGAGTGGCTCGAAGAAGAGAAGGTCGCTCGTGTCGTAATCCGTGGACACGGTTTCTGGATTCGAGTTGATCATCACGCTCTCAAAGCCCATATCGCGCGTGGCGAATGCGGCCTGACAGCAGCAGTAATCAAACTCGATGCCTTGTCCGATGTGGTTGGGGCCGCCACCGAGGATGATGATCTTTTCACGAGCGCTCACGCGGATTTCATCATCGACGCAAGCCTTCCCGTCAACCGTGAACGGTGCTTCGTAGGTCGAGTAGTAGTAAGGCGTCGCGGCTTCAAACTCGGCCGCGCAAGTGTCGACGAGTTTGTACACCGGCTCGACGCCGAGATTCTTGCGATGATCGCGTACGCGAAGGATCGTGGTGGCAGAAATCTCGCCGAGATACAAATTCGCAAGCTGCGCGTCGCTGTAGCCAAATCGCTTCGCTTCAAACATGAGTTCGCGACCGAGTGCCTCGAGCGTCGGCACTGCGCAGAGCCTGTCCTCAAAGGTGACGAGCTCATGCAACTCGCGCAAGAACCAAGGGTCAATGCGCGTCACTTCGTGCACGCGCTCGATCGACCATCCCATCTTGAATGCGTAGCGCACGTAGTAGAGGCGACCCTGCGATGGCACCGCAAGTTTGCGCACCAACATGTCTTCAGGAATGGGCCAGACAACCTTTGCGCGATCCGCGGTCGTCGCGGTAGCCGCTTGCGCTGGCGTAGCGACGCGAGTCGCCGCGAGCCATCGATCGTTGCGATCGAGCCCGTAGCCAAAGCGTTTCACTTCCATCGAGCGAATCGCCTTCTGGAACGCCTCTTTGAAGGTTCGACCAATCGACATCGCCTCACCGACAGACTTCATCTGCGTCGTGAGCGTCTCGTCCGCTTCTGGGAACTTCTCAAAGGTCCAGCGCGGCATCTTCACAACGACATAATCGATACTCGGCTCAAAGCACGCGCTCGTGTTGCCGGTGATGTCGTTCTGCAACTCATCGAGCGTGTAACCAACCGCGAGTTTGGCGGCGATGCGCGCGATTGGAAAGCCTGTCGCCTTCGACGAGAGCGCCGAACTGCGCGAGACTCGCGGGTTCATTTCCACGACGACCATCTCGCCGGTCGCTGGATTGATCGCGAACTGCACATTCGATCCACCCGTATCCACGCCGACCTTGCGCATGATCGCAAATGCCGCGTCGCGCATCCGCTGATATTCCTTGTCGCTCAGCGTCAGGATCGGCGCAACCGTGATCGAATCGCCTGTGTGCAAGCCCATCGGGTCGATGTTCTCGATGCCGCACACAATCACACAGTTGTCCTTCGAATCGCGAACGACTTCGAGCTCGTACTCCTTCCATCCGAGGACCGACTGGTCGATCAGCACCTGCCCGATCATGCTTGCGCTGAGACCGCGACGAATGATGTCATCAAACTCATCGCGGGGGTAGGCGATGCCGCCGCCAGTGCCGCCAAGTGTGAACGCGGGACGAATGATCGCGGGCAGCCCAATCTCTGCGAGAAACGCGCGTGCGTCGTCAAGATTCGTCACAGTGCGCGAAGGTGGCTGCTTGAGTCCGAGCGCTTCCACAATCCGCCGGAACTCCTCGCGATCTTCGGCGCGCTGAATGACGCGGCGATTCGCGCCAATCATTTCGACGCCGTGCTTCTCAAGCACGCCTCTATCCCACAGTGCGCAGGCACAGTTCAGCGCCGTTTGTCCTCCGAGCGTCGGAAGCAACGCGTCGATGGGATGTCCGAGCGCCTTCTCCTTCTCAATGATCTTCTCCACAGCTTCGGGCGTGATCGGCTCAATGTAGGTCCGATCGCTGAACGCAGGATCGGTCATGATCGTTGCGGG
>SXUI01000003.1 GCA_005790605.1 Planctomycetia bacterium | reverse complement strand
GCCGATGCTGCAGCCGATTGCAGGAGGCGCCGCCGCGCGACCATTCCTCACGCAGCACAACGCACTCGGCATGCCGCTTTTCTTGCGCATCGCACCGGAGCTGTATCTCAAGCGCTGCCTCGTCGGTGGCATGCGCAAGGTTTTCGAAATCAATCGCAACTTCCGCAATGAAGGCATCGATCGAAGCCACAATCCTGAGTTCACCGCGATGGAAGCCTATGAGGCGTTCGGCGACTCTGGAACGATGATGACGCTCACCGAGTCGCTCATCCACACGCTCGCATGTGATGCGGTGGCGGATCGCGTCGATGCCGGACTTCGCGCAACGGCGATCACGGACGGCCGCGGTCCGATCCTTCCATTTGGCGAACTTGACATCGACTACACCGCGCCGTTTGTGCGGGTGAGTTTCGCGGAGCTCTTCGAGCAGCATGTGGGTTGCAGCGTGCGTGATTTCGCGGCTGTTCGCGCGAAGGCGCGCGAGATTGGATTGCATCATGAAGCCAAGCTCGATGATTGGCTTGTGGTGAATGAGGTGTTCGAAGCCATTGCCGAACCGCGCATCGATCCTGCTCGACCGACATTCGTCACGGATTGGCCGAGTGCGATTTCTCCTCTCACTCGTCCGCACCGACACGATCCAGACATTTGTGGGCGCTGGGATCTCTTCATCGGTGGCATGGAGATTGGACCGGCGTACACCGAACTCAACGATCCCGACATTCAGCTCGCGAAGTTCACCGAGCAACTTCGCGGTGAAGATGAGGAAGTCTCCACCTTCCGTTCGCTCGATGAAGATTTCGTGGAGTCGCTACGCGTGGGTATGCCGCCTGCCGGCGGACTTGGTATTGGCATCGATCGCCTCGTGATGTTGTTGACGGATAGCGCGTCGATCCGTGATGTCATCCTCTTCCCGCTCTTGAAGTCGATGGGTGCGGCGGCGTCTTCCACGGACGGCGCGCCTGACGCATGATTGCGAACATCCATCGGTTGCTGGTGTTCTTGGTCGCGCTCTTGGGCGCGCAGGCGGCGCATGCGCAGGCTTGGGAACTGCAGAGCGACCGATGGTATGTGCTCACACTGAGCGAGATGCCATGCGGATATTCCCATGAATCCGTACATCGCAGGACGCTCGCGACGGGTGTGGAGCTGCGGACGACGGGCGACATCGAGATGCGATTTCGGCGTCTGGGCGAAGTGACTGAGATTTCCATGCACTCAGAGTTCATTGAGAGCGCTCGGGGCGAACCGATCGAGGCGAGTTGTTCTCAAATGGGCTCTGCGCGAGTGCGCTGGAAGTTTGAGCCAGCGCTCAAGCGAGCGACGATGCAAGTTGGCGATGGGAAACCGGAACCGTTCGCGTGGCCTGCGGAGTCGTTTCTCACGCCTCGTGCGGTGGAGAAGTTCATCGCCGCGCGACTCGCAGCGGGCGCGGCAGAGATCGTGTTTACGGCACTTGATTTGCAATCGGGATGTGTCGCTGCGCAATCGACGATGACTCGCGCGAAGGGTGCACCTGATGAACGCTGGTTTGATGTGAAGAACTCATTGGTGCCGCTCGTCGCTCGCGAGCAATACGCGATGGACGGCGCGCTGCTTGAGAGCGCGATGCCGCTTGGAATCGGCGCGCTCATCTCACGCATCGCCAACGAGAGTGAGGCACGCGCTGCGCTTGCTGCTGGGAACTTTGATCTCTTGCGGGGCACCTTGATTTCCGCAGCGCCGATTCCGAATTCTTCTCGCCTCTCTCGCGCGAGTTTTCGCGTCACGACAACCGCGCCAGCCATCTCGCTGCCAAACGGCGCGTCGCAGATGGTGCGGATCGATGCTGCGACGCCACAGGTGGCCGTGGTTGAAGTGGATCGAGATCGGATGATCGTGGTCGATGCAGTTGAAGCGGGTGACGCGCGATGGATGAAGCCCAATGCGCTCATCGACTCCGAGAGCGCTGCTGTGGTCGCCCTGCGTGATCAAACGAAGCGCACGGAAGGCCAGTCGAGACTTGCTCGAGCGGAACAACTTCGCAGTCTTGTTTCGAAGCACCTCAAGTCAAAGAACTTCAAGACGGCGTTCGGAAGTGCGAGTGAGGCCGCAGAGTCGCGTTCTGGCGATTGCACGGAGCATGCCGTCCTCTTAGCCGCGCTCCTTCGCGCAGATGGCATTCCCTCTCGCGTCGTCAGTGGCGTCGTGTTCGTCGAAGGCCTTGGCGGGCAGGAGTGCGCATGGGGATGGCACATGTGGACTCAAGCACTCGTCCCGCGTGCGACTTCGAGCGCGAGTGAGCCTGCACTTGTCTGGGTTGATCTTGACGCGACGCTTCACACACGATTTCACGCCGGGCACATTGCAGTGGCGGTGAGCGATCTCGCATCCGGCGGCGCAGATCCAGTCTTTCTTGGCGCTCTTGCGCTGATTGGGCAAGTCAAGATTGAACTGGTCGAGGGGAGCGTGAAGCATGATCGTTGATGCGGTCATCCCAGCGTTACCGCCGCGACTCGCACACGGACACAAAGGTACGTTTGGCACGGTCGTCGTCATCGGTGGTTGCCTGGGGGGGCGTCGCGAAGCACCGCGCATGATGCTCGGAGGAACGTGTTTGACCGCGCGCGCCGCTCTACGCGCCGGATGCGGACTTGTGGCTCTCGCCGTGCCAGCAGCACTCGCGTCGCACGCCATCGAAATCGTGCCCGAGGCAACTGTCATTCCGCTCGCAACGACTGCGGATGGTGCACTGCACGCGTCGGAGGTCGCGCTCGCGCTCGATGCTGTGCGAATACCGGCCGATGCGTTCGTCATCGGCCCGGGGCTAGGACTTGGTGACGCGGCAGCACAGGTGCTCCTTCGGCTCATTGCATCGACTGACGCGCCCGTGATCATCGACGCAGATGCGATCACACTCTTCGCGCAAATAAGAGATGCGCCGATCGACCTCCGAACGAGTGCGATCTTCACGCCACATCCGGGAGAAGCGTGTCGACTCGCGGAAGGTGTTGGCGTCGCGGTCGGCTCTGGTTTTCTTGAGGGAGATACACAGGCGCGGCGAAATCTTGCCGCTCGACTTGCCCAGCGGCTCGGTGCAATCATGTGCGTGAAAGGAAGCGGCACGCTCACGTGCGATGGTCTCCATCTCTGGACGAGCACGAGCGGGAACGCCGCGCTTGCGACGGGAGGGAGTGGAGATGTGCTTTCCGGCGTGATCGCGAGCTTCGTCGCGCAGTTCTGTCAACGAACTGCTCCTCGGTGCACGATGGGCGAGGCGACCGCGCTTGCGGTCGAGGTGCATGCGCGCGCCGGCGATCGTTGGCGCGCTGCGCATGGGGATGCAGGGCTCCTCGCGCACGAATTGACGGACTTGATTCCCGAAGTCCTTCGCGAAATGCGTCAGCACGCATAAAAGCTATGCGAGGCACGCGCGTGGTGGCACGCGCATCGCAGCGATCGCGTGGCGTACACTCATTCGCATGACCGCAGCCGCTGGAAGCCATCAGAACATTTCGAGTTTGACGGATCGCATGTATGTCGAGGGCGTGTACTCGCTCATGAATCCGCAACTCGGGACGACGCGTACCAACAAGCCCTTCTTGAAGTGCATTCTGCGAGATGCAACAGGAGAGATGCCCGGTCGCATGTGGACGTTTGAAGAGGCGCAGTATCAGGAACTCGCAGATTGCGGATTCGTGAGTGTGCGTGGAAATGTGCAGATCTATCAAGGCGTCGCGCAACTCATCCTCGAGACGATTGAGCGCGCTGAGGTCACGCCCGACGACATTCGCGCGCTCCTTCCCTGCACGAAGCGTGATATCGATGAAATGTTCGCGCGAGTTGGCGAGATCATGCGGTCGCTTTCGCATCCCGCGATGCGTGCCCTCGCGGAGCAGTACTTGATGGATGAACGCCTCATGGCAGATTTCCGTCAAGCACCGGCTGCGGTGCAAGTTCACCACGCGTGGATTGGTGGTCTGCTTGAGCACACCCTCAATCTTCTTGAACTCGCCGAGCGTGCGCTTCCGCTCTATCCAGGATTGAATCGCGATCTGGTGCTCATGGGCCTTTTCCTGCACGACCTCGCGAAGACCGTGGAGATGGAGTGGGCTCGTGGATTCTCGTCAACTGATGAGGGACAACTCGTTGGTCACATCGTGCGAGGCGCGATCTGGGTGCAGGTGAAGGCTGCGCATGCCGCACAACGCACGAACGAACGACTGCCTGGTGACACCCTTCGCGTGCTGCAGCACATTCTCCTTTCGCATCATGGGCAACTTGAGCATGGCGCGGCGAAACTCCCTGCAACGCCCGAAGCGGTGTTCGTCTCGCAGCTCGACAATCTCGACGCGCGCATGGGCATCGTGATGCAGGCCGCTCGACGCGATGTCGTGCAGGGGACTGGAGGAAGTGTGTGGACGGAGCGCGTGTGGGCGATCGACACCAAGGTCTATCGTCCCGATCCTCTCGCATAACCGCAGGAACGCGGCCGCGCGAGCGATGTGACGCGGATGCGTCGTGCGTAACGGATTGCGATGTTGCCTGTCGTGGTTACGGTGTTGCAGGCAGCGTGAATGGGAATGGCCAAGTGCGATCGTGGATGAGCGCGAGTTCCTTCGCTCGCTCGAGATGCAGATTCATTTGTGACTGCATCTCGGCGATGCGCGGCGCATGATGTAATCGCTCGGCATCCATCGCGCGATGCATGCGCGTGTACGCGTCTCGTCGAGCCTGCTTCTGATCCCGAGGAATCGCAGCAATCTCAGCGAGCATTGCTTGTTTTTCGGTGGAAAGCGATGCGCCAAAGGGATCGCTTGTGATGCGGCGAAGATCTGCGGCGGTAGCGCGCGGTGTGGCGTTCGCATCGATGGATGCGAGAAGCGGGATAGTGCGAGTCGCGGTCGCGATGCCAATTGGCGCGCGAAGCAAGCGGGCGCCAAGCCACGCATCGAGCCAGCGATCCGTCGCCTCTTCATAGACCGCGCCACCCGTGCCATGCACAAAGAAATCGCACAGCACCAATCGCACGATCGCCGTCAGGCTCAACGCTCGCGGAGCAGCAAGCGCGTCGGAGGCGCCAACCGACAGGGGTTCGCGACTCGCGGTTTCGTCGATGAGGCTCCAAAACGGCAATTCATCGCCTCGAAGTCTTCGGACACGCGCGTCACCGAGCGCAAAGTTGTAGCAGGCGCGCGCATGCGCATCGAAATGTGCCCGCATGGCGCTCGCGAAGGGCGACCGCGCGATCGCCGTTGCGGGGATTGTGAAGTTCGGTCTTACGTTCATGGGCAAGAGCGCGTTGGCCGCATGCGCCATTTGCAGCGCGAGATTCGGCTGCGATGCGTGGTCGTGGATGGCTGACTCGATGCGCGAAAGCGCTTCAGCAACCGTTGGAATCACGGTCGCCGTGCCGTCCTGCGCTTCTTCTGGAATCCGCACTCGAATCGGTCGCCGAAGCGCGTTTACCCCTCGTCCGCGCGGGGTTCTCACAAGGTGGAGGCGTACGAGTTTGCCGGCCATCGTCGCAGGGAATGCAATCTCCGAGGCATCGTTCAGATCGTGGTCGATGACGATGTGAACCAAGACGCCGCCGAGTCTTCGCGCGAGTCGTGCGCCATAAGAAAACTTTTCTGCGATGCCTGCATGCCAGAGCCCAGCCTGATGTCCTGTCACGATGATCGGCACATCGAGTGGAAGTCCCAACTGCGCGCGTGTGGCCGTGCGCCACGCGCTGCGAGTGTTTCCGAACAACGACTCGCGCTCATCAACTCGCGCGAACGCGTGCGCGGCAAGGCGCGCGGCGCTGTCGATGTCAGGGAGGTGCGTGGCGTGACTCATGTCGAAACTTAGCGTGGAAGCATGGATCTCGACCGCACTGCGTGGAGCGCGTTCGCCATCGTCTGACGGTAGTGCGCGAGTCGTACTGTGCTGTCATCGAGGCCGCCTCCAAATCGACGAGCGGCATCGGTGTAAATCCGGCGCGTGGGAAGTTCCTCGATTCGGAGGCCTGCTGCAGCCGCGAGTACCCAGAATTGCATGGGAAACTCATATCCGTCCGCGTCGAGCGTGAGGTCTGCAACCGCGCTGGTGCGATATGCCTTGTATCCGCAGAACGCATCGGTGAGTTTCAGTTCGAGCGCGGCATTCAGTTCGCGCGTGAGCGTTGCATTGATTGCGCGACGATCCTCAGGCGCGTCGTCGTGCGCGAATGCCTCGTCCCCGTAGCGAGTGCCGCTGATTACATCCGCGCTGTCGGCGAGAGCTGTCCGCACAAAGTCGATCAATCTCGCCGGTTCGTGCTGCGCGTCGCAATCGATCGAAATGCACCAGTCTGCGCCGCGGAATTGCGCCTGACGAAAGGTCTCGCGCATCGCGTAGCCGTAGCCTCGATTGCGTGGCTGACGGATCGTCTCAACGCCGAGCGAAGCGAGAAGTGCAGGCGTCGCATCCGTGGAGTGATCGTCGAGGGCGATCACCGTGAGCGCGAGATCACTGCGCCCGAGCGCGAGAGGAATGTCCGCCGCGCATCGCGAGATCTCCGTCAACACCGACACGACGGTTGCAGCTTCGTTGAACACAGGCACTGCGATGAGCACGCGCGTCACTTGACTGGGAGTCCCTTCGACTTCCAGAGTGATTTCAGGGCCTCCGGCGCAATCGCGACCGTGATCGTCCCATCGAAATCGATACGCTTCACGCGCTCGCCTTGCGCGTCGAATTCCTGCGTGAGCACGCCGTTGTTTCCTGCGATGCGCGTTTCAAGAGTCCAACCGTTCGCGCTCCGTTTCCACATTTCTTTGCGCTGCGGAATGCGTGATTCACGCGGGTCATAAGCGTAATCCGCGAATTCTCCCTCGAAACTACCGTCGCGCGGGAGCAGTTTTCCAAGCACAAGGGTTTGTGCCTGTGAAAGGTAGGCGGGCGGAACGGGCCAGACGCTTGGCTCGCGCGTCATGCCTTGAGAACTCGCATTGATGACTTGCACTTCCGGCGCTGGATTTCCAGTGCTTTGCGCACTGCGAATGCCGGTTTGAGCTTTCGACCGACTCGCCGCACCCTGTCGCTCAGTGGATCGCACGCTCCATGCTTCACTCGAAGCATCCCATGCGAGCCAGTAGCGACTCTGTACATCGACGGTGTGCTTCGCATTCCCGTCAACGATGGCGCGCGCGTCGACCACAACGAGCAAGCCGACTTCAAGATCCTCTCCATCAAACTGTTTCGGATCGCGCGATGGATCGATGGCGCCCCGTGGTCCCTCCTGGATGCGCGTGCTCATGTACCCAATCTCGCGTTCCTCGCCGCTTGGAAGCCCCTTGTAAACGCGGGAGAAACGTGTTTCGTCCTTCACCAGTGCGCGCATCGCAGTGGCATCCATCCGTGCGATGAGTTGGACGCCACGCGCAAGAAGTTCAACCTTCTCAAAGGCAACATCACTGAGGGGTCGAACGATCGCCGATTGGAGGCTCTGCACAAGACTTCGCTCAAGCGCGGCAAACGAAGGACCATCGGCGAGCAGCGAGAACACGATGAAGTGCTCTTCGCCTCGCGCGATGACGAATTGTCCAGCGATGCCGTGGCCTCCACCTTCGAGCGGGACCGAGAGCAGGAGCAGTCGATTTTCTGGTGGCGGGCCACCTGCGAATCCACCGAGCGTGAGTGCTTCGTCGCGAAGCACCGTGAGCAGTGGGGTGGACTGCTTCGCGAGCGCGAGGTAGTCAGCGATCTGCGACTCGGGCGTGGTCCCGCTGCGGGAAGCTTCGAGTGAAACGATTCGCAGTCGCCATTTTGGATCTGTCGCGGAATCAGCGATCGAGTAACTCACGCCCTTGGTCAGTGGCTCCGCTCGCATCACCGCGCCAAGTGGCGGGGTAAATCGGAGCCCCAGTTCGGGCGCATCGAAGACCGGAGCCGTCCCGTTGGTCGGTTTCGGCGGGTTCGTCGGCGTTTGCCCGCGGGCGCCGGACGAGAAAAGGCCAAGAAGCAGGAGCGTCGTCCAAAGGATCGTTCGAGTGAGCAGCGCCATTGAGTTTGAGATGGTAAGGGCGTGTGCCAGCGAGGTTCACGTTTCAGAATGACGGATAACTTTTGGTTCTCGGGCGTGTGCGCGGATCGGATTCGGTTCGGAGGTGTTGCCGAGCGATCGGATTTGGTCCCGAAGTCTCGGACAGTTCAGAATCTACGAACGAGTCGGCTTGACATCAACGGTGGATTCACTATCCTTCTCGATTCCCCCCGACCTGCGCAAGCATGTTGGGTGGACTGTTCTATGCACCGCAACCGCCGCGTTGATGTGCAGAAAACAGCTTCTTTTGCAGCTGAATTTGCACGATGGTCGTGCGAATCGTGACCTCGGTTCGTTGAAGGTTTCCCTACTAGTTCGAATTGACTCGAACGGAGCAAGTTGATGACAGGCAGTAAGTTTCGAATCCGAATGGAAGCCTACGACCATCAAGCCCTCGATGTGGCTGCACGCGAGATTGTTGATCATGCCAAGCGCAGTGGTGCGCGGGTCGCTGGTCCGATTCCGCTTCCAACCCGTCGCGAGATTTACACCGTCAATCGCAGCCCCTTCATCGATAAGAAGTCGCGCGAGCAGTTTGAGATCCGGACGCACAAGCGCGTCATCGACATTACGGAATGGAATGCTCGGACGACCGATGCGCTTCAGCGCCTCGTAGTTCCGGCCGGCGTGTTCCTCCGAATCAAGGCCTGAGTTCTGGCCTCGTCTGCGTTTGCGTCCGCTGCCCGTTCATCGTCAAGGCAACACTGGAGCCTTGGCACACACGAGAGACAAGTCAGGCGTACCGCCGTTGACCTCTGTCTGCAACTGTCCGAAACCGCCTGCACGAGCTGATTTTCATGACCTCGACTTCGCCCAAAGCAATCATCGGACGCAAGGTTGGAATGACCCGCTACTTCCTCGAAGGCGGCAAGAACATTCCAGTCACCGTCATTCAAGCTGGTCCCTGTGTCGTGACGCAAGTCAAGACCATCGCGACCGATGGCTATGCCGCCGTGCAACTCGGTTTCGAAGACATTAAGGCGCGGAACTCGACCATGGCTGTCATCGGCCACGATGTGAAAGCCGGCGCCGCTCCCAAGCGGATTCACAAAGAACTTCGTTGTGCTGACGACGCTGCCGCTGGCGCGTTTACGGTCGGCGCGACTGTTGATGCTTCGATTCTCGATGGCGTTGCGTACGTCGATGTCATCGGCGTGAGCAAAGGTAAGGGTTTCCAAGGCGTCATGAAGAAGTACGGCTTTAAGGGCCTTACCGCGACGCACGGTACGGAGCGCAAGCACCGCTCGCCTGGATCCATTGGTTCGCACGGTACCGATCGTGGTCACGGTGCGAAGATCAAGAAGGGCAAGCGCATGGCTGGCCAGATGGGTGACGATCAAGTCACGGTGCGCAGTCTCGATGTGATCAAGATTGACGCAGCGAACAGTATTATTCTTGTGAAGGGCGCGGTTCCCGGCGCGAACAATGGCGTCATCGTCATTCGCGCAGCGACCCGACTTTACAAGCGCAAAGCGAAGAAACTGTCCTGATTCCAAACCAACGAAGCGCAGCGTGTGCTGCGCTTCTTCAGTGATTGAACGAACCATCCTCAGGCGAACGAAGTTTGCCTGCGGAGCCGAAGAGGCCGAAACGCGAGACCAGACTGCTGAAGGTTCCTTCAGCAACGACGGCTCGAAGAACGGAACCAGTCGGAACAGACATCCGGTGCGAACCAAGTTCGGAAGTTCCGGACTCACCGAGTCGAATCCTGCCCCACGCCGCCAATAACAGGCGCGGGGAGGAGGAGGCGGAAGCGGCGAAAGCCGCGGAAGGCGAAGCAATGATTCAACTGCCGATATACGACAAAGCCGGCAAGCAAGTAGAGACTCTCTCGATCGACGAGCAATCGCTCGGCGGCGACGTGAAGTTCGCACTGCTCAAGCAGGCATACGTCACAACGCACACCAACCAGCGTCAGGGAAGCGCACGAACGAAGTCGCGTGGCGACATCGAAGGTTCGACGCGCAAGCTCTACAAGCAAAAGGGAACCGGTAACGCGCGCGTTGGTGCGTCTCGCGTTCCAACCCGCAAGGGTGGTGGTGTGGCTTTCAAGAAGGACCGCACGCGCGAAGCCTTCCGCTCCGAACTTCCCAAGAAGATGCGTCGGCTCGCGAATCGCAATGCGCTTCTCGCGAAGTTGGTGGACAGCGAAGTGAAGTGCTTCGTTGATCTCAACTTTGCTGCGCCAAAGACCTCTGAGTTTGTCACCTTGCTTGAGAAGGTCGGCGTGAATCGCACGACGCTCATCGCGCTCGATCGCGCGAATCGCAACGCGCAACTCTCTGCTCGCAACATCGAAGGCGTGGACACCTGCCGTGTCGACCAGCTCAATGCGTTTGAGTTGTTGAATCACCGCTTCCTTGTGCTCGACAAGGCTGCGTTGCTCTCGTTCCTCGATGAGTCGTGCTTCACGCACTCTGAGTGCGGTCGACAGGACAACGCCAAAACCTGCGCGAAGGAGAAGGCCTAATGCACGACCCGACATACACACTCATTCGTCCGCTCGTGACGGAGAAGGCGACCTGGGCTGCTGCACACGGCAACCGCATCGCTTTCGAAGTGAGCAAGATCGCCAGCAAGTCGGACATCCGACGTGCGGTCGAGACACTCTTCAAGGTTCGCGTGCTTGGTGTCGCGACGCAAACGCGTCGTCTTCGCAATCGCGCGTACGCATACGGCAAGATCGAGGGCAAGACTTGGAAACGCGCTCTCGTGAAAATCCATCCCGAGGACAAGCTCGAGCTCTTCTGAGCCCTCGAGAAACGGAGTAACCACCATGGCAATTCGCGTATACAAGAAGGTCACCGCAGGACGCCGCAACGCGTCGGTGAATCTTCACACTGAAACAACCGGATCGAAGCCAGCGAAGTCGCTGCTCGTGCCGTTGCCTAAGCACGGCGGTCGCAATGTGCAAGGCAAGATCACGATCTTGGGTCGAGGCGGCGGTCACAAGCGTCGTTACCGCAAGATCGACTTCCGTCGCAACAAGGACGGGATGGCTGCAACCATCGTTTCGATTGAGTATGACCCCAATCGAAGCTGCCACATCGCGTTGGTGCGATACACCGACGGCGAGGTTCGCTACATCCTTGCCGCGAAGGGCATGACTGCGGGCGCTGTCATTGAGAGCTCGAACGAAATGATCGAGCCCAAGGTCGGCAACTGCATGCTCATTCGCCACATTCCCACTGGTCTTGCGGTGCACAATGTGGAGATGGAGCCCAAGGCGGGCGGTCGACTCTGCCGCGCTGCGGGTATGTCTGCTCGTCTCACCAACAAGGAAGGTCGCTGGGCAACCATCGTGCTTCCTTCGGGCGAAATTCGCCAGGTGTCGATGGATTGCCGCGCGACCATCGGTGAAGTCGGCAACGCCGATCACGCGAATGTGATTCTCGGCAAGGCAGGTCGCAATCGATGGCTTGGTCGCCGCCCCACGACTCGTGGTGTTGCGATGTGCCACCACCAGCACCCACACGGTGGTGGTGAAGGTCGCTCGAAGGGCGGCCAAGAGCCATCAAACTCCTCTGGTACTCAGGCCAAGGGCGGTCGTACCCGTCGTTACGGCAAGTCGAGTGATGAGCGCATCATTCGTCGTCGTCGAAGCACGCGCTACGGACAACTTGTTCTCTGATTGATTTGAAGAAAGGCCGCACACATGAGCCGTTCCACCAAAAAAGGTCCATTCGTCGACGAGAAGCTCTTCCGCAAGGCAGAGAAGGTTCTCGCGATGCCTCGACGAGTTCCCATCAAGACATACGCCCGCACTTGCACGATCGTTCCTGAGTTCGTTGGCCTGACGTTTCAGGTCCACAACGGCAAGACCTTCGTTGATGTCTTCTGCACCGAAGACATGGTTGGTCACAAGCTCGGCGAGTTTTCGTTCTCCACGACTTTCCGTGGTCATACCAACAAGAAGGAGGATGTTGCTTCCTAAAGCATTAGGAGTCGACGAATCCAAATGGCACGCACGATCAAAGAAAACATCAACGCTGGAAAGCCAGTCGCCGAGAAGGGCTTCAACGCCTGTCATCGCTTCGCGCGCATCGCGCCTCGGAAGATTCGCCTTGTTGCGGATCTCATCCGTGGCATGCGGGTCGACGAAGCACTGACGACGCTGCAGTTCGAGAAGAAGCGCGGCGCAGCGTTCATCATCTATGTCCTCAAGAGCGCGATTGCGAACGCTGAGGAAAAGAACGCAGACGCGAGCAAGCTCGTCGTGAGCGAGTCGCGCATCGACGAGGGTCCAACGATCAAGCGGTTCCAACCGAAGGATCGCGGCCGAGCATTCAACATCTTCAAGCGCACCTGCCACATTCATGTCGCTGTCGCCGAACGCTGAGTAATTCACTATGGGACAAAAAGTCCAACCCTTTGGTTTCCGCGTCGGAGTCACTGAGGCTCACCGCTCTCGTTGGTTCGCCCCGAAGGCTCTCTTTGGCTCGCTGCTTGTCGAAGATTTCAAACTTCGCAAGTATGTCGACAAGCGCCTCAACAAGACCCCACCCTACGCGGCGGTCTCGGACATTCTCATCGAGCGTACGCGCGATGAGTTGACTGTCATCCTCAAGACTTCGCGACCTGGACAGGTTGTCGGTGTCAAGGGCGGCGAAGTTGAGAAGCTCACGCAAGACCTGCAATTGCTCACTGGCCGTAAGGTCGCGATCAAGATCATCGAGATCAAGAATCCCGATGCGGATGCCAAGCTCATTGGCGAAGTGATTGCTGAGCAGCTCAAGAAGCGCGCGAATTTCCGCCGCGTTCTCAAGCAGCGCGCTGAAGTCGCGATGCAGAACGGCGCGAAGGGAATCCGCATCCTGCTCTCGGGTCGTTTGGGTGGTGCGGAAATGAGCCGCACGCTCAACACGCGCCTTGGTTCGATTCCACTTTCAACACTGCAGGCGAATGTCGATTTCGCGTTGTCGGTGAGTCACACGACCTACGGCGCCATCGGCGTCAAGGTCTGGGTCTTCAAGGGGCTCTTCACAGAGCACGACGAAGATCAGACCGCGTCGAGCGCAGCGGGCGGCCGAGCCCGGGCGCGTGGTCGCCGCTAAGTGTTTTGTTTGCGTAGTTGATGTCTTGAGTATGCAAAGTCCAGTCCAACGATCTGAACCCCAGTTTCCCGGAGACGACCGATGTCAGGCCTGATGCCAAAACGCGTCAAGTTTCGAAAGCAGCAGCGCGGCAAGCTCAACGGCTGTGCGACGCGAGGCAACTATGTTGCGTACGGCGACTACGGTCTGCAGACGCTCGAGCCGCATTGGCTCACAGCGCGGCAGATCGAAGCTGGTCGTATCGCGGCGCAGCACTTCCTCCGCCGTCAAGGCAAGATTTACATTCGCGTCTTCCCAGACAAGCCGATTTCCAAGAAGCCACTCGAAACTCGAATGGGTAAGGGAAAAGCGGATGTCGATTACTGGGCAGCACGCATCAAGCCAGGCACGATGTTGTTCGAAGTCGCGGGCGTCCCAGAGGACCTCGCCAAGCAGGCACTCGCGCGCATTGCCTACAAAATGCCGATTCGTTGCCGATTCGTTGGCCGCCGCCTCGCCGTCTGATCCGTCTGCTAGTCGTTAGGAGCACCGATACCTATGAAAGCTAAGGCAATTCATTCGATGAATGCAGAAGACCTCGCGATGGAGGCTACGAGCCTGCGTCGCCGCCTCTTCGATCTTCGTCGTCAAAGCGTGAGCGAGAAAGTCGCTGACAACTCCCAATTCAAGAAGACGCGCAAGGACATTGCACGCGTTCTGACCGAGACCAAAGCACGCGCCATCGCAGCGTCGAAGGAGACGAGCAAGTGAGCCATACCGCTGAGATCGTGACGAGCGAAAATTCGCCGCGCCGCATCGGCGTCGTCGAGAGCGACGCACGCAACAAGACCCGTACGGTCGTGATTCCGTATGTGTCCCGCCATGTGAAGTACGGCAAGTACATCAAGAAGAAGACCGTGCTCCATGTGCATGACGAGCACAACGAGTCTCACCTTGGTGACCGCGTTGAAGTGGCGGAGTGCCGCCCACTCTCGCGAACCAAGCACTGGGTGCTTGTGCGCATCGTTGAGAAGGCACCTGAAGGCGCGCATCTCCTCCTGAAGGAAGCTGCAGCCCGCTAAGCGAATCCCTGTTCCATCCGGCATCGAGTCAGTCGATCGATGCGAAAGCCAGCGTTTGATAGGTAGGACCCATCCATGATTCAGAAGGAATCCAGACTCGAAGTCGCAGACAACTCCGGCGCGAAAGAAGCGATGGTGATTGGTGTGCTTGGCTCGAGCACCGCATCCGGAAAGTTCAGCCGCCTCACCATGGGTATTGGCGACCGGATTGTCGTCAGCATCAAGAAGGCGCTTCCCAACGGCGAAGTGAAGGCTGGCGACAAAGCGCAGGCCATCATCGTTCGTTGCAAGTCGCCAACCCGCCGCGAGGACGGTTCGTACGTGCGATTCGATACGAACGCATGCGTGCTCGTTGACGAAGAAGGAAATCCAAAGGGCACGCGCATTTTCGGTGCGGTCGCCCGCGAATTGCGTGAGCGGAACTTCATGAAAATTGTGTCGCTCGCGACGGAGGTCATCTGAAATGCCAAGTCATGTGAAAAAGGGCGATGTTGTCATCGTCACCAAGGGCGCCTCGAAGGGCGTCGTGGGCGAAGTTCTTCGCGTCGAAGCTGAAGGCGAGCGCGTCGTTGTGAAGGGCGCGAACATTCGCACCTTCCATCTCAAGCGCACGCAAGCTCGTCCGCAAGGAACGATTCTCAAGCAAGAAGCACCCTTGCACCGCAGCAATGTTTCGCCCGCCGTCGATGGCAAGCCATCGCGCGTCCGATTCCCCACGAAGACCGATGGTTCCAAGGTTCGCGTTGCAGTGAAGGGCGGCAAGCAGCTGTCGGTCCTGCATGGTCCAAGGAAGGCATCAAAGTCCGCAAAGTCCGCAAAGTCCGCCTGACCGCAAGCGCAACGAGGAAGCCCTCGACTGCGCCAACTGCAGTAAGGAATCCAGATCCATGTCCGCCGCTACTACCACCGCCCAACCCCGCCTCAAGCAGCTCTACAAGGACTCCATCGTCGCCAAGACGATGGCTGAGTTCAAACTAGAGAACTCGCACCAAGTGCCAGTGCTGAAGAAGATCGTCGTGAACGCCGGTCTCGGTAAGTATCTCGACAATCAGAAGCTCAAGCCTGAGGTGCGCGATCAGTTCCTTTCGAACTTCGCAACCATCACTGGTCAGCGTGCGATCCTCATCAAGGCTCGAAAGGCCGTTGCGAACTTCAAGGTTCGCGAAGGCAATCCAAGCGCCGTGATGGTGACGATTCGCCGCGAGCGCATGTGGCACTTCCTCGATCGGCTCATCAACCTCGCGATTCCTCGTATCAAGGACTTCCGCGGCGTGAAGGAGACGGCGTTCGACCAAGGTGGCTCGTACTCCATCGGATTGACTGAGCAAGCTGTGTGGCCCGAAATCAGCATGGTGAACTCCACCATCACGCACGGCATGCACATCACGATGGTGTTTGAGAACTCCAATCCGAAGATGAGTCGCTTCGTGCTGGGCCAAATGGGCATGCCATTCGTCCTCCCCGAAGAGAAGAAGAGCAAGAAGTAATCCCCTCGATACCCAACCAACCCGTGGCAAGTGCCACGAAGTCCAAGACTGTTTCGAACGAATAGGAATCCCCCCTCATGGCAAGCAAGCGAACCTTCAACCGCATGAAGCGAACGCCGAAATTCTCGACACGCAAGGAGGTCCGCTGCGAGCTGACCGGCCGCAAGCGTGGCGTGTATCGAAAATTCCGTATCAGCCGAATCATGCTCCGCGAGCTCGCGCTCAAGGGAATGATCCCCGGCATGCGGAAAGCATCTTGGTGATGCTGAAAATGGAAGCGTGGTGCGCGCGTGTGATCCGAGTGGTCATTGCCGCGACACCAAGTGATTGAAGGCTCGAGAGATTTGTTGAGATTGCAGATGAGTTTGGCTCGCAACCGCGAGTCAACCTAGACCCCGAAGGAACGAACCATGTCCATCCAAGACCTGACCTCTGACATGCTCACCCGAATTCGCAACGCACTGCGGAATCGCGAGAAGTCTGTCGTCACGCTTTCGAACAAGCTGAACCGCGGTGTCGCCTCCGTGCTGAAGGAAGAGGGATTCATCTCTGACTTCGAGCTCGTCGCAGACGGACACCAAGGCATCATTCGCATCCAACTCAAGTACGGCTCGCGTGGCGAGCAACTCATCAGCGGCATCGAGCGTGTCTCGAAGTCTGGCCGCCGCGTCTACTCAGCGTTCGGTGCGCTGCCGCGTCCTCATGAGGGCCTCGGCATGTCCATCGTCTCGACAAGTCAAGGTGTGATGAGCGATCGCAAGGCACGCGAGTTGAAGGTTGGCGGCGAAGTCGTCGCACTCGTGTTCTAAGTCGTTCGCTCTTCCCGCCCGTTCGTCCGCAGATTCTTTCCCGTCTGAACCCCAGCAGGAATACACCATGTCCCGCATTGGCAAGCAGTCCATCCCAGTTCCCTCCGGCGTCAAGGTTGCCATCGCAGCCGCGACTCGCGAGGTCTCTGTCACCGGTCCGAAGGGCACGCTGAAGTTCGTGTCGCGCCCTGAGATCACCGTCGCCTACGACGATTCCAAGAAGGAAGTCGTCTGCGCAGTCGACGATTTCAGCAAGGTGGACATCGGCGGTCGCCGAGCCTACTGGGGCACGACTCGCTCCACGATCAAGAACATGATCGAGGGCGTGACGAAGGGCTACGAGCGGAAGCTCGAAGTCAATGGCGTTGGTTACACGGCGAAGCTTCAGGGCAAGAACCTTGTCCTGAATGTCGGTTTCTGCCACCCGATCATCATGGCGATCCCCGCCGGTGTGACTGTGGTGATCGAAGCCAACCTCGTCACGATTACCGGTTCTGACAAGCAAGCCGTCGGCGGGTTCGCCGCGCAGGTTCGCATGCAGCGCAAGCCCGAGCCCTACAACGGCAAGGGCGTGAAGTACCAAGAAGAAACTATTGCTCGTAAGCAAGGAAAGGCCTTCGGCGCATAAGGCACCGTTTGAGCGGTGTTCGAGAACGCAGGGCATTTCACACATCCACAGGAACGCACATGAATCCGACAGCATCCAAGCGATTGAAGCGAAGCCGCCGCAAGTCCGGCATCCGAAAGACGCTCCTTGGCTCACCGAGCCGGCCGCGTTTGACGGTCTTCCGTTCGCTCAGCCACATCTATGTCCAAGTCATTGATGACTTGTCTGGTCACACACTCGCGTCCGCGTCGACACGCGACAAGGGCTTCGTCTCCTCAGGAAACAAGTCCGCCGAAGCAAGTTCCGTTGGCAAGGCCATCGCGGAACGCGCGATCGCGAAGGGCGTGACTGCGGTCGTCTTCGATCGCAACGGTTTCCGATTCCACGGCCGCGTGAAGGCAGTCGCCGAGGGCGCACGCGCGAGTGGTCTTCAGTTCTGATTCGACAAGTTTGTGAACCAATCTCTTCAAGTCTTCCGCAAGCAACTTCCCGCATACAGGCGATTCCAACATGGCTGAGATCATCGACGAAACAAGTAACATCGAATCGACCACGGTCGGTGTGTATCGCACGAGCGCAACCGTTGCAGGCGGTCGCCGCTTCAGCTTCGCGGCACTCGTTGTTGTTGGCAACCGAAGCGGCCGCGTGGGCATTGGCTACGCCAAGAGCACGCAGGTTCCGCAGAGCATCGAGAAGGCGCAGAAGGAAGGCCGTCGCAAGATGCGCGCGTTCCCAATGCAGGGCAAGACGATCCCGCACACCGCGGAAGGTCGATTCGGTGCAACCACCGTTCGCCTGATCCCCGCCGCGCCAGGTACCGGTGTCAAGGCTGGCGCGTCCGTGCGCGCCGTCCTCGAAATGTTCGGCATTCAAGATTGCCTTTCGAAGGTCTATGGCTCATCGAACGGAAAGAACGCCGTCAAGGCGACCTTCGATGCGCTTGAGAAGCTTCGCTCGCGTGAGACCGTCGAGTTGCTTCGCGGCCACTCGATTCAGGCGACCGCTGTTGAAACCGCGATTCGTCGCGGCGCAGCGTTCATGGTTTCGTCGAAGTCCGCAGAGAAAATGGCTGCTCCACAGAACACCGTCGATGACGGTCGCAACAAGGGTCGCGGTCCACGCGGCGGGAGCGGTGGCGGCGGTGGTCGCGGCGGTAGTGGTGGCGGTGGTCGTCGCGGTCGCGATGACGCGGCTGCGGCAACCGGAGCGCCGGCCTGAGCCTCGGTGCAGCAAAGCAAGAGTTTGAATCTGTCAGTCGTTGAGTGTTCCACGTAGCGCAGTCCAACAAGCCAGTTGTCCGGAGTTCTTCCGGAATGAAAGACGGAGCAGAACAGCCATGATGATCCATGACATCACCGCCAAGGCGGGAGCAAACAAGAAGCGCAAGCGCGTCGGACGCGGTGAGGGCTCCGGTATCGGTGGCACCTCAACTCGCGGACATAACGGTGCGAAGAGCCGCGCAGGTTGGACGAGTCGTCCTTCCTACGAAGGCGGTCAAACGCCGTTCGCTCGCCGCTTCCCCAAGCGCGGCTTCAAGAACACTGGTTTCCGCACGGACTATCACGTTGTCAATGTCAGCCAGGTGGCTGAAGTGGTGGAAGCAGGTACGACGGTTGACCTCGCACTCTGCGCCAAGCTCGGCCTCGTGAAGAACACCCGACTTCCTCTCAAGGTGCTCGGTCATGGCGACATCGCCAAGAAGCTCACCTTCGTGGCGGGCAAGTTCAGCGAGTCCGCGAAGTCCAAGATCGAAGCAGCCGGTGGCGTTGCCACATTGGTTGTTGCGAAGTGATGGTTTGCGCCGACGCGGAGCGCGGGTCGCCAGGCCAGCGGGTCGTCGTCAGCGCAGTGTCCGCCGTCTGAGTCCAAGTCTCTGAGATCTCGACAAGCATGATTCAAGCCTTCGCGAACATCTTCAAGATTCCAGACCTGCGCCGTCGCGTGTTCTTCACGCTCGGCATGCTTGCGATTTATCGCGTCGGTTTCTGGATTCCATTGCTTGGCGTTGATCAGCAGCAGCTCCATGACGCTGCGCAGAAAGCCACGCAAGGCGAGACGAGCGGATTCGGTCGAATCCTCGAGTACGCATCGATCTTCTCCGGCGGCAGCCTCCAGCAGTCAACGATCTTCGGCCTCGGCATCATGCCGTACATCACGGCCGGCATCATCTTCCAGCTGCTCACGACTGTGCTTCCGATGTTCCAAGAACTGAAGAAGGAAGGCGCGAGCGGACAGCAGAAGATTATGGAATGGACGCGGTATGCAACCGTGGGTCTCTGCATCTTGCAGGGATACATGTGGCTGCAATACCTGGTGACTTCGAACCTCGTACAGCCTCAATACCTTGAAACGACGGCTGGTCTTTTCAACTTCTATCTCGCCGGCATCTTTGCGCTGACCGCAGGTAGTCTCTTCTTGATGTGGCTTGGCGAGCAGATCGACAAGCACGGCATCGGAAACGGCGTCTCGCTCATCCTCACCGCGGGCATCCTCGCCCGCATGCCGAGCGCGATTGACTGGGTCGTCTCGAGTTTCGATCCATCCATTCAGAGCAGCGAAGCGGGCAAGCTTGGCCCCATCGGCCTGCTCCTCCTGATCGGTGGCTTCCTCTTCGTCGTGGCTGGAGCAGTGGTCATCACTGTGGCTCAGCGACGCATTCTGATTCAGCAAGCGAAGCACACTCGCGGACGAAAAGTCTTCGGTGGTCAGCGCCACTATCTCCCGCTTCGACTCAACCATGCCGGCGTCATGCCGATCGTGTTCGCAAGTTCGCTGATGGTTTTCCCGTCGTGGGTCTTCGGGCTTCTGGCGGATTCCGCTCGCGCTTCCGGTGAAGCGAACTGGTGGAGCTCGACGACGAGTTTCCTCTCGTCGAACTTCGAGAACAGCGGTTACCTCTATGTGCTCTGCGAGATCGGCATGATCTTCTTCTTCAGCTACTTCTGGACGACGGTCCAGTTCTCGCCAGACGAAATGGCGAAGCAGCTCAAGCAGCATGGCAGTTTCATCCCTGGAATCCGTCCCGGTCCCTACACCGCGGAGTACCTCGAGCAGGTGATGGAACGCATCACCTATGTCGGTGGCGGATTCTTGGCAGCAATCGCAATCATTCCCACGGTCGTCTCGTCGCAGATGGGAATTCCGTTCAATGTCAGCCAGTTCCTCGGAGGAACCGGCCTGCTCATCGTCGTGAGCGTTGGTCTCGATCTGATTCAACGGATCGAAGCCAACCTGCTCATGCGCAACTATTCAGGGTTTCTCTCCAAGGGCGTTGGGGATCGCGCACCGCGCGTACGCAGCGCCAAGGGGTAAGGCCCGCCGCAGTGTCTCCTGTTTAGAGGGCAGCAATCGCAAGTTCCGCGTAAGTCCAAGTGTCAGTAGAAGGTTGAATGGCCAAAGAAGACAAAATCACACTTGACGCCGAAGTTACCGAAGCGCTCCCGGACGCAAAGTTCCGAGTTCGCCTGCAGAACGACCAAGAAATCTTGGCGTATGTCAGCGGCAAGATGAGAAAGTTCTTTATCCGCATCCTGCCAGGAGACCGTGTCACGATTGAAATGAGCCCATACGACATGACGAAGGGGCGCATCATCTACCGTTTCTGAGCATGCCCTTTCGCGATAGTACAGTTCGATTCGTTGCCTAATGTCTTGATTCCACTGAAGTTCTGAAGTCCACTCGATAGCACAGCAAGAGGCCCACTATGAAGGTTCGCTCGAGCATCAAGCGCCGCACACAAGACTGTCAGATCGTCGTCCGCAAGGGCAAGCGATTTGTCATTAACAAGAAGAACCCACGCCTCAAGCAACGGCAGGGTTGATTCGAAACCCAGATTTTCTCAATTCACGACGACTCACTCCAAGACCCGCATTCCATCTCGCGCGGGTTCGCTCAGCAGAAGGACTAACACCATGCCCCGTATCGCCGGCATCGACATCCCAGAGAAGAAGAAGATTGCTTTCTCGCTCCCCTACATCCATGGGATCGGACGCAAGACAGCGCTCGACATTCTCAACAAAGTCGGTATCGATCCAGATCGCCGAACCAACGACCTCAAGGAAGCTGAAGTCGCTGCGATCACCGCGATCATCGACACGGAGTTCATCGTTGAAGGTGCGCTTCGTCGCCAGATGGCACAAGACATCCAACGCCTCAAGGACATCAAGTGCTGGCGCGGTGATCGTCATCGTCGCAGCCTCCCAGTGCATGGACAGCGCACGCGCTCGAACTCGCGCACGCGCAAGGGTCGCAAGAAGACTGTCGCTGGCAAGAAGGGTGTGAAGGGCTAATCGATAGCGCTTGCTCACACCACACCTCAGAGCGCGGAGCGCTCACGACCGCATCTGATTTTCTGACGAAAGCAATTCACCCATGTCAACGCCTGCAACAACTACCCCCACGAAGAAGAGCAAGGTGCGCAAGTCCGTCGTGCGCGGCATCGTGCACATCAATGCGACTTTCAACAACACCATTGTTGCGATCACGGATACCAACGGTGATGTGATCGCGCAGGACTCCGCGGGCACCGTCGGATTCAAGGGTGCACGTAAGTCCACTCCCTTCGCGGCGTCTCGCGCCTCGGAGAAGGCCGTTTCGAAGGCGAAGCGCGTTGGTTTGAAGGAAGTCGAAGTTCGCGTGAAGGGCCCAGGCCCGGGCCGCGAGAGCGCGATTACCGCGCTCGTTGCCAACGGCGTCAAGGTCACTGCGATCGAAGACCACACTGGCATTCCACACAACGGTTGCCGCGCGCCAAAGAAGCGTCGCGTCTAAGTCTTGATTATCTCGGTGGCGCTTCTGCGCCATCGTCTGTTTGTCGTCCGCATCGTTTGGTTTCCGTGTTGGGTTCGCTGCAAAGAAGGTCGCTTGCCACTGCCCAGCAGGGTGGTAGGCACCGAGAGGCAGTCTGAACCACCTTTTCGAAGGTCCTGCTGGTACTTGGAGTTTGCACTATGCATGTTCGATGGCGCGGTCTTGAACTTCCGTCACGAGTCGTCAAAGACTCGAAGAGCTACACCCCAACCTTCGGTCGGTTCATCATCGAGCCGTTCGAGCCGGGTTTCGGTACGACCATTGGCAACAGCCTTCGGCGCGTCCTGTTGTCCTCCATCGAGGGCGCAGCGATCACCAAGGTGCGCATCACTGGCATCGAGCACGAATTCTCGTCTCTCCCCGGTGTGCTTGAAGATGTCACCGACATCATTCTGAACATCAAGGGCGTCATCGTTTCGATGTCTGGTGACGCTGAGACCAAGACGCTTCGCCTTGAAGCGACCGGTCCTGGCGATGTCACCGCAGACCTCATCGAGTGTGATTCGTCCGTGGAGATTCACAATCCAGAGAAGGTCATTGCAACCCTGACCGACAAGGTCGACTTTGGCGTCGAGTTCACCGTCGCCCGCGGTCGCGGCTATATGCCAGCGAGCGAGCAATTCTCGAAGGGCGAACAGTGCATCGGAGAGATTGAGATCGATGCGATCTTCTCGCCCGTGCAACGCGTTCGTTTCCATTGCGAGGACACGCGCGTTGGTCAGAAGACGACCTATCAGCGCCTCGTGCTCGACATCTGGACCAACGGCACCGTCTCTCCTGAGATGGCGCTCGTCGAGGCAAGCAAGATCCTGCGCAAGCACCTCAATCCATTCGTGCAGTTTGAGGAGATCGGTTCTGCGATCGTCTCTGAAGATGTTGCACAGCAAACCGCAACGGACGGCGAGTTCCTTCGCAAACTCCAGTTGCCGGTGAGCGAGTTGCAGTTGTCGGTGCGCGCAAGCAATTGCCTTGAGACCGCCCGCATCGCCACGATCGCTGAGTTGGTGTGCCGAACCGAAGACGACCTCTTGGGCGTCCGAAGCTTTGGCAAGACCTCTCTCAAGGAAGTGGAACAGCAGCTCGCACAGTTTGGCCTCCACCTTGGTATGCAGGTTCCAGAAGGAATGCTCCCGTCCTAAATCCAACGGCGGACGCCGGTCCGCTGATTGTGTTGTGTTCTGATTTGACTGAATTCTCGCCGTCGTGATGACGGCATTCAACGCCTGAGGTAATCAACATGCGTCATCGTGTATTCGGTAGACAACTCTGTGTGAAGGAAGACCACCGTCGCGCCATGCTGCGCAATCTGGCGGCGGGTCTCTTCGAGCACGGTCAGATTGAGACGACCTTCGCGAAGGCGAAGGCTGTGCAGCCATTCGTCGAGAAGCTCATCACCCTCGCGAAGGGTTCGACCGGTCTCAATACCCGTCGACGCATCACCGCGACACTCACGGATCGCAAGATCCACGCGTGGGCTGCTGATCCGAGCGTGCCGGAGTCGAAGCGAACGAATCCGTTCTTCGAGATCGCATCGGCCGACAGCATCGAGTTCAATCGTTACGGCGAGATTCGCAAGGCTCCTCGCCTTGTGCAGCACATCCTCACCAAAGTTGCGCCACTCTTTGAGGGACGCGCTGGTGGGTACACCCGCATCGTGAAACTCGACAAGCACCGCCTTGGCGACGGCACCGACCTCGTGCTTCTGCAACTCGTCGGCAAGGAGGATGGTCCGCAGGTGAGCGGTCGCCGTTCGAACCGCCGCCGCTCAGCGGATCGTCGGACTGCGTACGCCGCTGAACTTCGCAAGAAGGGAAGCGCCGCCGGCTCTGAGTCCGCTGCGGCTGAGTGATAAAGTCGCGGCGCGCCGCGATGCAGCGCCATTCAGTTTGTGTCAGTTCTTCCCCACCCGAGAGCAAGCTTTCGGGTGGGTTTTTCTTGCACCACGGAGCTGCGCTCTTGGCTTGACGCGTACGAGGAACCACGCGCGTCCCGATACACTCGCGGCATGCTCGCCGATATTGAAGCGAAGGAACGCGCCGCGCTCGAGGCCTTGTCGGCACTCACCGACCCGAACGCACTCGACGCATGGAAGTCGACCTACCTCGGTCCGCAGGGCGCCCTCCGTGAGTTCATGCAAGGTTTGAAGAGCGTCTCGAAGGAACTGAAGCCAGCCGTGGGCGCGCGATTGAATCAGTGCAAGAGCGCACTCGAAGCAGCATTCGACGAGCGCAAGAACAACCTCGGTGAAGTGGTGAAGGGGCCGGCTATCGATGTCACGGAGCCTGGTGTTGCATTGCCGCAGGGTTGTCGGCATGTGATCGCGAGGACGATCGAAGAGATTGTTGATGTCTTCGCTCGGATGGGTTTCGCGATCGCTGACGGACCGGAACTTGAGGACGAGTGGCACAACTTCAACGCACTCAACATTCCAGCCGGTCATCCAGCTCGCGGACCAGCGGACAACTTTTATCTCGGTGGTGCGGCAGCTGGAAAGCTGCTTCTTCGCACCCAGACATCAACGGTGCAGATTCGCGCGATGGAATCGCAGAAGCCGCCTCTCAAGGTTATTGCGATCGGCCGCGTCTACCGTCCGGACACGCACGACGCCACGCACTACTCCATGTTCCATCAGGTGGAAGGTCTCTGCATCGATCGAGGGGTCTCGATGGTGGACCTGAAGACAACACTCGTACAGTTCGCAAAGTCCTTCTTTGGTCCAGAAGCAGAGGTCCGGATGCGACCGAGCTTCTTTCCATTCACCGAACCCTCCGCGGAACTCGATATGAAAATGCGTATCAAGGGAGAGTGGAAGTGGGTCGAGCTCGGCGGGTGCGGAATGGTCGATCCGAATGTGCTCAGCGCCGTTGGCATCGACCCTGAGGAGTGGACGGGCTTCGCGTTCGGATTGGGGATCGAGCGCGTCGCGATGCGCCGCTACGGGATTACCGATATCCGACTTCTCTTTGAGAATGACGCGCGCTTCTTGCGCCAGTTCGCGTAGCGCGCCGGTTGCCACTTTCATCCTTGAAGTGCACGCGCCTGCGATGCGGCGCGATTTTGGCTGCACTCCGAGTGGCACCGTGACTCGGTAAGGGTCGCAATCGCGATAGCGGGTAAGGCGAATTCCCTAATCGCCTGAAGCGTCCGCACGATCACCGCAGTTTGGTCTGTGAATCTCCGAAGTTGAGACCATCGATCCTATTGCTCGCAGTTTTCACACTCGGAGATCCCATCCATGAGCGCAGAGACATCAGTTCGCCGTCCACTCTCGAAGTGGCATCACCGTATCGGCACGCGCCTTGCGATGGTGGTCGCGTGCGCCGTCGCAGCTGTCGCCATAGCCGTCGGATACGGCAGTTACACAGTCGGAGAGTCGTCTCTGGTTGAGGCCCAGCGACAGGCCCTCCACGCGACGCTCGAGTCTCGCGCGGCGAATGTCACTGCTTGGGCACACTCCATGCGTGCGCAAGTCGAGTCCATGGCGGGGGAGCCGACGACCATCGAGGCCATCGAACGGCTCACAGAGGGTTTCCACGAGCCAGCGAAAGACGCCGGCGCCGCGCGCGCTGAACTGATTGCGCATCACGAACGCGAACTCGCGAAGCGTTTCCGTGACGGTGGCGCAGAGTGGAACGGCGCAGCGACGATCATTCCTGCCCTCGATCGCGCGGCGGAACTTCAAGCGGAGTACATCTCCCGCAATCCGCATCCGATTGGTTCGAAACTCATGCTTGATGGCGGTGCAGAAGGAACGCTTTACGGTCTCGCGCACGCATCGTTGCATCCACGATTTCACGCGGTGCTTGACCGCTTCAAGTACTACGACCTCTTCCTCGTGAATACCGAAGGAACCGTCGTCTACACCTGCTTCAAAGAGACTGATTTCGCGACAAATCTCCTCGACGGTGCATGGGCCAAGTCCTCGCTTGGCGTGACGGTGCGGGCTGCACTCAACGCCACAAGTCCGAACGCGATTGCGAGTGACTTCGCTCCGTACGCGCCAAGTTACGGCGCCGCGGCGGGGTTCATTGCGGCCCCGGTGTTCAAGGATGGTGTCGTGATCGGAGCAGTCGCCGCACAAGTTCCGATTGATCAACTCGACGCTGTGTGCAACCTCGCTGCAGGACTTGGCGACGGTGGTGAGTGCGTGCTTCTCGGTTCAGATCGGCTTCTGCGTAACAACACGCGTCTCTCAGAAGAGTCGACCGTGTTGAAGGCGCGGCGAGATAACACGGCGGTCGATGCAGCATTTGAAGGCAAGCCTGCCTTCTGCGATTATGACGCCGATGGCACGCGGTACCTCGCTGCCGCGATGCCATTTGAATTTCTCGGGCACTCTTGGGCGATGCTTGCGAGAGTCGATGAGGCGGAGGTGCTCGCGCCTGTGAAGCAACTCGCTGTCGCGAACATCTCCATTGGCACAATCTCCGTGCTTGTGGTTGCTGCGCTGTTTCTTGGCATTGGCCGCTGGATTTCGAAACGCGCGAACGCGATGGTTGCGGGACTTGGCCGCCTCGAGAGTGGGGATCTCTCAGCCCGCGCTACGCTTACGGGGAACGATGAGCTTGCAGCCATCGGCGGGGCGTTCGATCGCTTCGTGAGCGCGCTGCGTGACTCCATCGGCGTGGTGCGAACGAGCGCGAGCGAGATTCAATCCGGTGTCGGTGGTCTCACCACAACAAGCCAAGGACTCGCCGATGTCGCTTCAGGCCAAGCTGCAACGCTTGAGGAGATGACTGCTTCCGTGACGGAACTCAGTCAGCGGACGCAAGACGGCGCAAAGCGATCAGAACATGCTGCGCGCATGGCAGGGCAGGGGCTTGAGGCAGCTGAAGGTGCCGGGGCGTCTATGTCTCGTATGAGCGAAGCGCTCGGGGAGATCGAGAAGAGCTCCAAGGAGATCAGCCAGATCATTCGAGCGATCGACGAGATCGCGTTTCAAACGAATCTTCTCGCGCTCAATGCAGCTGTGGAAGCCGCTCGCGCAGGTGATGCCGGCCGTGGTTTCGCTGTCGTTGCACAGGAGGTTCGCGCGCTCGCGACGCGCTCCGGTGAAGCGGCCCGCAAGACCGCAGATCTTGTGGAGGCCAGCAATGAGCGAGTGAAGCGCGGCGTTGGCATCGGCGCCGAAGTTGGCACAGCGCTTGAGCAGATCGTGTCGGCAGCGAAAGATGTCGCGAAGACCGTCGACACAATGGCGAGCGAGCAGCGCGAACAAGCATGTGGCATTCAGCAGATCGACCGTGCTATCACTGACATCAGCAATCGCACGCAGCAGGCCGCGGGTCAGTCACAGGAAGTTGCGGCGGGCGCTCAACAAGCGGCGAGTGAAGTGCAGCAACTTCGACAAGCGCTCGCGAGATTCTCTGGATAAGACAGCCGATCTCAAAGAAATCAACCAGCGGGGCGCGCAATCTCACATTGCTCGTCCCGCTGTTCTTGTTCTTGTCACGCGCCCGCGGCGACTGTTGATGCAGATGCCTAAGTCGTGTAGTCAGCGTTGAGCCGAACATACTCTTCCGTGAGGCCGGATGTGAGAAACCCATCAGCGTTGAGCTCCGCCTCCACGCCAATGGTTGCTCCGAGGTCGATGACCATGTCCACATGTGGTCCATTGAACGCAGCGCGCACCGTGTCTGGGTTGCAAAGGAGTGGCTGCCCTTGTGCGAAGATCTCGGTACCGCCGACATAAAGGCGAAGTTCGGACGGATCGAATGTGATGCCCGCTCGACCCGCTGCCGCAACGATGCGCCCCCAGTTTGGATCGCCTCCCGTCACAGCGCAGCGCACAAGGAGACTCTGTGCGACAGTCTTGGCAACCGTCGTCGCATCGGAACGAGTTCGCGCGCCACGGACGCGCACTGACATCGACCGTGTGAATCCCTCGCCGTCAGTCACGATCATGCGCGCGAGTTCTTCGCACACCGCCGTCACTGCCTCTTGCAAGGTAGCGAGCTCAACCCGCGGTCCTTGCCCTGACGCGAAGGCAAACAGGGAGTCGTTCGTCGAAGTGTCGCCATCCACGCTGATTCGATGGAAGGACTGATCGGCCGCAACGCGAAGGACTTGATCGAGCTCACTGGCAGTGAGTTGTGCGTCCGTCATGACGACCGCGATCATGGTGGCCATGTTCGGGTGAATCATGCCCGCACCCTTGGCGACACCACTCACGCGAACAGATGCGTCGCCAACGCGGATCTCACGAGCCGCCATCTTTGGTCGCGTATCGGTCGTCATGATCGCCCGCGCATATGGCTCGAGGCTCGCCTGCGCGTGAGCATTCGATGCCTCCGCTGCGAGTGGCGCGAGGAGCGGAAGAATGCGATCCATTGGCAGCTGGGTTCCAATGACGCCGGTGGAATTCACCAGAACGCTTTGCGCATCAACACCGAGCGCTTGTGCGACGCCTTCGACGCACGCGGATGCATTGTTGGCGCCGATGGATCCGGTCGCCGCATTCGCGCAGCCGGAATTCAAGAGCAGCGCACTCGCATGCCCGCGAGAGTCCTTCAAGTGTTGCCGAGAAAGATGAATCGGTGCCGCGCAAAACAAGTTCGTCGTAAAGAGGGCCGCTGCGGTCGCCCCTTCAGGCATGAGGAGCAGCGCGAGGTCATCTCGACCAGCCTTCTTGATGGACGCACCTGCGGTTGCCGACCGAAAACCAAGTGGGAAGCAGAGCTCTGTCACTTTCCAGTCTCTTTCGAAGGGGCAACATCAAGCACCATCGCGATCTCATCGCACGCGTGGTTCTTGGGGCACTTCGCGCAGTCCTTCAGCACCTTCTCGGGAAGACTATTCACGCTGACCTGCCTGAAGCCGGACTTCTCAAAGAACTTGGGTGCGCGCGTGAGGACGAAGACCTTGGGAATGTGGAGTCGACTCGTCCAGTCGATGAAGAAGGCCATCAACTTCTGGCCGATGCCATGACCCATCGCATCCGGCGAGACCCCGAGCGAGCGAATCTCCGCGAGTTGTGGCGTGTAGACCCACAGCGCGCCGCAACCGACGACTTTCCCATCACGTACTGCGACGCCGAACTCGTTGATGCACTCAAGAATATCTTCGCGTGAGCGCGGGAGATTTTCGCCTTCATCCGCCCAGTGCTCGACGAGCGCAACGATGCCGTCGAGATCGTCTACGCGCGCTCCACGCACACGAACTCCGCCCGCGGGCGTGTTCAATCGGCGCATGCCCATGCGCGCCGAGCGCCCGCCGAGAATCTCTGCGACGCGATTGGGCGCTGTGCCGCCCGCGACATCGCGCTTTCGCAGCGCACTATCCACCGTCAGTGACGCATAGACATCGCTTCCGATGTTCGGGTTGCTCTTCAGCATCTGTTCGACGGTCATTCCTTCGAGCGGCTTCGATTCCTCGATCGCGTCGCGCACGATACGGCCGGCCGCGTGATGCGCATCTCGGAATGGAACGCCCTTGCTGACGAGATAGTCGGCGAGTTCAGTTGCGTTGGAGTACCCGCCGATCGCAGCAGCAAGTGCGCGCTCGTGATGAACGGTCATGCCGTCAACGACGCGCACGAGCATCTGCAACGAGATCGAGAGGTGCTCCATCGCATCAAACAAGGGCTCCTTGTCTTCTTGGAGATCCTTGTTGTACGCAAGTGGCAAACCCTTGATCGTCGTGAGCATTGCGACGAGGTTTCCGATGTGACGACCGGTCTTGCCACGAATGAGTTCAAGCGCATCAGGATTTTTCTTTTGCGGCATGAGACTCGAACCGCTCGTGACTTCGTCGCTGAGCTCGATGAACCCCGCCTCGCTCGTCGTGTAGAAGATGAGATCCTCTGCAAGGCGTGAGAGATGCACAGCGCAGAGTGCACATGCCGAGAGACTTTCGACGACAAAGTCGCGATCGCTGACGGCATCGAGCGAGTTGGAACTTGCAGAGTGAAAACCAAGACTCTCTGCGAGCGCCACGCGATCGATGGGGTACGCGGTCCCTGCGAGTGCGCCAGATCCGAGTGGACAGACGAGCGTCCGGCGCTCAGCATCCGCGAAGCGATCTGCGTCCCGTGTGAGCATCTCGACATACGCCAAACACCAGTGCGCAAACAGAATGGGCTGCGCACGCTGCATATGCGTGTAGCCCGGAAATGGAGTCGCCTTCTCACGCTCTGCAACTCGGAGCAACGCATCGATCGCTCCTTCGATCTCCGCGCGGCGAGTTTGCAGCGCACGAACGGTCCAAAGCCGAAGATCCGTTGCGACCTGATCGTTGCGAGACCGTCCTGTATGCAACTTCTTGCCAAGATCTCCGAGTCGCGCGACGAGTTCTCGTTCGACCCATGAATGCACATCCTCATCATCCGCGCCCACGAGCGCGTCGGGCTGCTCAAGCGCATAGAGACGCACCTCTTCGAGTGCCGTGAGCACGCGGGCGAGTTCCTCATTGCTGAGGACGCCAACCTTCGTAAGTGCTTTGGCCCAGCCAACCGATCCCGCGATGTCGTCGGTGACTAAGACTCGATCGAACGGGAGCGAGTCGTTGAAGCGGCGAAAGAGCGGATCTTGTTCAGCGAGGAATCGTCCGGCGTAAAGCGTGCTCATCGTGCGTCTCTGAAGGCGTGTCTCTATGCGTCTGGTGTTGCGATGCTCAGTGGGCTGTGTCGATAGCCTGCATGGCTTGCAGCGCACGGATGCGGCTTGGGAGTGCGAAGAGGCGAATGAATCCTGTCGCGTCGGCGTGGTCGTAGACCACATCAGTTCCGAATGTTGCGAAGGAGTGGCTGAAGAGGGAGTGTGGACTTCGGCGTCGCGCGGTTTGCGCGCTGCCCTTGAATACACGCACGACAACATCGCCTGTCATGACCTCTGCCATGGAGACAAACGCTGCCCACATCGCCTCACGGAGTGGTGAATACCAAGTGCCGTTATAGATGATCTTCGCGAAATCGAGGGCAAGTTTCTCTCGGTAGTGCAGAGTCTCACGGTCGTACACGAGCTGCTCCAAGCCGCGGAACGCTTCCGTGAGGATCGTGCCGCCTGGTGTCTCGTAGACGCCTCGACTCTTCATGCCGACGAGGCGATTCTCACAGATGTCGACGCGACCCACGCCATGCCGACCGCCAATCGCATTGAGCGTGTTCATCAGCGCAACGCTGCCGAGGGATTTCCCATCGACTGCAATGGGGCGACCCTTCTCGAACGACACCATCACATCTTGGTACTGGTCCGGTGCCTGTTGAGGAGAAACCGTGAGCATCCACACATCCTCTGGCGGGGCGTTCCAAGGATCTTCAAGTGCTCCGCCCTCATGCGAAATGTGCCAGATGTTTGCGTCACGAGAGTAAATCTTCTCGGCGCTCGCAGCGCACGGGATGTTGCGCGTTTTGAGGTAGCCGAGCATCGCCTCGCGGCTCTTGAGTTCGAAGTTCGGAAGGCGCCAAGGCGCAATCACTGAAAGCTGCGGAGCCAGCGCGGCGTAGGTCGATTCAAATCGAACTTGATCGTTTCCCTTGCCGGTGCAGCCATGGGCAAGGGCGTCGCAGCCCGTCGTGAGCGCGGCTTCCACCTGCGCCTTCGCGATGATCGGTCGAGCGATGCTTGTGCCCATCAGATAGCGCCCTTCGTAGACCGCGCCGGAGAGCGCCATCGGAAAGGCAAAGGCTTCGAGGAACTCGCGCTTGAGATCGACGACGATGCAACTTGAAGCACCGGAGTTTTTCGCCTTCTCCTCAATCCCTTCGAGTTCGCGATCGCCTTGACCGACATCAGCTACGGCTGCCACAACCTCGCAGTCATAGTTCTCTCGGAGCCATGGGATGATGCAAGAGGTGTCGAGGCCGCCGGAGTACGCGATGCAAATTTTTTGAGGGTTGGTCACGGGGAGCACTTTCTAGGTTTCAGGCGAGGCAGGGGAATCGTGGAGTCGAGAAGGGAGGAGAGGATTGGATGTTTGAATCAACGGACGCCGAGTAACTGGAGCAGCAGTGCATTCTGCGCATGCATGCGGTTTTCGGCCTGATCGAAGGCGACAGAAGCGGGCGAGTCCATCACGGCATCAAGAACTTCTTCGCCGCGAGGCGCCGGAAGGCAGTGCATGAAGAGCGCATCCTTGCCGGCGAGTTGCATGGCGGCTTCGTTCACTTGATACGGGAGCATCGCCGCGCGCTTACTCGCGCTGTCGGACTGACCCATCGAAATCCACGCATCGGTGTAGACCGCATCGGCGCCAGCGATTCGGCTGATGTCGTTGGTGTATTCGATGCGCGCGCCTGTCGCGAGTGCGAGTTCGCTTGTGCGCGTCATCCATGCGCTTGCCGGACGGCAATCGTCAGGGGTGACGACGACCATCTGACCCCCGAAGATCGCGGTGAGTTGCATGAGGCTGTGGCACACATTGTTGCCGTCACCGAGCCATGCGAGACGCATGGAGCTGAGGTCAAGTCCATGCTCTTCAAGCGTGAGGGCATCCGCAAGGATTTGGCATGGGTGATGTGCTTCGCACAGCGCGTTCACGATGGGCACTTTGGTCCATCGATGCAATTCTGTGAGTGTCGCGTGTTGCAGTACGCGACCAATCAAGGCGTCGGCCCATCGCTCTAGGTTGCGGCCATAGTCCGCGATTGTCTCGCGCTGCCCGATCGGCGACGCCTGATGATCGAGGTACACACAAGTACCGCCAAGTTTCGCGATGCCAACTTCGAGCGACACGCGCGTGCGAAGCGAGGGCTTCTCGAACAAGAGCACGATTGCGCGTTGCTGAAGCGCGTGCGCGAATGGGGCATAGTCGCGCTTCAGTTCCTTCGCGAGATCAAGTGTTCCGCGAATCTCCGCGCGCGAGAGATCGGCAAGCGTGAGGACGCTGCGGCGTGCGAGCGAGACTGGATTGGAAACGGAAAGCGTGCGCATGAAATAGGGTTTCGTGTCTGGGAATGGAAACGGGGCTTAGGCGATGAGCGCGACGCCCGGTGTGATGCTCGTACCCGCGCAGGACGAAAGTGGACCGTGCGCCTTCCAACTCGCGATGCGCACAGGACAACCAGCGGCGACGGCTGCTTCATGGGCCGCGCGCAACTTCGCCGTCATTCCTCCGCGCACCGTTCCATTCGCAATGAGCTCCTCGATCAATCGACCATCGAGTTGAGGGATGACGGCATGCGATGCATCGAGCACACCAGCGACATCCGTCAGCAAGAGCACCTCAGTTGCTTGCGCGATGCGCGCGATCGCACTGGCTGCATCATCCGCATTGACATTGAGCGGCGTCCCGTCGCGGTCGAGCCCAATGCTATTGAGTACCGGAAGAAATCCGGCGTGCAGAAGCGTCCGAAGAACGCTCGCGTCGCCGTCGACCACTTCGCCGACGAGACCGGCATCGAATGGAAATCGTGTCGTGACGCGACAATCGCACAGGCCGCCGTCGGCGAGGGAGAGTCCAACGGGACGCGCGCCGAGTGCATGGAGCAGCCCAAGCAGTCGCTGGTGCACGCTTCCGGCAAGCACGCTGACGAGGTCGTCGATGTGCTCGGCGGGGGTGATCCGAATGCCGTCTCGCTTCTCGCTCTCAACGCCTAGTCGCGCGAACTGCCGATCGACTGCCGCGCCACCGCCATGCACGAGGACCACTCCAAATCCGCCAGAAGCGCGGATTTCCTCGTGCAAGGCGATGATCGCAGAGAAGGTGCTTGCGTATGCGCTCGCGTTGTCCAGCAGCGCGCCGCCTACTTTGACGATGGTCAATGAGTTCATCACGCGAGACATGCGGCCTCCCTCGAAGCAGAAGGTGCGAGGATGCCGAGGGTTTGCTCGAACCCATGGCGGACATTGAACGTTTGGACGGCTTGCCCTGCGGCGCCCTTGAGCAAGTTGTCAATCGCGCTCTCGATGATGATGTGACGCCCCTCCGCCGCAAGTCCGATGTCGCAGTAGTTCGTGCGTTCCACAGAAGAGATCGCTGGCCATTGCCCAGCACGCAATACGCGAACGAACGCGCTTGATCCGTATGCCTGCGTGAGGCACTCGCGCGCCTCGGACTCCGCGACGCCCTCGCGCAGGAAAAGGTGAACCGTCGAAAGGATTCCGCGATCAAAACTTCCGAGGTGCGGCGTGAACACGGTTGGGATACGAGCGTGTTCGCTCATCTCAGGTCGGTGTCGATGCTTCCAAACTCCATACGCTTGTAAACTCACTTCGCAGAAGAGCGTCTTGAGTTCTGCTTTGCGTCCCGCGCCGGAAACGCCGGAGGTGCTATCGACGATCGCGCCGCGATCAAGGTCGATGAGCCCCGCATCAACGAGTGGACGAGTTGGAAGAATCACCGAAGTGGGATAGCAACCTGGAATCGCGAGGAGATTGGATTGCGTGATTTCAGTTGCGGCGATTTCAGGAAGCGCGTAGACGGCTTCTTCAAGCAAGTGAGGGTGCTCGTGCGTGAATCCGTAGGCCTGCGCGAACACGCTAGGGTCGCTGAGTCGGAACGCGGCACTGAGGTCGAGGACCAACATGCCGCTTGCGAGAAGCGACGGCACGATCGCGTGGCTTGTTTCATGCGGCGTTGCAAGGAAAATCGCGTCGAACCCACTCGTCGCGAGCGCAGCCGCATCGAGTGGCTGCACCACGAGCGCGGTTCGACCCGCGAGGCGCGGGAAAAGATCGGTTAAGCGTTGTGTCGGTTCGTCCGCTCGACGGGCCGATCCATACACCGCGCAGAGCTCGACGCGCGGGTGTGCGAGGAGGAGGTCGCACAGCTCGCAGCCTGCGTATCCGGTCGCTCCGACAACAGCAACGCGGATGGCGCGCTGCGGCAAGGCAGAAGTGGGGAGCTCAGCAATGAGAGTGGAGGTGTGCATGGAAGAAAAGGTGCGAACTAGCTGATTTCTGCGATCGACCGCAATCGCTTCGCGATGCGGATGGCCGCAGACTCAGATCGTGCGGCGATGAAGACCGTGTCGTCTCCCGCGATCGTGCCGAGCGCGCCTTCGAGCTGGCCCGCATCGATTTCGATCGCGAGCGCGTTGCCATGGCCACTCGGCGTGTGCAGAACAACGAGAGTCCCGCCCACATCGACGCCAACCAGTTCGCGCCGAATGGCTGCGTGGAGGCGCGAGCCGTCGCTTGGGCCGTTTCCTTCGGTGTTCGGAAGCTGATATCCATCGCGCCCACGCAAGACCCCGAGTTCGCGCAAGTCGCGCGAGAGCGTGGACTGAGTTGCTTCGATGCCCTCGTCTCGAAGGCGAACTTGCAACTCTTGCTGGTTGCGAAGCTCATCTCCAGCGACGAGTTTTCGAATGATGGATTGGCGACGAACTTTCATCGAAATGGTGACAGAACCAGTGGAGCAGTCTTTCAGACAACACGCTGTTGGGGTGGCGCGTTCGCGAACTTGCGACGTGATGCATTATTATGCAATGGATTGCATAAATGTCAAGTCGGCGCGACAAAATGGAGTTGTTGACAGCCTGTGCCGTCCGAGCACGGCGAAACCAGCGATCGCGGGAAGGGGGAGGGCGTGATTTTCACCACTTTTCGGGAGGAAAAAAGGAGGCGTTTCGTTGCTTCACCCCGGAAGCGGAGTAGAAGTGGAGGTGGCACAGGGGTAGTGCCTGAATCGACGTATCAGAAATCGTCGGCTCGGAGTGTTGAGATGGCCAGTGTGATCCGCCGGAAGCAGCGAATCGATCGGTTTGTCGATCTCGCTCGCGTGTATCGGGGCTGGAACAAGTCAGAGACTTTTGAAGCGCTTGGACGCGAGTCTGGCAAGGTTACTCCCGAGAGCGGGAATCCAAAGCTCGACCTGGTTGCTCGATTGGCGGACGCTCTTGATTGGGGCGTCGGCGATGTGGCTGAGAGCGTGTGGCAGGCGGAACCCGTTTCCGTCCCTGAATCCTCGCGACCATTCTCCGAACTGGATCAAGAGGCGCAGTCATTGCACCGCCTTGGTGAGTATCAGAAGCTGTTGAGTCTTGGGTCTCGCATGCGCAAGAGCGCGAGGTCCTCGACGGAGCGTGCCATTGTTGCCAATCGTCTTGCGGGCGCGTACGACGGGCTTGGTCGGTATGTGCGAACGCTGGCGTGCGTCCAGGAAGGACTCGCGGAGTCAGCGCTTCCGCGAGATCTTCGTCTGATGTTGCTCGTGAATCTCGCCAACGCGCATTACTCGCTTTGGAATCTGCACGAGGCGCGCGCGATCGCTGCGGACATTCTCGATCGATTTGAGCACTTTGCACCGATGGGCCGATTGCAGCGTGTCGCGCGAGCATTCGCCCGCAGCGTCCGCGGCAATGCGCAGCGCAGATTGCTCTGGAACGCGGATGAACCGTTTGAGTTCTCCGTCGACGCGGCAAGCGCCGATCTTCGAAAGGCGCAGCGTGAATATGAGAGTTTGGCGGTTGAGTTTGGCGACGCGCAGTATCAAGCGATCGCCAACACCTGTCGAGGCGCGCTCTTCGAACTCGATGCCGCTTCGGGTCGGCTCGATGAGGACGCGGCGATCGCGGAGATCCTGAGTGGGCTCGATCAAGTGGTGGATGTCGAAGATTTCCCGAAGGGTGATTTGCTAGAAAGTTGGGGCTGGTGGTCCATCTACGGATGCAACATCGCGCTTCGATCGGCGAACACCGTTAGTTTCCAGCGAGAGTTGGCGATCCTCACCAACAAGGCCGCTGAGATCGCCGAGCGACTCGACAACTGGGCGATGCGAGAGCGCGCTTTCACGATGGAGCATTTCCGTCGCGAGCGCGCGAGTGAAGAAGGACTCGCCTCCGACGCGATGACCCTCGATCCAGAGGACATTCGAGTGTTGGCCGGCGCTATGGGTCGATTCCCGCTCTTCCGTCCCACCGGATGGGCGATTCTCGAGCGAGCTGGAGCATTGACCGCGGATGCATGAGTCGAATGCCGTTCTGCTCGCGAGTGCTTGGTGTCTGCGCCATCGCGCGAGCGAATGGAGTTCGAACTACTTGAACTACTCAACTGAGAGGACAGTTTCCAAATGACAACTCAAAGAATGCAACATGGGTTCGGTCTGAGTCGAGTCCGCGCGCGGCGCGTGAGTCTTGTGATGAGTACCCTCGCGGCAATGACGCTTTCCTTAGTGCTCGCTGCACGCGCGCACGCCGAAGGCACATGGTGTCCGCCCGACTTCAAGGTCTTCAAGACATGGCTTGTGATGAAGGACAACGCGACTCCGCAGGAGCAGGTCGTGATGGACTATCTCATGAAGAATCCTCTGCCGATCATGTGGTCTCACACGATGCAGGAGATCATTCGCACCATGTACACAGCGTGGCAGGAAGGCGAGACGGACTCTGCCGACTGAGTCAACCAGCGTGCACGGCAAAAAAGAAGGAAGGCTCCACTTCGCAACGCGAGGTGGAGCCTTCTTGTTGTCGTGCGACTGCGTGTGCGCGTCAGGCCGCCATCACTCGTCGTCTTCGTCGTCGTGATCCATTTCCTCGATCATGTCAGGGACGCTTGGCAGGATCGGCTTTCCTTCAGCGATCATCTTGCGCTTCCACGCCTCGATCTTCTGTCGCTCGGGGACCATCACCATGGTCAAGCGGCGACCGTTGAGGCGCGGCGACATCTCGACTTTTGCGAGGTCGGAGAGCGCGGTGATGATGTCATCCATGCGGTCTTCGCCGCGATGTCGATGCGCCATCTCTCGGCCGCGGAAGTTCTGGACGATTTGCACACGGTGGCCTTCGATCAGGAACCGCCGAGCTTGTGCAATGCGAATCTCGACATCGTGTGGATCGATTTTCATCGATCGACCGAGACGAACTTCTTTCATTTCCGAGACTTTGTTGCGCGCTTTGTTCGCGCGTTCCTTCTTGGAACTCTCGTACTTGAATCGACCGAAGTCCATCATTTTCACGACGGGAGGTCGACTGTCCGCAGCGATCTCGACGAGGTCGAGACCCTTTTCGTGCGCAAGTCGGCGAGCTTCGTCGAGCTCGATCACGCCGATCATCTCGCCTTCGGCATCGATGAGGCGAATGGGAGTGATGCGAATGCGGTCGTTGACTCGAGGACCGTAATCGCGCGAATCTGTGCGCTGTCCTCCGGATGGTCTGCGTGGCGGAAAGATAAGTCCGTTCCTTCTGTAAGAGTGAGCAGGCGTGCGTTAGGCGGGAAGTGAATGCGTGGAAGAGCGAAGAAGAATGCGCGAACCAATCGCGATCCGACTCTTCACGCGACGAGAGACTGCAGGTGGTTGGAGCTGAACTCGCAACCCTTCTGGGCGCTGCGCGCGTTCCATACCCATGGCAACCATGAGGACTCGTCCTGAAGGGACAGTGCTCATGAAGGGTGGCGCGCGGTGAAGTTCAACATCTGCCCTAAACATAGCATCAAACAGCGGGCGGGGGAAGCGAGAGTCGCCCGATCCGCGCGCTGTTTTTGCGTGGGATCCCGCGCCAGCGCATCGCGCGGGGGTTTTTACCCGTGCGGCGCTTCATCGCAGGGCAGCATGTTCGCGGGGAAGAGGGGGTTCTCAGCCGCGTTATGCCTTGGACGCGCTTCCGAGTGTGGCTTGTACGGTTCCAGGCGCGCCGCTGAGTAATCGCTGCTCGAACTCCGCAGCGATGCCGTCGACGAATGCGTCAAACGACATCTCTCCGAGGTTGGCCTCGACGCCTCGAGCTCGAACACTGACCGCCCGCTGTTCCGCGTCGCGAGGACCCACCACTGCCATGTAAGGGATCTTCGCTTCTGCGGCGACCTTGATTTTCGCTTGCACACGATCGTTGGCATGGTCAACACTCGCGCGAATGCCACGCGCCTTGAGGGCAGCAAGGAGTTCATTCGCGTACTCCGCACTCTTTTCCGAGATTGGGAGCACCCGAACTTGTTCAGGCGAAAGCCAAAGTGGAAACGCGCCTGCGAAGTGTTCGATGAGCACGCCGACAAATCGCTCCATGGAACCGAAGGGCGCACGATGGATCATGACCGGGCGATGGGACTTGTTGTCGGCGCCTACATAACTGAGGTCGAATCGAATCGGGAGGTTGTAATCCACCTGCACGGTGCCGAGTTGCCAGCTGCGCCCGATGACATCCTTCACCACGAAGTCGATCTTCGGACCGTAGAACGCAGCTTCGCCAGGTTCCTCGCTGAAGGGCACTCCAAGCGTTGCGACCGCGTTGCGACACGCCGCTTCCGCCTTGTCCCAGTTCTCGCTGTCGCCGACATACTTTTGACTGTCCGGGTCGCGCAGACCAACTCGCACTCGATAGTCCTCGATGCCGAGCGTTCCAAAGATGAGCTTCACGATCGAGAGACAGCCGAGCACTTCTTCCGCAATCTGATCTTCGCGAACAAACAAGTGCGCGTCGTCTTGGGTGAAGCCGCGCACGCGCGTCATGCCGCCGATTTCACCAGACTGCTCCCAGCGGTAGACCGTGCCGAACTCCGCGAGTCGCACGGGAAGATCGCGATAGCTCCGAGGCTCACTCGCAAAGATGCGAATGTGATGCGGGCAATTCATGGGCTTGAGCATGTACCCATCGACCTCGCCTGCTGCCATGCGATTGGAGAGTTCGCCACAGGTGCAGCCCTCGTCCGCGAGCTTCGCCATCGCGTCGTGTTCGATGATGGGCGGGTACTGGCTCTCACGGTAGTACGGGAAGTGCCCGCTCGTTCGATAGAGTTCTAGTTTGCCGATGTGTGGCGTAAACACCTGAAAGTAGCCCTGTCGGCGTAATTCGGTTCCGATGAAGTTCTGCAATTCACTGCGCACGATGCCGCCGTTGGGCGTCCAGAGCACCAAGCCTTGCCCAACCATTTCATCGATGTGAAACAGCTTCAGTTGTTTGCCGAGCACGCGGTGATCGCGCTTCTTGGCTTCCTCTGACTGCTTGGTGAACTGCGCGAGTTCTTCCTTCGTCGCGAAGGCGGTTCCATACACGCGCGTGAGTCTGTCGGACTTCTCGTCGCCTTTCCAATAACTTGATGCGAGGGAGAGCACTTTGAACGCGCCGATCTTTCCAGTCGACGGCACATGTGGTCCGCGGCAGAGATCTTCCCAGTCGCGCCCGGGTGTTCCCGTTGCGTACCAAGAAAGTTCATTCGAGCCCGCTTCGACGGCGCGTCGAGCGTTGTCGAGTTTGTACTTCGACCCCTCGCGCGTCAGCTTCTCCATGCCTTCTTCAACGGGCAAGTTGAATCGTGTAAACGCTCTGTTTTCCTCGATGATTTTCCCCATCTCCGCCTCGACGCGAGCGAAGTCGTCAGTCGACATTACGCTGCCAGGCGGGAAGGACATGTCGTAATAAAAATTTGTTTCAAGAGGTGGTCCGTAGACCAGTTGGACGCCCGGGAAAAGCCGAGTGATCGCCTCGGCCATGACATGGGCGCAAGAGTGGCGAAGCAGGTAGAGCGACTCCGCGCTCACGGTTCCATCACGATTCTTTGCCGTCACGATCTCCAGCGTGCTGTCGGTTGGAATGCGGTGCGCGAGATCAACGAGTTCACCATTCACCTTCGCGCCAAGTGCCGCTTTCGCGAGTCCTGCGCCGATCGATGCCGCAACCTCGCCAGCGGTTGGAGCAGCTTCGAATTCCTTGCAGGTTCCGTCTTTGAGAGTGATGCGCACCATGGGGTGGGCAAGTGTATCGGCGTGCCCACACGGTCGGCGGATGCGGCTAGAACAAAGGCCGCTGATTCGGGAACTCCGGCGGTTCGTCGAGCAAATGCCTTATTTCGTCGGCAAATTCTTCGAGGCTGCGAAACCCGTGGTACTCACTGGCGAACCGAACATAGGCGATCTTGTCGAGCGCTCGGAGCTTCAGCGCGACGCGTTTGCCTACTTCGTCGCTTCGGACTTCGCGATCGAACTCAGCGTGTAACTCATCATCCACTTCCTGCGCGAGATGCAACTTGGCCGCCTCAGAGACAGGGCGCTTCCCGCAAGCCGCCTGAATGCCGCGCATGATGTTTTCGATTTCGAAGGGAACACATGCTCCGTCTCGTTTCACCACCATGAGTCGCGCGGTGCGCTCGAGTCGCTCGTATGTCGTAAAGCGTTTCGCGCACCGATTGCATTCACGACGCCGACGCACTGCCGCCCCGTCGTCGGACGGGCGACTGTCGATGACCTTGTCGTCGTCTTCCTTACATGCCGGACATTGCATGATGGAACCTCGTGTCGTCTGCGCTATCCCTTGATGATCGGATCAATGGCTTCGAAGTAGATTCGTAGGTGTGCTTCACCGGCGCTATCAAAGTGCTCAACTTTGATGGGTACTTCGCGTTCCTCAGTGATTTCGAACGCGAACGCGTCGTCGGTGATCGCACTTTCGCCGACGCGATTGAATCGGTCAAGCACGACCCGACCATCGAACCGAACACGCGCAGCATCGCAGGATTCAAGATGGATCCGGTACTTCCCGGGAATGAAGTGCAGCGTCGTCTCGGCAACCATCCCAAACCCATCGCTCGGGAGCGTGAGCTTCTGGACGTCGGGATCATTCACCGTCTGCTGGGGAGCGCGGGCGCCGTATTCAAACGCGAGCTCCCGCAAAACGAATTCCAGTTCGCCAGCGGCGGCCAGTGCGTCAAAACCTGCCGAATCCTTGGTTGGATCGACTGTCCCGTTGGGGCCTTGCAGGGCGAAGAACCGAGTACGCCACTCTGCAGGTGCGAGAATGTCGAGGTAGCGCACTTTGACCTTGTTGATTGCGCGAATCTGCACGAGATATGGCGTCACGAACCCTGCGGGATCCGCGGCAACTTCAGCGCCTCGATCATCCCTCGCCATACCAATGAAGAGGGGTCCTCGACCGAGGACATCCGCGCCAACCATCTTCGGGAATCCATGTAACCCATACTGTGCGCGGCTCTGTGATTGATTGAGCCGCACAATGATCGGTCGATTCCATTCGTATGGGCCACGCTCGAGCATCACGATGCGATCGCGCCCGCGTAGCGCATCGCGAAAGCCGACTGCCTTTCGAGTGCCGGGCAATGCCGCGAGCAGCGTTTCGATGGACTCGGCTGTGGGCGCGCTTGACGCGTGCCCCTCATCGGACTGCTTGGTGTCTGTCGCGCCTTCGGCAAGAAGTTCCGTCGCGCACTCCGTGAATTGATTGTGATCCAATGAAGTTGCTTGCGTTCCGATCAGCGCAATGGCGACATCGTCTTTGGTGAACGAGTTCGATTGAATTCGATTGTTCTTGGCTTCACTCCCGTTGGCGATGCTCCAAGGCAGCTTCGCGAGTGACGCATCCTCATCCATCCAAATCGCCACGCCTTGCGGATGCAATGAGAACTGGTTGTCTTCGATGCGCGTTCCTTGTGCGTGCTCCATCGCGATGCCGCCGCGTTCACGCCCGTGACCCGCGCCGCCGTTGCCCTCAAAGGTGTTCGAGGCGATGAGGGTATCGCGCGAGTATCCGCCCCAAACTCCGCAGAAACCATTGCCCTCGAAGCGATTCCGAAGCACTTGATTGCCGAAACTGAACGTCAATTCAAGGCCATGCGCAGAGGAGAATGAAAGGTCATTGCCAATGAACCGGTTGTTGTTACATCCACGCCCACGGTACCACGCGCTCGGTTCGCTTCCGCCAGGGGCAGACGCGGGAGGCGGAGCCTCGCCGAGTGCTTCGCGACCGGCGAAGGCAAAGATGCCATCACCGGAATGCGTGCAACTATTGAGCGCGATGAGATTGTCTGAGCATTGCTCAAACATCAGGATGCCCGCGGAATCTTGACCGCGCGCGTAGACCCCATTCGAATACCCGCGAATGCAGAAGTCGAAGTTGTTGCGCGCGATCTCATTGCGATTCGACCGCCAAAGGGCGAGTCCCCAGCCTGAGAGAAACGAGCAGTCGTTGTCGTAGATCTTCGAGTCGTTGACGCCTGACAACAGCACGCCGTTTTGGGTTCGGAGGCTCGTGACGCGCCGAATCGTCACGCCCTTCGCGTTGGAGATTGAAACTCCTGCGCCGTGCGAACCCGCCCACTCTCCGGCGTCATTCTGATGAGGGAAGAGCCAGTCGGCGCCGTTTTCCTTCCACGGTTTGGATTGCAGGAGCTGCGCGTAGTTGTCGCTGGTATCGAAGTCCTCGAGCACAAGTCCGTCGCATCCCTCTCCGCGGATGCCGACTTTGAATCCCTTCACCTTCCCGTTCCGGAGCGTGACATTCTTTCCGGTGACGACGATGCCGACACCGCTGAGGCGCTCTGGGGAGAGTGCGCTTCCAAGCAGAAGCCCGCCGCCGAAGTCGACAGTGATGGGCTTGCCATCGGCGTCGCCTTGAATGTGCACAACGCCGTTGCCATCCGCATCGAGGAGCACTCCGACGATGGGTGTCGCGGTGCAGGATTGCGAGATGACAGTGTTGTCCGCTTCGATCAGCATCCCCTTGGGGGCTGCGGTTTGGGCAAAGCTTGTCGATGTACCGAGCCCGAGGGCGACGGTCCAAAGACCGAGTCGGAAAGCCCGCCCGATGGCGTGCGATCGGTGGCGCACGTGCGTCGAGAGTGTGCTGTGGCGGGCGCTGAGTGATCGGGTCAGTTCGTGCAACATAGGTACTCCGGACACCATCGCGGCTCGGCGAGCGCGTGGTTTAGTTTCGGGAAACGCGACGCAACGCGTCGGTGCAGCGAAAGATGAGGGCGGTCGCGATTGCGGGCGTTGGCTCAGACTTCCTCAATCTCGGTCACTTTTTTCTCTGCGAGTTCGTCCACGCGTTCGCAGTACTTCTTCGTCATCTCATCGATCTCTTCCTTGGACTTCTTTGCAGCGTCTTCGGGGATCGCGTTCTTCTTGTCTGCGACAAGATGTTCGATGGCTTTGTTGCAATCGCGGCGCTCGTTTCGGATCGCGACTTTCGAATCCTCGGCAAGTTTCTTGACTTGCACCACGAGTTGCTTGCGACGGTCGGAAGAAGGCGCAGGGACGCTCACTCGAATCGCATTCCCTTCGACCTGTGCGCGCGCGCCAACGCCTGCGGCTTCGATCGCCTTGACAACTTCGCTCTTGCATCCTGGATCGAAGGGTTTCACCAAGAGTTGTGTTGCGTCCGCCACATTGATCATGGCGAGTTCGCGCAGATCGGTGTGGGATCCGTAGTAGTCGACCTTCACATACTCAAGCAAGGCCACCGTTGCCCGACCGGTCCTCATGCCGCGGAGTTCCTTTTGCAGGTAGTCCGTCGTTTTCTGCATGCGGTCGTCGGTTTCAAGGATGAGCGTGTCGATGTCCATAGGGCAGAAGAGGATACCGCGCAGGGGTCGCGCTTGTTGCAGGAAGCAGGGGCTCGGTCAGGACTTCGTCACAAGGGTTCCAATGCGTTCGCCGCTGACGACTCGCTTGATATTGCCTGCGACTCGGTAATCAAAGACACAGACTGGCAGGTCGTGTTCCATGCACATCGTGAGCGCGGTGAGGTCCATCACGCCAAGTTTCTTTTCGATCGCGGACGCGAAAGTAAGGCGGTCGAAGCGGGTCGCGTCGGGGTGTATCTTGGGGTCGGCGGAGTAGATGCCGTCAACCTTCGTAGCCTTCAGGAGCATGCTGGCGTTGAGCTCGATCGCGCGGAGGGACGCGCAGGTGTCTGTCGTGAAGAAGGGATTCCCCGTTCCGGCGACGAGGACGACCACGCGGCCCTTTTCGAGGTGTCGGACGGCGCGAGCGCGAATGAAGGGCTCCGCAACGGCGGGCACATTGATCGCGCTCATGATGCGAGCGGGCCGGCCGAGTTCTTCGAGAACTTCCTTGAGCGCCATCCCGTTCATGACGGTCGCGAGCATTCCCATGTAGTCCGCGGTGGACTGATGGATGATCCCGCTTGCGGCGAGGGTTGCGCCGCGCACGATGTTCCCGCCGCCGACAACCACCGCGATCTCGCCGCCGAGTTCGGCGGCACTAGCGATTTCTTTTGCGATGATCCGCAACTCTTCCGTACTGATGCCCAAGTGGCCAGGCTGCGCGAGGCTCTCGCCAGAGATCTTGAGGAGAATTCGGTTCTTGGGGCGACTCATTGGCATGGTGAGGACTCGTCAGGGCGAGGTGGATCGACGCGCGCGCATTCTCTGCGAAATCTAGGATTTTTGCAGGGCGACTGCGCGCACAGCGCGCGCAATCTCGTAGAAACTGATGGGAGTGCGCACTCTGTCTTGTTGTCGCGCGGTCTGAACAGGGATTGCATGCAAAATCCGGCAAGTCCAACTCGCGATCTTGCTGCTGCTCCCGTGAAGGAGCAGGGGCGCGCATTGGCAAAGGGCATTCGCGCGCTCGGGGATCAGCGGCGGTACAGCCGCGAGTACTGGGTTCATCTCCTCCTCTTCGCCTTTGCGCTTTCGCTTGTCGTCCACATCTCCGTCATGTTGTCACTCTGGTGGTACCGCCAGCCGGCAGTTGACGCGCGAAGTTATGACGCGCCCGTTGAAGTCAATCTTGCCGATGCGCAAGAGCAAGTGGCTCCCGATGAGCAAGTAGAACTGCCAGATCCATCGCCGCTCGCGGCGGGCGAGATCATGCCGGACCCCGATGAGATTCCGGCACTCAGCGCAGACCTCGCAAGCGATGATCCAACGCAGAACAGTTTCGGCATGTTGCAAGCGCCCGGGCCCGGAGGCATCGTGGGGCCGGGTGGCGCTGGACAAGGGATCGGGATTGGTTCTGGACGCGGTGGCGGAGGAACGAGCTTCTTCGGAGTGGGGGGAAGAGGCACTCGATTCGCGTTCATCGTGGACATTTCCGGTTCGATGCAGATGGATGATCGATTCACGGTCGCGATGAATGAGTTGAAGCGTTCGATCGCGGCGCTTCCTGACTTCGCGAGTTTCTATGTGGTGCTCTTTTCGGATGACCGCCGAATCCCAGACTGGGAGGAGAGTTGGGTCCGAGCATCGAAAGGGAACATCTTGCGCATGAAGAAGTGGATCGAGGAGCAATCCCCGGGTGGAGGCACCTATCCAATGACTTCCTTCGAGCGCGTGTATGAACTTCCCGCATCACCGGATGTCATCTTTTTCCTCACTGATGGTGAGATCCCCGGCGAGGGTCCCGATGAAGTGACTCGACTCAATCACAAGCAGCGTCGCGCGTCGATCATCAACACCATCTGCTTCGGCTCGGAAGCGGGGCGCGCGGGACTTGAACAGATCGCGCGTGAAAATGAGGGCGTGTTTCGGTTCGTCCCCGTGACCGGTGGAGTTCGCATCACGATTCCCGCGTCCCCATGATCGAGCATGCAGTACGAATGATGTTTCAGATTCCACAGCCCATGCGTCCAGATCGTCCGACCAGCCTTGCATTCGTTTTTCTCGCCTTGCCGGGAGTTTTTTGCGTATCGGCAGCGCGCGCGGATGTCCGGGTTGAGTTGCGAGGTGGCGCGAGCACACTCGAGGCCGCAAGCGCAAGCGTCGAAGAATCAGGTATCCGGTTGAAGGGAGTCGGGGGAATCGAACAGTTTGCGCGGTGGGACGAAGTGCGCGCAGTGACTGGTTCGACCGTTCCTGCGGGTATCGATGCTGGTTTGCAGCTGGGCGAAACACTTTGGCGAGCGCGGACGCGTGTCGTGCGAGGAGACTACGAGTTCGCGGAGCCGCTCTTGCGAGAAGTGTGGAGTTCCCTGCGTAATCCCCAGTGTGACCTTGGGTACATCACCGCGGAAGGGTTGCTGCGATGCGCGCTCGCGCGAGGTGATTCGGTGAGCGCGCTTGAACCATGGATGCATGTTGCTGCGATGAAGGCAGGGCAGCACGCGCCTGCTGACTCAGTCTTCGCTTCGCTGCCACCCATGCTTGATCCAGCAACGCTCTTTTCAAGTGAAATCACGCCATTCGCGACCTCGGAGACTGCGGCGCGCGCCGCGCAGGTCCTCGAAGTCCGCGCGGGGCATTCGACGGGAGGTTCGTCGATGGATGAGCGGTTCGCGCGTTTGCTGCGCAACGCGCCCAAACATGTTGAGCCTCGCGCTGGCGCGTCGGTAGCGGAGCAGTTGCTTGCGACGCTCGAAGAACTCGCCTTGGCACAGAGTGACCGAGATCGCGCAAGACTCGCCGAGGGATTCCTCGCGCTCGCGCGCAACGCAGGTGGAGGCGAAGCACCTCGATTCCTGCTGGCGTGGAAATCCATGGTGCTCGGTCGAGCGCTCGTTGGAAGCGCGTCCGCCGAATCACAGGAAATGGGCGTGCTCGAACTGCTCAGCGCCGCCGTCATCGAAGGCGAGACCGCGCTCGGTCGACTCGCACTTCGAGAGGCCGCAAGTGCGTGTCGCGCGCGGGGCGATGTCAAGAGTGCGCAGCTTCTTGAGCGATTGATGCAAGACGATGCGCTTGACGCGATTGAGTCGGATGCGGCGAGAACGCCGCTGCAGACAACGATGAAAGATACAGCGCCCCGCGTGATTGCCACGCGAGACGCAGAGATAGATTTGAAAGGCAACGAAACTCCATGACGCACCTTCTTCTTCAAGCAGCCGCTGATACCGCGAGTCCAACGAGCACGGGCAGTTCTGCCCTCAAGTTCATCACGGGCGGCGGTGTGATTGGCTACATCATCGTGCTGTTGTCGATCGTGGCTCTCGCATTCGTGATCATTCACTTTGTGCAGATCCGAGCGAGTGTCCAGCTCCCGCGAGATCGAATCAATGCAGTGAAAGAACTGCTTGCTCGCGGACAGTTCGAGCAGGCGTTGCAGTATGCGCAACTGCCGGCGAACGACTGTTACTTCCTGCGGACGCTTGCGCCGGGTCTCAAGCGATTCATCGCTTCGCCCTTCGGCGCGTTTGAAATGAAGAGCGCTCTTGAGGAGAGTGGGGTTGAGCAGACCGCGCGGCTCTACCGCACCATGGATGTGATCGGCGTCATTGGTTCGGTCGGACCTCTGCTCGGACTTCTTGGAACGGTTCAGGGCATGATCGGCGCGTTTGAAACGGTCGCGTCGAGCGCGGCCCATGATTCCACCTACTACGAGGCGCTGGCCTACAACATCGCGATCGCGCTCATCACGACCTTCCAAGGTCTTGTCGTTGCCATCCCGTGCGTGTCGCTCTACAGCTTCTTCCGCAATCGCGTGGATCGTCTCGCAGGCGACGCCGCCGCGGAGATGGAAGAAGTGGTTGCCATTATCGAGAGCAGTAGCAAGACGAAGGTCGCGCGCGCATAACCGCGAAGTTTGTAGTCATTCCAGTATGCGATTCGCTCCCCGCAATAGCTCTTCCCGCGCCGCCGTCGTCGACATGACGCCGCTGATCGACATTGTGTTTCAATTGCTCATCTTCTTCCTCGTCACCGGACAAGCGGCGCAGCAGGCGCGAACAGAAATGGCGTTGCCGAAGGAACCGGGTCAAGAAGTGAAGACCGCAGAGCAGGCGGGTGTGGTCCTCAATGTGCTCGCCGACGGAAGCATCATTGTGAATGAGCAGGCGGTTTCACTCGATCGCATTGGCGAACTCGTCGCCGAAGCAGCTGCGCAGAACGAAGGTGGCGTGACGAAGTTACGACCGCTCGTGCGGGCCGACCGCGCTGCTCGAACCGATGTCCTCAATGGTGTCCTTGAGCGTCTCTCGCAGGCTGGCGTGGTGGCGGTCCGAGTTGCGACGGAGGGAGCCTCGAAATGAGATTCCGACGAGCAGGAAGTGAACGCGACCGAAAGCCAGAGATCAATCTCGCGGCGATGATCGACGCAACATTTCTCTTGCTTGGCTACTTCCTGTTTACGCAGTCGGCTGCGTCGCGTGAAGCGCAACTCGATCCACAACTGGCCACGCAACGAGGAAGCGACAAGCGCACCGATCTCGAACCTCAGAATGTGGATGTGCTCGAAGAGGGCGGCGTGCGCCTGTACCGCGTCGGCGGAGCGACCTACGCAGACAAATCTTCGCTCACCGAAGCCCTTCGTGCATTGAACCCAGAGGACAGTCTTTTCGTGCGAGTTCGGGATGGCGTTGACTTCGGGTTTGCAGCTGCAGCGATGCAAGCTGCCCATGACGCTGGTTACAAGAGTGTCACCTATGTTCCGTTTCGGTGAGTAACACCTGATGTACTTTCATCCGCGCGCAATGCTTCGACACTCCTTCGCCCTTGCTGGCGTTGTGGTTGGACTTTGCGCATCACCCGTGCGCGCGGATGAACTCGCGGATTGGCTCGAGGCGCGTGGACTTGACGGGCTTCTCGCCACAAGGCTTGAACTTGTCGCACGAGACTCGAATGGTGATGAACTCAAGCGCGTGCGGGAGCGACTCGCGACGACGTACGCGCGGTTGCTTGATCTTTCCGCGCGCGGTGTTGAGCGCGACGCGCTCCTTGAACGAGCCGAGCGAGCGTTGACTGAGAGCGCGGGATTCGCTGCTGATGTGCTTGGTCTTGCGATCTCGCGAGCGCGATACCGAGTGGCCGCGGAAATCGCAGAAGACACGCGAGCGGCGGTTCGTGTGCCGAGCGAGGCGAACGCGCGAGCGCTCGCAGAACTCGGCGTCGTGCTTCCAGCATTGGAGCAGCTGCAAGCGCAATCGTTGAAGCGCGCGCAGGACCTCGACCGCCGCATCGATTCGCTCGTCGGGCTCACCCAAGATCTCGCGCGAGCGGACATTCAGCGTGCAGAAGCGATTGCGACGGAGTGCCGATTCTTGCGAGCGTGGGGTTTGCTTTACAAGGGGCTCTTGAGCGAGTCCGTCGAGGATTCCGGGGCCGCGGCGCAACTCTTCCTCGATATCGCCGGCGCGCGGAACGGTCATATGGATCCAGCGGAGGTTTCCCTCGACCTCAGAACCGAGGAGGCATTTGCGTCAGCGATCTTAGGACTTGGGTTGGCGAAGGCTGAAACGCAAGGGTATGGCGAGGCGTCGCGATGGCTGCAATTGCTTGAAGTCTCTTCTGCCTTCGAAGGAATTCGTACACGACTCGATGGATGGCGTTTGGCAGCGGCGATTCGCGCGAAGGATTGGACCGCGGCAAAGAAGCTCCTCCGCGCGCTCGCGGCGCAGAGCACAGTTGAAACGGCGTGGTTCAGAGTTGCAGCCGCAGGTGGGCTTCGGGCGGTGACACAAGGCACCGACGGCGGGGAGGCGCTCGCTCTCGCACAAGATGCAATCGCGCAGCTCGCGACGCGGCGGGAACTCGCGCAGGTTCGCGACATCGTCGATCAGTTCGGCGGTCGCGGACTTGAAGGAGACACCTTCGTCGCCCGTTATGTGGCGTCGCTCGCGCGCTACGACGCGGCGCGGGTTGCTGATGAGACGTTGCAGGCTGCAGAAGAGAACGCGCGTGCCGACGGGGCGAGCATTGATACCGCGATGACCGAGCATGCGATGCGCGCAAATCGCGAAGCACTGCAGGGGCTCGACGCCGCGCTCGCTGCGACCGACGCCGATGCGTACCCCGATGCGCGCGATGGTTGTCGGCTCATGCGTGCGCATTGTCTTCGAGGCGCGCACGAGTATCGCGACGCCGCGGAAGCGTTCGATCAACTCGCGAGCGTGTTGACCGGAGAACGGGGCGAAGATGCGGCGTGGGCAGCGATCGCGTGTCTCGATGCGTTGGCGCGCACGCTGCAAGGTTCGGAGCGCACCGCGCTCGAAGCGCAGTTGACCGCGCGCAGCGATGCATTTCTCCGTCGATTCCCAGCATCGATGCGTGTGATTGAACTCTTCGTGCGTCGCGTCCAAGCAGATCCGCTTCCGGATGCAGCAGACATCGAGAAGTTGTTGTCGGTGCCAAGCACCGAACCATCGTTTGATACTTCACGCCGCGCCGCGATTGGCGGACTCTACCGTTGCTTCCGCGCCTCCCGTGATGTCGCGGAGCGAACAACACTTGGACGGCGATACATCGGCGTACTGTTGACGCTTCGAGATGTCCCTTCCGCTCCAGGACTTCCTGCAGGCAGCGTTGGTATCGCGCGTCAGGCGCTTGAAGTTGCTCTCGCGCCAGAAGTGGCAGATACCTCTTTCGCGGCACAACTGCTCGTCGCGATTGATGCCGCAGTGACGCGCGGGGAGTTTGAACTCTCAGAAGCTCGCGAAGAACTGGCGTATCGGCGACTGCAGCTCGCGATCTCGCAGAACCAATGGGAACTTGTGGAGAGTGGTCTTGCCCAGTTTGAGTCGCCTCAAGCGACTCCGATTTGGGCCGATGCAGCGCTTCGATTGGCACTGCGTGGAGCGGAACTCGCTCGACGCGCGACTGCGAAGGATGACCCACGGCGCAGTGCGTTTGTTGCGACGAGCGTTCGCGCAGGCGATGCGCTTATCGCGCGTGAAGGTGGCGTGGAGAAAGCAGTCAAGTCTGCATCACACATGGCCGTGCTTCGGACGCTGCTTGACGCGCGAAAGGAACTGGTGCTCGCGAGTGCGTCACCGGATGAAGCCAAGCAAGGACTGTTGATCGCGCAAGCAGTGCTCGCCGCTGGAACGCGCGAAGCAGGGGTGCTTCAGAACGCCGCATTCTTCGCGGAGTCTTGTGGCCAACTCGAAGTCGCCGTCGAGCAACTCAAGGCGCTTGTGTCAGGAGTCCCAACGCGAACCGACCCATGGTTTCGCGCGAAATATGATCTTGCTCGCGTCCTCCTTCGCATCGACGCCGCTCGGAGCATCGCGGTGCTCGAGCAGCATCGCAAGCTGCACCCAGACCTTGGGCCAGGCGAGTGGAAGGCGAAGTTCGAAGCATTAGAAACGGAAGCGCGCAGCAAACAAGCGCCACAGACTGGAGGCGCGCCATGAGCCTCTCGGCGATGGATCGATTCATTGCCATTGGCAAGGACCGCAGCGCGCGAGGCATCCTTGGCCTGAGCGCTGACGGGCTTACCAGTGGACTCGTTGAAGAGGCGCTCGCGCGGCGAATCGCACAAGTGCGAAGTCATCCGATGAGCGATTCTCCCGATGCCGCGCGCGCGATCGCGCAGCTCGAGGCGCTTGCGCGCGAGATTGAACTTGAAATCTCACTCGTGCGTGAACCGCGCACGATGCCGATGCATCCTCTTGCAAAGCAGCGCATGGAGCGATCAGTGCAAGGGTCGCAAGGGAACCCACCGATTCGCCCCAAGGGCGGTGTGACCGAGGAACATCTGACGGAGTTCGATCGCGTCGTGTTGACGATCTTGGTTGCCGGTGGAGGGTGGAACCCCAAGACGGCCGCGCAGTTAGCCGCACTGAGCGCCGAACATGGAGTGAGTAATGAGGGGTTGCAACTTGTCGTCGCTGGGCTCGCGAAGTTCATGCGAGATGGCGGCGCCGCGGTGCTTCGCAAAGATCTGTCTTCCGTCGGCGTGTCTGCGGAACAACTGCACGCGCGTCCCGTGAAGAAGCCGAATGTGGCTGAGGCTGCGGTCGATCGCATCGCGAGCTCGATTGGCGAAGAAATGCGAGCGAACTCGCCGTGGTCGGCTTTGCGGTTGACGGCGTTCTTCGGTACCGTCGCCGTGAGCGTCACGCTCGCGATTGTGTGGATGATCGTCCGCGGCGCGGAGCCCCCAGAAAAAACTCATGTCGTTCCGTTGCCCGCGATTGCGGTCGAGGATGCATCGACGCAGCGTGAGCGGGCCGCTGCAGCACTCGCGCAGAAGTTTGCGCCACCAGATACGAATATTGAGGCGCTTGCGTCTCCAGCGAAGTACGCGCGTGCGCCGGGATTCGCGTCAAGCGCAACTCCGCCATCAACGCTCTTGCTTGCGAATCAATGGCCAGACTTCTTAACGACGCTCGATGAACTCACGCGGAAGTTGAAAACGAATCGCGGCCGGCTCGATGGAGTGAACGCATCGAATCTCGCCGAGTGCTGTCGACTTGCAGGTGAATCGTGGGCGGTTTCTGGCGCGTTTCGCGCAGAGTTCATCACGGGCATGATCCAAGTCGCAAGGGCGACGCACGGCGACGAGAGCGCGCACGCCCTCTTGCTCGCGTTGCGCGGGCTTCCACTGCAATCGACGAGCGGCTCAAGTGTCACTCCTTGGAAGGTTGTGTGGCAGGCCGCATTCGCAGCGGGGATGACCGCCGAATTGCTCGGTGATCCAGAAGTGCCAGGTGAAGTCGCGGTGGCCGCGCGCGAGTCATTGCGCCGCGAGGGGATTGCGATCGCATCGGGTGCTGGAAGCAACCGATTCGGAGTGACGGCAATCGCGAGTCTGACGCGCGACGCGAGTGGATTCGCCGATGCGACGGATGCGGGGAGCGCGAACATTACTCTTGATGATTGGTCGCGATGGTTCGAGGCAGTCGACGCCGCGGCGACCAATGTGAAGCTTGGGGAGTCGGCGCGACTTCGCGCAATCGAGGCGATTCTGCAAGGGGCTGCGCCAATCGACTTGCAGAGTGGAGCGAGCGATGTGCTCGGTCGTCTCATCGCAGATATCGATTGGTCAAATCGCGGCGTCTCAGGCGATCAAGCACGCACCGCCTTTGGTTCGTGGTTTGCGAACCCGTCGATTCTCGCAACGAGGCTTTGGGTCTTGACGAGCATGCTTGACCGTCATCATCGCATCGCTTGGTTTTCGCCGGAGATGGTGCTGCCTGTGGACGCGAATGCGAACCGACGAGATGCTGCGCTCCAGCGCATTCTCGCCGCGTGGCCGAAGTCGGTTGAAGGCGAAGAAGGGGAGAGGCTCGCGTTTCCTCGCGGCACGCTTGATCTCCTTCGCAACACAGTCGCGGAGCTTGCAGCGCGCGCTGTTCGTCCGCAGGATGATGTCGAGGCACTTGCGATCGCGGATGGTGCGTTGCAATGCGTGCTTGCCGTGCGATTGCTTGAGTCTGGAAAGTCGAGAGAAGCTGAGGTCGCCATGCAGGATGCGAGCACCGCGCTGAAGTTTGATCGCGGTGCACTGGAAGCGCCGTTTGCGGGCGAGAGCGGACTTCGTCCGTCGGGCGTGAATGATGGAGATTGGGCGACCGAATTCACGCAGCCTGGCTTGAACATGGAGTCACGCGCTCGGCTCATTGCTGCGCTGCGTGCACTTCCAGCGACGGGAGATCTTGGTCCTCGCGATGCGGAAGTGCTCGCGCGAGAGGCATTCGCAGGCGGCGCAGCAGACATTCGCCGAGAAGCGCAGGGAGCGATTGCTGACAAGTTTGCGAACGGGCGGACTGTGCTTCTCGCGGTGCTCGACGCGTTGACGGAGTCGAAGCCGCGCGAGGAGTTTGCAGGTTTTCTCGCGGCGCTGCTCCACCGGGAGTTCACAGGCCGAGACTGGGCCGTGCCCGCGCGCGCGGCACTTCTCGATCGCGTGCTCTCGCTCGAAGCGAGCCGAGAGGCTGCAATCGATCGCCTTGCAGCGCGCGTTGCCGCAAGCGCGACCAATCTAACTGTGCGTTACGCCCCCAACTCCGCCGCCTTCGACTTCGCTCCAGCGCTCGATGTTTCTATGGCGATGCTTGCGTCCGCGCTTCGCGTCGCGGCGGAGGAACGGTTCCTCTCCGAGCCGTTCCCCGCATCAAGTCAGGAACTTGAGAGGTTGCGAGTTGCGCGTCGCGGACTGGCCGATGGCTCCATGCAACGCGCGGTTGCCGACGCCGCCTCCTTGCTTGAGCAAGCTGCGGCGGTCGAAGCCGCTCGGCGTCCGCAATGCATCTCTGCAGCGCGAGAGATATTGACCGAGGCGGCACTTGCCCGCAGCACCGCGCAGAGCGCAGCCGCGCAGCTTGCGGTCACGCTCACCGCTTTCGCGCGAATGGCAATCGTGAATGTCGAAGCGGAAGCGGTCGATCGAGAGGATGCAGCATGAGTCGAAGGATGTTCAACCTACGCCCGTTCGTGACGAATCCGTTGTGTGTTGGCTCTGCGGTCTGCTTCCTGCACTTCGCGTCAGCGTCGCTGTACGGTCAAACCGCGCCGATCGCGCCCGCGCCGATTTCCGCACGACCGACCGCGAAGTGGGAGCCTCGACTCATCGCGTTGAATCCTCTTCGACCGATGGAGTACTTCTTGCTCGGAGAGGAGGTCGTTGACGCTGCGACGACGGACGCGGAGCGTCAGCTTGCGCGTGAACTCTTCGGACTCGCAGGCGCCCTCGATCGTGACCGACTCGGTCGCAGTGCCGCGCTCGCGCGTGCAGCGATCGCATCGACGCCACTCGAGGCTCGCCGAATGCAGGCCGCCGCAGCACTTCTTGGTGGCGTGCGATATGAGCGCGCATCCGCCGCGGCCGACGAGACGAAATCACTGGCTCTTGTTCGCGCGCTTTCGTTGTATCGACTTGGCAAGGGCCAGCAGGCTCTTGCCACGTTGCGCGCCGCTGACGCCGAGCCGCTCCTTGAAGAACACGACGCGATGATTCCCGGCGGAGCTGAGGGGTTCTTGCGTGAATGCCGAACCCTACGCGGCGGTGTTCGACCGACGCTCGACAATGCAACACTCCGTCGCATGTTGCTGCTTGAGGCGGCGCTCATTACACCTTCTCCACGGGCGGTGTCCGTCGATGTCGCCGTGACACAAGGGGCACCTCTCATCGAGATTGATGTTTCAAACCTCGGGACGCTCTTCCGAGTGGATCCAACATTAGCCACTTGGCGCGATGGTCGCTGGAATGCCTCAGTCGCGCAACGTGGGCAAACCCCGAGCGGGGTTCCCTGACGGCGATGGCTCGACCGCGCGAGCTTCGTCCTTGATGTACTTCCACGCGCGTTCGCGTTGTACCGCGGTCAATTCGCGGCTCGCTTCAAGCATGGCATGCACTCGATCGAGAAGTCCAACTCGATTCCCAAGGTACTCCTGCACCGCGATCGGAGCGAAGATCGATTTGACGCGCTCCGCTTGCGCGGGTGTGAGTTGCACGGCCTCGCTGAGCCGATCAAACTCCTCTTCGCCTGCCTTCGCTCGTGTCGCGATGCCTTCTTGGAGGAGCTCGAGCAACATCGCGATGTGTGCGCGTCGCTCTAGTTCCTGTTCCGAGAGGTTTGGTGTGGCGTTCGCGATCTCGAGGCGAAGCGCTTTCTCGTATGCGGCGACCATGCTGCGAGCAGTGGCAAGTTGCGACGCGTCAAAGGCGCCTGTCGCTGCAAGAGCATCGAGCGCGCTGGCGCGGTGCACGATCTTGCGGGTTGCGAGGTACGCGCGGGCCAAATCAATGAGCGCCCCGCTGCGAGTTCGGAAGGACCCTTGCAATCTCGCTTCGATGCCCTCGAGGGCAATCAACTGTGGAAGCGCCCGCGTCGCGATCGCGTTGAACTGCGTGGTTCGTTCTTGGTCTACTTTCGAGAGCGCCGCCTGCTGCTCGGGCGTGAGACCAATCCGGCGCATCGCTTCAAATCCAGGTTCTCCGACGATGTGCTCAAGGTGGCCGTCGAAGTCAAGCGTGAGAAGCGTGGGATCACTCCGTTGCATCTCGCCTGCAGCGGGACCAGCGAGCAGCGTCGCGGGCGGCGAAACTGGTGGATCGTCCGCGCGTGCGACTTGGGAGGCGGACGCAAGCAAGCAGGCCGTGACGCAGCAGAAGAGACGCATGATCTCAAGGTAACGCGGAGTTAGACCTTCGCAAGCGCGTGGTTGAGGTCATTCCACAGATCCTCAACATGCTCAATACCGACACTGAGGCGTACGAGTGCATCGCTGATGCCGAGTTGCTCTCGCATCGCGGTGGGCACGCTCGCATGTGTCATGATCGCAGGGTGTTCGATGAGACTCTCGACGCCGCCAAGGCTTTCGGCAAGCGCGAACAAGTGGACCGCCTCGAGAAAGCGACGGCTCTCTGCGATGCCGCCCTTGAGGAAGATGGTGATCATGCCTCCGAACGCCGGGGTTCCATCGAGACGCATTTGCGTAGACGCGAGCGCGTGCTGTGGATGACTCGAGAGTCCCGGATACACAACCTTTGCAACCTTGGGGTGCGCTTCGAGCCTCGTTGCGATCGAGAGTGCGCTTGCGCAGTGGCGCTCCATGCGCAAGTGCAGTGTCTTGAGTCCGCGAAGCGAGAGGTACGCATCGAAGGGCCCCATGACGCTGCCGATTGCATTTTGTAGGAATCGCAGTTGTTCAGCGATTGGCTTAGACGAAGTGACGAGTGCGCCGCCTACGGTGTCGGAGTGTCCGCCGATGTACTTCGTCGTGGAATGCATCACGATGTCCGCGCCGTGTTGCAGTGGCCGCGTCAACATGGGCGTCGCGAAGGTGTTGTCGACGACAGAAATCGCACCAACCGACTTGGCCGCTTCGCACACGCTGCGCACATCAACAAGCTTGAGCGTCGGATTCGTGGGCGTTTCAAGCCAAACCATCTTCGGTCGATGTTGGCTGATGATCGCCGTCGCGCTCTTGGTGTCACTCAGGTCTGCGTGCACGACTTTGTAACCCGCACTCCGCGCGCGAACCCGATTCAACAGGCGGTTCGTCCCGCCGTAGACATCGTCCATGCAAACGATTGTGCTGCCAGCATCGACAAGCTCGAGCGCGGTGGCGATCGCCGCGAGGCCGGAGGCAAAGGCGAATCCGCCCATCGTGCGCTCATCGGACTCACTCAGGCCCGAGCACTCAAGACTCGCGAGACAACGCTCAAACGCAAACCGCGTGACATTGTGACTTCGTGAGTACTCAAACCCCTTGTGAACGCCCGGCGACTCTTGGATGAAGGTCGAGCTCGTAAAAATCGGCGGCATGACCGCGCCGGTGGATGGATCGGGGTGCTGTCCACCGTGAATGCAGTCGGTCGCAGGATGATGTGAACCAGTAGCCATAGGAGAAACTCAGAGTTGCTTGCGGAGGTAGTTGATGAGATCGATCTTGGTAATGAGACCGTAGAAATGCTTGTTGTCGGCGACAACCGCCACGCGATCGGCTCGGAAGATCGGAATGAGATCATTCACGCTCGAGGTCGGCTTGATGGTCTCCACGCGACTCGACATGAAGTCGCGGACGGGGCTCGCCGAGCAATCACGGTCGCGCACGAGTGCGAGCAGCACATCGCTCTCATCGAGAATGCCGACGACGCGGTCGTGTGCGTCGAGGACGGCCATCTGTGAGACGGAGTACATGCGCATGCGCTTGATTGCTTGGGCGATAGGGACTTCCGGAGTGAGGCAGAAGTCTTCGTGATTCAAGTGCCGTCGCGCGATGAGATCACGGATATCCCCATAGGTCGGTCGTTCAATGAATCCGTTGTCGACCATCCAGAAGTCGTTGAACATCTTGGACAGGTACTTCGCGCCGTTGTCGCAGATGAGGGTGACGACGCATTTTGGGGTGGTTTGTTCGCGGCAGTACTTCAATGCTGCGGCGAGCAGGGTGCCGACGCTCGAGCCTGCCAACACGCCCTCAAGGCGGAGAAGATCGCGCGCAACTTGAAACGACTCGGCATCGGTGATCGCGTACGCCTTGTCGATGAGCGTCATGTCGAGAATCGATGGAATGAAGTCCTCGCCGATCCCTTCTACAAGCCAAGCGCCTGGTGCAACAGTTTTCTTTTCGCGCACGAGTGGCGCGAGAATGGAACCGACAGGGTCCGCCAAGACAATCTCGCACGCGGGATTTCGCTCCTTGAAGTAGCGCCCCATGCCGCTCACGGTTCCGCCCGAGCCAACGCCCGCGATGAAGGCGTCGACGCGTCCATCCATCTGCGCCCAAATCTCTGGCGCGGTTGATTCGTAATGCGCTTGCGCGTTTGCGGGGTTCGCAAACTGATTCACGAAGAATGCATCGGGATCCTCTCGCGCAATGCGCTCTGCAATGTCTTGGTAATACTCCGGATGCCCCTTCGCAACATCGGATCTTGTAAGAATCACTTCCGCGCCCATCGCGCGCAGATGTGAAATCTTTTCGTCGCTCATCTTGTCCGGCATGACTACCGTCAAGCGATAGTTCTTCTGGCTCGAGACGAGCGCGAGCGCAAGCCCAGTGTTCCCAGCCGTGGCTTCAACAATGCGCCCGCCGGGTCGGAGTTTGCCGGACTGCTCCGCCGCTTCGATCATCGTGACCGCGATGCGATCCTTGATGGAATTCCCTGGGTTGAGGCATTCCATTTTCACGAAGAGTCGGCAGGGGCCGATGTCGAATCGCTTCAACTCAAGCATCGGGGTGTTGCCGATCATCTCGAGGATGTTGCTGTAGACGGGCGATGGAGAGACGGTCGCTGGCATTTTGGCGAGTGTACAAAGTGCCTTTGTCGACTACTTTCCCGATTGCCGTCCCTCTCGCGACACCATGCCCGCTGCCGTTTCCATCGAGATTCCTCGCTCCGACCCGCTCTTCGCGGCGCTCCCGGCCTCATGCGTGGGGTCTGCGACCCATGTGCTCGCGCGCGATGCTGCGGATCGACTTGAACTTCGGCGCGTCCAAGATCGACTGGGGCTCGGAATCCGAGTGGATCTCGGCGCGATCGCGCTTGGCTCGGCCCTTGCGTTGCGGCGTCAACCGATGTTGCGGGCGCTTGGCGATGCCGCGCATGTGGTCGATGCGACGGCGGGACTTCTTGGCGACGCGTGGTTGATTGCGGCTTCCGGTCGTCAGGTGTTCGCAGTCGAACGCGATCCGTTCGTCCATGCGCTCGCACATGATGGTCTGACGAGAGCCTTGCGCGACGATGCGCTTCGCGCGATCGCAAGTCGAATCGAGTTACACGCGATGGACGCCGAAGTCGCATTTGCATCACTTCGCGCGCGTGGTTTCACGACGCCGTCGACCGCCATTTTGCTCGACCCCATGTTTCCCCCCAAACGCAAGAAGAGCGCGCTTCCGCCCAAGGAGATGCAAGTGTTGAAGGAGCTTCTCGGGATGCCAACCCTCGAGGTGCGCGTGGACTCGGAGCGCACGCTCCTCGCATCCGCGCGCGCCACGGGCGTCGCGCGAGTCATCGTGAAGCGACCTGATCATGCAGGAGACTTTGCGGGCGTTCTCCCATCATGGTCGACGCATGGAACACTCGTTCGATTTGATGTGTACGCTTCGCAGGAAGGAGCAGGGACGCATGGCTGATGTGTGGATCTACTCGCCGATACTCGGCGCGGTTGGAAGTTTGATCGACATTCCCGCGAGCGAAGCCAAGCACGCGATTGGCTCGCGGCGACTCGGCACGGGTGACATCGTGACTTTCATGGATGGCGCAGGCGCCACGGCGGTCGCGGAAATCATCGATGGCCGCTCGCGACACGGAGAGCGATGTGCGCGCGTGATTTCGAGTGCGTTGACGCCGCGCTCAACCCGACCGTTGACCATCGCGTTTGCCGTTCCCAAAGGTGATCGCCTCGCAACGCTTCTGGACATGGGAACGCAAGCGGGAGTCGATCGATTCCTTCCAATCGATTGTGAGCGAAGCGTCGTCGATGAAGAAAAACTTGCGCGCACGGAGCGCTGGAACCGCATTCTTCTTGAGGCGTGCAAGCAATCGAAGCGAACATGGGCACCCGAACTCGCTCAGGGAGGAGCGCTCGATGCAGTAGCGTTGCGTGAGCAGGCGCGCGGGGCCTACAGCATCATGGCGCACACCGATGCCGAGGCAAAGCCAATGGGCACGGCGTTGCGTGCGGCGCGAGAGAAGACTTCCGATGCCGGTGTCACGGTGTGGATAGGGCCAGAAGGTGGGTTCTCGCCATACGAAGTGGATGCACTCCGCGCACTCGGGACTGACATCGCCTCGCTCGGGGCGCACATTCTCCGTATCGAGACGGCCGTCATCGCAACGGCGAGTATCTACGCGGACGCGAGAGGTTAGCCCGACGATTGCGTTGCGAGCTTCCGCACCGCGAGGATCGCGGCACGCATCTTGGAGGGGAGTTCCAGATTCGCGTCGCACGCGCGGGCGCGGCGAATCGCCGTCTCGACAAGTAGTGGCTTGGGCAACTTGAGGCGAGCAGCGCGGAGCATTGCGTCGAGTGAGTCATTCTGCAACTCCACGCCGTGCTCACGAGCGACGGCGAGAAGTGCCTCTCGGTACCCACTCTCCCACAACGCATGTTCGAAAGTCGAGTGGTCCGAGACGGTGATGTGAGAGGCAGGGGAGCGCCTTCGAAGCGAACGGCGGGCAGTATTGGCGTAGTGCGCTCCAGCTTCGTCACCGTCCACAAGAACATGCCACGGGCAATCGTGAGCGTCCGCCGAGCGCAGAAGGGACTCGAGGCCAATCTGTCCGAAGTCGAGAACGCAAATCCCTTCTTGCTCGACGGCCGTCTGTGTGCGAAGCACGATTCGCTCCGTTTCGCCTTCAACAAAGATCACCGCGAGCGCGTCGCTCAGCTGGAGGCCGCCCTCTGCAGCACGCGCCGACAAGTGCGTTTCCACGCGGAGCGTTTGTGCCGGACTGAGGAATGCGTTTCGCTTTGCTCTGCGCATGGGAGCGCGTGTGTTTGCTGGAGTGATTCGAGCGGAAATCGGCTGACACGAAACGATCCGACCTCGCACGAGGTGCGAGGTCGGATCGTTTCGGAGTGGAGCGTAGCGGAGTCGAACCGCTAACCTATGCCTTGCAAAGGCATCGCTCTGCCAATTGAGCTAACGCCCCGAATGACGGGCGCGAATCATAGCGCAGAGCATGCGCGTTCGCGAGGACTCACTTGTTTTCATCAGTATCGGTCGTGGTGGTCGTCGTCTCGCCTGTCGCGGTGACCGCTGGCGCCGGGGGAGTTGTTGAGGTCTGCGGCGGCGTCTGTGTGCTGGCAAGCACATCGATCGCGCTTGGCGAGAGCGTGTTAAGGCGCAGCGCCCCGTCGTACTCGATGGGGCCCTTGATTCCAACCAGTAAGCCGAGCATCGATGAGAGGTCAAAGGCCGACGCTGGGACGATGTACGCGATCGTTTGACCGGTGACATTGTCCATCAAACGATAGAGCAAGGGGAGTCGCTCACCGTCGTAGACCAGCGACGCATTGAGTCGACCGACCGCGTCATATCCCTTGCGATTCAGGAGCGCGAGCTCGAGATTCGCGATGCCATCAACGCTCGCGTTCGACTTGGCTTTGAGCTTTGCGAGTTCCAGAATCGAGTCTTGAACTTCCATGCGCAGCGCGATCTGCGACGCGCGAGTTTGCGCGAGACTCGCGCGAATCGACGAAGTTGCTGGATCTTCTGCAAACGCGAGGTAGCGCTCACGCAATTGGGTCAGCTCCGCAGACTCCACGGGTGCTTTGCGCAGTTTGGCCCAGAGCTTTTCGAGGTCTTCGTAGGTTGCTGCTCGCGCCTTCGCTGCTGCAAGATTGCGCGCAGTCGTGCTGTCCACTGCTGTCGAGGGCGCTGGAGTCGAAGCATCATCCGGGGGCGTGAGCGTGATTGTTTCGGCAGGCGTCGGAACGATCGTTGTCGGTGGATCGGTGATCGGTCGAGGACCACTCAGATCCGGTGTCGTCGTGGTTGACGGAGTTGTCTCCGTTGCTGGCATCGCTGCAGCTGGCGTGGTCGTTGGAGTCGCGATGGGTCGTGGTGACGGCGCGGCTGGAGTTGCGCTTGCTGACTCTGCGGGAGTTGCCGGACGCAAGGCGCTCGCGTTGACCCAACCCGTTGCCTTCGCAGGGAGCTTCACTGCATAGAAGTTGCCGCGTTCGCCCTTCACGACTTCGAGAATCTCAAGCACATCACCATCGCCGAGCGGAGCGATCATCTTGAAACTCTTCTCAGGATCGCCGTTGGCTTCGAAGTTAGGTGCGCGAACTTCGCTGCGACCCGTGATCGAAAGCATGGACCCATCGTCATTCGCAACTGCGGCAGCTGACGCAGGCACATATCCGAACCAGCCAGTGAACGTGTCGCCCGTGAGCGCGACACGCGCCCAACCGAGGCTCTCTTCGCTCACGAACAACACTGCGCCTTGCGGGAGTTTGCCAAAGGGGTACGCGCTCTCGACGCTTGGGCCTGAACGCACGAGTGTGTCGCTTTGCGTCACGATCGCCACATAGGGTTCTTTCGCGGGCGCCTTTGTGGTTGCGCTCGGAGCCTGCGGGAGTGCGTGTGCATCCGTGCAGACGACGAACAAAGGCGAGGCGCTTGCGAGCGCAAGAATTGCCGAGAGGATCGTCCTGATCTTCATAGCCCGCAGTGTAGTCGCGCTCCGCTCCGTGCGGAAGGCACTTTTGGACGGAGAGTCGCGGTGAGTTCCGAGGTGATATCGTCCGGACTTCTCCCTCATGTACCGATCATCTGAAGACCTCTCTTTCCCCCGCGGCTCGGTTCGAAACATCGCGAGCGCTGTGCTGCTCGGCGCCTTGATTTTCGGGTGCCGATCCCCCCTCGAAGGAACCGACCCCGACCTCGCGTCTGAACAGTTGAGACTCGCCCTCGACCGATCCGCCGATACGCAGATCGCCCTCATCCCGCCTGGTGGCGGCCCAATCCTCGATGCCACTGGGGGAGAGGTTGCATCCATGCTCGCCGCGCGGAAGGACGAGCTTGATGCCCTTGGCCCTAAGTTGAGCGAAATCGGGCCGAGTCTCGATGTTGGGATACCGCTCCATGGGACGAGCTCGGAGCCCTGTGAGCAGGTCATGCTGTCACTTGCGACCGCGATTCAGACAGCTGTCGCGAACAATCTCTCCGTGCAGAACGCTCAGTTGCAGAAAGCGGTCTCGGTCGCGCAGATCGTCCAAGCTGAGGCGGCGTTTGACTGGGTACTTGGTGCGGCGACGGGGTACCAGCGGATCGAGCAGCCTTCGGTGGGGATCATTTTCCCAGGGCTTTCGGGCACCGTCATTCCATCCGTCACGAATCAGAATGACTGGCAACTGTCGACAAATCTCCAGAAGCAACTTGAGGGCGGTGGGACCTTCACGGTCGGTGCGTCGGAGAACTTCGTCGACAACCTCGACACGGCGTACTACACGCCCGATCCCGCGTACCAATCGGCGGTCACGCTTGGCTTTACGCAGCCTCTTATGCGCGGTTTTGGGAGTGAAGTCAATCTCGCGCAAGTGCATGTTGCGCAGAATCAGGATCGAGCCTCATATCAGAGTTTGCGTGCTCAACTGCTGAAGATTGCGTTTGATACTGAGAGCACCTATTGGGCACTCGTCCAGGCGCGCAACCAGCTTGTCACCGCACAGTGGTTGGTGGAGGTTGGCACGGAGGTGCGTGATGTTCTCGCGAAGCGCCGAGCCTTTGACGCGACGCTGTCGGAGTACGCGAACGCGGTGGCGACGGTTGAACAGCGGAAGGCCGCGGTCCTCGATGCCAAGCGCGCGGTGCAAGTCGCATCCAATGCGCTGAAGGCCTTGATGCATGCCGACGAACTTCCAGTGGGTGGCGACGCGAACATCGTGCCGAGTGACTTCCCACTCGCCACGCCGTTTCAAGCAGATCTTCGTGCGTCGATGACGACTGCGCTCGAGCGCAACCCGACTGTGGAGGCTGCGTTGATCGGCGTTGACACGGCCAGCATCGGCGTGGTTGTGACGGACAACGGGCGGCTGCCGCAACTCGATCTCGCGACACAGGTGCAATGGTTCGGTCTTGACGGCGGCATCGCGAGTTCATTCGATCAGGTTGTTGGAGGCGACTTCGTCGACTACGCAGCGGGACTGCAGTTCAGCCAAGCAATTGGCAATCGCGCTGCAGAAAGTGCGTATCGGCAGGCGCGACTCCAGCGATCGCAAGCGGTCATTCAGTATCGAACTGCAGTGCAACAGGCGACGCTCGCAGTGAAAAACGCGCTCGTGGATTGCGTGAGCTACCGCCAACTTGTGGAACAGAATCGGCAGACGCGCCTTGCGCAGGCGGAGAATCTTCGGGCGTTGCTCGTCGATGAGAGCACGCTTGCCGCGTTGACGCCAGAGTTCCTGCAACTGAAGTTTCAGACGCAGCATGCGTTGGCGCAGAGTCAGAATGTTTTCGTCGGTGCACTTGCGGCGTATCAGATCAGCGTCGCGCGCCTCCACGAAGCGATGGGTGATGGCCTTGAGATGCACCACATCGAAGTGCTTGAGTTGTCGGAGCATGCCACGCGAACCTCGTCGAGCTTTGGCGAGTTGCCTTCTTCCACCTCTTCTGCGAGTCACCCCTGATTGCCGCGAATTGAAACGCCAACGCCGGCTGTGATCGAAGAAGCAGCGCGCCTGCTCAAGACTGGCAAGTGCGTGGCGATGCCAACCGAAACGGTGTACGGTCTCTTCTGTGATTCCGGCAACGAGCAAGCGCTCGCTGCCGTCTATGCGATGAAGGGTCGGCCCGCATCAAATCCGCTCATTGCGCATGTACTTGATGTTGCCATGGCGAAGCGGACGACCTTTGGCTTCGACGCCCGCGCGGAAAAACTCGCGGCAAAGTTCTGGCCTGGCCCGCTCGCCATCGTGCTTCCTCGGCGACCCGAGATCGCAGCGGTTGGCGTGGGTGGACGCGGCACAGTTGCCGTTCGCGCACCTGCGCACCCGGTTGCCCTTGCGGTGCTCGAAGCGTTTGGTTCTGCACTGAGTGCGCCGAGTGCAAACCGATCAGGACACATCTCTCCCACGACTCCGCAGCATGTCGCGGAGGAGTTCAAGGACATCGACGATCTGCTGATTCTTGACGGTGGCGCGTGCAGCTTCGGCATCGAGTCAACGGTGCTTGATCTCAGCCGCGCGCGACCGATGGTGCTGCGTCCAGGCGCAATCGGCGAGCATGATCTCTCGCCGATCATTGGCGCGGTCACCATGCCGCATCTCACGAAGCAAGACGCAAGTCCGGGGACAATGGCCAAGCACTACGCGCCGAGTTTGCCCTGCGAAAGCGTGAAGGCAGACACACTCACGCGACGACTCTTCAACCAAACGGTTCGAACCGTAGTGATCGGCTTTGCGACGGATGAAGTGTCCGCACCGCATATCAAGGTGGAGATGCCATGTGAGGCGCAGGCGTACGCGCAGCGGTTCTACGCAGCGCTTCGCGAGGCCGAACGATCCGGCGCGAGCGCAGTGTTCATCGTCATTCCACAGGAGCGAGGTGGATTGTGGGTTGCGCTGCACGACCGCATTCGCCGCGCGAGCGCGTGAACCGCTCGAAATCAGCGTGCGCAGGGGATTTGGATGCCGTGGCGATCCGCGCAATCTCGTGCGATCTTGTATCCGGCGTCAGCATGTCGAAGCACGCCCATCAAGGGATCGTTTGTGAGCACGCGTTCGAGTCGGCGCGCCGCTTCATCCGTGCCGTCCGCAACGATGACCTGTCCTGCATGCTGCGAATATCCGATGCCAACGCCGCCGCCGTGATGGAAACTCGTCCAACTCGCGCCTGACGCCGTCGCGAGCGCGAAGTTGAGAATCGCCCAATCGCTGATGGCATCACTTCCGTCGAGCATACCTTCTGTTTCTCGATTCGGACTCGCAACGGATCCGCAATCAAGATGATCTCGTCCGATCACGATGGGTGCTTTGACCTTCTTTGTGCGCACGAGTTCGTTGAAGAGAAGGCCAGCCTTGTGCCGTTCGCCGTAGCCAAGCCAGCAGATGCGGGCGGGGAGGCCTTGGAACGCGATGCGTTCTTGTGCCATCGTGATCCACTGATGCAGCGATTTGTCCTGCGGAAAAAGTTGGAGCAGTGCATCGTCGGTCGTCTTGATGTCTTGTGGGTCTCCACTCAGTGCGACCCAACGGAATGGTCCGCGACCGACGCAGAACTGCGGGCGAATGTAGGCGGGCACGAAGCCAGGGAACTCGAATGCATCGGCGTATCCAGCATCGAATGCGCGCTGGCGGATGTTGTTGCCGTAATCGAATGTCTTTGCGCCCTTGCGCATGAGCGCGACCATCAGTCGCACATGTTCGGCCATGGATTGCATCGACCGCGCGGTGTACTCCTTAGGATCGCTCGCGCGGAGTGCATCGGCGGCTTCGCGCGTCATCGATTCGGGGTAATAGCCGTGCAGCGGATCGTGCGCGCTCGTTTGATCCGTGAGGGTGTCGGGCGTGATGCCGCGCTCGGACAAGCGGCGCAAGAGATCGATGATGTTGCCGAGCCAGCCGACAGACACGCCTTGCCCCTTCGCCTTGAGTTCAAGTGCGCGATCAATCGCGCCATCAAGATCGAGCACAACCTCGTCGAGGTATCGATCATGCACGCGCTTCTCGAGTCGTTCGCGGGCGATGTCTGCAATGAGGCAAACGCCTTGATTCATGGTGATTGCGAGCGGTTGCGCGCCGCCCATCCCACCGCAGCCACCAGTCACATTCAGCGTGCCTCTTAGCGAGCCGCCAAAGTGCTGACGCGCGCACTCGGCATAGGTTTCGTAGGTCCCTTGCACGATGCCTTGCGTGCCGATGTAAATCCAACTCCCCGCAGTCATCTGGCCGAACATGATCAGCCCCTTCTGCGCGAGCTCATCGAAGTGTCGCTGCGTGGCCCAATGTGGAACGAGATTCGAGTTGGCGATGAGGACGCGGGGCGAGTCGGGAGTTGTCCTCGCGATGCCGACCGGCTTCCCGCTCTGCACGAGGAGTGTTTCATCCATGGCGAGGCCGCGCAGCGAATGGACAATCGCATCAAATGCTTCCCAGCTTCTCGCGGCTTGGCCGCGACCGCCATAGACAACCAAGTCTCCAGGTCGCTCCGCGACTTCTGCGTCGAGGTTGTTCATCAGCATGCGCATCGCTGCTTCGGCGGCCCACGATGAGCACACTCGGTCGTTTCCACGAGGAGCGCGAACTTCGCGCGCGGTTGCCGTTGCAGTCGTCATTCGCATGATTGTAAACCCAAAGGAGGCGTCGCCTTTGAGTGGATCACCCGAGCCACGAGAGGAGACTGTTCGCAATATTGGAGAAGTCATGGCCCCCGCGAAAGCCCCGCGCGATGGTTCTGTGTTGATTGATGGGTGGCATGCGATGTTGGCCAACATCGCCCCAGATCGCATCGGCCGCGTCAATCAGCGCGGGGCATCCTGCGGGGGATTTCGCGTGCGACTCCGCAGTCGCCCGCAACTCGCAGGTCGAGCAGCGCAGCGTCACACTCAAGTCCAGTTTGAGAGGACGAATGTGAGATCGCTCCCGTCGACGACTCCGTCGTTGGTGAGGTCGCCTTCGCATCCTGGGTTTAGGTCTGGGCAGGCACCCCAATGCGAAAGCACGGCAGTGAGATCTTCCGCGTCCACATTGCCGTCGCAGTTGGCATCGCCCTGATCACAAATGCACTCAGCGGCCAGGTAGCCGCTGTGGAACTCGAACTCGCCTCCGTGGGTTGGTCCAGTCACAGCCTGCCCGACACTGCCGACCATGACGAACTCGCCTCCGGACGAGATCCCACCTCCGCCAGAGGTCGGGGAGTTTGAAATCTCAAAAGGGTCCGCGTCTTGAGCGAAAGTGGTTCCGCCAACAAGGAGGACGATCGCGATCGCACCAATCGTTGTGCGCCCGACATTAGCAAGGCTCTGTCGGATGGTAATGATCGCGTGAAGGGAGCTAATCGTTTGTAAGGAATGTTGCATGGAGTGCGTTCTAGAAGAGAGGGCGCGCGGACTGAACACTTATCGGAGAACTTTCGATTCGATGCGAGCCAATGATTCGCCAAACTCATCGTTTGTCAACCGAAGTGTTTGACATTGCTGAGTTTTGGTGCATCTCAAATCCCCGTTCGATTGCGGTGTGATTCCTAATCATCTCGGTCCGTGACGTCAAAGCTAAGTCATGATTAAGTTTTGCGATTGCGCGCTCATGCTGTGTCTGCGTAAGGTTGTGCGCCTGTAAAAAACCGTTGGAACCTAAGTACTATGTTGTTCAGCACCAAGTTTCGATTTCAGATTGTTGTGACCTTGATCGCCTCACTCGTGCTCGCACCAGTCGGGCGCGCGTTGGCGGGTGATGGAACACCCGTCGGGACCGCCTTCACGTATCAAGGGCTCCTGAAGCAGAACGGATTGGCGGCGAACGGCAACTTTGATTTGAGATTCAGGCTGTTCGATAGTGCGGTCGGTGGAGCGCGAGTTGGTCCCGAGATGACGGCGATCGCGCATGAGATCCTTGATGGAAACTTCTCGGTTGATCTCGATTTCGGTGGAGTGTTCGGATCAACCAAGCGTTGGCTCGAAGTGCAGGTCAACGGAACTACACTTACACCGCGTCAAGCCGTGATGCCGACTCCAACGGCGCTCTTCGCGCTCTCAGGAAACGCAGGACCACAAGGTATTCCAGGTCCGGCTGGTGCTGACGGTGCTCCGGGTGCACCCGGAGCGCGAGGCGCGGCAGGCCCTGTCGGCCCGCAGGGAACTCAAGGTGAAGTTGGTGCGACGGGCGCGCAAGGTCCTCAAGGCGCAAACGGTCAGGGCGCCCCTGGTGCTCCAGGCGCTCAAGGTGCCCCTGGTGCCCAAGGCCCACAAGGGGATGTCGGCGCAACAGGCGCAACCGGAGCTCAAGGTCCGCAGGGCGAAGTCGGTGCAACAGGTCTCACTGGTGCAACCGGAGCTCAAGGTCCGCAAGGTGAAGTTGGTGCAACAGGCGCTACTGGAGCTCAAGGTCCGCAAGGTGAAGTTGGTGCGACGGGTCTCACTGGTGCAACTGGTGCGACAGGCGCACAGGGTCCTCAAGGTGAAGTCGGCGCAACAGGCGCAACCGGAGCTCAGGGTCCGCAGGGCGACGTTGGCGCAACTGGCGCTCAAGGCGCAACAGGTCTGACTGGAGCTCAAGGTCCTCAAGGCGAAGTTGGCGCGACAGGTGCAACTGGTGCTCAAGGCGCAACTGGTCTCACTGGAGCTCAAGGTCCGCAGGGCGATGTTGGTGCAACAGGTCCTGCCGGCTCAATCCTCGATTACCGAATTCGTAAGACGCAGGATGAGAGTGTGTCGTCAAGCACAACGCTTCAGAACGACGATGTCATCAAACTCCCGCTGGTTGCGAGCGACGCAGTAGAGTTCCGAGGGGTCTTGATCATTAGTTCCACGAGTGCGACGCCAGACATCAAGCTCACATTGGCCGTTCCCTCAGGTGCAACCATCCGTTGGCACGGCGAATACTTCGAATCGACGTCCACCTATGCCAGCGGAGGCGTGATCGTTGCGTCGGGCACCACTGTTGTGTTGCCAGTGACCGCAAACCAAATCGGCATGTTTGAGTTCCAAGGAATCGTGGTCAACGGCGCAACTGCCGGCGATCTTCAACTTCAGTGGGCTCAAAACACTTCGAATGCCGCGTCTATCAAAGTTGAACAACGAAGCTTCATCACGGGCTCGAAGTTCTGAGCCGGAGGCTGTTCGAAGGAACAAGTTGAGCGTCGAGTCGCAACTGATGTAGTCGTATCAGCGTCTGCTGATGGATGAACACTCGCCGCGTTGCATCATCGCTTCGATCGCTGCGATGTCAGGCGCGGGGCTTCGGTCGCCGGTCAATCGCGGCACGATCGCGCGGACCTTCGCGTGGATTGATTCCAACGCAGGCGAAGAGCGCAGTGGCCGATGCGCGTCAATGCCTTCGCACATGGTGAGCACTTCGATCGCGATGACGCTCGTCGCCCGTGCGATGCATTGCTTGAGTTTGTGCGCCGACGCGGGCCCGAAGCTGTTGTAGTCCTCGATGCCTGCGCTCGTCACGACATTCGCAACGCTCGAAGGATTGCACAGCGTCACGATTTCATTCACGCATGCCGCAGCCGTGTACTGCGCGATCATGAGACCGGAATGCAATCCTGGAGTTGACGCGAGGTACGGCGTGTGCGCGACATAGCGATCTTGTGCTGCGAGCACCCAGAAGGTGCGGCGCTCGCTGATGCCTGCGATGTGCGACACCGCGATCGCGAGCACATCGAGTGGAATCGCGAGCGGCATGCCGTGGAAGTTTCCACCTGAAACGAGTTGCTCTCCAACGACGAGCGGGTTGTCGGTGACTGCGCCGAGTTCTCGTTCGATTGCGCACGCTGCGTAGTCGATCGCGTCTTTCGCCGCGCCAAGAACTTGTGGCATGCAGCGCAAGCAGTACGGGTCTTGGACGCGGAAGTCATCGGCGTTCTGATGACTCTTGAGAATTGCGCTTCCCTCGGTGAGCGAGCGAAGTCGTTGGGCGACGGCGAGTTGTCCAGGCTGCTTGCGAAGTTCATGGAGCGCGGGATGAAGAAACGAGTCACTCGCTTTGGCTGCATCGAATGCCAATGCGCCCGCGACGATTGCAGCGTCAAAGAGTTGACGAAGGTCTGCAACAAGGAGCGCGCCCATGCCCGCCATCAAGTGCGTGCCGTTCAGCAGCGCGAGGCCTTCCTTTTCCTCGAGCGCGAGTGGTGCAAGGGAGAGCTTGGTCAGCGCGTGCGCTGTCGGCATTCGCTCGCCGCCCAAGTGCACTTCACCTTCGCCAAGGAGCGCGAGTGCAGCGTGTGCGAGCGGCGCCAGATCTCCCGACGCGCCTACGGATCCACGACTGGGAATCACCGGCGTGATGCGCGCATTGAGCATCGCGATAATCCGTTGCACGGTCTCGAGCCGCACGCCGGATGCGCCGCGCGCGAGACTTGCCGCGAGGCACAGCAGCATCGCGCGCACTGTTTCGACGGGAAGGGGCTCGCCAACGCCCGCTGCATGCGATCGCACGATGTTGGCTTGGAGTGCCTTGATCTGATCCTTCTCGATGCGGACATGGCTCAGCGAACCAAAGCCGGTGTTGAGGCCATAGATCGCTTCGCCTGTCGCAACTTTGCGCTCGATCACGGCGCGCGCGCGCTCGATGGCGGTTCGTGCGACAGATCCGAGTTCGACAGCACGACCTTCGCGCGCAACCTGAACGACGGTGTCGATCGTCAGTGCGTTTCCGTCGAGGATGAGTGGTGTCGTAGATGCGGTTTGCATGGGGATTTCCACTCGTGAGGATGAAGCCTAGCACATTCGCTCTCGCGACTCGTCCAACGGAAAGCGGGCCGCGATGCGACGGATCATCCTCGCGACGCTGATTGCTACACTTCGCCCTTCATGCAACCTCAGGCACAACCTCAGGCTGAATCCGCACCTCGCCGCGTCGCGGTGCTCATCGCGGGCATCATCGGTGCGAGCGTGGTCAGCGTGATTGCCGTCTCGCCACTATTGAGTGATCGTGGCGTTCCAGGCCCACTCGTGAGCGACAGTGTGCGACCGCTGCTTGGCATCGCCGCGCTGCTTGTGTCCTTTGCGGTCATGGTCGGCATCGGCGCGATCGTTGGTCGTCTCGTCAACGCACTCGTCGGAATATTCGTTGTTGGCGCGGGTCTTGGCGTCTTGTCCATGCGCGGCGGAACGGTGGAGGACTTCGTCTTTGGTCCAAGTCCGATGCGGCTCATGCCGCTCGAAACCGCGTTGTGGGCTGTGCTGCTCGCGCTCGCATCGATCATCATCTTTCGCGTCTCTGGACGACTTCCTGATTTCCCTCTCGCGCATGAGGAGGACATCGATTCGCCATGGGGTCGATCGGCGGTGAAGAGTTGGTTTGCGGGAGTCGCGGCACCGGTGCTTGCGTCGCTGCTCGTGGCGAATGCCATGAAGGGTCAGGCGATCGGTGCTGCAATCGTGGGGAGCCTTGTTGTTGGCGTGATCGCGCGAGTTCTCGCGCCGCAGACGCAGCCTGTCATGCTCGTGGCGGCACCTCTTTTCGCAGCTGCTCTCGGTCAGGCATTTTTCGTCTTCAACGGGTTGCACGCTCCCGCAGATCTCTTCGTTGGGAGCAAACTGCCGAGCCTTCTCTTCGTGATGCCGATGGATTGGGCCGTGGGCTCACTCGTGGGCGTGTCACTCGGATTTGGATGGGCTCGGTCTTTCGTTCGGCAAGAGCACTAGCGCGAAAGCGTCCACAGGAAACTTATGTCGCTCATCGTCACAGGCACTATCGGTATTGACACGGTTGAGACTCCGTCCGCTCGGAGGGAGCGCGTGCTTGGCGGAAGCGCGGCGTACTTCGCGGCGGCCGCCGCTCCGTTCACCCCTGTTCGAGTGGTGGGTGTTGTTGGCGGCGATTGGCCAGCGGAACATCGCGCGATACTTGAAGCGGTGCGCGGCGCTGACTTGCGAGGACTTGAAACGCGCGCGCAAGGCCAGACCTTCGCATGGGGTGGGAAGTACCTTGAAAATCTCAATGTCCGCGAAACGCTTTTCACCGATCTCGGCGTTGTTGGGGAAGCACCGCCAATGGTGCCGAGTGTGTTCGCAGACAGCTCGTTTGTCTTTCTTGGCAATACGCACCCGAGCGTGCAACGCGGTCTTCTGACGCAACTCCCCAAGCGCAAGCTTGCGATCGCTGACACGATGGATCTCTGGATCAACATCGCGCACGATGAACTTATGAAGTTGCTCGCTGAGGTGGATGGACTCGTGTTGAATGACAGCGAAACATGTCTCTTGACGGGAGTTCGCAATGCGGTCACCGCGGGCGAGCGGATTCTTGGATACGGTCCACGATTTGTTGTGGTGAAGAAGGGCGAGCACGGCGCGGTTCTTGTGCATCGCGATGGCGTTGCGGCGGTTCCTGCGTTTCCTGCGACAGAAGAGATGGTCATCGATCCGACTGGCGCTGGCGATAGTTTCGCGGGCGGCATGATGGGGCACATCACGCGAGAAGGTCTCACGCCGGGCGCGTCGGAGTTCGCAATCTTGCAAGACGCGCTCACTTGGGGAACCGTGATGGCGAGCTTCACCATCGGCGGATTCAGCCTTGAAGGGCTGCGCGCGGCTACGCCTGACGCGATCGCGCAGCGACACGCGCGATTCCGCGCCGCCGCGCGAATTGCGTGAGTCAGGCGGTACGCTTGCGGGCATGAGTCGCTCACTGCTGCTTGGACACACTGCACTCGCCGCGCTTAGCTTTGCGATTTCATCGCTCGTTCACGCGCAAACCTATACGCCGATGCAACAACTCGCTGGCGCGAAAGACATGCGTCGGATGTCGCAGGTTGCCAGCGGGGCAGGCGGGGGTGGCACGGTCGGCAGGGTCCTCTGGCCCGTCGCGGGACCGTCGGTGTTCTTTGAGAAGGATGGAGCCTGGCATGGCTGTGATCTATCGACGGGCGAAATCTCCGACTCTGGCGCACCGAAGGATGGGTTCGGTCCGTTGGTCGATCATCCGCCTGCGGGAAGCAAGCGCGCCGCGCGCGGTCGCCAAGTTGCGGAAGAGCCTTCCCCTGACGGAAAGTTCGTGGCGGCAACGGTGGACGGAAATGTTGTGTTGCGTCCTGCGGAAGGGGCGGCTGCGAAACCCAAGCGAGATCGTGCGAAAGGTGATCGACCTCGCGCGGCCTCGTCGAACGAGAGCGCTCCGGCCGCAGCAGCAGAGCCAAAGGCGAAACGTATCACGCAGGATGGCGGCGTTTCGCGCATCAAGTATGGCACAGCAAGTTGGGTGTACGGTGAAGAACTCGATCAGACGACTGCGATGTGGTGGTCGCCCGACTCAAGCAAGCTCGCGTTCTACCGATTCGATGAATCTCAAGTGAAGGACTACTGGTTGCTTGGGGGATTGTCGAGTACGCGTTCGAGCCTGCTTTCCGAGGCGTATCCGAAGCCTGGTGAGCCGAATCCGACGGCGGAGCTTCTCATCTACGACATCGCGACCGAGCGCACGACGAAAGTCGAGACTGCGCTGGCGGATGGTGGCGCTGCGTACATTTTCAATGTGCGTTGGTCGCCGGATGGCAGCGAGTTGCTGATCAATCGCGCGCCGCGCAGGCAGGATTGGGTCGAGTTACTCGCTGCGAATCCAGAGACGGGGGCGACGCGTGTTGTCGTGCGTGCGTCGCAGGCAACTTGGCAAGAGAACAGTCCGCTCGTTCGGTTTCTCGATGACGGTGTGCACTTCTTGTTCGAGACCGAGGCCAATGGATTCAAGAACTACGAGCTTCGATCGCTGAAGGATGACACGATCGTCGAAGTGACGCGCAACGAGTTTCCTGCACAAGAGATTGTGCTTCTTGACGAGAAGCATGGCGACCTCTGGTACACCGCAGCGAGCGGAGCAAACCCCGTGCAGCGGCAATTGCATGTTGCGAAACTCAGTGGCGGGGGTGAGACACGAGTGACGACGGAACCACTTCATCACAGCGACTTCCGTATCGCGCCGGATGGCGAGTCTGTGGTCGCCACCGCAGAGTCGCACTCGGTTCCACCACGAACTTTGGTGTACGCACGCAGTGGCGCGCATGCTGGACTCGTCGCAACGATCGCGACTGGCGATGATGCAGGACTGGCGGCGCAAGGGATTCGCCCGAGCGAACTCTTCACCTGTAAGGCCGCCGATGGCGTGACGGATCTCTACGGCGAATTGTATTTCCCGCCGAACTTCGACGAATCAAAGTCCTATCCGCTGGTGATCGATACCTATGGCGGGCCAACGATTCAGTTGGTGAACGATGAGTGGCGCCCGTGCAATCCGCAGACTGCGCTGGGTTTCTTGATCGCGCGCGTGGACAACCGAGGTACGCCCGGTCGAGGCAAGGCGTTTGAGACTGCAACCTACCTCGCGCTTGGCGGTCCTGACGCGGACGATCAAGCGGCTGCGGCGTCGTACCTTGCGACGGAGCGGAAGTATGTCGATGGCAAGCGCATGGGAATCACGGGGCACAGTTACGGCGGCTACATGTCCGCGATCTGCATCATTCGACATCCTGAAGTTTTCGCCGCCGCGGTTGCCGGTGCACCAGTGACGGACTGGCGCAACTATGACTCGATTTACACCGAGCGATACATGCGCCTTCCTCAAGAGAATGAGAGCGGATACGACCTTGGAAGTTGCGTGAAACACGCCAACAACCTCAAAGGAAAGTTGCTCCTGCTCCATGGCATGGTGGATGACAATGTGCATCCTGCAAACACCTTCGAACTTGCGAACGCGTTGCAGTCCATCAATCGCCCCTTTGCGATGATGTGTTTCGCGAATTCGGAACATGGCATCTGGTCGCCTGCAGTCGAAAGCGTGAAGTGGAGCTTTCTCGTTGATGCGTTGAAACCAGAACCAACGGGATGGATGCGCGCGGAACCATCACAAGAAACCGCGCCCACATCCGAAGCGCCAGCAGCGGGCGGCACATGAGCACCTTGCCTCCGAATCGCGCGCATATTGCGACGGAAGCGCGGCATCCGGCATCCGCGTCGCTTGATGCGATGGACACGCTCGCCATCGTTACGCTTCTCGCGCAGGATCAACACGCTGCCGTTGCGGCAGTCGAAGCATGTGCGCTTCACATCGCGCACTTCGTTGATGCCGCAGCAGCGAAGCTCGCCAACGGGGGGCGATTACTCTACGCGGGAGCCGGAACTTCGGGCCGGCTTGGCGTGCTCGATGCAAGCGAATGCCCGCCAACATTTCGAAGCGATCCTTCGCAAGTAGTCGGCATCATGGCTGGTGGTGACGCCGCGCTTCGCAGATCGAGTGAGGGCATGGAGGACGACCCCAATGGCATCGCGGCTGAGTTCGAGCGACTTGCTGTGAACGAGCGGGACGCGTTTGTCGGCATCGCCGCGGGCGGAACGACGCCGTATGTTTTAGGCGCGTTGCAACTCGCAAAGTCGCGCGGCGCAACGACGGCGTTCTTGACATGTTCTTCGCACACTCGCCCCGCGCACTGCGATCACTGGCTCGTGCTCGAAACAGGCGCCGAAGTGCTGACGGGTTCGACGAGGCTGAAGGCTGGAACGGCGACAAAGATCGCGCTCAATGCCATCAGCACTGCTGTGTTCGTGCAGCGCGGGAAGGTCTTCGGGAACTTGATGGTTGACCTCGCTGCGACGAACGACAAACTCGTCGATCGCGCGATTCGAATCTATCGCGAGTTTTTTCCACAGGATTCCGCTACGGAAGCGATGCATGCGCTCTCGCAAGCAAACGGCGCGCTCAAAACTGCGATCGTGATGCGAACCCACGCGTGCACGCTCGATGAAGCGAATGCTCGATTGCGCGAGGCACACGGACAACTGCGGGCGTGCTTGCAGCGCTCCTAGCACGCGCGCATGCAGCATCGTCGTCGCTCTGAGCGCGGAGCGAAGCACGACGAGTTCCAAACGAAAGAGCCCCGCACGAAGTCTCGTGCGGGGCTCTTTGCTTGTTTGTTTCAGCGGAGGCCTGAATCGCGTGTGCGATCAGACGGCTTCGTTGAGACCCTTCATCGCGCGAATGCGAACCTTGCGGCTTGCTGGCTTCGCCTTGAAGGTTTGCTCTTGACCGGTGAATGGGTTGATGCCCTTGCGTGCCTTGGTCGCTGGCTTCGCAACGGTGCGCATCTTCGCGAGACCGAAGAGGTTGAAGGTGCCGCAGCCCTTCTTGCCGAGATCCGAAGTGATCATCGTGGTGAGGATCTCGAACGCCGAAACAACTTGCTTGCGAGTGAGTCCGGTGTGCGCAGCGATCTCAGAATAGATCGAGCCCTTGGTGCGAGTCTTGGTGGCTGGGGTGACTTTCAGTTTCGTGGCCATACAGTGGGAGTCCTTTCAAGTGGCGAAGTGACAGGGTCCATACCTGTCGAATACACGGGAAAAATAGCGATATCTACACACTCGCGCAAGAGAATGCGAAGAAACCCGTAGTTTTTTGATGTTTTCTTCGACCTTCCAAAAACGGCTCAAATTGAGGAGAAATCGGAGCCGAGCGGCGAGTCGAGATGCGGTTGACTCGACTCAGTCGGACTCGTCATCGTCGTCGTTGCTTCCATCGATGAACGCGCTCGTCTCGGCGACGACGGATGCACGGGGCACGAACGGCACGGTCGATGATGGGATCTTCGGCGTCCTGATCGCGAGCGCGAAGCACCCGACCGAGGCACTCGTCTCCTCATCAAGGCGCTTGCGCGGCCACTTCTTTCCCGCCGCTAAGACGCCGCCGCCGGCATCAAGCAATGACCAACTCCGGCTCCCTCGAACGAGGACGGCATGGATCAGTGCGATCGACTCATGCGCGATCACGATGTCGCAAGTCGATGCACTCCCTATGACGAGCCGGCCAGCTGTCGCGCTGAGGTCGACGACGAGTTCCACTCCTCCATCCATGTTGGTCAACACGAGCGTCGGTCGGGCCGCCGGCGGTTCGGCTGCTTCGACGCTCAGCGTGTCGCGTGGAAGCGCGAGTTCATCTTGCTCGCCGCTGAACAGTGGGGCGGCGTGCGTCTTCGGTGCTGACGCGCGGACCAGTTGACCGATTTCCGGTTCAGGCTGCTGGAGCCAAAGCACCGCGCCGCCGATCCTAACCCATGACGAGACAGAGAGTTGCGCGACACGACAGTCCCCCTGTTCCGTATGCAGGCCGTCTTGGGAACCGGCATCGAGCGCGCGCCAAACCCCGAGGTGGCAGAACAAGACGAGGTGCCGACGGCTGATCGATGCCGCATTGAGCACGATGTCGCACTTCGGGCTTCGCCCGATCCAATAGGTCCGCGCGGGATCAATCCGGCACTGATGCAGGAGCGTTCCGTCGGGCGCACTGATGAGTAAATCTGCCACGACGCACCCTTCTGTTGGCGGCTGTGATCGACTTAGCGTGGGCGGACCGGCGCACGACCCACGGAGTAATACGAGAACCCGAGTTGATCCATCGCGCTACTACGGTACAGGTTTCGGCCATCAAAGATGAGTTTGGAGGGGAGAAGTTTGGCGACCCACTCCCAGTCAGGCGAGCGGAACTCGGCCCACTCCGTCGCGATCACGAGCGCGTCAGCGCCCTCGAGCGCGGCGTACATGTCCGCGGCATGGTGCACCTCGGGCATCTCCTTGCTGAGGTTTTCGAGCGCGACGGGGTCGAAGGCAGTCACGATCGCCCCGGCCTTGAGGGCTCGTTGCATGAGCGCGATCGCGGGGGCTTCGCGGATGTCGTCGGTTCGAGGCTTGAAGGCGACGCCCCAAAATGCCAGCTTCTTGCCCGCGAGTTTCCCGCCAAACGCACCCTCAATCTTCGACCAGAAGTGGCCGCGCTGGGCCTGATTGACGCGGTGCACGGACGCGTTCAATTCGCAGTCAAATCCGACCTCGCGACCCATCGAGACGACCGCGAGGGTGTCCTGGGGGAAGCAGGAGCCGCCGTAGCCGAGGCCAGGATAGAGGAACTGATTGCCAATGCGCTTGTCAGCGCACATGCCTTCGCGGACGCTGTTGACATCGGCGCCGTACTTCTCACAGAGATTGGCCATCTCGTTGATGAAGGAGATCTTGCACGCGAGCATGGCGTTGGACGAGTATTTCACCATCTCTGCGCTGCGCACATCCATGAGGAAGATGGGATTGCCCTGACGGACGAACGGCTCGTACAGCGCGCGCATCGTTTCACTCGCGTGCTCGCTCTCGACACCGCAGACCACGCGATCGGGCTTCATGAAGTCGTTGATTGCATCGCCTTCCTTGAGGAACTCCGGGTTGTCGGCGATCGAGAAGGAAACCTTCGTCTTCGAGCGAATGAGGTCGCGAACCTTGTGGCTCGTGCCGACTGGCACGGTGCTCTTCACGACGATCGTGCGCGGCGATGCGGATTCGCCGAGCGTTTCGAGTGCATCCGCGATGTCGCTTGCGACCGCGAGGACATACTGAAGATCGGCGCTACCGTCTTCATCGCTCGGCGTACCAACGCAGATGAAGATGACATCCGCGTGGCGGTATGCCTCAAGCTTGTCGGTGGTGAAGTGGAGACGACCAGCGCTTGCGTTGCGCTGAATCATCTCCGACAGACCGGGTTCATAGATAGGACTCTCGCCGCGTTTCAGCATGGCAACCTTGCGGGCGTCGACATCGAGGCACAGCACATGATTTCCCGTCTCCGCAAAGCATGCGCCAGTGACGAGTCCTACATATCCGGTACCAACCATCGTGAGCTTCATGCGGGAGATCTCCAATCGAGCAGACGGTGTTGCGCGCGGTGCGCTGAGGGGGTGGGACTGTATCCCATCTCGTATGGACGCCGTGTGCGCCTGCGATTTCTCGCGGGTGAACACAGCCCCTCACGCGTAAAGCAAGGGAGGGGGAAGATCGGCAATCTCACATGCAAACTTCACGACTTCTTGCGCGGGCGAGCCGTCGCTTCATGCGCGAGGAGGCCCTGTTTGAGCCTGCAAAGGGCGCCCTCAGTGGCGCCAGCGAAGCCGCCAAGCCCGGCGGCTGCGACCACGCGATGACAGGGGATGATCATCGGCAGTGGGTTTCGCTTCATTGCCTGACCAACCGCGCGACATGCCATCGGTGACCTACCAATCGTCTTCGCGATCCAGCTGTAGGTTCTAGTCTCGCCGCGAGGAATGGCGCGACAGGCGTTCCAAACAGCCATTTGGAATGGCGTTCCCTTCGGAGTCGGGATGCGCGAGGCTGCACGCTCATTTCCCGCGAAGTACTCGGCCGCCGCAGTAAGAAGTCCTTCTGCGTCCTTCCCACTCGCGCGTTTCCAAGTCGGAGGGACTTTGACGCCGCGAACCACCCACTCGAGGCTCAAACTGCCGTTGGATCTCTCAAAGGCAAAGAGAGGCCCCCAAGGAGTCTCGACCGGTGGCGTTGGACCTGCTTCTTGGCGGGGTTTGCGTGCAGCGCACATCCAAGAAGCGTACCCCGATCGCACGGGCACTATCATCGGCGTCATGACGCTCGCTGCCTCGCCCTGTTCACAATCCGGTGCCAACGCTTGCTCCTCGCCGCTCGACGGAATGTCAGTGCAACTGCTCAACTTGTTGCGTCAAGCGGATCCGCAAATCGCGGAGTGCTACGCGCTTGAGGCGGATCGTCAGTCGAGCACGCTCGAACTCATCGCAAGTGAGAACCATGTCTCGACGACGGTGATGCACACGGTGGGGTCGTGGTTGACGAACAAGTACGCCGAGGGATATCCCGGAAAGCGGTACTACGGCGGATGCGAGTTTCATGATCGCGTGGAGGACCTCGCTCGCGATCGCGCGAAGCAACTGTTCGGATGCCGATTCGCGAATGTGCAGCCGCACTGCGGTGCCAACGCAAATCTTGCCGCGTTCATGGCGATGTGCGAGCCCGGTGACACGATTCTTTCGCTCCCTATTAAGTCGGGCGGACATCTCTCGCACGGATTGAAGGTGAACTTCAGCGGGACCTATTTCAAGATCGCGGAGTACGACCTCGATCCAACCACCGAGACACTCAACTACGACGAGATTGCGCGCATCGCGAGGGAGTGCAAGCCCAAGATGATCATCTGCGGCTACTCCGCGTATTCGCGCGTGATCGACTTCGCGCGGTTCCGCGCCATCGCAGATGAAGTCGGCGCCTCACTCATGGCGGACATCGCGCACATCGCTGGTCTCGTCGCCACTGGTGCGCACCCATCTCCATTTCCACATGCGCACATTGTGACGACGACGACACATAAGACACTTCGAGGTCCACGCGGCGGTCTCATTCTCACCAACGATGAAGAGATCGCGAAGAAGGTGGATCGGAAAGTTTTCCCAGGCTCGCAGGGCGGCCCGCTCATGCATGTGATTGGCGCGAAAGCCGTCGCGTTCCATGAAGCACTACAGCCCGCGTTCAAGGAGTACTGCGCACAAGTTGTGCAGAACGCGCGCGCGCTTGCGAGTGCGCTGCAGAGTCGCGGGTATCGCATCTGCTCGGGAGGCACAGACAATCACCTCATGCTTGTTGATCTTCGCCCGCGATCAGCGGATCTCACTGGCGCCGACGCGGAAAAGTGGCTTGAGCGCGCGGGCATCATCGTGAACAAGAATGGCATTCCTTATGACCCGCGTTCGCCGGTTGTCACGAGCGGGCTGCGCTTGGGAACTCCAGCTGTCACGACGCGCGGATTGAAGGCCCCTGAGATGACGAAGCTTGCTGCATGGATCGATCGAGTGCTCGGGTCTGCCGGCGACGCAGCAGTGCAGGCATCCGTGCGTGAGGAAGTGCGCGAGTTCTGCCGCGCCTTTCCGTTGTTTCACTGATCATGCATCTCGCCTCTTGGGAAACGCTGTTTGCCGATCGTCGCGTCATGATCGCGCCGTTGCCGCCCCCGAAGGCGAATCCGGCGCCTGTGTCTGGAGGACTTGTTGTACGCGCTTTCGTTGCACTGGTCCTTATGTTTGCCGCGCTTGGCGCGGGGTACGCGCTGTGGCGCGCATCGGGGCGATGGTGGATCGGACTCATGGTCTTCTGCATCGTCGCCTGGGTTGCTGCGATCTTTGCGTGGGGCGTCTTTGGCGCCATTCGAGAGGCACGCGCGCACCAGAAGAAACGCTTTGAACGCGCGATGGAACATCCGATCACTCGGCTGCTCCCGCACCGAGGGCTGCGCCGTGCGGAGATCCTCGAGCCTGCGCGGTACGAGGCGCTCTTCGAGCTCTCGCCTCGGCCCGTCATGCTCTTCGATGAAGAAATGACGCGCGTTGCGAGCGCCGACGAAATGGTTGGCTCACTTGCGCCGAAAGGTCACTTGCCTGAGCCCGAACCTCTTGCTGCGAGCAGTGTGCGGCCGGGCGGAGCGCTCGGTGCGCTGTACCTCTTGTTCCAAGGTCTTCGGTTCACAGTCGAAGGCGTCATGAGCGTTATCAATGGCGCAGGCCTCACTTGGCAAGGTGCGCTCGGGTTCTTTATGGTTGCGACTGCAGGTGTGATTGTCTTCACCGACCCGTGGTTTCGCCGCAAAATTGGTCTCCCAAAGTTGCTCTCGCCCGACGCTGAAATCGGAGCGGGTTGGATTCGAACCGTGGGAGGCGATCTCTTCACCGTCGCGGATTCGATTGTGCTCATGACGCTTGAGGGTCGCAGCGTTGAGGTGCGATGCATCCGGAAGGACAAGGTCGATTCCTTCTTCCTCCCGATCTTGTACTACTCGACGAGGAAGAACTTCCAGTCCTCGAAGTATTCATCGCGACTTTCACGCGCAATGGATCGCACAGCGAAGGGAGTTCGGGTTGCCGTGGGCGCCCAGAGCGAGCAACCTAAGCCAGAAATGCCGACCGACGCTGAGCCGCTGCGCTTGTTGCTCTCCGGTTGGACGTACCCTGAGCCCCGAGTTGATCTCGCGCCGCGCGCGGGAGAGTGAATCGCGAGGAGAACGCGGCATCTCGCCGATAGGGGAGTCTCCGTGAGCGACGACAAGTTCCCTCCTCTTTCACATACGCACAGCATGTCGGATGTTGCGATTGACGCCGCGTGGGCGGTGTGCCCTCCCGATGCGGATATCGACCCCGAAGGTTTGCTACCCGTTGTCGTAGGCGCACATCCGCGCGGTGAAATGCGTGATCGCCCCCTTGCGATGCGTTTGCTGCAAGTGATCCGTCACTGGCAGCGAGAACACTGTGAGGATCCCAGCAGCCGCTTGCGCCCCATTGTCCTGACGGATCTCTGGTATCTCAACGATAAGGCGCTGCTCTTGCAGCCGACGATTTCGATTGGCGATCCGACCGCGAATGCTGCAACCGCGTACTACGCGACACGACTTCCCAAGGCGTATGTTGTCGATGGGCAGTTGCAAGTCCTCGCAGACCTGCAGTTCCTCGACCCAAGTGTCGCGATGTGGGGCGTTGACGCGAACGCGACGCGCGGCGCACTCGATTGGTTCATCGTTCGCGCGCTGCCCGCGTTTCTCGAAAACGCGCATGCGTGATGGCGCTTGCGCTCGCGCAAGCGCCATCACTGCGATCGTTTGAGCGCTCGTGTCAGGTTTCTTGCCGCACCAGAGCGCGCGGCAAAAACCTGCACTCGCTTTGGACTCCGACCGCGCGAGTGAATCGGCACCGCCGGAGATCGGGCTCAGTGCGGCGGATGGCGCAGTCGAAAGCGAGCGAGGCGACGCGCTTACAACATGAAGCACGGGTTGAACCCAACGCGGCGCAAGTCGCGAGCGCTCAAGAATCGCGCGCTCCCGCTCAACTACGGACAAAGGCGCTCGACGCGCCAACTTGGGGGAGTGCTTGCGGGGATTTGTGTATAGAGCACCCGATCGTGCAATCGAAATGGATGACCTTGCCAGATCTCGACGCGCTCAAGCGCAACGCGCGTGCCGCCCCAATGCGGTGGCCTTGGCACTGGCGCGTTCGCGAACTTCTCCGCGAACTGGGCCTGTCTCGCCTCAAGTGCTGCACGCGATGCGATCGGTTGCGACTGCGCACTCGCCCACGCATTGATCTGACTCTCTCGAGGTCGCTGCGCGAAGTATGCGTCGCTCTCAGTGTCATCGATGCGCGAGATGGCACCTTCGATCCGAATCTGTCGGTTCATGATGTCCCAGAAAAAGAGAAGCGATACACGTGGGTTGGAGCGCATCGCGAGTCCCTTTCGTGACTCAAAGTTGGTGAAGTACACCGCGCCTCGCGCGTCGAAGCCTCGCATCAACATGATGCGCGCACTCGGTTGACCATTGGCGTCGATGGTCGCGAGCGTCATCGCGTTGGGGTTTGGAATCGCTTGCTGCTTCGCTTCCTCAAGCCAGGCGAGACATGAGGCGACTGGGTCGCTCGGCGGATTGTCGAAGTCGAACGCCGCCGCGGAGGATGATGGCCCGTGAGTCATTGCGCGCTGATGATAGGGACTGTCTTGGTCAGCGGTATCTCCGTCGTTTCGATGCTGGCTTTGATGACGCAGGTAACGGCGGCTCAAATCGATCCATAAGCGCGTCGATCGACGCACTATCAAGACTCGCGAGTGCGTCGAGAATCTCGTCTCCAATGGGAGCATCGAGAAACGCGAACGGATCGTCGGTGATGGGAGTCACTTCCAACATCGCAGCGATCGGGGTTGGAATTGCCGCATCGTTGACACGAGGCGATTGCGCGGCGCTTTGCAGCGCGAGAATCTCGTCGGAGAGTGCAAACGCTTTGAGCCAGCGTGAGACTTGGTTTGCAGAGAGTGGAACGAGCGCGCGCGGTGTTGGAGTGACTGGAGTCCGCGTTCGCGTTCCTGCCGCGCGAAGATCACGCTCCACCGACCGAAGAAACTCGTCGCTCGCGAGCGTGTGAGCGTCCGCTCGTCGTGCGCGAGTCGCGAGCGCGCGGTCGCTCGTAATCACCGTGAACCGACGCGCGACGCTCGATTCCGTCAGGATCTCCATGATGCGATCATCCGCATTCGCGCAAGCACCTGGTCCTTCGATGACGATGCCTCCACTGCGGAGGGTGGAGAGGTGGTGGTCGCAGACGATCCAGACCAAGTCGCGACCGAATCGACTGATCGCGATGTAACGGGTGAGGTCGTCGAGGCTCGGCCCAGCAAACTCGGGCGAAAGGGCGCCCTGTGCAAGAAGGACATTGGAGGCATCGACGAGCAGGGGCATGCGGGGACCTTTCCAGAACGGGGTTTCGACGAGATGCGAGCCGTCTAGCGTCGAAGAAGGGATGTTATCCGGTCAGGAACCTCTTTCGGAGCCCGCCGAATCTTCGAAGGATCGCTTGACTCGAACGGCACTTGCGATTCTTATAGGCGACTCGGCATTCCGTCCCCGCGTCGGGGAGGAACCGAGTCGTTCGAAGTCCGCGCGGTGCGCGGCACTGTCTGTTGTTGAAGGATTTTTCTCATGGCTATTCGTGTGAAGTCTCGTGGTGGCGAGTCCGTCGAGCAAATGCTCCGTCGATTCAAGAAGCTCTGCGAGAAGGAAGGTTTGACGAAGGAACTCAAGCGCCGCGCGCACTATGAGAAGCCATCGGAGCGCAATCGTCGCGAGGCCCGTCGGTTCGAACCACGACCGGTGAATCCCGGCGCAGCATTGCGCGCTGCGCGAGGTGGCGCACCTGCGGCGCCAGCGAGCGGACCCAAGGCGGGTGGTCGCGGTCGTCGCGGACCAGGTCGAGAGGGCTCCTCGCGGAGCTCCAATTCGTCGCGATAAGTTTTCGCGATCGTTGGAGTTCGCGTTTGTTTGATCTCATCGCGCGCCGCGCCCGAATACTGGAGCGGCGCGCGTTTTCTTCCTCAGCGGTTCCGTTGCTCATCCACGCCTCGCGCGACGCCTCCCTTTCCTCACTATGCGCTCACGATCCAACTCAGATCCAGAACAAGTTCTCGCGTTCGCCATCGAGCTCGCGCGCACGGTGCACGATTCCAAGTGCACGGATGTCACCTTGCTCGATGTGCGTGGTCGCCGCCCAGAGACGGACTTCATTCTGATTGCTTCGGGAACGAGTCAACGACAGATGCGTTCGACAGCGCAGAGTTGCGAGGACTTGGGAAAGTCCCAGAGCAACGCGCCATATCGAAACTCTGCGGATACGGGCACGACTTGGGTTGTCGTCGACTTCGTGGAAGTGGTTGTGCACTTGTTCGAACCCGAACAGCGCATGTACTACGACCTCGAGTTGCTCTACACGGGTAGTAAGCGCGTCGCTTGGCGACGCGTCCCTTGAGCGCTCGTGCAAGATTCTCGCCCGCAGCGGGCGAAATCGTTGCACTCGGCGTCCCTTGAGCGCTCGCGCAGGTTTCTTGCCACGCCAAGGCGCGTGGCAAAAACGCTGCACTCGCTTTGGACTCCGACCGCGCGAATGAATCGCGACGGTCGGAGAGCGAGCTCAGTTCGTCCGAAGACATTGGAATTGCGGCGGTCGCGAGGGCTCAAGATTCGCGCGTCCGTGGGGAAGTCGCTCGGTAGACTCTCGCTATGAGCCCACGCTCCATTCGATCTCTTTGTTCGTTCGCGCTTCTCTTCACGCTTGGCTTGATGCCCACGATGTTGCGTGCTCAAGCTCCCGCGAGCCCAGCCGCCGCACCCGCGGTTCCGACCGCAACTGCGCCGTCACTTGAAGGCGCATGGATCGGGAGTGGCGTCGTCGCAAACGCGCCGGGACAAGAGCTCTTCACATTCATTCGGATCACGAAGGGATCAGACGCCCGAACGACAGTGCGCATCATCGCGCCGCAGTTGCTCGCTTTTGACGCGCTCGCGCGTGATGTGCGGTGGATCGGCTCAAGCATCGCGTTCTCAGTGGATGTGCGTGGTGCCGCGCTTCGATTCGACGGAGCGCTCAACGCTGCGAACACGGCGCTCGAAGGGAAGTGGGGCTTCATCGGCGCGAGCGGGAAAGTCGAAGGTGAACCGCAAGCGTGGATCGTGCGTCGAACCTACGACTTGCGTGAACTCTTGGCGTATGAGGCGTGGCGCGGCGATCTCCAAGTTGGCGGACAACAGATTGCGATCGCCATCGCGATTGGGAAGACAGACCTTGGTCTCGTTGGCGCAATTGACATTCCGGTGCAAGGCGCGCGCGGCATTCCCCTCATCGTGACCGAGACTCCGAAGGGATACCACCTCGTGTTGCCCGGAGGCGTCAACGCCGTTTATGAGTTCGAACGCGCGGCGGATGGGTCGCTTGTTGGCGGCATGACGCAGGGCGGGTTCTCTGCGCCGTTGACGCTTCGACCCGCACCGGGATACAAGGTCCTCGGCAGAGGTCGTCCGCAAGACCCGCAACCTCCATTTCCTTACACGGAACGAGAAGCGGCGATCGCGCATCCATTTGGGCACTCGCTCGCAGGAACGCTCACGATTCCAACCAACACAGCACTTGCAAGAGATGGAAAGTTCCCAGCGGTCGTTCTCGTGAGCGGTTCGGGCCCGCAGAATCGAGACGAAGAGTTGCTCGGGCATCGTCCGTTTGCCGTGATCGCTGACGCACTTGCTCGAAAGGGTGTTGCGGTCCTTCGATATGACGATCGCGGCACAGGTCGGTCGAAAGGGAGCTTCGGCGGCTGCGACACGCTCGACTTCGCAACTGATGCGGACGCCGCCAGTGAGTATCTCAAGGCGCAATCTGAGATCGATCGCGATCGGATTGGAATGCTCGGTCACAGTGAGGGCGGCATGATCGCTCCACTTGTGTCGATGTGGCAGAACCAAGGGGTCGGCGCGACGGATCCGGAGATGGCGGCGATCTCTTTCCTCGTGCTCCTTGCTGCGCCAGGCCAACGCGGTGCGGAAGTGCTCACGTGGCAGACAGGCGAAATCATGCGAGCAGAGGGAGTGAGTGAAGACGCAGTCACTGCAGTGCTGCTCGCCCATGTGCAGGTGATGAACGCGGTGATCGACAAGAAGGGGCCGGAAGAACTCCGGGTCGCGGTCGAAGCGCTCATCGGCGCGCAGGTCGCTGCTTCTGGCGCGACGATGGACGCGGCGGCGTTGCAAGGTGCAACCGACGGCGCAGTCGCGAGCATACAAGACAAGTGGATGTCCACATTCATTGCGTATGACCCCATTGGTGCGCTTGAGCGCTGTCGAGTTCCCGTCTACGCGATGGCCGGCGAGAAGGACCTTCAAGTGGACGGCCGCGTGAATCTCGATTTGATCGCAGCAGCGGCGAAGAAGGGCGGCATTCCCGCGCAAACGCGGCTCTATCCAGGATTGAATCATCTCTTCCAACCTTGCAAGACAGGCTCAGTGAGCGAATATGGCGAGATTGAGGTGACGATTGACGCGACTGCGCTCAACGACATGGTTGCGTGGGTTGTCAAGACTTGCGGCGAGTTGCCACCACGCGCAGCACGCACTCCGCCTCCGATTCCTGAGGAAAGCGCCGCGGCGCCGCAACCGACGGCGCCGAGCGATCCGCCGGTCGGACTTCAACCCGCAACCCGGGACGCAAAGCAAACATTGCCAAAGCCATCCGGTCTTTGACTTAAGGAGCGCGCGACGCGATGTCATTCGGACTTGGTAAAGGTCGATCACTCGACGCCGGCGAAGCCGGCTTTGATATCTCGACGCTCCCGCGTGCTGACGCCGGTCGGCTCCATCCAAACATCTTCTTTCCGCGCCCGAGCGCTCGACTTGAGATCGAGATCGGTTCAGGGAAGGGCACTTTTCTCTTGCAGCAGGCTGGTCTGCAACCCGAGACGAATTTTCTTGGGATCGAGTGGACTGGCGAGTTTTGGAAGTACGCAGCGGATCGAGTGCGTCGCAGCGGGTTGACGAATGTGCGCATCCTTCGAGGAGACGCGACCCAATTCATTCGACACTGGGTTGAGGATGGAGTTGCGCAAGTGGTGCACTTGTACTTCAGCGATCCATGGCCGAAGACTCGACATCACAAGCGGCGCGTCGTGCAGGATCAGACGCTCGCCGATTTCCATCGCGTCCTTGCTCCCGCCGGAGAGCTCCGCATCGTCACAGATCACGATGAGCTATGGCAGTGGGATGTCGAATGCGTCGAGCGCGCGACACACTTGTTTGCGCGCGGAGCGTTTTCGCCGCCAGAGAGTGCTGGCGAAGGTGAGCTTGTCGGAACCAACTTCGAGAGGAAGTTCCGTCGCGAGGGACGGCCCTTTCACGCGATGACGCTGCGCCGCCTCGGCTGATTCCCATGCGCCGCTTCGTGCGGCGGTGCACCTACCGATCGGGTCGTTTCCAACCAAGTTCCGCGTCGCGTTCAAGGACGACAGCAGCCATTTTTACGCAGCGCCGACAGATGTGGGCTGCTCGTTTGTCGCTGTCGAAACTCGGTTCGTTGCGTGATTCAAGGCACATGGTGCAGGAACACGCGGGCATGTCCGTGTAGGGCGGATCACTCGCAAAGAGCACGGTTGTGCGGAAGGCAGAGGTGAGGCAGTCGCCACAGATGTGACTGCCATGATGTCCCTCCATGAAGGCTCGATCGAGAGTCCATGCGCCGAGGCAGAAGTCGCATCGCACATCCTCCATCTGCACATTGTCGACATCGGTGCCTGCTCGAAACATGACGGAAGGATACTGCGGCGTGCCGCACGGAAGCGCGCATCGACGCTCTTTCTCGCAGGACTTACAATCGGCAGCGCATGGCGCAAGGGATCTCACTCGCAACGAAGTGCCAGATGCTCTTCGGAGCGGCGGTTTTTACGATCATCGCGGGCGCGTTGAGCGTGCCGTGGATGCGCACTGCAACGATGGTGCGGGAGAATCAGCTCGAGGTGAGCCGCCAACTCGCGGACACCTGGTTTGAGGATGGCATCGCGATTGGTAGAAGCGAAGGAACGTCCATTCCCATTCGGTTCATCCGCCTTGACGCGATCGTGTTTGAGGATGAGCCTGATCAGTTTGCGAAGGACGCGGTCGTACAGTTTGAAGCGAATCCTCAGATCGTCGAGCTGTTTGGCAATGCGCCAGGTCGCGATGGCATTTTCTACCGTTATGCCCGGGCGATCCGCGCGGCAGACGCGCAGCGCATCACGGACGGACGATTCATGGACTGGTCGCCGCGCATTGCCGCGATCAGTCGCCCGGATGATCTCGTGGCCATCTTGTTGATCGACCGAACGAGTGAATTCGCTGAGGCGCAGATTCTTCAGAATCGCCTCGCGATTCTCGTCGGAGGCGTGTGCGCGGGGATTTTGGCGATCGCGGTCTTCACCATCATCTTGAAGCGCGTGATCTTTCGGCCAGTGCGCGCACTTACTTCCGTCGCAGAGAAGGTCGAGCAAGGCAATCTCGAGCTGCGAAGTAGTTTGCAGACGGGTGATGACTTTGAGCGACTTTCGAAGGCATTCGACGGCATGCTCGCGCGGCTCGAGGATGGTCAGCGGCAACTTCGCGCCGTGAATGAGGGGCTTGATCTGAAGCTTGGTGAACTTGCGGAGGCGAATGTTGGTCTCTTCGAGTCGATTCGATTGAAGAGTGAGTTTCTCGCAAATGTGTCCCATGAACTTCGAACGCCGCTCAACTCAATTGTGGGATTTGCGGAATTGCTTGAGGAACTCGCGCGTAACGACGCAACCGCCGATCCAAAGCGACTTCGCTACATCGGAAACATCTTGACGAGCGGACGCAGCTTGCTCGAGATGATCAATGAGCTCTTGCAGATGGCGAAGATCGAGGCAGGGCGCGTGGAGCTATCGATTGGTCCGACGGATGTCTCCGATCTCCTTGAGGGTTTGCAGGCGATCATGCGGCCTCAAGCGTTACGGAAGGAGATCGTGCTCGAAGCGTCGGTCGAGGAAGGCCTGCCATCGGTGGAGACCGATCCCGGAAAGCTCCAGCAGATCCTGTACAACTTTCTCTCCAACGCGATCAAGTTTTCGCCCTCTGCGACGACGGTCCGTATTCTCGCGGAGCGCATCGTGCGGCAAGAACGATCGGTGGGCGTGCGCATT